>JAYEIC010000027.1:0-19597 GCA_034659935.1 Methanobacteriota archaeon | reverse complement strand
TCCCAACCACCGCTGCACCTGTCACAGATGTAACAACTGCACCTGTAACCGCAGTTGAGACAACCGCTGCACCTGTGCCTACAACCGCAGCTCCAGGATTTGGTGCACTCATTGCACTGATTGGACTTGGCGCTGTTGCAGCACTGGTTCTCAGAAAGGACTAAAACTAACTTTAAACTTTTTTTTTTGAAAAAACGTGGATGACGCGTAAGCGTTCAGGCACTGTTTATAAAAATAATATCATTCGTTTTCATGGTATAGTGACGAATGTTTCTTTTTGAACTAATGCTAAATGCAGAATTGCGTTTCGCACCGCCCTGGTGGGCGTTGTTTTAGAAAGTTTTTGTGCAAACTTTCGTTTCACACCGCAACCCAACATCATAACTTCACCACACACCCCCCCCGTTACAGTGCTTAAGTTCTTTAGTAATTGAATATATATCCAGAAACAGGGAAATCTGGTTAGAGATAAACCAGAGATATGATCTTATGAAACTCACTGTAAAACTCTTTGACATAACAAACCGGGGTGTGCTTCTCAACCGTGAGGATGCAGATGGACTGGGAGTCCTTGATGGTGATCGTGTTGAAGTGATTAATCCAATTAACGGTGAATCTGCTCTTGCTGTTGTGGATACCACTTCAGCCATGACTGACAAAGGCACTGTTGGTATATACAAACGAACAAACGAGGCGCTCTGTGTGCTGGACGGAGCAGTTGTCAGAGTACATGAGGGGTCGTCACCAGAGTCGGTTGGCCATATCAGAAAAAAGATGAAGGGAGAAAAACTCTCAAAAGATGAGATCGCAGAGATTGTCCATGATGTTGTGAACGAAGATCTCTCAATGATCGAACTGACAGCTTTTGTGATTGCCTCATACATAAATGACCTTGATATAGAAGAGGTAGAATACCTCACAAGAGCTATGGTTGATACTGGTGAACGACTGCAGTTTGCCAAACATCCGATTGTTGACAAACATTCGATAGGTGGTGTGCCGGGGAATAAAATCACACTTCTGGTTGTGCCAATCATTGCGGCAGCCGGCCTTAAAATCCCTAAAACCAGTTCCAGGGCAATTACCGGTGCCGGGGGCACTGCGGACCTCATGGAAGTCCTTTCACCTGTGAATTTTTCTGCTGCCCAGGTGCAGCAGATGACAGAGAAGGTCGGTGGTGTAATTGTATGGGGTGGTGCAACCAATATTGCGCCTGCGGACGATCGGATAATAGGTGTTGAATATCCCTTTAAAATTGATGCGAGGGGGCAGATGCTCGCGAGTGTCATGGCAAAAAAGTTCGCTGTCGGTGCTGATATCGTGGTAATTGATATCCCTGTCGGCAGGCACACAAAAGTTGCCACTACAAAGGAAGGCAAAAAACTTGCACGTGAGTTTATTGAACTTGGAGAAAGACTGGGAATGGAAGTGCAGTGTGCTCTTACCTACGGTGAATCTCCTGTGGGTCACTCAATCGGGCCGAAACTTGAAGTGAGAGAAGCGCTTTCAGTGCTTGAAGGGGCAGACGAACCTGTGTCACTGATCCAGAAAAGTGTTGCACTCGCAGGAATTGCTCTTGAAATGGCAGGCAAAGCAGCATGGGGGGGCGGGTCTGATATGGCCATGGAGCTCCTGACAAGCGGCCTGGCCCTTGAAAAAATGAAAGAGATTATTGAGGTGCAGGGCGGGGACTCTGCGGTCACATCAACTGACATCACACCTGGTGAATATTCTGCTGAAGTGCGTGCACCCACGTCCGGGTTTGTTATTGACCTTGATAACAGGGCGTTAATCTCTCTTGCGAGATATTCCGGAGCGCCCCATGACAGTGGTGCAGGAATTTATCTGCATGCAAAGAAAGGAGCGCATGTTAAAAAAGGAGATGTAATATTCACAATTTATGCAGAAAGCGAGTGGAAACTAAAAAGAGCCATTGAAGAAGGGCGAAGACTGATGCCGGTTGTTGTGGAAGGTATGCTCCTGGACCGTATCCCGGGTGAACACTGGGCATGAACCGATCAACTAAAATGATTTAATGCAGTAATATCCATCTATGAACGTACATCGCCATTTGTTACTTCTGGTGCTTCTGGCAGCAATCTGTTGTTCAGTCCAGGCGACAACTCTTACAATTACCGTGAAGGATGATGTTGATCTCACGCCTGTCAGTGGTGTATCAATATATATGAATGGCGATTATCTCGGATCAACAGATACCAACGGCAGATTTTATCTCTATCACTCAGAGACCGGTTCCTTTCGCCTTAGTGTGGAAAAATCCGGATTCTATAACTGGCAGAGTCTGGTTTCAGACTCAAAAACATATCTTACAGTAGAACTCCAGCGTAAGACCCAGGTACTGACAGTATCTCTCTATGATTCCGATACACTAAACCCGGTTTCAGGTGCGCTTGTCAAAGTAACGGGTGGAGATATCGACCGTTCGGATACATCTGATTCAAAAGGAAAGAGCACCTTTGCTCTGCCGGCAGGTAATATATACAATATAGAGATTCGCGCATCTAATTATGAGACTCTGTTTAAGACAATTGAGATGCAGAGTGAGTCTAAGGAGGTTGACTGCAGGCTTATCAGGAGCGATCTTTTTGTTGTGCATGTGATTAACGCCGCTGATTCTGCACCACTCCCGGGGGTGGCGGTATATGTGGATGAAAAATATATCAGCGAAACCGATAGTGACGGAAGGGTGACCTGTTACCTGCAGCGTGAGAGGTCTTATCCGATACGGCTGGAAAAAGAGGAGTATGGGACATTTTCTGAGACCCACTACATTGGATCAGATGACCTTGTCTTTGAAACTGTTCTTTCAAAGGCGATATATCCGGTATCTGTGGCTGTGTATGACAAAAATAAAATTCCGGTTGGGGGTGCGAAAGTGTATATCGACAGTCATATCCTTGGAGATACCGATGCCTATGGCCGGTGTGCCCTTACAAATCTGGTCTCAGGTGTTCATGATGTCGAAGTGCGCCATCCCGGCTATACCACATATGAAAAAACGGTCAATATCAAAAGTGAAGGTGAAAATCTGGTTGTCGAGCTTGATTATGCCATGGCTGAGACCACAATAATGGTGGAGGATTCTGACTATCATCTGCTAAATGGTGCTGAGGTCTTTGTAAATGGTGAGAGTATCGGTAAAACCGGTGGCAATGGTCAGATTAAGACTCAACTTTCAACGCACAATAGTTATGAATTCTCTGCATCGGCAGACGGGTATAAAACAGGTTCGCTCACTTGCGAGATCCCGATGGGCAGTACTGTCTATTCTACAACAATCACCCTTGAAAAGGAGTTTGACCTGTTATTTCTGTCTTTTATAGCCATTGTTGGAATAGGGATGCTGGGCGGAATAATTTACTGGCTGAAAAATGTACGTGGAAAAAGGCGCAGGAAACCGGCAAGAAGAAGTCAGTTGTAACTGAGCCTGTCAATCCGGCTGATATGAGGTGCAATTTTCAGTATATCGTGGTGAATGTCAGAATTTCATCCCTCCTGCCCATTTTAGTTCACATTCATCAATAATTCCCTGCAATTCAGGCTGTGCCAATGGATACTCCGAAACCTTAGTATGTAGCAAGGATTAAAACAATTAAAAAAGAGGTGATATATTGAAGGATATATATGTAGTGAAAGAGGGGATAAATAGCCTTGTACGTGCAGGATATTATGAAAACAGGGAAAAATTATTTGACGATGCATTCAGGACAATGCTGGAAGTGCGACCTTCACTAAAAACAGAGATGGCAATTGAATTATATAAAAATGCGAAAATATCATTGAGCAGAGCAGCCGAAATTGCCGGCATGTCTATAGAGGGATTTAAAAATGTTTTAGATCAGAGAGGAATTAAAATAATTGTTAAAGCACCTTCAAAGGACAGGCTTAAGAAGGGAGTTGAATTGATCCCTGGATAAAGGATAATTCAGGGATCTCTTTGTCAGGCGAAAAATCCTTTATAGTCTTAATAATCAGATTCTGTTATTCCAGGATGCCCCGTTCTTCTTTTTTCCTGTATAATATGGTTTTCAGGTAATCCTCTGTATTTTCAAAAACCGGTTCTTCGTTGTTGAGGCTTTTCATCAGTGGAATTACCTTTGTCCTGATGCCCATACCTCTGTAATCGACATATCCGTAATCCCTCAAAACCTCCATAATTATTGTGTTCCTCGGAGTTCGCTGGCCTGCAACCATCTTTTCAATTGTCATTGAATCTGGAAGGGTGCCGGGGCTTATTACTTCCAGCCTGTCTGAATAGATTCCCACCTCTATCTCAACAAAACGTGTCCAGTCTCTGTGTGCCAGAGCATTAATCACAACTTCACGAATGGCATCAAAAGGCCAGAACCATAATCTTGTCCGCCTGAAATTTTCATCAATTTCCGGTTCATCTCTGGATATGAAAGGTTTTGCAAGTTCGGTGAACCTCTCTATTATTCCACGGTCAATGAGTGTTTTTCCTGATTTTTCAAAATCAAAGCGTCCAACAAGGGGCCCGTCCAGAATCTCATCAATCAGGGCATTGTACTCTTTTTCTCTTCCTTTAAAGGCAAAAACCCTGATTCCTGCCTGTTTAAGATAGCGCCGGGGAGTTTTTCCAAAGAGCACCAGACCGGCAATTGTACAATAAATGCTGCCTGATGCCTCTGTCAGAAATCCAAGTCCAAGAAGCCTTGACTGCCATTCCCTATCAGTATCCGGAATCTCAGGATCCCGCATAATATCCTTCAGGTAATTTGAAAGGCGGATTATGTCAAGGCAGGAAATATCTGTTCCTGGTACCGGCATGCTTTCCGCATGCAGCATTCCACCCAATTCAAAAAGGCGCATCTGCTGTTCTCTGGTTGCAGGGCGTGAGGTTGATCCGACACGGATAAAGATCTTCTCATTTCCTCCTTCTCTGACTACATAAGGTTTGGAGATGCCCTGTGGGAATGTGATCACCGCAATCGTTCTGTTATCTATTCCTATCTCTTCATAAAATGGCAGGATCATAGGGTGAATCTTTTGGCTTATTACATTCATCACCCACTCTTCAGTATCTTTTCTTTGTAAACCGGTTATGCTGCCGTCATCTTCGACTCCGAGAATTATACGCCCTCCCTGAAAGTTTGCCATAGCGGCTGTCTCTTTTGCAAGGGTTTCAGGCCTTATATCGTCACGTTTAAATTCCACTCCCGAATTTTCGCCGTTTTTTATTATCTCCAGAAGTTCAGTTATCCGCATGCTTATCCCCTGATGATGTTTTTGCTCATTTTCATTTTTTCCCTTATATACACGGAAATTTCATATCTGCCGGAAATGATTTTTTTTAATTATGTTTTGATTGCAGGTATTTCTATTTATATTTGTATCTTACTTTCCGTACATCTCATTTGGCTTTCAATCGTATTTTATATTGTTGACACAGGAACAGGAATATTCAGTATAAACACCCTGAGATACCTTTAGATAAAAACGGTGCCCAAACACCTCGCCGAACAGGAAGGAGATGGCAAGATCTTCCTTCCTGTTCGACGAAGAGTTACATGTGTTACATGTAAAAAAAATGATGGGGTAGCTTTTACGCAATCGCAAATCCAGCCTCCTGTCGCAGAACAACTAAAGTCGTGGGCTTTCTGCCCGCTTTGATAGTAAAGAAACTGATAGTAAAGAAACGGATCCAGCGGGAATCGAACCCGCGTCCCTGGGTTCGAAGCCCAGGAGGATATCCTCTACCCTATGGATCCCTGTTGTGAAGCAACCACGAGACCAAAAAGACTTTGTGTTATACTTCTCTATTAAATTGTCATTACATCCTAATTAAGGATTCTTTTGTGGTGGAATCTTAGGAATGGAATAAGTCAGGCATTTCCGGGAGTTTTCATCCCGGATGACAATAATTTAATCTCATTTCGATGAGAAGATTCTTTATGATTTTATCTTCCTTAGAAATTATCCGCCGTGTTGACACAGGAAATCTGGTCTTAAACCCGTATAGTTCCGAATGCCAGCAGCCTGCATCATATGATCTCCGGTCAGCAGAAGATATAACTCTGCCCAAAGGGAAATGCACGCTTGTACATACGATGGAATGGGTCGAACTGCCGGCAGATGTTGCTGCAAAACTCATGTGCAGGTCGTCATTTGGCAGACGAGGTGTATTAATCGGTGCAGGATTTGTCGATCCCGGATTTCGTGGCAACCTGACACTCTGCCTGGTTAATATGGGTGATGACGATGTGGATATCAGTTCAGGGGAAAGAGTTGTACAGATGATAATGCACCTTGTTATGGATGGTAGTGAACTCTATACCGGTCGTTATCAGGATAGTTTAGGGGTAGTAGAGGCACAATAGAGGTGTCTCACACCACGCAGAGACATTTTGTACTCGTAGTGCCTGGAGAAATTACCGTGTATTGCAGTAATTCACAGTCTCTGGATATGGAATATATGGTTATGTAATCCAGAAAAGATCATCCTCTCCGGATGTATCGGACTCGTCGGTTGTTTTCTTCTCTTTTCTCTCTTCTTTTTTCTTAATTAAGAAACTGATTGTATCCGTATCAGGGATTGTACCTGTATTGCCTATATTATTAGCATTTACATTTTTGTCTGGCAGAGTGGCCTGTTTCTGGTTGTTTCTCAGATTGATTTTATTCCCTGTATTTATATTTGCAGACAGGTGACTCTTTGGGCCGGCACCGAAGTTCTGCATATTTTTAGCTGAATCATCACCCGGCAGTTTTTTTGCTTTTTTATAACCAGAACCTGTTTTCACTGATTTGTTTGTCAGGCCTGCATCAGTTGCAATCCCCCGAAATTCTGTTGATACTGAACTGCCGCTAATCATACTGTCCTTTGCTTTGACATTTGATCTAAGAGCTACCGGACCGCTGTTTATTGCACTGTCCTTTGCTTTGACATTTGGTTTAAGAGCTACCTGACTGCCGTTTATTGCACTGTCCTTTGCTTTGACATTTGGTTTAAGAGCTACCTGACTGCCGTTTATTGCACTGTCCTTTGCTTTGACATTTGGTTTAAGAGCTACCTGACCGCCGTTTATTGCACTGTCCTTTGCTTTTTTAACTGAACCTACAGAAAGTGAACTTCCATTAATTGAGCTGTCATTCACCTTTATTTCGGAGTCTGTTAGTTTAATGGACCCGCCTACCATGGAATGGTCACTATTTTCCCTTGGGCCCATGTACTTGCTGAAACCCTTTAGGCCAAGAGAAGAGTCCTTAGGTGCAATCTGCTGGCCAATATCTGCCTTTCTGGTCATGTCAGCGACTGTTCTTTCTGCTTTTCCTGGCACTACAATCTCTTCCTCACCTTTTTTTGTTTCATGGCGGGGATTTAGTGAAATGCATTCATCTTTCAGTTTTTTTGATGAACTATTTTTACTGCCACTTTTCATGTTGTTTTCCCTGTCACTCTCATCGGGAATAGAAATCATTTCGTCCTTAAGAGATTTTATTTCAATATTCTGTTGCCTTTTTCCATAAATTTCTTCAGACATAACATAGTCTTTTGAAGTCAGGGCATGATTCTTATCAGTCATAGTATGCTTCTCATCAGCGTAAGGGTTGTTTTCATCGCTATAATCGAGATATGTTTCCTGTCCTGAACCGGAACTGTTGTAATTATGATCGGTCATATCCATCTCTTCCTCTTCAGTTTCATCCTCCAGCAGATCGATGAAAGAGACTGTTGGAGAATCATTGCCTGTTGTAGTCTCATTAGCTATAATAATACCCGTCCTGTCAGTCACAGGGGTATTTCCTCTGCCTGTTGGTTCTGAAAAATCTTTAATTGTTTCAGAATTATCCTCAGTTATTTCAGGACTATTATTGGGTAATTCAGGAATATTTCTGTTTATTTCAGGACTATTATTAGCTGATTTGAGAACCTTTCTGTTTATTTGAGAAACATCTCCGCCTGATTCCTGTAAATCCTGGTTGTCGGGAGCATTAATGTCAGGTTCTTCTCTGGCAACTCCGGTGCGAATTTCACTAATAAATGTCTCCACTTCTTCAATGAGACAGTTATCATCATTTCCAGTACCGGTCTCCTGCTCTGAACTCTCATCAGCAGATTCCCTGTTCAAAAGAAGTTCAGCCTCCAGTCCCTGCCTCTCTTCTTCTATTCTCTTTTCTTCAGACTCTTTCTCTGCAAGATACTCTGTGCGAAGTTTCTTAATCTCCTCTATGCGTGGGATGTTATGCAGGCCTGAGAGCATTATTATTATGGCCACATACTTTGTATTTCTGACAGGGTAGTCTCCTGAGCGCATTTCAAGACCTGCAATGCTTTTATCAATCCATTTTCTCACAGTCTGGAAACCTTTCATACTCAGTTCCTGTGATGGTCCGCCAATGAGTACAAGGGCTTTATCAGCACTTGTGAGGTCACACGGGATTGAAATATCCTCATAGACTGCCTTTTTTGCAAGGCTGACCATTCTTGTTGCTTTTCTGTGTGAACCCTCGGTAAAATAGGTTTTTGAGCGCCATTTATCCAGTCTGTCATGCCAGCTATGTGGTAATGCTTCAATTGCATAACCTATCGCTGTCAGTCCGTTTCCTGTCAGCGTGTTGAGTACTTCCCCTGCATCAAGAACGATCTCAGCTGTCTCAACACCTGCTTCATTAAACTCCCCTGCCCTGAGTAACAGGCCTACCTGACGTGCAATACGTTCGTTTAGCAGCCTGTACATGTCACGCGGATTGTCAGGGTTTTTTTGTTTCAAAATTTTTTTGCCACGCGCATGATTCCTGCTCTTATCTGCTTCAAACGAGGCTAAGATTTTATGGTACCATGTCTCATTGTCAAAAAGGATCAGTGCATCCACTGAAGCGTTTATCATTTCCAGATCATCTGCGGCTTTTGCAGAAGCTGATTTTCTTTCACTCAGGTAAGGAAGTGTGCATACTGCAAAGACCGGTTCAACATATGATTTCCTGAGTTCTTTGGCCAGTATCGGGATTGCATCGACAAGTTCTCCTCCAAGACCTCCAAAAATGATTATCGCGTGTATATCAACAGTATCCATCTTCTGGATAATTGTCATTATCTCTTCGAAATCCAGTGTTGTTCTGGTGTTGACCTGTGTGGCGGGGTCCATCCGGGAATAATTAATCCTGGAATTTTCGGGAATAAACCGAAGCTGCTGAAGAGCGCTTCCTCCAATGTCAATAGCAATGGGTGTAACACAGTTTACATTACTGCGCCTGTCATGATCATATAAGTGATCCACTATGCGTGAACCTGCACCCCCCAGTCCAATAGCAAGTATTTTCATGCTGATGTCCTGATTTTGTCTCTTTTAATTAGTCTGAAATATTTTCGGAATGCATTCATTACTTCTCTTATTAGCCGGCAGTGATCTCTCGTGAATAACACCGATATAAATACTGATGATATAAATTATGCCGGGTCAGAATTTATAATATATCCTCTGTTTTGAGATAATATATTCTCTTTCCTGAAAACGTGCATGAACGCTTACGCGTCATGCACATTTTTCCAGTTTTGGCACAAAATGATAATATATATAAGTCTGGTTGCGTTAATACACAATGAGGTGAATTGACCTTGAGTTATGGAATAGAATTTGTACCAGGAAATATTACTGTAAAGCAAGTGGTAAACTACTGTAAACTCGCAGAGCAGAAGGACATCGACTTTGCATGGATTACCAACCACTACAACAACCGCCACTGCTACCCTGTCCTTGGAGCAATTGCAGAAGCAACTGACAGCATCAAGATGGGCCCGGGTATTATGAACCCCTTTACTGACACTCCTGCAGCCATTGCATCATTCATGTGCACTCTGAATGAAATTTCAGACGGCCGCGCAGTACTTGGTATCGGCCCAGGTGACCTTTCAACCCTTCCAAAGCTTGCAATTGGTACTGAAAAGCCCCTTTCAAGACTGAAGGAAGCCGTCGTGCAGATATCAGCACTCTGTGCTGGTGACTCAGTCGAGAAGACCGGTAACATGGAGTTCTTTGACTATGACGGTGCAAAACTTACCGGTGTTACTCTCCCGGCAAAGAAGAAGCAGATCCCAACATACATCGGCGCACAGGGCCCAAAGATGCTTGCACTTGCAGGTGAAATTGGTCAGGGTGCACTCATTAACGCATCCAACTCCAAAGATTTTGATGTTGCAATTCCTCTCATCAAAGCAGGCTGTGACGCAGTTGATGACAAGAAGTTTAAGAAGTTTGATGTCGGAGCATACACTGCAATGTCCATCGACCAGAGTGAGCAGAAGGCACGCAAGGCAGCAAAGATTGTTGCCGCATTCATCGCAGCCGGGTCCCCACCACCACTTCTGCAGCGCCACGGTCTTGACCTGGACAATGTTGCAAAGATCAAAGAGGCACTTGGACGCTTTGACTTCGGGACTGTCGGCGGTCTTGTCGGCGATGCAGAAATCGATGCATTCACTATTGCAGGTACGCCTGAAATTGTCAAAGAGAAGTGTGATAACCTGACCGCATCCGGTGTGACCCAGATCATCTTCGGTTCACCACTCGGTCCGGACATGACAAACTCCATCCGTCTGCTTGGAAAGTACGTTATCTGATTTTCTCAGACAAGATACCCAAATCTTTTTTTTATTTATTATTTCAATTACAAATCAGGAAAATTTCCGGTTTGCCGGTGATTATAATATGTTTAGTCTAAATGAGGTTTCGGCACTCACGGGGTGCATACAGTTCAGGACTGAAACACTCACCGGTATCAGGTGCCGGATCAGTACAGAACGGGTGAAACGCGCAATTGACCGCCCGCCGGTTATGAACAATTCATCTGGTGACTGCCCGTTCTGTCCTGAAAAAATCACAGCAGAAACACCTGTTTTTCCTGACGGTTCAAGGATTATTGTGGGTGAAAGTGTGACATTCCCAAACCTCTTCCCTTTTTCAGAGCATCATACTGTCACAGTAATTACGGGTGATCATTTTGCCAGTAACAACATTACAGAAAAACAGATTGCAGATGCACTGAAAGGGCAATACCTCTCACTGAAAGAATTCCCCGGGTGCTATCCCTCAATAAACTGGAATAATTTACCTTCGGCAGGTGCAAGCATAGTTCATCCTCACATGCAGGCAATTGCAGACAACACGCCGACATATCTTGCCGGCAGGTATATTGAAGAAAGCCGCTGCTATTTTTTAAAGACAGGTGAGGTCTATTATGACAATCTCATAAGTCTGGAGACTGATTCAGAGAGGTTCCTGTTTGGAGATGAAATCTCCTGGATTGCAAATGCTGTTCCTGTGGGAGAACGGGAAGTGAGAGGTTATCTCCCTGTACATTCAATTGATGAATTCGAACCCTACATTGACGTTCTCGCAAAAGGACTTCACCGGGTTATCACATTATACAGGAGCATTGGAAATTATGCTTTTAATGCAGCAATATATTTTGACAGATGCGGAACAGACAGGGGATTTCGTTCCTTCTGCTCGGTGATTGCCAGAATAAATCCAAATCCGATGTCCATATCAGACACGGCATTTATGGAGCGGCTGCATCTGGAACCTGTGATTCTGACGCTGCCTGAAGATCTTGGCAGGTACTACAGGGAATTATGTGAGTGAAATACTCCGTAAGTGAGAGAATATCTTCTGAATTTCTGAATATTACAATGAATCAGTGATTCATAATATGTTCAAAAAGAAACGTTTGCCACTATGGTTCAAAAAGTAACGTTTGTAACTGGAATTAAAGAAAAATAAAGAAAAAAAGTTTGTTGTCTGATTTTACTCAGGCTTGGAGATCAGAGTGGTCTTGGAGACGAGTGTGCCATCGTTCTTGTGTGGCTTTCTCACAACACCGTCACAGCCTTTCTCAAGCTCTCGTGCTTCATCACAAAGGATCATTGCAGAGCGCATCATCTCGTGTGCAGATGCAACGATTGGAACGTAGTTCTCAAATCCTTTTGTCATGAAACATCCCTTCACATTGACCATTGCAACTGCTGCTGCAATCTCAAATGCTGCGCGTGCCTTTGCATATGCGTATGGGTTTGAGAATTCATCTTTGACTGCTTTGTCTGCTGTCATGACAATCTTTGGGAGCACAATGTCTGCACCAGACTTGCCTGCTTTTACCTGGTCAATCACTTCATCAAGTGCGATCTGCATCTTTCTGAATGCACCTGTGACTGTGAGCACTTTTACAAGGTTGCCGTTGTAGTCGGACATCTCTGTCGGGTCAAGGAACTCGCGGCGTGCACCGATCATGGCGTCTGCCTTCTGGATGATGTATCCAAAGTCGCTTGCTTTCAGGTCTGCCCATTCTTTCTTAGTGGTAACATCGTCTGTGATAACAACAACAGGGATGCCTGCAGCTTTTAATGCTTCACGTGCACCTGTAGGTCCGGGAAGCACGCCGTTTGGTGATACAACAATTGCAAAGTCCGGCTTGTATGCGACAAGGTTGCTGACAACACGGTCTACATCCTCAACTTCGAGTTTTGTTCCGCTTGTTGCCATGAAGGTCTGCATATCTGTACGGTCTGCACGTTCATCGAGCAGAAGCTCGACCATTACGCCGCTTGCAATGTTGCCTAATTTCGCAACTCCAACTTTAACTACCATATTTATACCTCTCAAATATGAGAACATTCTAGTATCATCTGGTCTGGATATAAAGATTTTGAATTCTTTTTATTTTCTCAATGGAATACATATGGTTAACAAAAACTGTTTAAGTTTAGTAATTCTATAATGTAATTATGAAACAGGGGCTTCTTACTGACAGACAGAAGGAGGTGTTGAGATACAGGAAAAACGGTCTGACTCAGCAGCAGATTGCTGACATTATTCAGACGTCCAAGGCAAATGTGTGTACAATAGAGAAAGCTGCTTTTGAAAATGTACAGAAAGCAAAGGAAACTCTTGAATTCCTCTATACTCTTGATGCAACACATCTTTGTACAATAAACACTGGTGAAGATCTTCTTGATGCAGCAAAAAAAATATACAGGGAAGCTGAGGCAATCAATATTAAAGTGAAATATGATACTATAACACTTGTAAACCGCCTCCGTGAATCAAATCCTGAACGATTCAAAGCGCGTTTTGTGCGCGAGGACGTAGAGGTATATATTAACAGTGAAGGAGACCTGTACTTCGGATAATGCCTGTTATTCCGGATATGCGTGGATTATTTTTTCTGTCTGGACAATTGGTCTGAGCCTGTCCATCTGGCAGCATCACATATAATACAAACCTATATTTGAAAATCAGACTTCCAGGACTGTTTGGTTTTCGACTATACATTCCTGAATTCTGCTTGCTGCTCCGATCTCTTTTCTGCTGAATGACTGCAGAATGAAAACGTAAATAAAATTAAATAACTTTAATTAAAAATAAATAAACCAGTGAAAGATATGGGTGTCAAAAGCTTCAGCATCTCAAATGATCTCTATGAAAAATACTCTTCAGAATGTAAACGTCTCGGCCTCAACATGAGCAAACAGATTGAGAATTTCATGAAATTTCAGCTTGAAGAAGAATTTGCAGTAAGAGAAGAATATATTGAAAAGATAGAGAAAATCAGAAAAGAGAAGTTCAGTTCTGTTACGGATTTTGACAAACACTTTAAGATTCGCGGATGAAAAATTTCTGAGGTTTTTTTATTGTATAACCTGTATATATCCAAAACACTTGAAGCAAAACTGAATAAGCTTAAATTTGTGGATAAAGTTATTCTGATTTCAATTTCAAAGAAAGTCTGTGAGATTCAAAAAGATCCCTATCATTTTAAACCATTGGGGTATCCTTTAAAAGGAATCAGGAGAGTTCATATCAAAAAATCATTTGTTTTGACATATGAGATCATAGAATCCGAAAAGGCCGTAAGGTTACTGGATTTTGACCACCACGACAAAATTTACTCATATTATGAACTGGCAGGTTTCTCTTCCGGTTCACGTGCCTTACAGTATCGGGCAAACATTTCCAGTGCATCCGGCTGGTAGAAATGTGAATTGAGAAAATCAATGATTAATTTGATCTGCTCAATAGTTTCATCATTAAGCTCGTGCTCCATAATACACGCATCATGGTCGGCAATGTCTTCTGGCACATGAATCAGAGTCAGGAATGCCTTCAGCGTAACATGACGGTATTTCACAACCTCAGCAATTCGTTTTCCTTCTGGTGTGAGTGTAACCCCTTCATATTTCCTGTATACAACCAAATTCATCGCAGCAAGTTTCCTAAACATCTCAACAACACTGGACGGGCTTACAGAGAGTGTTTCAGCAACATCTTTTGACCTGGCGTACCCCTTATTATGAGCAATATTTAAGATTGCCTCAAGGTAATCTTCTGCTTTTCTGCTGAGTTTTTTATATCCGTTTTTTGTTCCCATGGACTCTCACATAGTTCTTATTATGGTCGAAAAGTCGAAAACCAGACTTCCGGGAAGGTCTGGTTTTTTGTGATAAGTCAGAGATTTAACACAGGTCCCACACCTCCGGAGTGGTTGAATCTGTCTATATCATGCCAGATGTTTATTTTTTAAAATAAAATAATGGTGCATGAAACAGATCTCCAGACGCAATGCATGTCATGCACATTTTATAGCAGATATATTTCCTGTTAAACAGGATTCTTCTCTGCCAGTTATTTCAGCTGTTTTTTCCTGATAATAACAATCCCGCCGGCAACAAAGAGAATGAAAATGCTCAGAAAGATTCCGCCACCAAATACATCCGGTTCCTCTTCTGGTGGTTCATCAATCCCTTTAAACAGTTTCCATGCGGGTTTTGTCAGGGCTGCATCACGCAGGGCTACGTATTCATCCAAAAATTTTTGGGACTCTTCAGGTGTCGCATCCTTTGTGATCTTCACCTTTTTTCGGAGATCAAAGTAATCAGAGGGGAATATATCGTCATTTATAGCAAGATCAATTGATTCCCCGGTAGATTCGCGGATAATAGTAAATCTGCAATCTTTGGGACCTATATTTCCGGAGATTTTTCTGATATTCTTCTTTGAGAAGTCTGTAATCTCTGTCCCGTCTGTCAGTATCAGGTTAAAGGTACCGGTTTCTTTGCAATCCATCTCTGGCCCTGTACCTGTTATGTACTGGAAGTCCTGGAGTGATCCCATAGAAGGGTATGCACTTATAATCCTGATATCTGAACGTTCTGGGATTTCATCGCCATACAGGGCATTGATTCCTGCTTCTGCTGTCCTGTATCCAATAACAACACAAGGGCACTTGGACGGCCCCTGTCCTGTACATTTGCCATGATATGCAGCAAGGTCATCAATTGATATCTCAACCAGTTCATTTCCATCATAGATCTGTATCGGCCGGAGTTCCACATCAGGCGCCGCTGCTGCTCCCGGCATGTGTGCCATAGCACTCGTGCAGAGAAGGGCGGCCAAGAGAAGGGAGACCAGAATCAGTCTAGCTCTCATCTGCAAACCCCCATGCATAGAAGAAATATGCAATCACAAGGGTGAATGGAAGCAGGATGACTGCGGGTGCATATGGTGGTGCAAAACCGCCGACGAAGCCTGCAAATGAGTTTAAGAATTCAGGTGCCTCTTCTCCTGCCGGTATGTTTTCACAGATCATTGCAAAGATATCACATGCTGCAATGATCCAGACGAGGGCTGCACCAAGGAGTACCTTTGAAAACTCCTGGATATTACCGACATTCCTGCAGCCAGAGAGCATGAGGGCACCGCCTAAGAAGACTACAAGGCCCCCCCAGGCCCACCGGAAGAAGTCATCTCCCGCAATTTCCATTATTCCAAATTCAATACCACCAGTGAATCCGATCCATACCAGGATGTCGACAAGTCCAAGGATCATTGTTACAAGAGCCAGGGCTGCGATGTAGATTTGTGCTGTATTATGTTCTGTATTCATTTATGCCACCCCAAGAAGAATGCCGATGGCGTGGATAATACCGCCGTAGATAAATGCGACAGCGAAGAGGACCCCTGCTGCAGCGAGTATTTCTTTCCACCCTTCTTTTAGCATCACAACAAAGGTTGCAACACACGGGAAGTAGATTGAGATTAAGACAACCGCTGAAATCATCTGATATTGTGTCATTTCAATATTTGAGAGCTGTGCAACTGCGAGATCCTTACGCAGGAACGCTGCAATCAGAGGACCTGCCGTCTCTTTTGGCACACCGAACCAGTGCACAAAGACAGGTGCAAACAGATCTGAGAGCCACTGAATGACTCCGCCAATGTAGAGTATGTTTATGAAGAGGATACCCAGGAGAACAAACGGTATGGCATTTACGATGAAACCATATGTCCGTATCCAGAGTTTTTTGGTAATATTTGCCCACTGTGGTATGTGGTATGGAGGCACATCGATTAATATTTCAGGATTTGTGCCAGGAACAATCTTGCCCAACAGATAACCAAATATGACATATCCAATTAGTAAGAAGAGCATTACATACCCAACGCTCTCAGGGATTACTTCCAGCATGATACCAAGCTGGGCACCACAGGGTACGAAGATTGCAAGGAGCGTCATCATTATAAACCGCTGTTTCTTTGTTTCAAGGATACGTGTAGCTGTGATAGCAGGCACGTTACACCCAAGACCAAGAATTGTCGGAACAATGGCATAGCCGTGCAGACCCATTTTGTGAAGGAGTGTATCAACGAGAACCGCAAGTCTCGGCAGATAACCGGAGTCCTCCAGAATGGCCATCATGAGATAGAAGATTAGCACAGCAGGCAACACAACGCCTATTGCGACAAACAGACCCGATGTAAGCATACCAAACGCCTCAAAACAGTTGTCTGCAAGCGGGTCCCCGACAAAGATGAAGTATAGTATGCTGTTTGGGTCCGGCCATACAGCCTGCATCCATGGCAGGAAATGGTTGTCAAATAATTTAACAAAGAAACCATCTGTACAAAGTGCTGCGGCAAATGAACAGAAAATACTCCAGAATGCATATAGCACGGCAAACGCTGCCGGGATGCCTGTCAGTGGTTTAACTGTGAGTTCTCCGATCACATCCCGGACTGTCTGTTTATACGTTCCTGCACTGATGGTCTGTTTTGCAAGCAGGTCAACAAGATTCCAGCGTTGGTCTTCATTTAATACCATATCAGCAACCTCCACAGCCGCCGCACCCTGCACAACCTGACGCTTGTGCCGGTTCGGATGCTCTTCCTTCTGCACGTGCCAGAATATCTTTTACATCACTGGCCTGTGCCTTGCGTATCATGTCACTGAGCTGCATTATCCCTTCACCAGTGATTGCGGAGAGGGGGACGACCGGCACACCAAGCAATTTCTGGAGTTTTCTGTCATCTACGGAAATTTTTCTGTCATGTGCCAGATCCATCATATTCAGTGCGATAAGAACAGACCTTCCCATCTCAATCGTTTCAAGAGCGATATAGAGTCCACGTTCAATTCTCGTTGCATCAAGAGCTACCACTACAGTGGCATCCCTGTGCTCATGGAGCATCCTGACTGCGACTTCCTCTGCTTTGTCTCTGGCTTCAAGGGAATATGCACCAGGTACGTCAATGACCGTATACTCCTGTTTGCCTGATATAAAAGTGCCTTCTGTATAATCAACTGTGGTGCCCGGGTAGTTTGATACAACTGCATCAGACCCGGTTAACCGGTTAAAAATAACGCTTTTCCCCACGTTGGGATTACCCACGAGCAGAATTTTTGCTGCTTTTTTACTCATCTTACAACATCTCCTGTTTTTAAAAAATCAGTCAACGTCTACGACAACCTGTGATGCGAGGTCAACGCCCATTGCAACTTCCAGCTCTCCGCAGGTTGAGACAACAGGACCTTTGATGGGCTGTTTTGTAATCATCTTCAGCTTTTTTCCCACACGGATTCCCATTGCGTTAATCTTCTGTTTTTCCGTATTTATTTCAGTTACAACGCCTTCTGCGCCGAATTCCATTTCGGAAAGTTTCATTTTCAAATTTAACACCTGTGTAACATTGTTTAACATTTTTTTACGGTGATCTTCTGTGCCATCCCTCTTCCAAGTGCAAGGGTTGACCCATTAATCCAGACAATAACCGGACCACGGGAAGAACTGATCATCCTTACCGTACATCCCTGAGAACATCCACGGAGGCAGAGCTGCTGTCTGAGCCCTGCTCCTCCGGCAATTCCAGAGATCTCTGCGCATTCATCAGGATGTAGTTCGGTTAATATCATACTAATTTTTCAGAACAGTATAGCCAATTAGGCACTGATAAGCTGGTGCCTAAATAAATTCGGGTTTTTTCCGGAGTTATTCTGAAATTCGGATAATTTAGGATCGCCTAACTTTTGAGAAGTTGTCAGGGTCTTTCTATGGGTCTTTCTATGATAAGGGATGGGGATGGTGAGGGGGCAGGAAGGCAGGAAAGCCGGGCTGTGGTGCTATTGGTTTGGGTATTATAGTGCCATAGTGCCGAACGTTTTTTTGAACCAATGGCATACACGATCAGGCGCTTCACACCCTGCTCTATAATGAGAAATGAGAAAGTCCGGATACTCTGAGAATGTTGAATCTCTGTTAAATCTGTTATTTATCACAAAAAACAGACCTGCCCGAAAGTCTGGTTTTTGACTATACAGGCTGTGACACAATGCTTGATCTGCAAAATAAGAAGCCTGTTCTGAGCTTCTTTCTGAGATGACATTAAATTGTATAACTTTGGCAGCACAGTTAGGTCACAGCGTGTATAGAAAAGACAAAAAACTACTCCAGTCCAATTCTATCGTTTTTTATAGACAATTGCGTGATCCACCGGACATATCTCCAGACACCGCCCACAGAGATAACATTCTGCTTTTGAACCATCCTCACCCGCTTCGCCGGTCGGGCATACCTCTTCACATCTTCCACAGTTGATACAGGCATCAGTCCGGGCCAGACAATATACGCTTTTTTTTGCTACTGTGGCAAACAGAAGACCAAACGGGCAGAAAAATCTACATAATGGTCTGTATGTAAAGATTGAGAGAATCAAGATGCCAACAAAAACATAAAATAAAGGATTGGTATAGATTTTTGCAAAAAATAGAAATGCTCCGGTGTATGAGAATAGATCAATAAAATAGATTCCTCCAATAAGTGAGCCAGTGAATACTGTCAGGCGGATGAAACGGGGGATCTTTTGATTCCGGATTTCAAATTTTTTTATGGGTATCTGGTACATAAGTTCCTGAATGGTACCAATCGGACAGAGGTGTCCGCAAAAAATGCGTCCGGATATCAGAGACAATATTATAAGCAGGATTGCGGTGTATAAAAAAGATCTGTACGGGGGCGCCCATAGATTTGAAGCACCATGGACAAGACCACAGAAACTGTAGGGTATCATCGGAGCAAGGAATACAAATCCAAAAGCTGTTGTCAGGAATGCGATGAGGATCCCTGTTTTTTGCGTTATTTTATTGTTTTTCCAGAGAAATGGAAGTATACACATTCCAATAAAAGCATATATAATCCCAATCTGCATATGTCTGTTATATCTGTTGTTTGGTCATTAAGTAACCGGTCCTAATAAAATTAGGCAGGTATAAGATATTTTGATAAGAT
>JAYEIC010000026.1:0-4718 GCA_034659935.1 Methanobacteriota archaeon | reverse complement strand
GTTCTCCTATGAAACCATCTGGCATATTTCCGTCTATTGTTAAAACCGTAAAAAAAAATGAGAGATTAAATCAAAATCTCCTTGTCAGGACGCTGGCAAAGTATTATTATAAAAGCCACAATGCTGCCGTCAGGTTTTCCCGTGCATATAAACGTCCCCTGATGAGTGTTATTGGACCTGGCTGTACCATTCACCCCAGAGCTTATATTGCAGACAGGGGAGTGAAAATTGGGAATAACTGCAGAATTGAAGAGTCGGCAGTTATCATGGGAGATTCAGTTGTAGAAGACAATGTTACCATCGGAAGCGGTTCTGTGATAGGGTCAGAAGGTTTTCAATTCCGTCGCTTTCATGATGAGTTAATACCTGTTGTTCATGTTGGAGGGGTTCGTATTCTTAGTGGAGTACATATAGGACCCCGGAGTTGTGTTGATAAGGCGACTTTTGGAGGTTTTACTGAAATTGGTGATCATTCCTCTCTTGGTGTTAATACTCACGTTGCTCATGATGTTGTAATAGGGAAGAATTGTCATATCCATTCGTCCATGATTTCAGGCCATACACATCTTGGAGACGTGGTCACTGTTGGGTATGGTGCTGCTATCTCAAATGCTCTCTCTATAGGGGATCATGTATGGATCGCTCCGAGGGTAGTTGTGACCAAAAATGTACCCGGGGGTCACCGGATAGAAACTGGAAATACTCATATTAAGTTTTTAAAAATTTTCTGTGCTCTTGGTGATTATCCGGAAAAAAATGATACCCTTCAATTGGCTCATGCCAAAACAGAGATCTCAGAGAGTGCAGTCATTCATCCTACAGCACATATTGCTGACACTTGTGTCCGCATCGGGGATCTGTCTGTAATCGGACCCAATGCCTCTATTCTGGAGGGATCCATCCTTGGTAAAGGCGTAACAATCGGTCCCGGATCTATTGTTGGGGTGGGTTGTTGTCAACCTCATCCATCAGGAGGGGTTATAATCCATGACTATGTGGACATACAGGCCAATACTCATATCGATAGATCGACAGCAGGGAAATTTACGGAAATCGGGGAATTTTCAAAGATCGATAACCTTGTCCATATCGGAGCGGATGTTATCATCGGGAAGAGATCTCTGATTGTTGCGTCTTCTATAATTGGAGGCGGGTCGAAAATTGGTGATGATGTGTGGGTCGGTCCCTGTACTCTCATATCAAATAACCTAACAATCGGGGATCAGGCATATATTACCTTGGGGTCTGTCATAACAAAGGATGTTAAAGAGGGGAAGGTAATGATTGGTGACTGTGCAATTGATCGCAAACATTTCTTTTCATTTGTAAAGAGTGATCATTGATCTTTTTCCTACATTATCTGGCAGCCGTCGACTCCGATGATCTGTCCGCTTACATAATCCCCAAGGTCTGAGCATAAAAAGAGTATCACCTTTGCTACGTCATCAGGAGTACCAAATCTTCCAAGGGCTATATGACTTATTAATTCTTCTCTGATCTCTGCAGAAGTATCTTTTGTAAGGTCGGTTTCGATAAAGCCAGGTGCAACGGCATTAACTGCTATTCCAAATCTGCCGAGTTCTTTTGCGGCAGATTTCGTAAATCCAATGGCAAATGATTTACTGCCTGAATAAACTGTTTGACCACTATTTCCATATCTGCCAACGATTGATGCCATATTGATGATTTTTCCTGATTTTTGTTTCATCATCATTTTTGAAGCATGGCGGGTACACAAAAACATGCCTTTGCAGTTTACGTCGACGATCTGATCAAATTCTTCTGTTTTTGTCATGAGAAGTAAGTTATTCTTCATAATCCCTGCATTATTTACGAGAATATCAATTTTTGAATAGTGTTTTTTTATTTCGGAGAACATCTTTTTTACTTCGTCCTCTTTTGAAATATCTGCCTTTATCATACAGGCACGGAGACCTTTTTTCTGAATCGCTGTAACCACCGCCTCTGCTTCATGTTGACTTCTGCTATAGTTAATTATTACCTGTGCATGATTTTCTGCAGCCAGTAATGCCGTTGCTCTTCCGATTCCCCGGCTTCCTCCTGTTATAACAATTACTTTATCCTTAAGCATACATTTCACCGTCCCATTTAAGGATGACCCATCTTACCAGTCGATTTAATGGTAATATACCGTCCCATGGCAGGTCATAGTCATGGATCCTGCCGGGAGTTACAATTCTGTCGACTCCGTAATATGTGGCGTCCCGTGCAAAATTCCGTCGTCTCTGAGGATCAGATATACATACCATCATTGCCTGTATTTTGCGAGTGATGAGGGGGAGTATCTCTTCAGTCCTGTCAATTTCCTTGATATAAATACATTTCCCGGATATCGGTTCCTCAAGTGCAGTTTTGTTATTAATGAGAATTGTCCAGTTAAGACCATCAGATTGGACAATGTCTGTTTCATTGTCGAGTAAATAGTATCCCCGAATATTAATAGTGTTTGCCGCCATCCACGGAGGTTTCTCCTGATACCTGAGTTCATCGGGTAGAACTTCAAACTGGGTTTTAATCATTAATGCAATCTCTTTTAGAGAATACCTGCTTTTTTCGAAGAAAAAAACATGCGGGGAGGAACATGCCATCTGATTAAATAAAGCAATATCCAGAACAGACTTTTTTAAAGCATCTTCAAAGAGATTGCTTTCGATATATTTTCTGTCAAATACGCCAAAAGAATATTTTGGCCCGTATACAATTGTTTCACAATGATCTTTTGTTGGCAATGCCCTGATCGCCTGTATTGCTGTAGATCCCCCATAAGTCAGTCTGCAGTCTGCCGCCATCGAAAAATGTTTGCTAATATCCTGATCTTTTCCATCAAATGATACGACTGAAATACTATTCACTATCACTTTTCCAGAATAGGTCCTACCATCTCTGGTGATCTCAATTCTGTTTAACTCACAAAGGAGCTCAAGTATGATATCCTTATATTTCACCGGGACTTTGATAATGCTGCCATTTTTTGATAATATTGCCTGTACTGCAGAATAAACTGCCAGAGTGGGCATGTTCCCTGCTATCCAGTGGCAGACAATGCCCCGTGGCTGAGCACACATTTCTAATTTTTTGTCCAGAGCGGTGAACTTATCAAGGTAATCCGGATTATTGTAGTTTAGCCGACATAGCTTCAATAAATTCTCTTTTCTCAACCACAGAGAAATATAACTGATCCCCTGATATCTGTTGATACTGTCATTGATAAGTATTTTTTTTCCCAATGTATTCAGTAAATCAATAATTGCATCAAGCGGATATTCGTAGAGGTACAATCGATTTTCATCAATGATTTTTGAAATATCACAGAAATCTGTAAAACAATTTCTCTTAAACTCTCCATTCAGCAGGTGACAGTCAATCATTATTCTGCTCCTTAAAGGTGTCCCCACAACCTCTTACTTCTGATTTTTCGACTCGTGAAATAAATCTGAAATATCGTCCTTTTCTTCCACACGGGCAGTCATCGTATCCAACGATGTATCCTAGGTCTTCGGTAAGGATCGCCTGGCAATAGTAACTGTCTGATAAAATACTCATCACTTCAATGAGTCCGGGTTCCTGAATATTACAGGGTCTCAGGGTCTGAAGATCCCGAACAATGACCTGCGAAAAATCGGGGACATGTTTATTGCCGCACGGGCAGTCAACAAATATGATGCCGGTCTGTTCTGCCATCCCGTAGAAATCCAGGATATTTGATGTATCGGTCGAGAAGAGATCTGCGACTGATTTCGAGAATACATCCTTTGATACTTTCTCTGCTGTCAGTTTTTTCCATCCCCCGCTGTGAAATAATTTCATGTCCCTAAATTTCAGGTGGATCTGCTTCTTTATCATCTCTTTATAGAATACTGACCAGATAATATAGGTAAAACCGAAGGCATAGACTTCAGAGTCTGAATAATTGATTAGCAGATCCTGTATAACTGGCATATTCAGTGTTAATTTCCCATTTTCTTCTCTCAGCAGGTAGAATGTCTTCTTTGAGTAAATGCTGAGTCCCCTGATCCCTGCGGTCCGGGCTGAAAATTCATGAACTGGAGAATTCATCCCTTCATAATCAATGACAAGAAATATTCTTCTTTTATGTCCAAGGTAGTTTGATAGTATTGATGTTAGTGCTTTTGTCTGGTTTTTTGCCGTTTGCTTGTTCAAAGGTACTCTGCTGGTTTGACCAGACGTTGTTCCGCTTGACCTGAGTATTTTGAATATCTGGTCTGGATGGCATGTTTCAAGGTTGAAGTATTTGAACATCTGTACCGGGAGAAAAGGTACGTCTTCAAGCCGTTTGAGATCTTGTATCACAATATTCTCTCGTTCAAAAAAATTTCTGATATGTCTGTTATTTATTGCTTGATTTAGTTGTTTCTTTATAATTTCTAAGAGGAACTCTTGTTTTGTGTTGTCTTTTTGTGAGTATGGGCCTGCCTGGATGATCTGTTCTACAGAGAACTCGCCTGGTCCTGCTGGAACTGGTTGTGTGACTGTCATTATATATCTACAACCTTTTTTTTACCAGCTCTTTTAATTTATGCTGATCGATTTTATGTGATGAATTCAGTGAAAATTCTTCAACTGACAGAATGTGTTTCGGAATTTTATATGATGGCAATAGTTGGTTGCATTTTGAGAGAATGTTTTGATGTAAATCTTTGATATTATTTTTCTTTGGCTGGATAACAGCTACAACA
>JAYEIC010000025.1:0-4763 GCA_034659935.1 Methanobacteriota archaeon | reverse complement strand
TCAAACCCTTCTTTTTTCCTCATCTCTTCTGTTAGTAATGTAAGTGTCCATTTCTTGCACCCATCAGGTGGTTCGGTGCATGCCTGCGCTATAATTTCCGCCTCATGCTTCTCTGTATACTTTTTGGGCTGACCGGATCTTGGTTTCTCACCAAGGGCACTTTGGAGACTTTCTTTGCGGTATTTCTTCTTTATTCTCCAAACAGTGTTCCTGCCAATATCTAATGTTTCTGCTATCTCTGTGTCCTCTCTTTGCTGGTTTGCCAGTAGCAGGATACGTGCTCTGATTATCTCTCTTGCACTTCCTGATGACATCAAATGCAATTTCAATAAAACTGATCTACTTATTCGTTGATGCGTATACTGGCTCCTTGTTCTTTGTTTGCATATTAAGTCAAGAAGCCCACTTACCTTTGATCTTGCGGTTGAATTTTAATTTTGGCTTCAAACAGGATCTCTACAAAGCCGTTATTTCCCCTGCAATCAATTCTGCCTGTTTAAGCACTATTTCTGTTGCGAGTGCCTGCATATCAGGAGGATAACCATATTGTCGTAAAGTCCGTTTTACAATTACTTTTAATTTTGCCCTGACGTTTTCTTTTATTGTCCAGTCTATTGATGCATTCTGTTTAACTTTCTCAAATAAAACAACTGCTAATTCCCGAAGTTTATCTTTTTCCATCAATTCTCTGGCACTTTCATTATCGGCTATTGCTGTATAGAAAGCATATTCATATTCTGATAAACCCATTTCCTGAGGTTCTTTATCTATCTTTTTAATTTCTTTGCTGAGTTCAATTAATTCTTCAATTACTTCTGCCGCAGTTATCACCTTATTGTGATATTTCCTGATCGAATCCTCAAGCATTTCCATTAATGTTCTGCCCTGCACCAGATTGGTTTTGATCCTTGCTTTTATCTCATCATTGAGTAACTTCTTTAAAACTTCAAGAGCGATATTTTTGTGTTCCATATTTTGAACTTCTAAAAGAAATTCTTCTGAAAGTATCGATATATCTGGTTTTTTGATACCTGCTGCACCGAAAAGATCTATCACTTGATCCGATACAAGAGCTTTATCAATAACCTGCCTGATTGTAGTTTCCAGTTCCTCGTCAGTTTTGCCTGTACCGGTGCTGTCAAACTTTACCAATCTCGCTTTGACTGCCTGGAAAAACGACACTTCATCTTTTACGTCCATTGCATTTTCGTGCGGAATGGCTATTGAGAAGGCTCGTGATAGAGCAGCTACTTCATCAATGTATCTTTTTTTACCGTTTTCGAGACCGAGAATATGCTCTTCCGCAGCGAGTATTATTGATAGCTTTGTTGGGGTGTCTGCTGTAAAATATTGATCATAGGGGAAACCATAATACATTTGTGAAACAATTTCAAGTTTTTCCAGCATCAACCAAACTGCCTGCTCCTGCAGGATCGCAGGATCACCCTTTCCTCCACTATCGGAATAAAATGATAGTGCTTCTTTCAGGTCTGATGCAATTCCAAGGTAATCTACAATCAGACCAGCGGGTTTATCTTTGTAAACCCTGTTTACTCGTGCAATTGCCTGCATAAGAGTGTGGCCCTTCATGGACTTGTCGATGTACATCGTGTGCAGGGGAGGGACATCAAAACCCGTAAGCCACATATCACGGACGATGACCAGTTGCAATTCATCTTCCGGGTCCTTCATCCTTTCTGCCAGTGCTCGTCTCTGTTCTTTTGTTGTATGGTGCTTAGCAATCTTTGGTCCATCAGAAGATGCAGATGTCATTACTACTTTGATAACACCTCTTTTCGGATCATCGCTATGCCAGTGTGGTCTTATTTTAATAATTTCATCATACAAATCAGCAGCAATTCTTCTTGACATTGCCACGATCATTCCCTTACCTTTGATTACTTCCTGGCGTTGCCCGAAATGGGTTACCATGTCTTCTGCAACCCGTCTTATTCGGTCTTCACTGCCAATCAATGCTTCAAGTTGTGTCCATTTTGCCTTGGCCTTCTGGGTTTCTGCGAGATCTGCCTTTTCCAGTTCTTGGTCCAGTTCAGCTACCAGTTTTTTGCCTTCCCCGCTGAGAACGATTTTTGCCAATCTGCTCTCATAATAGATTTTTACCGTTGCCCCATCCTCAACTGCCTGTGAGATATCATAAATATCAACATAATTCCCAAAAACTATGGGTGTGTTCACATCAGTTTTTTCAATTGGTGTTCCTGTAAATCCAAGGTATGTTGCATTGGGAAGAGCATCACGCATATATTTCGCAAAACCATACACGATCTTTTTACCTGTTATGTTTCCATGCTCATCTCTTTCATCAATGGTTTTTGCTTTGAAGCCGTATTGTGTTCTGTGTGCCTCATCAGCAATTACGATGATGTTACTCCTGTTGGAAAGTTGTTCATAAACATTGCCATTTTCTGGCTGGAATTTCTGGATGGTGGTAAAAACCACTCCTCCGGATGCAACCTTTAACAGCTCTTTCACGTGGTTCCTGTTTTGCGCCTGAACCGGTTCCTGTCGAAGAAGCTGCTTACATGCGGCGAATGTATCAAATAACTGGTCATCCAGATCGTTTCTGTCTGTAATGACCAGTATAGTAGGGTTATCCATGGCAAGAACAATTTTACCTGTATAAAAAACCATGGAAAGAGACTTTCCGCTTCCCTGCGTATGCCAGACAACTCCGCCTTTACGGTCTCCGACTGGTTGTTGTTTTACACCGGCCAGACCATAACTTTCAGGTGATTCCATTACGGCAGGTACACCAATATCTACAGATGGAGGCAGGTATCCTGCAGCACTCGATGTAGATTCTACCGTGCCGGCGGAAGTGAGGGAATAACGGGCCCTCAGCCCTGACAGGTATCCTGTAGCTCTTAATGTAGATTCTACCGCTCTGTTTACTGCGTAATATTGATGATAAGCAGCTAATTTCTTTACCGTTTGTACGGTGATGATGCTGGTTTCCGGGTCTCCTTTTTTGGATGTTTCAAAGACGATAAAATGGCGAATCAGGTCTAATAATGTTTCAGTATTAAGCATTCCTTTGATCAGGGTTTCCAGTTGCCCGATTAGATGCGATGCCTCTGTTTTACCGTCTGAGGATTTCCATGTCATAAAACGGTTGAAATCTGAAGAGAGTGTCCCGGCCCTTGCCTCAAGGCCGTCTGAGATGACGATGAAGCCATTGTACGTAAAAAGACCTGGTATTGCCTGTTTGTAGGTCTGGATCTGCCTGAATGCGGATTTCACGGTTGCGTTTTCGTCGGCAGGGTTCTTAAGCTCTATAACAACCAGGGGCAGCCCGTTCACAAAAAGGATCGCATCAGGGCGCTTGTTTACGTTATTTTCAATGACAGTAAATTGATTAGTAACGAGGAATTCGTTATTCCCGGGATTCTCAAAATCAGCCAGCCAGATGACATCACCTCTCTCAACACTGCCTTTTTGATAACTCACTTTTATTCCTTCGGTGAGCATCCGGTGAAACGCTTCATTATTGGCGATGAGTTCAGGCGAATTAAGGCGCTGTATCTGCTTAATTGCGTCTTCTCTGGCATCCGCAGGAACGGCGGGGTTGATCCTGCCAACGGCTTTTCGCAGGCGCTCCAGCAAAAGAACTTCTTCAAATCTGTTCCGTTCCGGAGTGTCGCTGTCCGGGGCAATGTATGGGGCGTAGATATACTGGTAGCCGGACTTTTCCAGTAACTCAATGGCAAATTCCTCTATTTCGGATTCGGTGATCTTATTTGTTGCCATCTTTTACCCCTTTTATTTATTGGGAGTATGTGCAAAACTTGCACATACTGAATTTTTCTCTAACTCGTTAGCAGAAAAGATATTCATCAGGCAATTAGTAACAACCCTACAATCTACATCGTATAATTTCTCAATCTGAACTACCGAGAAATCCTCGACAGTATGTCGGAAATCCCGACATACTGAACTCTTTTTTAATTCGCCTGTTTCGAAGATGTTTTGTAAATGCTCTGTTATAGTACTGCGACCTTTTTCAAACAGAACGCTCATCAGCTTTTGAGTAAGCCATACCGTTTCATCTTCAATGCGGACCTTCCTATTACCCTCTTTTTGAACTGTTTCCAAAATGGAAATAGTTGAATCTTTTCTCAACTCCCCTGTTTCATAGATGTTTGACAGATGCTTGCTGATGGCAGGTACCTTTACTTCAAACAATCCGGACATTGCTTTCTGGGTGAGCCATACGGTTTCATCCTTCAATATAACTTCTACATTTACATCCCCATCATTTGAGGTATAGAGGATGAAATCGGATTGTTGTTTTGCAATTTCATTTTTGCTCATATGGCTGCCTCGTGTTGCTCTAATTTCACTCTGACTTCACCGCTCATGAGTTTTGGTAATAGTGCATCACGGAGTTTTTGCAGGGTGTGGATTTGGGTACAATTCCAAATAATCTTATCATCAATGGGTTTAACCTCAATTTGAAAATCATTAACCAGTTCTGATGGGGGAATCATAATTTCAAATTTTTCGAAATCTCCTTTATTAATCGAACCAAATACTGTTCCTTCATCATTAAACTGCTGAATTTCTTTCATTTGTGATTTCAATTTGAAATAAGTGTACGTATAGAAGGCATTGTCTTTCTTATATCGGAACGCTGCAACACCGCGACCAATACAACATTTCTCGCAAGCCATATTTTGTGCTCCGACTGGTGCCCTAACACTAATCAGGGTATCAAATTTTTCTGCAAATCTTCTTGGATCTGT
>JAYEIC010000024.1:0-21041 GCA_034659935.1 Methanobacteriota archaeon | reverse complement strand
ATTAGAAAAACCAAAAAACATGTTATTCCTGAGAAAAAGAAAGGACAAAACCAGATAAAAAATGGATATAAGGGAAGATTATCATTTTAGAGCTTCAATTAGTTATTTTCATAGTCAGGATGTTCAAACCTTTCTCTGTTGCAACATATTTCTGATCAGGTGAACTCGGTTTTTCAGGGAGAGTCATCTCAAGAATTCCCCGATCAATCAGTGGAATGATTATTTTTTTCCTTGAATAACCTCTGTCTTTAAACCCGATAATTTTAAGCAGTTCCTTAGTAGATCGCGGAACTTCACAGGCAGAAAGTACTTTATATTCCAGTTCAGTTAATTTTTCAGAAGTTTCAGGTTCAGATCCTGTAACAGCTGTATCTAATCCTTTTTCAGCCGATTTGTTGTCTCCAGATTCAATTACGTCTAAATCAGTTTTACCGGAAGCATCTCCTGAACCCACCAACTTCTCTCCACCTTCTTTACTTCCTCCACTTCCTTCACCTTCTCCATCCCCTAATCTTAATTTTTCAATGAAGAGGGATTCCTTAAGAGACTCAGCAAGCTCAAACCGTTCGTTATTAATTTCCCGGATAAATCCTTCTTCTGACAGATTATCAGTTATATGTCTGCAGACCTGCCACTTCTTCCCAACCAGTGCCCGGACATCAGTAAGGGATATACTGTCATTCCGGCAGGCAAAAGCAAAAACAAGTGCCTCATCTCTGGAAAGATTAAGGCCAATCTCTTTCTGGAATAATATCTGATCGTCTGTCAGCAGCCTGTCCTTCAGTAAAATCAACTCAAATGCCTTCCTGTCCTTGTAATTATTGATTACCGGAGGAACATTCCCCAACTTACCCCAGTTATCAAATATTGACGGTACACCGCTTCCCGCCTGTTCACTCAGGCCGATGCGGCGAAAAGCACTGACAATGGACGGGTTTCTAACCTCTTTTCCAGTTGTTTCAAGCAACTCCTTCTCATCAGCATAAGAATCTCCCGGATTCCAGAAGACTGTCCGGTCCTTATAAAATTTAATTGAGGATTTCCTGCCGTGATCACCATAATCCTGGTGAATTAAAAGGTTGATTGTGGCCTCACGAAATGAGATATAATCCGGTGGTTCATCATGCCTGCGAAGGGAACTTTTGTCTATCGAAAACGGCCTCTCAGCCATACGGGAATATTTCTCAACCAGCATTATCCATGCCTGAATCAGGTTGCCTTCAATTACCACACGATCATGCCAGCGGATCTCAGGTGACCAGTCATCATAATTCAGGTCAATTCTCTGGTAATCAACAACAATCCGGTTATTAAGAATCCGGCGGACATACCTGTCCTTACCAAAAATCAGCACACCTGCACGGGTTGGAACAGATTTTCCTTCTTTCTCAACGATAAAACCAAATTCAGATAAAAAGTCCACATCGCTCAGGCCCTCAGATCTTCCCGGATTTTTATCATTATACCTGTTTCTGTAATACTTAACAGAGGCTTCATCAAAGAACTGAGTGTAATCAATATCAAAAACCGGTTCACCATCATATTTCACGTCTGAAGAATCACGAATAAACCGCTTAATCTCTTCTTCACTGCATTTTTGGTCGCACCCGCCACTACGCACATAACACTCATTCCAGTTGCCGTTTAAAAATACAGGTTTCTTATAACGGGGTGATTCAGGAATATAAAATACCAGAACTGCCCTGCCTTCATGCGAAATGAGGTCTTCTTCAGCTGTAATAATGTGATTGAACTTCGTGCCGGATCTTAGCACACCCAGAAAATCATTCTGAACACGGTCAATGTCAAGGACTCCGACAATATCCAGCTTACCATTATCATCTTTCACTCCAAATACAATCCAGCCGCCTTTTGTATTTGCAAAAGCTGAAACTGTTTTATAGGTCTCAGCCGGGATTCCTCTCTGTCCTTTTTTAAATTCAAGATCATTCCACTCATGTTTACCCAATAATGCAATGATTTCATCTTTATCCATATATTCACTCCAGCACAAACCGGACTTTGGATGAATCCTGATCTTTTATCTTATCATTAACAAAATCATTGAAAATCTTCTTTAATTCATCCGGCGTTGCCGCACCGCCTGATGACTTAAGAGCACTATAAATCTCATCCGCGAATATGTTAATTCCCTTCAGGCCGGAAAAGATCTCATTAATTGCCCCTGTAAAAACGGAATCAACCGGACAGGGACGTTCGCCGGAGGATAAAAAGTCTTCAACCGCAGCAGATTCATCTGTGGACAGAAGTTTAACCGCTTCCTGTGAGACAGGATCCTTTAAATTATTCAGAAGAATCGTAGTCCACCGCTCAAGCATACCATCCAGTTCCTCATCCAGATTCTCAAGGATCAGATGAGCGGCAATATTTTTGGAATTTGAATGAATTTCAAGAGACGGCCTGAAACCACAGTGGGGACAGACAGGACTCTTCTCAAGATCTTCCTTTAATAAATTATAACATGTCTTCAGACCGCCCAGTTCTTCCCTGAAATTTTTAAGTTCACGATTTGGAATAAGGGATATAACCGAAAGACCCTCTGCATCCTTAAATCTGCTGTCATTAATAAGAGCATTCTTCCGTTCATCATCACTCCGGCTCAGTCTGGCATTCGAATGCAGCTTCAGATAAATATCAGTATATTTACGTTTTAAGTCATTCAGTTCACTGGACAGATTACCTGAATATTTTTTAAGTTTGTTCTTATCCATTCTGCGAATATCATCAATAACCCGTGATTTAACGGAGTCAACAGAGGCGGACCACTCATCTCCTTCAGGCAAAATCTCCTTCGCAGTTGTAAGCCATCCACAAATCTGTCCAAATTTATGAACATAATCCAGATACGCCTTCATTTCATCAAGCACATCCAGCTCCTGCCTTACATTGGAGATATCGGATCCATTATACTTAAAATTCTTAAAAGAACCGGGAGTGGAATACCTCTGCACAGACTCAAAGAAACTCTTTGCGTCATCAAGAGATGCACACATCCGGCCGAGATCGGATTTGAATACTAAATCCTCACCCCATAACGTGATTCCTCTTTCAGCACTCCGCTTTGTTGTAACAATATCCTCTATCCGCTCAGAAATTTTTTTTTGTATCTCAGCAACCGGATTATTGTCACTCTGCGTAATCATCTGTCCATAACCCGGCGCAAGATCCAAAAGTTCACAAAGTGATTTTAAAACAGGAAGATTCCAGTCTTTTGGAGGTTCAACATGCTTGAAATCAATTAAATCATCAACAGGAGTAGATGCAAGTTTCCCAACCGAAGTTGAATCAAACTTCTGACCGGGAATTGCCAGAACACCATCGCCCGAATATACAATTGCGGCAAGCAAAACAACAACCCATTCAGGTTCAAGCCTTGCACCGTCCGGGTCCATATACTCAGGTCCTAAAATATCCGTTAAAATTTCACTGCGGTTTACTACCTGACCGGTCCCCTTCTCTTTCATCAGATCAAGAATGTATTTTACATAACGGGATTTTTCCGGAGCAAACCTCTCACCGTCAAGAAGTTCCAGGGCATCAGCAACCGCTACCGCCTGTTTTGTCCTGCTCTGATTTGCTATCAGCCGCAATGTATCCTTTACAGCCTGTTTTCTGCTGCTATTCCGGATCATTATTGAAAAAACAGGGTAATCAGGTGCAATATCTGCAAAGTGAGGATCAAGACAGACTCCTGCAACAGTATTGATAAGATCACGGAAATTCACACCACGATCAGAATCCCTGGCAGAGAAATCCTTCAGTGAACGGTTCCTATTCCAGTCAATAAGCGATTTACTCTCACCCTGATAGGTTATTTCAAAGGCAGAATACACATTCTTAGAAAGCCAGCCTGTAACCTTCCGCAGATATCCCTCCGCCTTTGAAATATATGTGGTCTTAGCAGAACCTGAAGACGTCCCTGCAAGTTCAGATGCTCCTGCATAATTTTTAATAGCCGTTAAAAACTCTTCATCATCACTTTTCAGTCTGAAAAAGACTTCATCGCCTTTTTTCTCATCCCTAAACTTTGCAGGATCATATGGCTGAATAAAGTACAGATAGAAATCACGCTCAGGAACGGCAGTTGAACGTTGATTCGGAGCACCAAAGAAGAGATACCCCATACGTGATGCACACCGGTCACGCCATTCAAGCTCATACTCCCAGATATTATATCCGGTACAGTGTGTTTGTGTGGAACATTCCATCAACTGACTTAATGCTGAAGAATAATAACGATCCAATATAGTATTATCAAGAGTTCCCGCTTTCTTCTCAATTAATGCATCATAATCCTCAGTCTTCTTAAGATCAAGATAATACTGGCGGTTATCAGGATTCGAAGAGATAAACTGACCATTAACAGTCTTATGAATCTCTCTTAAAACAGTCTCAACCAGCGACAGCAAATCCTCGGCCGGCACCCCTCCAAGCTCACCAACATTACTGTCATAAAGGCAAAGGCTATCCCTTAGCTCTTCGGGAGTTGCACCAACAGGTGAGTAAATATCCCCTGTTGTCAGTCTGTGAACTGAGAGACCGGATATAATACGGACAGCCATCGGTTTATATGCAGGCCGGGTAAATGCCTGTTCTATTCTTGTCTCAAGCACTTCACTGCACTCAATGACATCTTTAATCTCCGGAATGGTTCTGAAAGATGTGTTGTCAGTAAGTATTTTCCAGTATGAATCATATGCAATTAGTCCGGGTCTGTCATCGGGCAGTACATCTTCAAGAATGTTTCGCATACTCAAAGAAAGAGTCTTTAAAACCTCACGTTTCTCAACAACAGTGACATGTTCAAATGTATTGATGTAATCAGGATGGACAGGAAAGAGACTTACAAATTCATCCATCCGTTCATTCATATTTCCATAATATTTTGCAAATGGGGTCAGATATTCCTTTATTTTAACCAGCTGATCTGCATTTTTTCTGAGCAGACGGTTTGAAACAACATACTTTACATCATTCTTTGCAATATGAACCTGATCAAAACGATCTTTGACTCTTAAAAGACTGGTTGCAACAAAAGCAAAACGGTCATTATCAAAAATTGCCTCCTGCAATCCGGCAATAAACCTGAAACGGAGTGACTTTGTCACCTCACCAATTTCACGCAAAAAATTGAGATCCAGAATAAGAGCCTGGTCTTTTCGTGTTCGCAGATAGTCCAGAAGTTCATCAACAACAAATAAGAGACCTTTATCGGGATATTTCTGATGAAACAGAGACATCATCTCTTCAAAAGAATGGATATGATTTGGAATCGTATTTGCAGCAGGGAATGAAAAATCAATATCAAGTTCCCTTAAATGTTCTTCAAGTTCACCAATAATAATGTCACGAAGTGACATCTCCGACGCTCCGATCTCACATCTGATTACAATAAATTTCCCTGCAATACTCTTTGCAGACTCCGAAACTTCCTTATAAGACAGATCCACCAGAAGGGTTTCATCCTCTGCTATTGAGGATATTACAGACATCAGATGAGATTTACCTGTACCGTAATTTCCAACGATAAAAATGCCTTTATTGTCACCGGGCTCCTCAAACTGTAACTCTGGAATAACCAGTGATGTCAGTCTTTCTGCCATCTCATCAGATATTACATAGTCTTTTACAAGCTGCCTGGCTGTTGACTTTTTGTTTGAATCGACCAGTTTGATTACTGATTCTATCGGTTCAAAAGAGATTAAATCCTTATATTTCATACCCACACCCCCAATAAAAGTATTATCATTCATTTTTAATTTGATTCATAGTAAAGGTAATCAAACCTTTTCTATCGTATTTCCGGTATTCCTGATGGCCGATTTTTGCATATATTAATGATTCTCCATCAATAATGCCATTCCATGTTGCAACAATACAATGATGACGTGATAAAGCCTGTAAAAGTCTGAGAGGATCCTGTTTTAATTCAGTATCAAAGAGAATCTCAATATTATCCAGAAAAACTACCTCCCCTTCATTATAATTCCTGTTGATAATTTCTGAAAGGCAATTTGATGCTTTTAGCATTCTTTGCTTTTTAGACAGATCAAGGAGATATTTAGACAGTTCCAGATTTACATTAAGAATAGCCTGCCCTGCATCATTACTGATATTCCGGATTAGAGTAGTTTTTCCGCTACCGAAAGGGCCTGTAATCAGTATAAGCCGGTTATAAAGATTTTTTGATTTTTCAATCTCTTTGATTATTTCAGTTTTCATAAGCGTCTGAACCATTAATTACACATAATTATTCTTTAAAAATTACCAGTGGTCTTCAACATTGTTATTGTTGTTTTATTTTATTATATTCTTTTATATATGTTCTATTGATGGGGACTCTTACACGAATGAATTTTACTGGCTCATAAGGGCAATCGGGTATACCTCAGCGAGAACCAATCAGAAATACAGAGGGTGAATTCCAAAAAACAAAAAACAAAAACAAACCCCGGGCGCCTTCGCTAACCCCAAATAAGCATACAGCCACTTAAACATAAAGAAATAATGACATTTGTCTGATAAAATTAAATCCTGCATAAAAAGTGAAAGGGAATACATATCTCCCTTATATACGCCCCGGCCGGGACTTGAACCCGGGTCAAAAGCTCCGCAAGCTCCTAGGATATCCGCTACCCTACCGGGACATGGGAAAGCAATCTGAGTTGCCTAACAAAATTGGTGATTCTGCCATAAATAGTTGCCGAACTGAGTTTATTTTGCAATCAGAGATATATTGCTGATTGTCAGAACCAAAGAAATTGAAATTGAAATTGAAATTGAAATTGAAATTGAAATTGAAATTGAAATTGAAATTAAATTAAAATTAAAAGTGAAGTATTGCTACTTTATGCCAACCTGTTATTTCTTCATTTTTACTGTTTGTCGTCATTGAAGAATATTTTCTGCAGGTGCACTTATTGTAATATCTGTATCAACACTGTTACCTGTTATTTCAATATGATACTCTCCTGCTGAAAATATTTTGAAGATATCTGTTTCCTTACCTGAGTTAAATGGACCATAACTCTGTTCAATTACAACTTCCTTTGTAATCTGATCATATACAGTTAATGTGAGCTTTGCAATTGGATTTGGGATCTGTTTCTGATATTCATATTTTTCTTTACTTCCATAGCTACTATAACCCTCCTTTGTTGTGGACATCATATCCGGACAGGCTATTATATGAAATATCATAGGTGGAACCTTTAAGTCATAATCAAGTGCAATGGCATTATACTGAAACCGCATTTCCTTCTGGAATAATGTTTTGTATTCGGTTTCTGGTTTTTGAGTGGGCGGTTCGAAACCTGCAAGTTCTTTTTTTTCTTCCGGCGCTTCTGTCGTATATGGGGTGGCTATTGTCATATAAGAGAGATCAGTAGTATTTTGTTCACTCATAGATTCATCTGTCGGACTATCCTCTGACTCTGGAAGGAACGGGATGTTTTCCACAGGGAGTTCTGCACACCCTGCTGATGCCAGAGTAAATATGAGAAATATCAGAATAATCGTGATCAGACAGCCCTTTTTCATTAATAATAAATTGTTACTTAGATATTGAATAACTTTTCATATCAGTTCTTCAGAAGAGGATGCCATAAAACCCCGTGACTTTAATCACGGGTTTCAGACAGGCCATAAAACACAAAATACAAAATACAAAATACAATGTACAAAATACGAAATGTAAGATACATGGTATGGAATATAAAAAGTATGTATATATGACATACTTTGAATCATCAGATATATCTCTGCATTATTTTTTCATATATTGCTGCTGCACTCTCAAGCTGAGATACAGAGACCCTCTCATCAATACCGTGAAGTGTCAGAATTTCGCCCGGCCCGTATTCCACCACATCAAATCCTGCTTTCCTGAGATGTCTTGCATCGCTTGCTGCCCAGTGAACAATAGGCTGAACCGGTTTCCCATAGACCTTTTCAATCTCATCGCATGTTATCTTTACAATATCTGAGTGGGATGAAGTGAAAGCGGGTGCTGATGCAGTTTTTATCTCTACATCTGCAGGCCCTGCGCGCTCTGTAATTTCTTCTGTCAGGCGGTTTACATTACAACCCCATGGGATGCGCATTTCAACATCGAGTAAACAGTTCTGTGCAACAACATTGACCCCCTCACCACCTGTAATTCTGCCAGGATTGAATGTGATTTTCCTGATTACATCTTCAATCCCGGATATCCCAGACATCCCAAATACTTTGGAAAGCACCCCTGATGACCTGACAATAATCTCCTCTATCTCTTTATCCACTGCAAAATTTCTTTCATTGAGCATTTTCAGGTAAAAAATAATGTTATATGCCTCCATTATTGCACTTACACCGAAATGGGGATATAGTGACCCGTGTGCGGGTTTTCCTTTAAAGTTTATTCTTAACCTGCAGAGACCTTTTTGCCCGGTACAGGGGTTAAGATATGGTGTTGGTTCGGCAATCAGACAGTCACACGGTTTTAAGAGATTTTTACTAAGCAGATAGCGCACCCCTGACTCTCCGCCGGTTTCTTCATCACATACAAAAGCAAGACCGACGTTCTGCTCCTCACCCCGGTCTGCCAGACGTTTCACTGCTGTCAGTATGGCCGCACATCCACCTTTCATATCTGTTGAACCTCTTCCCCAGACGAATCCCCCGGCAATATCACCGGAAAAAGGTTCGTGAGTCCAGCCATCGTTCAATGCAGGGACAACATCAACATGGCCGCAGAGAAGGAGTTTATCCTGATTTCCCCCTGCAATAAGGTTGCACCTGCCCTCAGGCCTGTTAATGACTGTTCCTTTAATTCCGAGACCTTCAAGATAATCATTGATGTATTCAATAATTTCCCTGGTGTTGCCCGGGGGATTTTCACTTCTGATCTGCACAAGGATTGAGCAGAGACGGGATACTTCCATTTATTATACCTGAATTTAGTCTCATTCCTTCTTTTTTGTCTGCATAAATTCATCAAAGAGCATACCAAGAGATGCATCCGTATACAGGCTTCGAATGAATTTTTGTGAGAATAACTCATTTATTGAAAGCTGAAAAAATCTGGCCGGAACCGGCTGATAACTCACGGTATCAAGTACAATCCTGAAACTACGGTAACAGACAGGTGAACTCTCATCATAAATTTCCTTCCATAAAACCGGCAGTGATTCATACTTTTCCTGGTTTTTTGCTTTAAGCCAGTTAATGAATTCAGCGAAACAGATGCGGTCACCCTTCTTCTCTTCATCTATGCGCCATCGCATATACTGCATATTCATAATATTCCTTGGTGACTGGTAGTTGAACGCAAGCTGACATAGTGAATAGTCCAGATGAGCAATTGCGTCAATGAAATGGAAATATAATACCTGCTGAAATTCAGATGTGCTTTCAAGTATCAGGGATTTTGAATAGAGTTTTTCGAGGAGATGATAGTATTCGTTCTTTTCCATCATACTTTCATATTGGAAGGATTGTGGGAAAAAGTATCTGTTGTTTGTATATCTCAAAAATCCGGATATTATACTGAACAATTCCGACAGGGATTAAAAACGCGCATGACCTTTTTGCTTCAGGCGTGGTTTTGATGAAAGTGGCAAATGCCACATTCATGTTAAATGCAAGTCGTGTAGCATTTTTATACAAAATGTGAATACCATTTCATAGAGTATATATTTAAAATTTGGATTTTGCCCGGAGAACTCAGGTAAAGTATGGCTCTCTCAGTTTTACCGCTTTAAGAAACAATTCCTCAAGTTCCTTACCTCTCTTTCCACGTACATCGACATGGTTGTCATGCCTCAGAAGACAGGGTTTGAGTTTGGCATCAGATGTAACGCGCAGCCGGTTGCAATAGGCGCAGAATTCATTATTGTGCATAGGTCGCACAACTTCCACTTCAGAACCATTTAAACAGTATTTTTTTCGGTGATGCATCCTGCGGGTTATTATTGTTTTAGAGTGCGCCTCCAGTTCTTTTTCCAGAGCTGTTACGTTTGTACGATATTTATTGCCATCAAACTCCATCAGTTCGATGAACTGGAGAATCAGATCCTTTTTGTTCCTGACAAAGTCAATAAAGTCGTTAATTTCATCTTCATTAATACCTTTTAAGAGTACTACATTTAATTTAACAGGCGTAAGTCCCACATTAAGAGCTGCATCAATGCCCTCAAACACATTGGCAAGCATATCTTTTTTGGTAATTTCTATATACCTGTCCGGACGGAGTGTATCAAGGCTGATATTAACTCTTGAAAGACCTGCGTCTTTCAGGTCACGCGCAACAGGCGCCAGAAGTGTTCCGTTTGTTGTGAGTGAGGATTCCATACTTTCCGGAACTGAACTGATTATATCCACAAGATCTCTTCTGACAAGTGGTTCACCTCCGGTAAACTTCACACTTGTAATTCCAAATTTTTCTCCAACTCTGAGAATTTCTGCTATGTCTTCCCTGCTGATCTCCTCTTCCGGATTTTGTTCTCCTTCAGCGTGGCAGTATATACACCTTAGATTACACTTCGATGTAAGGCTGATTCTCAGATTTTTAACAGTTCTGTTGAAATCATCTTTAAGAAGAATTATTTCTCCCCCTGAACTTTTTTGCAACAATATACACTTCAGTACTCCCTTTCCGCGATGCTTTTACCCTGTAAACTTTAACTGCGTAAAAATTATCCCTGACTTCATCCAGCAGTTCTTTAAACATCTCACCCTGAAATGATTTTATTACGAAGTTGCCGCCTGGTTTAAGTATTTTTACGGCAAATGCAAGAGCTTCTTCAGAAAGACCAATGCCCCTTGCCTGATCATAACTCTTCTGACCGGATAATTTTGGGGAAGCATCACAGACAACAATATTTACCTCATCCAGAAGGGATCTGATCTTCTCCTGCACACGCTCTGTTGTAAAATCTCCTGTAACAAACGCCGTATTCTCTATCGGGGCTATTGGATTTAGATCCACACCAACTATCTGCGCATCTGTCATCTCACGCAGAACCTGCATCCATGAACCTGGTGCGGCACCGAGATCTACCACATTGTCATCCCTGCGGATGATCTGAAAGCGCTTCTGGACCTCTAAGAGTTTATAGGCCGCACGCGACCTATAACCTTCCTTTAATGATTTTTTATAATATTTGTCAGAACCCCATTGTGAACCCATATTTTCAATACCTGTTTACAATATCTGATGGTCACAGCATAAAACATCAAGCATTATTAAAAAATATGATAATTATACATTATAACAGAGTTTGTAAAGGGGTAATGATGTTTAAAGCAACTATAAATACAGATATTTTCAGGGAGTCAATAGACGCTATTGCTGCAATGGTAAATGAATGTCGCTTTCACGTAAGTGAAGAGGGTATGAAAACTCTGGCAGTTGATACCGCAAATGTTGCAATGATCTCTCTTGATCTTAAATCTGATGCATTCATATCGTTTTCTGCGAATGATACTGAACTGGGAATTGACATTGGCAAAATGAAGAGTATTGTTGGCATGATGGGTAAAAATGACGAACTCACTCTTGAACTGCCCGATAATGCCAATAAAATAGAGATGGCATTTGGCAGCTATAAGTATTCAGTAGCACTTCTGGATGTCAATACCATCAGAAAAGATCCGAATCCACCTTCAATAGAACTTCCCGGCAAAGTTGTAATTACAGGTTCTGACCTTAACAACGGAATTAAGGCAGCATCACTCATTTCAGACAAAATCGCTCTTGGAATTGATCCTGAAATAGGAATGTTCTATATGGAAGCGGAGGGTGATACGGATCATATAAAATTTGAGATCAGCAGCGACAGAATTCAGTCAATTGTTCCCGCAGAGGCGCGCTCACTTTTTTCGCTTGATTATCTCAGGGAAATAGGGAAAGTGATGGGAAAATCAGATTCAATTGAAGTTCAGATAGGTATAGATCACCCTGTTAAGTTCGGCTTTGCTTTTGCTGACGGCAAGGGTCATGTTGAGTACCTTCTTGCTCCCCGTATTGAGGCTGACTGAGGCTGACTGATGGTAATTGATCTTGATAAGAAAGATCTTGCAAAATATCCTTTTTTAAAAGAAGCCCAGAATCTTGTTAGTTCAAGGGCGTACTCGCTGGATACGCTTCTGAATAGCAACCGTGGGAAAATGATTGCCAACAAAGCTGCGAAACGTGTAAATGATGCAATATCATCAGACATCCGGTTTGATAACCTCAGCCTGGAATTTCCCGAAGTTGAGATACTCAGTTATGCTATTGCACGTGTAATTGTCTCCTGCATGGCTAATCGTGCAGTTGCCGACCGTCTGGCCCGCTATGAAGCAAGAAGAGCTGATCATTTCCTGAAAAGCGAATTTCCTGATAAAAAACGCTATGTGGCAGCAAGTGTCGGGATTAATCCTGATTCCGATAGCATTTCTGTTGTTAATTATGTGGGACTGGTTTCATCCCAGAGGGATGCGCGCTGGCGTCTTGTTAACCGCGATGTCAGAGAGGGCTTTGTCAGTGTCAGCAGTGATGATATTGATGAACTGATTCGTGAGCGGATAAGATCTCTTCTCCGTGACCAGTTGCCATTTCAGGTTCATAGCAGTATCTGTGAACTGCTCCAGCCTCTTGTCGGGAAAGTGTCAGTTGCGTACCAGGAAAAAATATTAGAGCAGTTTGGGCAGGTAGAAGAGAGCGCATTTCCACCGTGTATGCAGTCTATAATACTGGCTGTCTCGGCAGGGACGAATATACCACACACCGCCCGCTTCGCACTGACCGCATTTCTTCATACAATCGGGATGGACTTAACTCAGATTGTGGAGCTGTACACCCGCGCGCCGGATTTTGATGTCTCAAAAACCATGTACCAGGTAGAACATATTTCAGGGCGCAGTGGCACAGAGTACACGCCACCCGAGTGTGCGACTATGCGGACGTATGGTCTGTGTGTTAATCAGAATGCAACATGTAAAACAGTTAACCATCCACTCGCATATTACAAGAAAAAAAAGAAGCAGAGTGGAAATAAACAAAAATCAACTTAGTTTAAGAAATTATAGATATAATACCCGCCGCTGCTCATTACAATTATAAATAATACTATAGCTGCAATATATCCATATCCTGCTGGCAGAACTATTGGCAAAATAAAGAGACCGGCAATTAAAATTATCAGGCTTACTACAGCCGTTCCACCATCATGAAGCACTGATTTCATACTACAATATTACTTTCTTCCGGTAAATGAACCCATCTGTTTTTGAAAGGATCATGCATAACAGCTCATGGTGATATCCCTGTATATGGACAGGAAGGACGCGATTACACTTCTGAAAAAATATGTGAAATCACAATCTCTGCTAAAACACTGTCTGTCAACAGCTGCAGTGATGAAAATGACTGGTGAATATCTCAACGAGGATTCAGACAGGTGGGAGATCACAGGGATACTTCATGATATTGACTTTGAGACGATTGGTGAGGATATGCAGAGGCACGGTGTTTTGGGTGAGAAAATCCTGCTTGAGAATGGCGTGGATGAAGATATTGCCTCAGTAATCAGACGGCATAATCATATGCTTTTTAGTGGTGAATATGAGATGCCCGTTGAAATCGTCCTCCAGGCCGCTGATAGTGTGTCAGGTCTTGTCACAGCATGTGCACTGGTCAAGGGCGGGAAGCTCTCTGCAGTCACTTCAAAAACAGTGAAAAAAAAGTTTAAGGATAAGGGTTTTGCAGCAGGTTGTGAACGTGATCGCATAAAACTTATTGAACCACTTGTTCCTCTCCCTGTATTTTACCAGCTGGCCATAGACGGCATGATGGAGATTAAGGATGACCTTGATCTTGAATGAGAGATAATATAATAAAATAAAGGAGAATATGTCTGCATGAGTCCTGACGATCGAGAGTACGTGTTGAAACAGCTGGAATATGCTGTTGATCTCATCAGGAGGGAGATGGACCCGCGCCAGATACCTGAGGTTGGTATGAATATTGTATATGCCCTGCCTGATGCCCGTGAACCTGCTGATGTGGCAGGTGTTGAAGGCAGGATGGTGCGCCTGAAAGGTGCGGTACATCCCGTAGGTGAGGTGGCATTTGGGGCGAGTAATCATATTGCGCGCATTGTCCTGACAGCGATGAGATTTAACCCTGAAATCCGGAGTGCAGCAAACATACGTTTTTCAGATCCTGCTGTCAGAATGTTTGAAGAGCTACTCTTTGAAGTGCGGTCGTTTGACCGGACAAAGGAACCAGAGGGCGTTAAAACCATGGACTGGGGTGTTGCTTTCTGTTGTGAAGGTGGTGTCCCCGATATAATATTTGATCGCGGTGCAATGGGTAAGGAACCGATGATCAGAATATTAGGTGAAAGTCCTGTTACTGTAGCACACAATATTATTATGCTCTCGAGTCGCATTAAAAATACAAACTTGTAGGAAATTTGAAAATGGCAATCAAACCAACATATATCAAAACAACAGGTCAGGAACTAATTGCTAAACACGGCAAAAAATTTACAAAGGATTTTGACGAGAATAAGCTGATTGTTTCAGAGGTTGCTATAATTGGCAGTAAATGTGTACGCAATCGTATTGCAGGTTACATTACAAGAAAAGTAAATAGAGGAAGAGTTTAATAATATTCTTTTATGTTTGAAGGAGTTCTTCCAGCACTAATTACCCCATTTAAAAACAATTTTGACAAAGATCTGGATCTTGAAGGTCTGAGGTCTAATGTTGAGTATCTGATATCACAGGGAGTGCATGGTCTCGTTCCATGTGGTTCAACAGGTGAATCTGCAACCCTGACCTTTAAAGAGCATGAAGCTGTTATTGGTGAAACCATCGATTGTGCAGGTGGGAGAGTGCCGGTTCTTGCAGGTACTGGTTCTAACAATACGGCTGAGGCCATACGCTTTACCCGGGCTGCAAAAGATCGGGGTGCGGATGGTGTTTTAGTTCTGAGTCCGTATTATAACAAACCCAACCGTTCTGGTTTAATTAAGCACTATACAGCCCTTGCCGACATTGACATTCCGATTATGATGTACAATGTACCGGGCAGAACCGGTCAGAATCTTGAACCTGATCTTGTCTGTGAACTGGCACAAAATCCAAACATAGTAGGGATTAAAGAGGCAAGCGGGGACATAACTCAGATTTCACGCATTCTTGAGGGCACACAGGATGAAGATTTTGTGGTGACTTCAGGAGATGATGCCATGACTCTTCCTGTTCTTGCAATTGGCGGGTGTGGTGCAATCACTGTGACTGCAAATGTGGAACCTGCCCGAATGGTGCAGATCTATGAGAGGTTTGTTTCAGGGGACCTCGCGGGTGCGCGGCAGATGCATTATGAACTCTCACCATTGTTCAGGGCACTGTTTATAGATACAAATCCTATCCCCGTCAAAAGAGGGGTAGCTATCCGGGGCATGGCAGCGGGATCTGTAAGACTTCCACTGGATGATCTGGACGGAGAAAAAACTGAAAAACTTAGAGAGGCACTGAGAAATTATGATTAAAGTAGCAATCTGTGGCGCGCTTGGCCGCATGGGTATGACCATAGGGAAACTTGTTAATGAAGCCCCGGATCTGGAACTGGTGGGCGGGATTGACATTGGGGGCGGGTCATTTTATGATGTCCCTGTTGTCACTTCGTCTGAGATAGATTCATTTCTGGAATCAGTGAAACCTGATGTCCTGATTGATTTTACTGTCGCAACCGCTGCTGTCGGAAATATAAAGGCGGCAGCGCGACATGGGACAGCATTGGTTGTAGGCACAACCGGCTTTTCACCAGAACAGCGTACAGAGATTGAGACTGCAATAAAAGGTACCGTACCTGCAGTAATCTCAAGCAATTACAGTGTTGGAGTAAATATCTTCTGGCGTCTTGTGCGTGAGGCGGCAAAGCAACTTGGCGATTATGATATTGAAGTCATTGAGGGCCATCATCATTTCAAAAAGGATGCCCCGAGTGGCACTGCAAAAACAATTTTAAATATTATTGAAGAAGAAATTGGCGGGCGCGAAAAGCTCTATGGTCGTGAGGGCATGATTGGTGAGCGCGGTAATGAGATAGGAGTTCATGTTATACGTGGCGGTGACATTGTCGGGGACCATTCTGTTATGTTTGCTGCAAATAACGAAACAATTGAGCTATCTCATCGTGCATATGATCGTGCGGTATTTGCACATGGCGTGATCCGTGCGGTTCGTTGGATTGCAGGCAAAGAAACCGGCGTACATTCAATGGATGAAGTGCTGGGCCTGTAATCTGAGTGGGGTAGAGAGACAGGTCACAATCGAAATCTATTTTATCATTTTTCGCAAACATTATTAGCAGGTAAATTTATGGTAGCAATTATTGATCCTGAGAAATGTACTGGCTGTGAAACCTGCGTGGATGTCTGTCCTTCCGCAGCAATCGAAATGATTGAAGGTATTGCAGTTGTAGATGCAGACTTGTGTGTAGACTGTGAAGCATGTGTGGATGAATGCCCGGCTGAAGCCATCCGGATGGAATAAAACAAATTTTTTATACTTTTCCTGTTATAATCAATCATAACTATGATTAATATAGGAGTGCTTGGTGCCACTGGTGCGGTGGGGCAGCACTTTGTTCAGCTTCTTGCTGATCATCCCTGGTTTAATCTCCAGACCCTCACCGCATCAGAACGCAGTGCAGGAAAATTATACCGCGATGTTGTGAACTGGAGACTTGACGTTCCGTTTCCTGATACTCTGGGTGATATTACTGTCAGTCCCACTACTGTTGAAAGTGTCAAAGATCTGGATATTGTGTTTTCTGCAATACCTGCGGATATTGCAACATCAATTGAATCAGACATTGCAAAAGCAGGTGTGGGTGTGTGTAGTAATGCGGCATCTCACCGTATGAATGTGGATGTACCTCTGGTAATCCCTGAAGTAAATCCGGAGCATCTTGGTCTGATTGATATTCAGCGTGACAACGGGTGTGAAGGTTTTATTGTCACCAATCCGAACTGTTCCACGATTGTACTTGCAATGGCCCTAAAACCACTGCTTTCACTGGCTTTTAATAATGTATACGTAGCAACCATGCAGGCCGTGTCAGGTGGGGGCTTTAACGGGGTTTCTGCTATGGCTATTTATGACAATATCATCCCTTATATCGGTTCTGAAGAGGAAAAAATGGAACGTGAAACACAGAAGATTATGGGGACATTTGATGGATCTGAAGTCATCCCTGCACCTTTTGCTGTGAGCGCGAGTTGTCACCGTGTGCCTGTAATAGATGGGCATACGATGGCAGTCTGGCTTGATCTGGAGACTCCTGTTAACGAAGTTAAAGAGATGTTTCGGGAGTTTACTGCACCATTTTCCGGCCTTCCTTCACAACCTGACAAATCCATTTACCTATTTGATGAAGCAGACCGGCCTCAGCCACGTCTTGACAGAAACCGTGGAAATGGCATGACAGTCTCTGTAGGGCGTGTCAGGGAAGGACTCCGTTTTATAACCATGGGACATAACACCATACGCGGGGCAGCAGGTGCATCAATTTTAAACGCGGAATTAATCGCCTCGAAGAAGTATCTATAATCGGGGGAGACAATACCTGATGACAAAAGATAACACAGTATTCGTTGGTAACAAACCAGTAATGAATTATGTACTTGCAGTTGTTACTCAGTTCAACAATGGTGCGGATGAAGTCTCAATTAAGGCGCGCGGAAGGGCAATATCAAGGGCGGTTGATACTGCTGAGATCTCTCTGAACAAGTTCCTTGAGAATGTAGAAAAAAAGAATATTGCTACATCAACTGAGGTTATTGACACTGATAGCGGCAGGACAAATGTCTCCAGTATTGAAATTGTATTGTCCCTGAATTCAGTGTGAGGTGGCAATTGGCAGTTTCATTAAACCATGCCTGACAGTTCATGATTTTAGTCATGAGGTGGTTACTCTCCACCAGAAAAGATATATTTTATTCATAGTAATGTTATCTGGTATGAAAATCCGGCCACTCATTGTTGCAATCCTGTTTGTCTGCATGTTTGCTTCTCCTGTATTGAGTGCAGAATCAGGGCGTATCAGTTACATCACTATTGATCATATTAATATCGAACTGGTTGATGACGTCGCTACAATAAATGTGGATTATCGGATTGATGATATGGTTTCATATCTTGTAATGCTTCTTGGCAAATCTGATCTTAAATATAAAATTGGTGTGGCTTTAAATTTTGAAGATGCAAAATTTATCCGGGCAGATTTAGACCATGCCATACTTGTCGTAAGAGGGATTTCTTATGATTATGGGGATGGTTCATACTGGTTCCCTGAGCACCAGTTTGGCATTATACTTCCTGAAATTGTTGTAAAAACACCTCAGAGTAGCCGTAATTTTACCAATACTGATTTTATCCCATATGGTATCGGATATTTTGGTGAAAAATAACCGACCATTCCTTCTGGTTCATCGATCACCTCTGCAATCTACAGGTGTTATCAGGCGTATCTGAAAGAGCGTGGAGAGAGTTTACTGTCTGTCATGCATATATGGTGTGTTTCACAAACTAAATCCCTCGTCAATGTCAGGTATACTCACGTGGGCCGATAAAGGTGAAATTATCTGGACTATTGAATGATTCCTGTTTGACAGTTGTTAGTTCTGGTTCCATCTGCTGGTATAATAATGAAAAAAAATTCCAGAGAATATATTGGACCAGAAAAAAACGAATTAAATGAATTATATCACTGGAAAATCAGAGTTCATCTTTTTTATCATTATTTAATTTCAATTCTGCCCATTTTTTCAGATGTTTCTGCACATATAACCCGGTAAATGAGCATAACAGACCACCAATAATTGAAAATATTATTATTCTGACACCGTCATCCATATTGAACGGAAAGTCAATATTCCCGCTTAATGACAGGACGTAGACACTTGCCCCCCATCCAAAGATACCGATTGAGGCAATAAAGAACGGCATCACAGAAAGTTTTCCAAGATTTTGCCGTTCATTCAGATATACATCAGTAAGTTTTCCTGCCAGTGCAATCAGTCCTGATGCGGTAAACCATGTAACCGAACCATATACGAACGAAAGAAGCAGGAAGAAAATACCTGCATCTTCAGGATACCATTTTAGCAGACTTAACAAACCCATAATAAAGCCGAGAACTGCAAGCAGTATTGCTATTGAGTACGCAAGAAAACTAAATCTTCCACCTCTGAATGATGACTTCAGGCCATTAAAGAACAGGCTGAAATATTCATCTATACCATAACCTTTAAAGAGCAGGTAAATCCCGATAACTCCCATAACAATAATTATGGCAATGTCCGGATATCCAATCAGGTATGCAATTGCATAGAGGAGCATTGCAATGCCTGCCGGAACAAATACCTGTCTGGCAATTTTAGGGTCATCAAATATTTTTTTTATTATATAATATGTGCCTTCAAGATTTGGCATCTGCTTGATAATAACACGCTGGATGCTGCTCACAGGTACTATTGACTGAATGATTGGTAAAATAAATTCATCTTCTGCTCCGTCTGTAACAAGAATGCATTTTGTTATTACATTATTTTTGACAACCCTGCTAAGGTCAGCTGAAATTTTTCTGTCACCCTCTATCATGTGCATGTGATTGCCGGCGAGAACAGTTACTAAAACATCCTCACCCATTTCCAGGCGCTCATCATATGTTTTTATTGCCTGGAATATTGCATTTGTGTCAGAATCCTCCGGGTCTGCCAGACCTAATTTTGTGGCAGCATTAAGGCAGGCTACTCTTCCGACAACCGGGCTTTCAATATTTCCCTTATACCCAATATCGTCATCGCGGTCAATACACAATATTAGTGTCCGATCTGTAGACATCTGAATAGACATCTCCTCAGAGGTATTAAATAATTCCTGAATTAATAGCGTAAAAAAAATGTAACTGTTCAGGTTGACCTGTGAGCGATCTTTGGGAGAAACAAATTCTCCCCGAAAGTTTCCACAAGGGAAGTCAGGTGCGACTGCTTATTATTTTTCACTCTCGGGATATATCCCCTGATACGGCAGAAGCAGAAAAATCCTTGTTCACTCCTGAAAGTCTGAGAAATCTTCTGCTGCAGTCTGACCATCCTGATCTCCCGTTCAGCCTGATTATCAGAGAATGGGGCAGAGAGATCTTCTATTTCACTCAGGATCTCCATATGACATGAAGGAACTATATCAGACAATGAGGAAAAATAAAGCCGGTTTGATCTGAAGATCTTACACTTCAAAAGAATCTTTATTTTCCACAATAACCAGTGCAGGAAGACGCATCCGAAGATCATAATACTTATCAGGATATAATTTGTGAGATATCTCAAGAGCAAACCTGCCAATATCTACATTCAGAAGTTTGTCATATTTATCTTCCATAGTCTGGAAAAAATGGAATATTGATTTTAACGGTGCCTCCTGACTTTTTTTTAGAATATGCTCCATGGACTCAATTCCAATTTCAACAGGTATTTTCATTTTGTAATTATCAATAAACAAATTACAGCATTCAACGTCAACCGAATCCTCATCGATTATTTTCACATAAATTTCAAAATCTATCCAGTGAATCCCACTCATATCCAGGCTGACAAAATTATAGAGATGACTGGTAAAAATATTTTTTACCTTTTCCAGTTCTTTTGAAATGATGTCATGTGAAAATGATTTAGCTTCAGCAGAAAGAATGGATTCATTTATTATCAGCCTATCAAGCGTTTCCAGAGAATGGAACCGTTCCATTACTGACTTTAAATCATTATAATATCCCCAATATTCCTTTTCCAGAAGCATATAATCATTTTTAGTGAAATTATGTACACCAGTCATTTAAAAAAAATAGATATACAATTATATATAATTTCCTCTGACAAATAGTCAGAAAACAGTGCCTGAAGTTTGAGCTTCATACAGGTTTTTACAAAATTATTTATTTCGGGTTTTCAGGTTCATCATCTTCATGGATTAATAATTTTTTC
>JAYEIC010000023.1:0-4860 GCA_034659935.1 Methanobacteriota archaeon | reverse complement strand
GTTCTTTCTGGGTGTATTTATTCTTCGTATTTTTCAGAGTTAGTTTAGTAAAGCTCATGAAATGCTCGATATCAGATGGTGTCATTATGAATCTTGTCATTTTTCAGGTGTCCGTTTTATCTTTAATGTTTAGCCTTTTTGCCAGGTTAAGGTGTATTACTATATTTGTTTTAATCTTTTAGGAATGATTGGGAGAATAACATTTCAAACAAATATTAAAGTCGAAAACCAAACTTTGGCGTGAAAGTGGCAATTACCACTTCCATCAAATAGTGCGTGACACAACGCGGGTCATGCACGTTTTACTAAAAAGTCTGGTTTTCTTTATTATACAGGCTGTGACAGAACTGTGCCGCCAAAGTTATACTATTTAGCAATATCTCAGAAAGAAGAACAGGTTAGGCTTCTTTTTTTGCAGATCAAGCATTGTGGCACAGCCTGTATGCTTCCAAACGTATTACCCTCAAAGTGAGACTCACTATTTTCATTCAACAGTGCCTGACACTCAGGCGTAATCCACCTTTTTTAAAATAACCAATGTAAACCGCATTTCGCGATTTACATCACCTGAATTGAATTTTTTGAGTACACCACTTTTTATCCCACCCTCCAGGAATTAGTTATATTCTCTACTTTTCCCTCATGTTTCACTAATATTTAATCCCATATCGGAGATTCTCCAAATACGACTGTAAATTTCTTCATCTGTACAAAGAAGGTGAGGGAGTGAACAGTTTTTAATGGATCTAAAAGCCAGATCTCCATCACGAAAGGTTGAACGCAAACCGGTTTCAGGATTATAAGGAAATTTCCCGGACAACATTTTCATAAACCCAGAGCATGCGATCGGGGAGGTGGTGTCGGGCAATCGTTCCCTCTTTTCTCTGCTCGATAATTTGGTCATGTAGCAGGAAATGCATGTGCCAACTTACGGAAGGCCCGGAAATTCCAACATGCCTGCTAATCTCATAACGGGATATCCCGGGATGGTGCAGGACGGTTTCTATGATTTTTTTATCGCTTGGATGATTGAGGTGCATCAGCATAGCCCGCTCTTTATGCGAGAATTTACCTGAGTTCTCAAAATATCTGGTCGAATTCTTGCATTTATCTGAGGTGACCACACCAAAATTCGCAAGGACATTAAGATGGTAGATGAGGTTCTTGTAGGTAAACCCGGTGGATCGTTTCAGGTCGGCCACCTGGACACCGGGATTTTCCTTCACGCACTGAAAGATCATTTCTCTGGAAGAGTTCTCAAGAATGTTATTCCTGGAAACTCTCCTGAATCCTCCGATGATGGGAAAGTTGGCTGCAGAGAGATATTTACCTAGACAAACAATCCCTGGAGTTACCATAGCAACACCCAGAATAACAAGTATCCAGAGAGGTAAATCAGTAAGAGATATGGATGCAGGTACAGGGTCATTGAGAAGCACGGTGTCTTCTGATCTGGGAGTAAAATAGAGATCGCTGTATTCCGGGTAAATATCATACGCTGGCTGGACCACATAACCTCCCGTTTCAACAGAAGCAGCAGCAGGAATCATCACTGCTATAATGACCAGAATGATAACCAGATTCGTTGAACGTAAGTAAAGCATGCCAAATCCCTCACACTACAAGCAGCATGAATTGCCGGGTACCGTCAACCTGCACTCCTTCAACAACCGCGTACCAATCACCCGGCTCAATACCTCCTGAGCGAGAAATCTGAAGATAAATCCTGCCGTTTACAATCCCGTCGCTGTCGTCATAATACGGCCCCATCATCCCATCCGGGGCAAAGAGGGTCAGTTTCAGGGAATCCTGTACGTCCCCCCAGAGCAGGTCATATGTAAACCGGTCGAGATTCTCCGGCATCTGGCGGTGAAATGATTTTTTCTCTCCCTGCTTTATGGACTTGTCCATGTACCCTATAATACGGTACCCGCTCTTATCGGTCACAGCATTTTCTAAACCCATCTTCTGTTTCTGTGAGAGATTCAGTTCCCTGATGTTCAGCGGCCCGGTTTCGTCCCAGATGTTGGCACCAAATGGGCATTCAATATTCCCTTCCGTACCCCAAGAATACCTGCTGCCCCAGTAGTACGGCTGGCCCCATACTTCTTCAAGCAGGTTCGGATCAACGTTTGCCTTAATTTTCTCGTAATTTTCCTCGGTATAGGCAATCCGGGCAAGATCCCCAAGAGTAATGTTTTCTCCCCAGTGTTCATTCAGCCATTTTTGACCTTCTTCTGTATATTCCCCGGAAATCTCAAAAGCCACGGCTCCGACAGATAGGAAAAGAAGTGCTATCAACGCCCCACTAGTCAGATAATTGGTATTCATCTGGCACAAATCCTCATCCAGGTCTTCTGGCGTACCTTAGATTATACTAGTATTCCATATACATTCATAAATAGATTATTCCAAAACCCTCTACATATATCTCACGTATAATGCATCCTGATTGGACAATGATGTGTTGCAGATTAAATCCGCGTGAGTGATGTTTTCCCATGAATATGGATAATTATGATTCCGGAATTTTTTTTGGAAACAGTATGTAGATGATTCTGGAATAAAACGTTTTTAATAGTATGTCAAATATGCTATCGTCGGGTCATGGGAGAACCGGATTACTATGTTACTCTTCCTCTCCGCAGACTTATGACAGCAGACCCGGCCGGCCAAACATAAATAACGAAACCGACCGGAATGGAAGTGAAAATATGAACAGATCTCTAAAATTATCGATGCTGACAGGACTCATGGTTCTGCTGGTATTTGTCGCCCCCTCTGTGAGTGCCTTTGAAATATCAGGCACATACACTGAAGAGGGTATGAAATGGCTGAATGAACACTGGGGAGAAGATATTACGCTTGGTGAACTTGCGAAGATCGCATATACCGAGGAAAATTACGAGAAGATCACAGTAAACGTCAATCCAAAACTGCTTGAAGAAGTGTGGAACCAGCCATATTACTGGGGAGAACGGTACCCCCCTGAGGTTGTTACTCCCGGCCCCAAGATCTTTGACGAAAACGATCAGCTCGTTGACGATCCGGATGGATCTATCCTTGCAGGTATTCAGAGTGGTAACATTAAATCTCTGCGATCAGGTATTATCGTCAATGCAAACCCGGTAAGTTATTCCGCGGGTTACATCAGGCACAGCGGTAGTGGATCTGTGTATGGAGATGACTATGTTGGTTCTTTAAGAGTTGAATCCAAACTTCATGGAGACGGAGACTTATTATCAACATCATACAATGTTAAATACAGGTATGATAACAACCCTCGTATAACATTATCAGCATCCGGCATTCGAAGCCCGGTACATGCTACCCTGTATCAGTCCCAGACAGTTGCGCAATCAACGAACCCAACCAATAGTGGAAGCACGTGGTCTCCTTCATACTACTATTCATGAAGGAACCTAACCCTTTTTTTGAGGAATTAATTATGAAATTATCAGGAAAAATAGCTTTAATTTTTGTTTTATTTTTTATCTCTTCAGTTATTGTCATGCCCTGTCTTGCTGCATCCATGGATATCCGTATTCCAATACCATCTTCAACCACAGGTGGAACCTATGTATATATTGACAACAATCTCGTTGCCACATATGTAACCGATTCCAGCCCTCCGGCAATCAAAGTATATTACGCCGATGGAAGCCTCTATAAGAGCATCCCTCTCTCAAATGAAACATCAGACATTGAATCGCTTCAAATTTCAGACAATCGAATTTACTACACAGAGTATGACAAATCGATAATATGGACCTCACGAACAAAAACAGTCTATGAATATAACATGTCTACGGATAAAAGAAGACCAATACACACGTCTGTTTTTTTTAACAACGTGCAACCAAATATTCAAAAAATAGTCGCAGATGGCGATCATGTAGTATTATGTGAAGAATATGGAGGCGATGATATCATACTTCATACACTCTCAACTGGCACTGACCAGACAATCTTCAGATCGAGAAGTATGATTCATGGATTCGCTATTGATGGCGATCGAATCATGTGGGGGTGCGAACGGACCGACCGCGAACCCGGGCGCGAAATCCATGTCTACACAATATCAACTGGTGAGGATTACATCATTCCGGAGAGTAAATCTATCAGAACCTGGGGATACGGCGACATTTCCGGTGACATGATTGTATGGAGCAAGACAGCAGAGGAACCGGATACATCTCTGGGATATCCGAGCATTACAACTGTAGGAAGTGATATCCAGATGACTGATTTGACTACGGGAAATACTATCTCTCTTGAAATACTTAATACTCCAAGTACTCCTTATATTTCTGGCAATATGGTGGTTTTCGTCAAAAAGCCAAAAGTTGATTACAATAATACTAATACCGGAACAATCAGAGTATATGATATCGAGACCGGTGAATTCGGTGATGATGTTGGATCAGATGTTGCAGGGATGAGTGATTTTGACAACGGACTGGTTATATGGCACAGGTACTCACCAAGATCGGAGTGGCTAACCTCCATCTCAGGTACGATTCCGACACCCACACAAACGAATACACAAAATACAACTGATGCACCGCAAAGTACTCCGGCACAGGAAAGCCCGGTTGATATCGCTGTGATCACATCAGCACTCATAATAAGTGTTGCCGGATATGCACTCTTGAGAAACAAACAATGAACTCAAAACAAAACCCAAATCAGGGTTATTTTTTCATGGATGCACTGTTGTGTCAGAGCCTGTATAAATCAATAAAATTAACATTCTCTCCGTTTTACTATAAATACATTCATCATGGCTCTCAATTCAGATAAAAAGACAATTCGTCTGCACTTCCTGATATTGCTTGCAGTTGCAGTAGCAGTTGCCTT
>JAYEIC010000022.1:44624-54195 GCA_034659935.1 Methanobacteriota archaeon | reverse complement strand
GGAGAGATTATGGTTTTTGACGCATTTCACTGTGTTTCCAAAAGCCATTTCCACAGAGGAATCATTCTGATTCCCGTATTTTCATTATCCTCTGTCGTATCTCTGGTTAAAATAATCAAATCCTTCACCTGAGAAAATTCATTTGAAAATTCCAAAAGGCCCTCCTTCCCGCGTTTATTTATGTTATCCGAATATGTGACGTTTATGGCTGTCAGGCTGTCGTCCCGGTTTTTTATCACAAAATCCACTTCCTTTTCGTTTCCTGATTTTTTCCAGTAATAGGGAGAAAAACCCCTTCTTATAAGTTCAATATAAACCAGATTTTCTGCAGGTTTTCCCTCATCTTTTGAGAAGACAAAGGAGACCGAATTTCTAAGACCATTATCAATACAATAAATTTTTTTCTGGTTTCTCTCCTGAGTTTTTAATGAGTAGCTGAAATATTTTATTTCAAAGAGAATCTTTGCCATCTCTGCAAAATGTATGTACTCCCGGATTGTGGCATAGTCTAACCCAAAAATATCAGAGAGATTTTTGTATGAATAAACTGATGTAAAATTTGAGAAGAAATATGCCAGAAGTGAGCTTAGCGCCTTCTGATTTCTGACATGAGAAATCCTTACAATATCCCGGTAGACGATACTGTCATAATAAACTTTCAGGTAGTCTTTCTTCAAATCGTCATCATCCTGCAAAGCAACTTGTGGAAAACCTCCGGATTTCAGGTAGTCTTTTAACAGAGTCATTATTTCATACTTTGCGGCGGAAAGATCCACTGCATCTTCTGGAGGAATAAAACCTTTAAAATGTAAATACTCTGAAAAATCAAGCGGGAACACTGAGACCGGAAGGTATCTTCCGCTTATAAGAACCGATAGTTTTGAATCCAGAAGGTATGATGAAGAACCTGAGATTATTATTCGGAATTGCTTTTTGTCATACCATGATTTGACAAGACGTTCCCATCCTTCAATATTCTGAATCTCATCCAGAATTAGCCACACATCACTGTCAGGGTACACTTCTTTTCTGAAAGTATCAATTAAGGTTTCAAGAGGATTCTCAATATTAGAGAGTGCAGGCTCATCACAATTTATAAAAAGAATTTTCTTTGGATTAACACTGCGCCTGGTGATGAGGTCCTCTATTATCTGAAATATCAGGGTTGTTTTTCCAGAACGGCGGACCCCGTTTAAAACAAGAATTTCTCCTGTATCCAGATATTTCCGGATTTTTTCAAAATATTTCTTCCTGATGATTCCTGTTTCAAATGATTCTTCCCTCCACCACGGGTTCAGAGAAACAAGAAGATCAAGATATTTTGTCATGTGAATTTACTATGAATATAATCCAATATAAACTTATATTTGGTTTGACTATAATCATTCCAAATTGCAATTTTGATCTGACTATAATCACTCTAAAACAGATGTTTGCCCCGATTCAGGTGCATCTGGTTTTGTCACAAATTCTGTTAAATACATAAGATAACAGGTGCTAAAGTGAGTCACACTGGCTTTGACTGTTCGCTCTGCTTTGTTAATCTTAACCGGAAATTTCAGGCACTCTCTGATTTCTCAGACAGGCAATTTCCTTCTTTTTTCATAAGGAAAAATGCAATGCAGGCACCTGACAGGGCCAGAATCGCAACAGGGTAAAAAACAGAGATATAACTCCCCATAGTGTCTCTGATCCCGCCTGCGAGGAGATTGCCTGCCACAGCACCAACCCCGTATGCAGTGTTGATAAGCCCGTAATTCTGCCCGTAATGCCTGATGCCAAAGAAATGTGCTGTTGATGCGGGAGCTATTGCAAGCCACCCGCCAAGGCACATCCAGAGTGCCGAAAAACCAATAATATAAGGTAGAAGTTCAGCAGAAGTCGCTCCGTACAGGAGGAGTAATGCTGCGGAAAAAATTATGAAGAAGCTGATTACTGCAGAGGTGCGTGCACCTGTCAGGTCAACGAGATGCCCGAAAACCGGTCTCCCGATTCCGTTAAATATAGCAAAAATACCGATAAACCATGCAGCAGCTGTTGCATCAAGTGCAAATACCTCCTGTCCGACCGGACTGCAGATCCCAACTGCCATCAGGCCCGTGAAAGTGCTGATAATAAAACAGATCCAGAGACCCCAGAACTCTTTTGTCCGGACCATCTCTGAGCGTTTCATCTGTCGTAGCGGTATGAAATGTGAAACTGTTCTCTTCAGAGATGTACCCGGGTTCCAGTCTTTTGGAGGAAATGACAACAGGAGTCCGAGCGGAATGATTAACACGATATAAAGCAGGCCAAAGTATCTGAATGTCGGCAGTACTCCGAATTCTTCAATCCATGAATTTGCGAGTGGTGCTGTGATAAATGGCGAAAGGCCGAACCCGAGGATTGTTGCACCGGTGGCAAAACCTCTCCTGTCAGGAAACCATCTGCCTGCAACCCCGATAGGGCAGTTATATACGAGACCAACGCCTATGCCGCCAATTATCCCATACGTCAGTGTGAGCATTTCTATGTTAGTTGCTATACTTCCAAGCAGCCACCCGGCACCGGCGAGGAGTGCACCTGAAACTATCAGTTTCCTTGGCCCGTAGCGGTCAAGAGGGCCGCCTGCGAATGGCATGACAATGGCGATTGTTGCAAGAAAGACGATAAACGGCAGCAGGCTTTCAGTTGCTCCGATATTGAATGCCTCCTCAAGGGGTTTTGAAAAAACGCTCCATGCGTAGATGCTGCCAAGACAGAGATTAATAGAGATACCTATCAGAATAAAAATCCATCTGCCCTTTTTTGGGTCCATGCCAAATAGCTGTTTTTCTGTTTCCACTGTATATCACTCAAAAAAATCAGAATCAAAAATAATATCACAAAGTCTCAAAGAGTCCGGGCACAATTTTGTATGGCGGCTTTAACACACCCTTCTCTGTAATTATTGCAGAAACCAGTTTTAGGGGTGTTGCGTCAAATGCATAGTTGATGGTGTCAACACCATCGGGCATAAGTTTCCTGTCACCGCAGAATGCGAGTTCTTCCCTGCCCCTTAACTCAATTGTTACGTCTTCTTCTGACGAACTGAAGTCAAAGGTTGAGTACGGTGCGGCCACATAAAACGGGATATTGTGGTGCCGGGCAGAGACGGCGTGCATGTATGTACCGATTTTATTGAAGACCACATCATGAGTGATACGGTCGGCCCCCACAACTACCGCGTCAATCATCCCTTTGCGCATCAGGTGGGCAGCAGATGAATCCGTAATTGTTTTCACCGGGATATTGTCCTGTGCGAGTTCCCATGCCGTAAGGCGCGAACCCTGGTTAAGTGGCCTCGTCTCGCAGGAGATTACTTCTACACTTTTTCCGGACTTCACAGCAGAACGGATAACTCCAAGTGCTGTTCCCCACTCAGAACAGGCAAGTGCTCCTGCATTGCAGTGTGTAAGCACTGTGCATTTATCCGGGAGCAGTGCGGCTCCTGCCTCGCCTATGGCATGACAATGGGCTGCATCTTCCTCTTTTATCTTTTCTGCTTCAAGGGCTGCGCACATTGTGGATTCTGCAGGTGAAGATGAAGGAATCATGGCATCCAGCACCCTCTCTATACCCCATGCAAGGTTGATCGCTGTCGGCCTTGTTGATTTGAGGAGATCCGCACCCTCATGGACTGCTCTGAAAAAATCGTCGTAATCCCTGTGTATATTCTGTGCTGCCACAAGACAAATGCCATAAGCGCCTGCCACACCAAGTGCAGGTGCACCCCGGACTTCAAGCCTTTGTATTGCGAGTGCGAGCCGGTCTGCCGTATCACACTTAATTATTCTGACTTCTCCCGGGAGAGCCGTCTGGTCGATGATCTCTATTACTTCATCTTTTGTATTCCACGAAACTGTCAGAGAATCCATGTTTAATTCACCTTCATTGCATCAGTAAAAGCACGCATTGCAGCGGCTTCGCCCTGTGTTACACTATCGGGAATATCTCGTGGTGACTGTGCGGCCCCTGCAATATATATGCCCGGGACTATGGTGGAAACAGGGTTTAACTTCTGGTCTTTTGGTCTGTAAAATCCGCTTTCTTCCTGCTCTATGCCAAGTTTCTCTGCCAGTTCTCCTGCATCTGCTGCCGGTTCCATCCCGACTGAAAGCACAATAATGTCAGGGTGAAGTGTGGTGACTTCAGCGGTCAGGGTGTCTTCCACAGTCATATCCATTCCGCCATCGTTCGTTGTGACCTCTCCCGGCATGCCTCTCAGGAATGTAACACCCATCTCTTCAGCCCTGTTATAGTATTCCTCATACCCCTTGCCATATGCCCGGATGTCCATATAACAGATTGTGACATCAATGTCAGGATTTTTTTCTTTGATTAGAATTGCATTTTTTATCGCATACATACAGCAGACACACGAGCAATACGGGTGATCAATGGTCATATCACGCGAACCCACACACTGTATGAATACCACACTCTGCGGAGCGGTGCCATCACTTAGTCTCCTGAGTTTGCCGCCGGTTGGTCCGCTTGCGCAGATCATGCGTTCAAGTTCAAGACTTGTTATAACATCCGGGTGTCTGAGGTATCCGAACTGTGATTTTCCACAGGCATCAAAGATTTTATAGCCGGTTGCGATGATTATGCTGGCTACGTTAATCTCAAATACCTCCTCTTTGTCCTCATCGTCCCTTAATATCGCTTCTGTCCCGCAGATGTCATAACAGAGTCCGCAGTCTATGCAGTGTTCACTATCACGGACAGTCACATCAGGAACAGCCTGTGGGTGAGGTTTGTAAATTGCCTTTCTGACTCCGATACCCGCATCAAAACTGTTGTATACCTCAACCGGGCAGATCTCTGTGCAGTCGCCACAACCATTGCATTTCGATTCATCCACATATCTGGGGTGTCTTGTCAGGTGCACTGTGAAATTACCCACCTCTCCCTGTACAGAACTGACCTCTGTCATTGTGAGAATTGAAATATTTTTGTTTCTGGTTGTATCCACCATCTTTGGTGAGAGAATACACATCGAACAGTCGTTTGTCGGAAAAGTCTTATCGAGCTGTGCCATATGTCCGCCAATGGACGGTTCTTTCTCAATGAGGTATACCTGCACTCCGTGATTTGCTATATCAAGTGCTGCCTGAATTCCGGCAACTCCTGCTCCGATAACTGCAACCTTACCCATCATCTGTACTTCCCTGCTAATTCTATGTAACTGGTGGCATTTTTAACGATATGTTCGGCCTGTTCGGATGAAATCTCCCTGATAACTTTGCCGGGAATTCCCATCACAAGTGAATTTGGCGGGATCACAGTTCTTTCTGTGACAACAGCACCTGCTCCGACTATTGAGCCTTCGCCGATTACGGCATCATTCATGACAATGGCCCCCATGCCAATGAGCACCCTGTCATGAATTGTGCATCCGTGTATGATAGCACCGTGGCCGACAGAGACATATCTGCCGATCGTAACCACCCTGTCAACTGTAGTATGCACCACGCAGTTGTCCTGTATATTTGACCCCTCGCCGATTATGATCTTATCTTTATCGCCCCTTATGACAGCACCAAACCAGATATTTGCGTCATCCCCAATGGTGACGTCACCGACCACTGTTGCATTTTCTGCAATAAACACCCCGGAACCACAGGAGATATCACTATTCATAATACTATAGGAGTTAAACCTCTATTTCAATGAAAGTTATGGTAGGTGGTACTTTCAGCCCTCTTCATGACGGCCACAAAAAACTCCTCTCACGATCCTTTGAACTGGCAGGCAGGAGTGGTCTTGTCATTATCGGACTTACTACAGACGAATTTGCAGGGTGTAAATTTCATAATATAGAACCCTTCAGAGAAAGAAAGGCAGAAGTGGTAAAATTCATTGGTGAATCAGGTTTTTCTGCTGACTGGAAAATTGAGGAATTATCTGACCGCTTTGGTTCGTCAATCGATGCGGACTTCGATGCACTGGTCGTAAGTGAGGAAACTTTCCGGACCGGCCTTGAGATAAACAAAATCCGGCGCGAAAAGAAGAAGAAGAAGAAAGTTGACATCCATCAGATCACCTGTGTCCTTGCAGATGACGGGAAATGGATATCAAGCACGCGCATATGCCGTGGTGAGATTGATCCACACGGGCATATGTTAAACAGGTGAAGTACAACAGACAGAACAGCCTGAAGGTATGGAACTTCCCGCTCTGCCCCTTCACCCCTGCGGGTTAAATGATGTGGCCTGCAATATCGCCTGATATGAATGTATCACAGTACAGGCAGTGAAGTCCTGTTCCGATGACTTCAAACTTGCTTTCAATCGGTTCGTCTGTGTTTGTAATGCACCCGGGGTTTGTACAACGGATTATACCAATCAGCACTTTCGGGATATGTACACCCTTCTTCTCAGTGACTTTGTAGTCCCTGATGATATTGATGGTGGCATTCGGGGCGATTAACGCTATCCTGTCTACTTCCTCTTTTTTAAGTTCCCGGTTTTCGACCTTTACCACATCTTTTTTGTATGTCAGTCTGCTCTCGACATTGGTTGCAATTGAAAGAGACTCGTCTGTAGTCCCTGTAATTCCCAGGATTTTCAGTACATTTATAGCTTCACCAGCAGTGATATGATCAATTACAGTTCCGTTTTTAATCGGGCTGATCAAAAGATCTTTTGGTTTTTCAGAGAGTGTCATCTCATAACCTCCCTTAGCATAGCCATTCTGATCGGGATACCGTTTGCTGCCTGTTCAAAGTAACGCGCATATGGGAGTTTATCCACTCTCGGGTCGATCTCCCCTGCCCTTGGGAGCGGATGGAGCACGATCATCTTCTCACGCACACCTTCGAGCAGTTCGGGTGTGAGGCGGGAGCTCTCTGCCACACTCAGGTATGACGAAGAATCAGGGAATCTTTCACGCTGCATTCTTGTTACATACAGGACATCCAGTTCACGTATTATCTCTTTTACATCCCTGTATTCTATGATCTCCACTCCTTTTTTCCGCAGTTCATCTGTAAGTCCTCCTGGGAGTTCAAGCCCGTTTGGTGCAATTGTGTGAAGTCTCACATCATAATTCGAGAGGGCATAAGCCAGGGAGTGCGCTGTTCTGCCATACCGGAGATCCCCGAGCAGACCCACGTCAATTCCGTCCAGAGGCATGGACTGTTTTATTGTATAGAGGTCCAGAAGAGTCTGTGAGGGGTGCTGGCCCGCGCCGTCTCCTGCGTTTATGACAGGCACAGATGAAAATTCACTGGCAAGTCTTGCAGCACCTTCTTTCGGGTGCCTGAGTACAATTGCATCCACATAACTGCTTACGACCCTTATCGTATCTGCGAGTGTTTCTCCTTTTGATATGGAACTTCCTTCCACACTGTCAACTGTAATGGAAGTCCCGCCGAGGCGTGCGAGTGCTGAGGCAAAAGACATCCGCGTCCGTGTGCTTGGTTCAAAAAAGAGGAGTGCAACAAGTTTTCCTTCAAGTGTATGCTCTGCTACACCGGCCGAATCGATATCTTCTGCTTTTTTGAGGATTAAGTCGAGTTTTTCCCTTTCAAAGTCCTTTATGGATATGATATGATACATTGTCTCCTCCTGTTTTGGTAAAGATATGATAAAAACGTACATGACGCGTAAGCGTTCACGCACTGTCTGATGAAAGTGGCAATTGTCAGTTTCATGCTAAACGGGATGAAATTGCGAGAAAAAAACGGATGAAAAAAGAAGTTTGTTTTTCTGTATTTGTGCACCCTTTGCGCAGTAAGTGCCATACCTCATCTTCTGTCATAGCACTTTATAATGTGAACGTAAAACGCCGAAGTTTTTAGTCTCATTACAGTTCACAGAATCTTTCATTACAATTCAGAAAATTATAATGGCGAAAGTTTTTTGGACAATATTTAATTTTTGGTGAGTGGTGCCCCTTTACGTGCAATTGTGATATACCCGCTGTGGCAGACTCTTGTTGAGGGTCTTGTTCCACGGGCAGTCCTGGTAAGCTCCCTCTCTATAAGTTCGTGGCAGACCACGTCTGTAAAAATTTCAGAGGCCGTGTCCATAACCACAAAAGTCTGTTCCAGAAACGGCGTGTAGGTGGCAAGATATCCTCCAAAACGAAGCAGGGACCAGGCTTTACGGACATGCTCCTCTGTAATGTGCAGGTCCAGGTGTACCACATCATATTCACCTGTACCTTCCAGCACATCTCCTGCAATGACTGTGACATTGTCAAGTTTTGCTTCCCTGATATTTGTCTCACATATCCGTGCAAATTCTTCCCTCTGCTCGTATGTGACCACCTGTGAGGCAACCCCGCCAAAAAATATTGCCGCAATACCGCTCCCTGTTCCGGCGTCAAGGACTATATCCCGGTTATTCATGCCAGTGTACGCGATCACCATCCCGATATCTTTCGGGAGCATTGGTGCGCCACTCCGTCTGGCATAACTGAAAAAGTCAGTCGGGCGTGGGATTAGTATTTTAAATTCATCACCAAGGTGTGTGGCAATAGTGTCTCCCGATGATGACCCCGGCAGTGCTGAGAGATCCAGCATCCCTTTGTCAGTGCTGAACTTTCCTTCGCCAGCCTGCACATAGTATTTACACTTCTTTCCTATCAGGAGCACCCTGTCGCCGTCTTTGATCATAATTTAGTTTGCCAGTTTCATGATTGCTTCTGCAATGTCGCCGTCTGCTTCCTTAAGTGCCGCTCTGGCCTCCTCTTCTGAAACAGATGTCTGTTCTATGACCAGTTTTACATCATCTTCGGGAATTTCTGTCTCTGCTGCTTCAAATCTCGGGTTCCCGTTGACCTGATATGTGGTCGTACCCTGCATGGTGGTTACAACGACCTCAGCATTGTCAAATATATAATTCCCTGCCGGAGTATGGACAACTACTTTCTCCACATCTTCGATATTGTCCATCTTCATTCCAAGTTGTTTCATCATCTGTTTCATTTTTTTCGGGTTCATACCTGGTATCATATTATTTACTCCCTTTTCGTACGTTTACTGCTACACCATAATTAAATGCCAGCATTTCTCTTCCTGAAAGCACTGCACTGCCTGTTGCAATGAGACTGCCATCTTCTCCGGTCACCATTACCTCATCACCTGCGCGGATATTTTCATCCGCAGAGATCACGTGCTTTGCCATTGCATTTTTGCCTTTCATGAGAAATTCGATCACTTCATCTGTGATTTTAACCCTGTATGCAGGCGCAGAAATGGCATCTGAGAGCCTTTTTGCCCCCTGCATGCTCAGGGTCAGTCTGCCATCGTGGGCGCGAAGTGTTGCGAGTCTCTCCCCGTCCAGTAAGATATATCGTATTCTCTTTGTGGATGAGAGTCTGAATTCCGTATTATCCGGAAACAGGGCGCAGCCCACACCTCTTCCAAACTGGAAGTCAGCGATGGTGCATACACGCTTAAGTTGATTGTTCTTTGAGAATTCTGTTGACACGGGATGCAAACTCCTTTTCTGCACTCTTTGGAATATATGCGCCTGCAGCTATTTTATGCCCTCCGCCTTCACCGCCAACTTCTTTAGACGCCGTTAATAAAGCAGACTGG
>JAYEIC010000022.1:42797-44524 GCA_034659935.1 Methanobacteriota archaeon | reverse complement strand
GAGAATTCTGTTGACACGGGATGCAAACTCCTTTTCTGCACTCTTTGGAATATATGCGCCTGCAGCTATTTTATGCCCTCCGCCTTCACCGCCAACTTCTTTAGACGCCGTTAATAAAGCAGACTGGAGGTCTATCCCCTCCTTAATCATCCGGTCGTTTGTGCGCATTGAGACTTTTATCAGTTCGGGGTCATCCGGCAGGTAACAGAGGATCATGATAGGCTTTCTCCAGTTCAGTTTTGAAAGAGCCATTCCTGCACCGATTCCCACAATGGTGTCAGGGAACCTGTTACCTACATGAAGATACTGGAGATGTGACAGTTCTGTAACACCGGCATCAAGGATGTACTCCATCATCTCCCGGATTACGTTTTTGTGGTTTTGAAGCATCTTCTCTGCTTCACTATATGCGAGACCACGGTCATTGCAGCAGACTTTGCATCCGATATCTGCTCTGGCCCATCTCCCGCAGGCATTGAGCATTGTTGCGTATTCCGGTGCATTTCTGAGTGGTGTTCGCCTGTTCTCTTCCGGGAAGAGATATGTTTCAGAAAGCAGGCGTTCTGTACCTTCGCCATTTGCAATGAGCTGCTGGGTCAGGGCGCTGATGATGCAACGCCGCTCATCATGTTCCATCTCTTCCCATACGCGCCATTGTCCGTCATCTGTTCTACTGGTAATCCCCAGTTTTTCAAGGAATTCCTGTGCACCCTGTATGTTATTGGTGATGCCGGGGATATATGGGTCATCACAGTATGAGAGGCATGTATGAACCGGACGCGTGGATATTCCGTAGCAGTTCAAGTCATATTTAACCACCTTCACACTACCAAATGAAACGCCATCGTCGACAATCTCTCTTGCCGGACCGATGAGTCCGCAGTGTTCCCTTGCCATCATATCGCCGACATTGCCGACCACAGCAAGTTTTGCAAGTTCTCCGTTGGCAACGCCCATCTCTTTCATGACCATGTATCCAAGACCTGCCGCGCTCAGTTTTTCATGACCGTATGGCAGGCTGTTGACCTGGAGATATGGGGTGTCCACATTCTGTGAGACATGATGATCGATGATTAGTACGTCTTCTTCTCCAAGTCCATGCTCTTCGAGGAGGTTTTGCTGCCCGGCGCCGAAGTCTATGAACACTTTTAGTGAATCATCATCCGGAATTTTTTTCATCTGCATGGGTTCTAACTGCCTGAGAAATATTGATTTGACTGTGATTCTGGCATTTTGTATGCCCTGTCTGAGAATCGCACCGCTTGTAATCCCGTCGGCATCAATGTGTGATGCTACGGTTACGGAATCTGCGTTATAAATTCTCTCTGAAGCAGCCCGGATGTCATTGTCAAGACCCATCTGGTACAACTATTGTATAGTATCCCAATAAACCATGCCACTACGGGGTGAATGTAATATTAATCCTGAGTGTGAGAAAATGATAGGAATGGGGTACTGGAAATGTTGTCTGAGGATATGAAGGAATTCTGTGAAAATGGCCTGATCAGTCCTGAGCGTATGCGTGCAGTAGATAAAAATGCAGTTTCGCTTGGTGTGGAGGCAATCTGTCTGATGGAGAGTGCAGGGAAGTCTCTGGCTGAAATGGCACTGGAATACGCTCCTGAGAGGGTGCTTCTGCTCTGTGGCACAGGGAACAATGGTGGTGATGCCCTTGTGGCAGCGCGCTATCTTCAGGGTTGTGCACAGACTGATGTGATTCTGACCGG
>JAYEIC010000022.1:0-42697 GCA_034659935.1 Methanobacteriota archaeon | reverse complement strand
AAATGGCACTGGAATACGCTCCTGAGAGGGTGCTTCTGCTCTGTGGCACAGGGAACAATGGTGGTGATGCCCTTGTGGCAGCGCGCTATCTTCAGGGTTGTGCACAGACTGATGTGATTCTGACCGGTCGGGAACCTTCTCCTGTGGACGCGCAGGCAAATTTTACAGCCCTGAAAAACTGTGCTGTTTCCATTCACACAGTACAGAGTCCGTCTGATGTCAGAGCACTAACAGTTCTCTTTGATAGGGCTGACCTGATCATTGATGCGTTGCTCGGTATTGGTGCGCATGGCAAACTTCGTGAACCCCTTCTTTCCTGTGTTGCCTCTGCAAATGAGAGCCCTGCGCCTGTTCTCTCTGCAGATCTGCCGACACCGGGTATCCGTGCAGGTAAGGTCTGTACTTTCCACCGCCCGAAAATAAAAGGCAGTTCTGTTGTGGATATTGGCATACCACTTGCTGCAGAGTGCTTTACAGGTCCAGGTGATCTGACTCTCCTTAAGAAGAAAGAAGAGGGGGCTCATAAGGGTGCGGGCGGTTCTGTGCTGGTTATCGGCGGTGGTCCGTATCAAGGAGCGCCCTATCTTGCCGCTTTTGCCGCACTTCGCGGGGGTGCTGATATCGTGAGGGTTGCAACGCCCAATTATCTCCCGTATCCTGATCTGATTGTGGAAAAACTTGAGGGAACCTGCATCTCCAAAGATCATCTTGAAACATTACAGACCCTTGCGGCAGAGGCTGATGTTGTTGTCTGCGGGTGCGGACTAGGGGCAAATTGTCATTCAGTCGTGCGCGAGATTGCGCCTTTCTGCAGGAAGGCGGTCTTTGATGCTGATGCACTTCAAAGCCCGCTCCCTGTTTCAGGTGAAACAATATACACCCCGCATGCCGGTGAATTTGCACGTTCATTCAACAGGAAACCAGGAACTTCACCTGCAGCACGTGCCAGGGTTGTGAAAGAATGTGCAGAGGATGGAACAATTCTCCTCAAAGGACCGGTAGATATTGTGAGCGACGGTGAACATGTGCGGTTCAACAGTACCGGGTGCCCTGCAATGACAACCGGCGGCACGGGGGATGTGCTTGCAGGGCTTTCAGGTGCGCTTCTCTGCAGGCTGCCGGCCTTTGACGCCGCCTGTATTGCCGCTTATGTTAACGGGTGTGCAGGAGAGAGGGTTTCTGCAGAAAAAGGTGACGGACTGATTGCAGGTGACCTGCCGGAGGTGATTGCCGAAGTGATGAACCAGTGATGTCTCTGGTGTCAGTGATACCGGATGGTTATGACGTCCGCGGCTGAAGTTTCGACTGCCGGGAAATACATCTATTTATCTCTTCAGAAAAAATAACTGATTCAGGTGGTCTGATTAATGGAGCAGTCTGAAAAATCAAAAAAACCTCCGGTTTTCACTCATATAAAAGACGAACGTGCACACATGATTGATGTGTCTGAAAAAGATGACGTGAAACGTGAGGCACTTACAAAAGGGCGGATATATCTCAGGCCTGAAACTCTGACTGCAATTTTTGAGGGTTCTGTTCTGAAAGGAAATGTCCTTGCAACAGCGAGGGTTGCAGGTATTTCAGCAGCCAAGGCGACATCGTCTCTGATTCCCATGTGCCATCCGCTTCCCATTGGCGGGATTAATATCGATTTCACTGAAGGTGACGAGTATATTGAGGCAACCGGATGGGTGAAGAGTTATGGAAAAACAGGTGTTGAGATGGAGGCTCTGACTGCGGTAAGTGTTGCTCTGCTTACGGTGTGGGATATGGTTAAATCTGCGGAAAAAGATGAATTTGGGCAGTATCCAGTCACATATATTGATAATATCCATGTGGTTGAGAAGAAGAAGAGTGCCTGACATCTGAGGGTGACGTATCATATTGCCATTGGCCAGAGTTTTAATAGTTCTCTGAATAATATATATAGAACCGTGGGATCCGGATCCCGGGTAAAAGGAATGTGGCCATTTATATGGCTGAACCTTAAGGTGATTTGAAAATGTCAAAATCAATGTATGCATACGTCCGCGATGCATGGAAAAAACCGGATGAGACTGAGGTAAAGGCTCTCCTCTGGCACAGATTGCAGGTATGGAGACGTGAGGGCAGTGTTGTCCGTATCAGACGTCCGACCCGTATCGACCGTGCACGTACACTGGGTTACCGTGCAAAGCATGGTATCATTATGGCACGTGTGAAGGTCCGCCGTGGAGGTCGCCGAAAGTCACGGTACATGCGTGGTCGCCGTACCGCCCGTATGGGTATGAAAAGCTCTACTGCAGGCAAGAGTATCCAGAGAATTGCAGAAGATAGAGCTTCAGGGAAGTTCGTCAACATGGAAGTTTTAAACTCATACTGGGTAGGCGATGACGGTCGCAGCAAGTGGTATGAGGTTATCCTTGTGGATGGTCATCACCCGGCAATCAAAAACGATGCGCATCTCTCGTGGATGTCTAATAATACACAGCGCGGCCGTGCAGAGCGCGGAAAAACCAGTGCCGGTATGAAAGGCCGTGGTATGCGTAAGAGAGGTAAAGGTACTGAGCATACACGCCCGAGTATTCGCTCCAACGCGAATAAAGGGAAATAATTATTTTTTTGTCGTATCCTAAGCGATACCGGCAGGGGGCTACTGATGACTGAAAGTGGATCCGGCATGAATATTGTGTCTGCTACTCAGTCTGAAAAATACGATTGTGATCAGGTATAACCGTGGCAATCATTTCTTTCATTAAAACTGCGCCTGATGTGTAAGTATTATACCTGTTTTATACTGTTCTGGAGTAATCATGAGTCAGAGTGAATTTAACTGCACAGACGCCTGTGTACATCCTTTCCCGGCAGGAGACACTTCTGTAAGAAGATTTGCTATTGAGGCAAAGGAACTTGGGTTTGACAGCATTGTCTGCACAGGACTTTTGGATCATGTACCTGATGCCGCTATTCATGTATATTCAGGTATGATTATCCATGAATATCCGATAAACGCTGTTATCAGGAAGGTAAAGAAATATTCGGGGAAAACAGATGTGGTAATTGTGGATGCCGGTGATGCAGCATTTAACCGTGCAGCTGTTTCGTATAATGGCATACACATTCTCCGGGGTGTGCACAGGCTTCGTAAAAATTCATTTGACCATGTGGCTGCAAGAACTGCCGCTGAGAAGAACGTTGCTGTTGATCTTGATATACGGCCTCTGATTTATAAACGCGGGAGTGCACGGCAGAAAGTGTTTCAGTGCTATTCTGATCTGATGAGACTTCATAACAGGTATGAGTTTCCTCTTACCATATCAGGCAATGCGTCTTCATATCTTGATTTAAGATCAGAAAGAGGGATTTGCTCCCTCTGCAGTATTTTTGGTCTTGATGAGGACGGGGTGAGTTATGCCATGGGAAATGTCAGCAGACTTCTTAACCGGGCAAAGGTTGTAGAGGTGATTGAGGAATGAAACCCCGGCCGCCGACTCTGCGCAATAACCGGAGGTATGTTCTTGCATCCATTCATCCGTTTTATTGTGATACAGATCCGAAACAGATGTATTATGCACTGCTGGATGCTCTGACCTCTCTGTGGGGTGATGCAGTTGCGTCAGAGATACAGATGGCAGTGATCACCTGTAATAATGGTTACCTTGTGGTACGCTGTATATGTGGTACTGAAAAGATGCTTGAAGCAGGTATGGTTACTCTGACCGTGGTTAATGGAAATCACCTTTCCCTTAGGCCTGTTGCAACATCAGGTACACTGCATGCACTCAGGAAACGTATCCGTTCATTACCTGTAATATCAGAAACAGATGTTTATGTGTCATCAGGACAAAAATACGCAGCATATTATTACTCACAGGAAAAGGTTGATTTGTTTCAGAATGGTATTAGAAAACAGGAAAAATTGAATTTTACCAACAGAGATATGGAGATATTATAATGCAGCCAATGCAATCACAAATGGGTTATGACAGGGCTATTACAGTTTTCAGCCCGGATGGACGCCTTTATCAGGTGGAATATGCCCGGGAAGCGGTGAAAAGAGGCACTACTGCTGTAGGTATAAAATGCAGTGATGGTGTTCTCCTGATAGTGGATAAAAGGGTCAGTTCACGTCTGCTTGAACAGTCATCGATTGAGAAAATTTTCAAAATAGATGAGCACATTGCAGTGGCATCATCCGGTCTTGTCGGTGATGCCCGTGCGCTGGTTGACCGTGCCCGTATGGAGGCACAGATAAACCGTGTTTCATATAATGAATCAATAGACTTAGAAACACTCTCAAAGAAACTTTGTGACCATATGCAGACCTACACGCAGTTTGGAGGGGCCCGTCCATATGGTACTGCTCTTCTGATTGCAGGTGTGAGTGACGGTATTCCAAGACTCTTTGAGACTGATCCTTCAGGCACTCTTCTTGAATACAAGGCAACCGCAATTGGTATGGGACGTCCTGCAGTAATGAAGGTGTTTGATGAGAGTTATAGTGATGAAATCACTTACTCTGAAGCTGTACTGCTTGGCCTCAGGGCACTTCATGCCGCTACCGAAGGTAAGTTTGATGTGAATACTGTCGAAATTGGTCTGATTACTATGATTGATCCGATATTCCGCAAGATGAGCCGGGATGAAGTGAAAGAATACGTTGAAAAATTCAATCAGGAAGAATCTGAAGAATCTGAAAAATCTGAAGAATCTGAAAAATCTGAAGAATCTGAAAAAACTAAGTAAGGGTGATTGTTTATGATACCTCTGGAACAGGCAGTGGTGGCTCGTCTGGAAAGCCACGGGGAGAAATTTGAGCTTCTTGTTGATCCTGATATGGCAGCCATGGTAAGGCAGGGTGCGGATGTTAACATAGAGGATGTAGTTGCAGCACTATATGTCTTTGAAAATTCATCAAAAGGCACAAAGGCATCCGAAGAGTCCTTAAAAAAGGTCTTTGACACCACAGAGTTTGAGCTGATTGCAGAACGTATCATAAAGAAAGGGGTAATTAATCTCACTGCCGAACAGCGCAGGCAGAAGATTGAAGAGAAGCGGCGGCAGGTGATCACATTCATCTCGCGCAATGCTATCAATCCCCAGACTAAACTCCCTCATCCTCCCAGACGCATAGAGATGGCTATGGAGGAGGCAAAAGTGAATATAGATCCTTTTAAACATCTTGATGATCTTGTGAAGGATACTGTAAAAGCACTTCGTCCGCTAATCCCGATTAAATTTGCAGAACTGCGTTTTGCTGTGAAAATTCCTGCAGATTATGCTCCCCGTGCGTACGGTGAGATCTCTGCATCAACAACAGTTGAAAAGGAAGAATGGCAGAACGATGGTTCCTGGATTGGTGTGTTAAAAATCCCCGCAGGGATTCAGGGAGACTTTTACGATATGATAAACCGTCTGACAAAAGGAGACGGTGAAGTGAAAATCCTGGATTAACATTAGTGAACTCCCGCGGAGTCAAAGACTTCGTGGTTTTACACTTACATTATAAGGGATTAGATAAAATATATACAGACATATCAGGGGTAATCCAATATGGCAAAAAAAGGAAAACAGAGGGCAAAAGGCCGCATAACCGGTAGTGCAGGAAGATTTGGTCCACGTTACGGTCGTTTTATCAGAAAACGTGTCAATGATATTGAGAAGATATCCCGTGCAAAACATATATGTCCGCGTTGCGAAACAGAGGCAGTTGCCCGTCGTGGTACCGGAATCTGGGAATGCCGCAAGTGTAATTTCAAGTTTGCAGGTGGTGCATATGTGCCGCAGACACCAATACTGAAGGTTGCTCTCCGTACCATTGAGCGTTCGATTGTCAAGGAGGCGTAATACAAATTGTCCGGATATAAGTGTGCCCGGTGCAAGCAGAAGGTGGATATTGACATTAATGTCAGATGTCCTTACTGTGGGCACCGTATCCTTTTTAAAGAACGTGGTGCAGGGATCAAAAAAATCAAGGCCAGATGACGATCGTCACTACTTCACGCAAACCGGTTCCCGGGCTGAGAACTTTTAGTAAAGATCTTGCTTTTGCTCTTGGGGCGAGGTATACGCCGCGGGGCAAGGCTGGTCTCTATGAAGTCCTTGTTTATGATACTGAAGTGATTGTGGTGTCAAAACAGGGCAGAAATTATCTTATTCAGCTTTATGTCAGTGAAGAACCTGTTGCGTCCTGTAATTTTACTTCCTTTGTTGTTGATAAAAGGGAGAATGATCTTGTACGCGGGCTTCGGACAGGGAACCAAACGGTTTATGAAGGCATGGGCCAACATCTGAATGTTATCGTGGCTGAGTATGAGGGCAGCGAAAACACCTTGATCTTTGATGGTGTGCAGAGGAGGAGATATCTTCTCCGTCTTACACATGAAGTATGAGGCTTAGGCATGAAGCATGAGGCAACATTCAGGTTTGAGTCTGAGTCGGCATACTTTTTGTATGACGCAGTGAAACCTGAACTTGAGGGTGTTTCCGGACGTTCCGTTGCGGATGTCTGGCCTGAAGGTGACCGGATACTGGTAATCAGAGTCTGTGCAGAGGATGTCTCTGCCCTTCGGGCTGCGTTGAATACATGGTTAAGACTAATAAATATTGCAAAAGAGATGCAGGAGATTGCTTGATATGAATAACGTTTCACCAAAAGTACAGAATCAGTTTGCGATGCTGCAGCAGGTACAGCAGCAGCTTCAGACAATCGTACAGCAGAAAGGACAGTATGATATGGCTGAAAAGGAAGCAAAGCGTGCGATAGAGGAACTCAAAGAGATTACAGATGATGCTGAAGTCTTTGTGAATATTGGCGCTGTTATGATGCAGCAGAACAGAGATAAAGTGATGGAATCACTTGTTGAAAAAGTGGAGACACTCGGGATCCGTATAAAATCACTTGAGAAGCAGGAAACTGCCCTAAAGGGCAAATTCGAACAGCTTCAGTCGCAGATAAAGGGTGAGCTTGAGGGGATAGCCCCTAGAGCAAATTAACCCTGAATTCTTTTATTTTTTTTAATTTCACGTGGGTGAAAAGAGGGCAGAGCGGGAAGTTCCCGTCCTTCGGGCCGCGTGGTAGTTCACTGATTTGCCCCGTGTACAAGGTTTAAGGCATTAATCAGTGCTTCCGCAGATGCGAGAACAACATCGCCTCCTGAAGAACCGGCATCAAATATTCTTCCGTGTTCGTCCTGTACAGTAATTGTGACATTTCCTATTGCATCCGTACCGCCTGATATTGAGGAGATATTGAATTTTTTCAGTCTAATCCTGTCAGGGATAATGCCCATGATTGTTTTCATGGCTGCATCAATGGGCCCATTGCCTGTGCTGCAGAACGATTTCGCACTTCCGCATACCTCTGCTCTTATACTGGCAGTGGGTATGGCATTGTTGCCTGTTATGATTGTAATATCACTCAGCATGATGGCTTTATCAATTCCGATGGTACCCATTACGGAGTCAGCAATCTGATAAAGGTCATTGTCAGTTACCTGCTTTCCCTGGCTGGAAAGCTGCTTTACTTTTGTGACAATTTCATCAAGTGCGGTGTCATTCGGTTCAATATTAACCTCAGTGAGCATCTGCCGGATGGCGTGTCTGCCTACGTGTTTACCCAGTTTCAGTCTTCTTCTGTGCCCGACCATCTCAGGTGTCATTATGCCCGGTTCAAAGGTGCTTGAGTTTGCAAGAACGCCCTGTGAGTGTATGCCACTTTCATGGGCAAACGCGTTGTCACCAACAACCGGTTGTATGTCCAGAATCGGAATGCCTGAATGGTGCGAGACTATGTGTGAAGTCTCTACCAGTTTCTCTGTTGTAATCCCTGTGTCAATGCCATAAATGGATTCAAGGATCATGGTTGTCTGTGAGAGGTCTGCGTTGCCTGCTCTCTCGCCTATGCCGTTTACTGTGACCTGTACCTGCGAAGCGCCTGCTTCAACTGCTGAGATTGTGCCTGCAACTGCAAGTCCGAAATCATTGTGGCAGTGAACGTCTATCGGGCAGTTCACTTCCTGTCTGATTCCGGAGATCAGCTCTTTCATCCCTGAAGGCGGCATGATGCCAACCGTATCGGGCACGTTAATGACGGTTGCGCCTGCGTTGACTGCTGTCTGATAGACTTCAATCAGTTTATCCGGTTCTGTGCGTGTTGCATCCATCGCCGAGAACATAACTTCTCTGCAGTGATCTTTTGCATAGGAAATAATCTCTCCTGTGATCTCGAGCACTTCAGAATGACTTTTTCTGATGGTGTAGGTACGCTGGATCTCCGATGTCGGGATGAAGATATGTATCATATCAACATTGGAATCCAGACACCTGTCAACATCACTCTTCAGTGATCGTGAAAGTCCGCATATCAGGGCCTGCAGCCCTTCTGAAGCTATCTGCTTTATACTGGCAGCTTCTGCAGGCGAAGATGCAGGAAAACCTGCTTCGATGGTATGCACTCCTATGTCGGAAAGCTGATGTGCAATTTCAATCTTTTGTTCGGAGGTAAAAGAAACTCCTGGTGTTTGTTCACCATCTCTTAAGGTGGTGTCGAAAACATTGATCCTTTTTGGTATTTCAGCATTGGGGCTGAAGAAAGCGACCTGCCACTTGTTCAGTGACTATCCCTGTCTCATTTATTTTAGAAGACATGGTTATATTTTGGGCTGTAATTTATATATAACTGATGTTACTCCTTTTGCCTGAAAAAATACGGGGGATCTAAAGCGGAATATTTAATAGTCTCACTGTCCTATATTGTAGAGCACCAGACCCGCCTTAACTCAGACTGGTAGAGTGCGCGGCTGTAGTATGGTTTACCGATTTAGGTAACTGCGCGGCTACCGCGATGTCCCCGGTTCGATTCCGGGAGGCGGGACCTGATTACAGGGGAGGGGATGGTGTCAGTAAATGCCCAGGTAGTGTAGGGGCCTATCATGCAGCCCTGTCACGGCTGCGACACGGATTCGAATTCCGTCCTGGGCGTGATTTATTTTTTGTAGATTTTCTGTATTTTTCCGATATTTGTAGTCCCAGACAGGAATATTCCAGTTCCATTATAAATATTAACAAATGAAAATGTTTATTTTTGCGTGACAAACTCAAAGGTTTAAATGGTTTATAGCTCCTATATGTTATAGAAAATGACACTCGTTGTTTTTTTCGCAAAAAAGAGCATGAAGCATAGGTTTCAGGTGCTGTTTAATGAAAATGGCAATCGCTACTGTCATGCCAGCTCAATAATTAAATCTGCCCAGGTAGTGTAGGGGCCTATCATGCAGCCCTGTCACGGCTGCGACACGGATTCGAATTCCGTCTTGGGCGTGTTATTTTTTCAGATTTTTATGCGTTAAGTCGGAAATATTTATTTTTGATCTGCAAATGTTATTAACTCTTTGTTAAAATCAACGTATTCTAATTGTTGATTGTAATGGCCTGTCCTTGTAGTAGATTTTATCTCAAAATTCACAAAGATACACTTAAATTTGAAAAAATGCACTATACTTTAAGGTGAGTGATTAATGGGTTCCGTAAATGATTCTATGCATTCCTATGTATTAAGAGATTTAAAGAATATGTTCTCTCCATCCGAGGGATGGCAGATTGAGAGGGGTCCGTTATGTGGTGATTACGAGGTATCCAGAAAACGCTTTGGCACAACAAAGCGCTATCCGGTAAATGTTGTAATCGCTCCTGAAATTTCTGCAGATGATGTTGAGAATTTTAATGCAAAAATTATTACTGCTGAAGCAGAAGGTCTGAAATTTGACTATCCGATCTTCTTTGTCCCGTCCGGTGCGGATGTTACCGCAGTTCCCGGCGATGCGAAGGTAAAGGAACTAAAAGTTCTGAAGGTTGAGAATGGTGAAGTTCTCTGGTGGAAAAAAACCCCCGCTGAGAACTAATTTTTTTGTTCTTTTTCAGTTCCGGTTAGTTGTAACAGTCAGTGTAATTAATTACCCGGATATATATGATTGATTGTAGTTGAAAACAGGGAATAAACCAAACCTGTCCTGATGCCTGATTCTCAACTATTGATTTTGACTATCAAACCGTCAGAGGAGAAAAACCATAATGTCTGATATTTATAATAAATTTACTTTTGAAAAAGAGGGTATGCAGGGTCTCTGCAATGCGCTTGAGGATGAAGATCCGCGTCTTCGCCAGATGGCTGCCTTATTTCTCGGAACAACCAAAAGCGACAAAATTGTCGGGAATCTGATTGCGGCACTGCATGATCGCGAAAAAAATGTACGGGCCCGTTCAATGGAGGCGCTTGTAAGTCTTGGGGCGGTGGCAGTGGACTCCCTGATCGCATCTCTTGGTGATGATGACTGGGTGGTCAGGTATCGTTCAGCAGAAGCACTCGGGCGGATTGGTGATGAGCGCGCCTATGAACCACTTTTGGCAGCCCTGCAGGATGAAAAGGATCATGTCAGGCATATGGCGGCAAAAGGGCTGGGATTCTTTAGCAGGGAAGATTTACGTAGTTATCTTATACCGCTGCTTACAGATGAAAATGAATTTGTCAGGAAAAGTGCGGCAATATCCATTGGCAGGATCGGCGGTGATGAGTCGTGTGTCGCACGTGAACTACCACGCCCTAAAGGGCGTGGCTTCCTGCTTCATTGACAACACTTGCATCACAGAAACGTGATGTAGAGGTATTGTCTCCACGGGCATAAAGGGCTGTTCCATCCCTATACGGCAGATATTTACCGCTGTAATTTTTTGATCCTGAACAGAGATTGTTCATAGAATCGGGGATTCTCGACTACCCTGCCGTCGCTATCGACACAATACGAATTCAGCCCGACATCAATACCGACAGACCGACCCTCCCCCTTTGGTTCAGAAACATCCTGCTCCGCCTGAATGATGACATACCACCCATCACCCGAACGGGTGATCAGGATGCCTTTCACGTTCCTGATATATGGTCTATACATCTTAACACGGACTGTGCCAATCTTCGAGAACGTGATACTGTTATGTTCTCTGTCAATCCTGAATCCAGACTGATTGTAGTTAAGAGTTCTGTACCGGGATGCACTCCTGAAACGGAGTTTTCCGATCTTCCTTCCTCTCTTCTTTGTCTGTGACAGAGCAGTGATGTTATTCCATAGAGTATAATTGACCATCTGGAGCACTTTGGAGTAGACATCTTTCAGTGCAGGATTCTCATCCTTCAGTGGGACTATACGTGCCTGAGTGTACGCCTTCTTCAGAGGGGCACCACAGGCCCGTGCATCATTGCACTCTTCCAGAAGTTGGTTGTAGAGCCACCTACAAGTATCAAGTGCTTCATTCAGTCGCGTCTCTGCGACCGGACCTGGATATGCACGATACTTATAGGAAATTAGCATTAACATGCTAACTTCATTCAAACACCTATCTATATCTTTTTCGTGCGCAGTGAAAGTGAATTAAAAAGGGTGGCTCCGCTTCACGGCACATTGGAAATGTGCCTGTCAGGAAAATGCTGTGCATTTTCCGTGTCATCCCCGCCCTGAAGGACGGGGACTTCCCGCTTTGCCCCCTTTACCCCCACAAGTTAAACGGGCCCTTGATCATGAAGATGACTCAGGAGTATGTGAAGTAATCAAAACAGCAATTGTTGAGGCCTGCAGGTAAACAGGATAAATACGGATAATCTGATGGATGGGGATGGGTGAAGTTGCAGACAGATGAGGTTTTTGATTGTATGAGGAGTATGGGGAGTATGGGGAGTAATGGTTTGGAAAATAGTGACGAACGTTTGGGACTATGAGAAGAAAACCAAACATTCCTGGAAGTTTGGTTTTCGACTCAAATGAATCGTAATGAATTTTAATCCAAAAAAAGATTGTCTCTTAAAAAATCCTGCGTATTGCCTCCATGTCCATATGTGCCGTTGAGTCAAGTGTGATTGGAGTTATTGAAATATTCCCTTTATGGATAGCATGAACATCAGTTCCCTCTTTGGCATTTTCATATAACGGACCGTTAATCCAGTAATATGGTCTGCCTCTTGGGTCCAGCCTTTTTTCAACACCTGTGTGGAACAGCTTTTCGGCAAGGTGGGTGATCTCATAACCGCCTGTGATCTCTGATGGGATATTTACGTTTACCACGTCTGTATTGGCAGGAAATCCTTTATCCAGCAGTTTCTGACAGACGTCGGCAACAACCTTTTTTGCGGCTTCAAAGTTTTGCCCTGAAAATTGCGGGTCATCGAATTTTTCACCCTGATCCTCTACCTGTAATGAAAAGGCAATTGCCGGGGTTCCCTGGTTTGATGCCTCAAGTGCGGCACCAACAGTACCTGAAGTCATGATTGACTCAAAGGAAAGATTTTCCCCGATATTTATGCCGCTCACAACGAGATCCGGCTTTAATCCAACTCCGTAGAGTCCGATTATCACAGAATCTGTTGGTTTTCCTCCGACTGAGTAGGCCTCAACACCGTTAATTTTGATCTTACTGGCGCGTATTGGTTCAAAAATGGAGATGGATCTTCCGACAGCACTCTGCTGGGAAGACGGTGCGATGACAGTAACGTCCGCAAACGGTGACATGGCTTCGTATGCTGCCCATAACCCTGCCGAGGATACGCCATCATCATTTGTAAGTAGTATCTGTGATTTCATTGTTACAGTGTAAGATGACATTACCTGAACAATAATTGATCGATCGTCAGCCTCATTTGTTCAGGATTCAAACTTTATAATTAATGAAGGCGCTGCTTGCTGAATATACAGTTTTTAATGACTCACACCTTGCACCTGAGGGTGAGGCTATGCTCAGAGCTCTTAGTGATAGCTTTGAGAGATGCGGTTATGAAGTCGTCACACCACAGGGTCATGGTGCTGATTTTGAGGACGAACTGAAAAAACTGGCACCCGGATGTGATGTCGGACTTGTAATTGCTCCTGATGCGCTGCTTGCCCGATACACGAAAATTGTTGAGGATTTGACTCACAACATCGGGTGCGGCAGTCTGAATGTAGCTATCTGTGCAAATAAACAGCGTTGTGGGAATCTGCTTGAATCACGTGGCATTGCAGTGCCCAAAGAAATCTCTTCCGGACGTAAGGTAATCAAGCAGATATCCGGTTGTGCGACAGAAAATATGAGGTTATCTGATGAAATGCCCGCCCCCGGGGAGTTTGGGCAGGAATATATTGAGGGTGACAATATCAGTGTCAGTCTCATTGGCAGTCGTGTTGTGGGTGATACCTGTCTGTATTACAGTGGAAAACCTCCTCTGGTACTGTCCATGAACCGACAGTTTATAGAAATTGAGGATGATCTCTTCAGATATATGGGTGGGGAGACGCCTGTTGACCATCCACGGGCGGATGAGATAAAAGCTGTTGCAGTGGAGGTTGTAAACACACTGGGGTGTCAGGGGTACACCGGAGTGGATATGATTGTCGCTGATAAGATTTATGTGGTTGATGTAAACCCCCGGCCAACGTCAAGTATGGTGGCAATAGTGAAAATAATGGAAGAAGAAATTGCAGACCTGCTTGTGAATGCATCGCGGGGTGAACTTCTGGAGTGCGTCCACTTAAACGGGCATGTTACATTTGACAGGGAAAGCAGGGTAGTTCTCTCATGATTGGAATTGATGTGGGTGGGGCTAACTTAAAAGTTGTGGATGAAGATGTCCATATACACTACTGTCCGCTCTGGCAGGAGGCTCCGATAACTGAAATTTTGATGAGCTATGCGGGTGAAGAAGCCGCTGTAGTGATGAGTGGTGAACTTGCGGACAGTTTTGAGAATAAACAGGCTGGCATCTCATTTATTGTGGATGCAGTTAAATCGGCGCTGCCTGATGCCCGTTTTTATGGGACAGACGGGGCGTTTCATACCGGACCTGTACCTGAACTTGCGGCAGCGAACTGGCTTGCTTCTGCTGACTACTTAAGATCCTTATACCCTGAATCGGTGCTTGTCGATATGGGCAGCACTACTGTTGACATTATACCGCTCAACCGGTTCGAAAGTCTGAAGGGGATGACTGATCTTGACAGGCTGAAAAAGGGCTATCTCGTATATACGGGTCTCCTGAGAACAACACTCCCCGCACTCCTGCGTACTGTGATAATTGATGGAACTGAGACACTCATTTCCAGTGAATATTTTGCAATCAGCGCGGACGTTCACTTTGTTTTGGGGCATATCTCCGAATCCGGCTATGCAACACCAACCCCTGACGGCGCTGCGGTGACGCGGGATGCATCACTCAGGAGGCTTTCAAGGGTTGTCTGTGCAGATCTCTCAGAGATTGGTGAGACACAGGCTCTCATGATTGCAGAGCAGTTCCGGGATGAACAGAAGAAGAGTATCGGGGTGCAGGTGCGAAGGGCAATGGAGAAAACCGGTGCAAAGTCAGTTGTTACGGCCGGAATCGGCTCCCATCTTCTCGCAGGGGAGTCTGGCTGGACAGACCTCAATACCGGGCAGCCTGGCAGGTGGTCTGATGCACTTCCTGCATATGCTGTGAAAGAGGTGGCATTACGGGAGAAGCAGGCAGAAAACCTGCGGCTCCAGTCGGGGGAGTAGTAGTCATGGACAGGTGGTTGCTGAGTGGACTTCTCCTCTTTGTTTCACTGGGGATATCTCTCCTCTTTTTTATGACAGGCATACCTGTATTTCTGCTGTTTTTCTTTCTGCCCTTAATCCCTTTTCTGAAACGCTCCCACCATCTGAAGAGGTGCCCTCTCTGCGGATGGGAAACTGCCGGCAGTGAACGATTCTGCCCCTGTGATGGGAGCAGACTCGTTTCTGACGCTGACTTCAGAGAGTGAAATGAGAGATACCGGAATTTTAATCTCATAGAGTTCCATGCAGGGGACGGGCCCGAATGATTTATCTGCATAATTCTTTACTGTCCCCCTGTCAACTACAATATTCATTGCTCTTAAAATTTTAGAGATATGATTATAGGGGTGCCTGTTGTTGTTTGCAATGCAAAAGTCAACTATGGGTGCGCCAAGTCTGGTACCCGGGTAAAAAGGGGAATCGGCATACAGGAGTTTTCCACACCCTGTACAGTGATATCTTTTAACAAAAACATGGATCTGTTTTGTCCTTTCTCCATCAATAATCGTAGCAAACTTTTTCTTTTTTGTGTCATGTCCTTTAATTTTACTCCCGCAGGATGGGCATATTCCGGTTCTAAAAAAAACCATATTGTCCATTCCTGCAATGCCGCTTGTGATTAGTTCAACAATCATCGGGGGTAGTAATATTTTTCTCATGTTTGCGCCGGTGCCTTTTGTGGACTAATTGTGTTAAGTTGTTATTGTTTATGTAAATGGTCATCATTTATCAACATGTGGGTAAATCTGACTGAAATCCACCGTTATTCTACATGTTTTGGGAGACCAAACGGTGTCCTTAAATAAGGAAAAAATATATTTCTCTGTGTTCGAGGTAAGACTATGGATCTGAAATACGTTCAAACAACCTGCCCCTACTGTGGGACCGGTTGCACATTCAACCTCGTGGTGAAAGATGGCAAGGTAGTTGGTACAGCTCCGTACCAGCGCTCCCCTGTCAACGAAGGACGGGTATGCCCCAAGGGTACCTACGCCCACGAGTTTGTCAACAGAGAAGATCGCCTTAAAGTGCCGCTTATCAAAAAGGACGGCAAGTTTGAGGAGGCAACCTGGGATGAGGCATACAAACTCATCGCAGAAAAGTTCAAGGGATACAAACCAAGTGAGATTGCTGTGCTTTCATCAGCACGTACCTCAAATGAGGATAACTACGCTCTGATGAAACTTGCACGTGGTGCATTCAAAACAACTCACATAGACCACTGTGCACGTCTCTGTCATTCATCAACTGTGGCAGGTCTTGCTGCATCATTCGGTTCAGGTGCAATGACCAACTCTATTGGTGACATTGCAGAGTCAAAGTGCGTCTTTATTATTGGTTCAAACACATTTGAGCAGCATCCGCTCATCGGCCGCAAAATTATGGCGGCAAAGAAGAACGGTGGCAAACTCATCTACGCTGACCCCCGTTACACCTGTACCGGAAAGCAGGCTGACCTGTATATGCAGTTTAAGTCTGGATCAGACGTTGCAATTTTCAACTGCCTGATGGGTGAAATCATCCGTAATGGCTGGGAAGACAAAGAATGGATTGCAAACCGTGCCAAGGGTTATGATGAGCTCAAAGAAATGGTGCTCAGGGATGACTATCTGCCTGAGAATGTCGAGAAGATCTCCGGTATCCCGGCAGAGCAACTGAAGACAGCCGCAGAGTGGATCGGAACTGCAGAGTCGTCTACACTTCTCTATTCAATGGGTATCACTCAGCACACCGTAGGTGTGGACAATGTAAAATCCACTGCAAACCTCCAGATGCTTACCGGCAACATCGGCAGGCGTGGCGGTGGTGTGAATGCACTCCGTGGCCAGAACAATGTGCAGGGTGCCTGTGATATGGGTGCACTGCCTGTGGTATTCACCGGTTATCAGAAGGTTATTGACCCCGCAGCTCACAAGAAATTCGAAGATGCATGGGCGTTCCCTGACGGAATCTGTGCACCTGAAAACGGTTATGAAGTCACCACAATGGTAAATGTCCTCGCTGACGAGCCTGGTAAGCTCAAAGGCATGTACATCATGGGTGAAAACCCAATGCTCTCTGACCCTGATCTTAACCACGCTGAGCATGCGTTTAAGAACCTTGACTTCCTTGTCGTGCAGGATATCTTCCTGACCGAGACTGCTGCACGGGCCGATGTTGTTCTGCCTGCAACCTGTTATGCAGAGAAGTTTGGTACACAGACCTCAACTGAGCGTCGTGTCCAGATGTGGAGAAAGGCACAGGAACCCCCCGGCCAGGCAAAAGTTGACTGGAAGATCATCGCAGAAGTCGGTGCAGCAATGGGTTATCCTGACCAGTTTGCATGGGAATCCTCTGAGGATATCTTCAACGAAATTGCAGAACTTACTCCGTCATACCATGGTATGAACTATGAGCGTCTCGCAAAGCCTGAGGCGCTGCACTGGCCATGTCCCTCTGTTGACCACCCCGGAACTCCAATCCTGCATATCGGCAAGTGTGCACACCCCGATGGTATGGGTGTCATGCACGCACTTGAATGGAAACCACCAGCAGAGGTACCTGATGATGAGTATCCATTCGTTCTCACTACCGGACGTATTCTCTTCCACTGGCACACCGGTTCAATGACCCGCCGTTCAGCAACTCTTGATAAAGAGGTTCCAACCGGATTTATTGAGATTAACACCGAGGATGCAAGGGCTCTTGGTATCAAGGACAAGGAACTTATCAAGGCAATTACCCGCCGTGGTGAAGTAGAAGTGCCTGCAAAAGTGACCCGGGATATTATGAAAGGTGTCATGTTCATGCCATTCCACTTTGCTGAATGTGCGGCAAACAGACTGACAAACAATGCACTTGATCCGGCATGTAAGATTCCGGAGTTCAAGGCATGTGCTGTAAAAGTTGAAAAGATCCAGGAGGCCTGAAAATGTCAGCAAAAGGTGATATGTTATATGCATGGGCAAACGATGCAGACTTCCTTGAGAAGGGTGAGTGCGGTGGAGCCGTGACAACTCTTCTGAAGTATGCACTTGAGAGCGGAATGGTTGATGCTGTGCTTGCAGTTCAGAAGGGATATGATATCTATGATGCAACTCCTGTGTTCATCACAGACCCTGCAGAGATCGTAAAGACTGCCGGTTCACTGCACTGTGGTACACTTCTGCTCCCAAAGCTGATCAAGAACTGGTTAGGCGGTGCAAACGACATGAAGATTGCAGTTACAGTGAAAGGCTGTGATGCAAAGGCAATGTACGAACTTGCAAAGCGTGAGCAGATCAATCTTGACAATGTCATCATGATCGGTCTGAACTGTGGTGGTTCCGTAAGCCCGGTTTCAGCACGTAAGATGATTGCTGACAAGTTTGAGACCGACCCTGACGTTGTAATCAAGGAAGAGATCGATAAAGGCCAGTTTATCATTGAGACTGCCGACGGTCACAAGGGCATCTCCATTGATGACCTTGAAGAGGAAGGCTACGGCCGCCGTGCTAACTGTCAGCGCTGCAAAACAAAAGTTCCACGTCAGGCAGATCTTGCATGTGGTAACTGGGGTGTTATCGGTGATAAGGCTGGTAAGGCAACCTTTGTTGAAGTATGCAGTGATAAGGGTGCGGAACTTCTTGACGCAGCAGTTAAGGCAGGTGCACTTGCAACTGAGGATCCAGTCCCCAAAGGAATTGTAATCCGCGGTAAGGTTGAGAACGCAATGTTCAAACTTGCTGACAAGTACCGTGAGAAGCAGTTCTCTGCACTTGGTGAGAGCACTGACCGCTTAAAGTTCATCATGGATGAGACTTCAAAGTGTATCAAGTGTTACCAGTGTATTGAGAACTGTCCAATCTGTTACTGTAAAGAGTGCAGCACCAAGAAGTCTCACCTTGTTACTCCCGGACAGGTGCCACCGCCATTCATGTTCCACCTGATTCGCTATTCACACATAGCTGATTCATGTGTCAACTGTGGTCAGTGCGAAGAACTTTGTGCAATGGATATCCCAAATGCACTGTTCATGCACTCACTTCAGGTTGAGATGGAGAAGATGTTTGGATTCACACCTGGTGTCAACATGGATCTGCCGATTCTTGCACTTGTTGAAGAACCTGCAGAGCGTGACCGTCTCTCCGCTACCGGCTCTGACCAGATCTTTGACATCTTCAAATAATCTTTTTTTTATACCCGGTCCGGATAGCATCAGATGATCTGTTCCTGATTGAGAGATGTATTTCCTCTGGTTTTTGTGTATCTGAGATCTTGCCTCCATTGGCGAATTCCGGATTGTTAGCAGATTTTCTGTAATTTGGGAATTCTGATTGTATTGGCGAATGTTTCTTTTTGGACTTTGTGTTGATTTTTGATCCATTCTGAATCTCACTCTGAGTTTTGTCCTGACTTTCACCCTTATTTCCACTCTGGGTCTTATTCTGCCTGCATTTGCGGTCTGACTTGTCAATAGGACAAGGTAACTTGTTTTTTGTACAATAAATCATAGTAGTTTTATGCATCCTGTTCGTAGTTTTATCATGAAATGGGGATTCCCTGGAACTGCTGATGCGATATTTGGTCTCACAAAACACGGAACTGATGTAAAAACAGAGGTGCTTGCAGGCACTGTCACATTTATGACGATGGCCTATATCATAGTCGTCAATCCTGCAATTCTCGTTGCAGCAGGCATTCCATTCGGCCCGTCAATGGTCGTCACTATCCTTAGTGCCATATTCGGGACACTGATAATGGGTGTATATGCCAACCGTCCCTTTGCTATTGCGCCATATATGGGCGAGAACGCCTTTGTCGCATACACAGTCTGCGGTGTTCTCGGATATTCCTGGCAGACAGCGATAGGGGCTGTCTTTATCAGCGGTATCCTGCTCCTGATTCTCACAGTGGCAGGTGGTCGGAAGTTAATGTCAGAAGCAGTCCCACAGAACCTGAAATACAGTTTTTCTGTTGGTATTGGTCTCTTCATCACTTTTATTGGTCTTGTTAATACCGGTATTGTAGTTCCCGCCAACGGAGGCGGGGTGCCTGTCATGGTCGGGGCACTCGCTTCCCCTGAAGTTATGCTTGCTATCTTTGGTTTCCTCCTGATGTCTGCGCTCCTGATAAGAAAGGTTAAGGGTGCAATCCTGATCGGCATGATCGCAACGTCGTTTCTTGCTTTTGTCATGGGGATTGCAAAGGCACCTGAGGCGTATTTCAGCATGCCGCCGGACATCACCCCCATATTGTTTCAGCTTGATATAACCGGCGCACTTTCATGGGGATTTTTTGCAGTTATTCTTACGATGTTTACGATGGACTTTCTTGACACCATGGGTGGTCTTATCGGGATATCAGCACAGGCAGGATTTCTTGATGAGAACGGAAATTTACCTGAGATTGAAAAACCATTCCTTGCCGATGCCCTGGCAACGATCTTCGGGGCACTCGCCGGTACAAGCACAACCGGGACGTTTATGGAATCTGCGGCAGGTATACAGGTTGGGGGCAGGACAGGGCTGACCGCCGTTGTTGTTGCTCTGCTTTTTGCTGCAGCATTATTTTTCTCACCAGTCATCTCTGCAATCCCCGCTGCCGCCACAGGTTCAGCGCTTATAGTGGTTGGCCTCTTTATGCTGGAATCAGTAACAAAAATAGACTTCAGTGACTACTCTGAATTTATTCCCTCTTTTGCAGTCATTGCACTGATGAGTTTCACATATAACATAGGTGTGGGCTTATGCAGCGGGTTTGTGTTGTATCCGCTCTTTAAAATTATAAAAGGGGAATATAAGGAGATCCCCCCTGCGGGATGGATGTTTTTTGCGCTTTGCCTGATGTTTTTCATCTTTTATCCCTACTGATGGAAGCATGTAATTCATCAGGAGGGTGTTTAACATCCCCTCCGTGTACAGGTTTAATATTAATTGCGACTAATATTAACCGATTTTACAGGCACCAAAGCCTATTCCGGCTATATGAGCACTTTTTTTAAATGTGAGTTTCATTTTCATGGCAGATCACAGCTTGTCATATTTCGGACGGGTATATAATATACTTCATTGTCAATTGTAGTACCACAATGTATATATTTGTACAATTGAAACATAATAGATATGTCTCTGGTAAAGATGCCAACCGGGATTAAAAATCCTGAAATGCTGTGCATTGTAGCAGAACGAAAAGCGGAGGGAAGGTGATGCCCGGTGGAATGGAGAATGAAGAGGCAGTAGCCACGGGAATAACAGGGCTCAGCCTGAGTTATGAAGAGTTCCTTACATCTGCACAGGGTCAGAAAAAACCCTTAATCATATCAGTCTGTGCTGAATCACCTCTCCCTGCTATATCTCCTGCCGATGCATACTCACTTCTCTGCCATGGGAAAGGAGTTCTCCTTGAGTCTCTTGAAGGGAGTGAAAAGATTGCCACATACTCCTATGTCGGGATTACCCCCCGGCTGATGGTGACAATTGGTGATGAGATGGAGTGCAAAGGAGATGAAAGATATCTCCCGATCACAGGGGTGCCTGACGGGAATAATGCTGTGGACCAGATTAAGTCCGTCATGCAGAAGTTTAATTTTGTCAGTCAAAAACAGTCTCTCAGAGTTCCGCGATTCTCAGGCGGGATGGCAGGTTATTTTTCTTATGATATTATCTCCTCTCTCTATCCCCATGTGGAGATAAAAGGCAGGGGAGAATCCAGTACTCCTCTTGCAGAGTTCATGTTGATCAGTGACTATCTCGTCTTTGATCATTCTGCAAAAAAACTCTATATCTTTTGCAATCCGCTGCTCACAGAGGATAGTGACCCCGCAATTGAGTATGAGAAAAGTATCCGCCGGATCAGCGCAATCAGAGAAGCGCTCACAGAGGCTGAAGCAGGTGAAGCGGCTGAGGAATCTGTGGTTAAGAGAGAGCGGTCTCTTCATTCCCCAGAGAAGCTGCAATGCAGATCCAATATATCAAAAGATGAGTTTGAAATGGCTGTAGAACAGGTCAGCGAGTACATACATGCCGGGGAGATCCTACAGGCGGTAATCTCACAGAGGATGGAATGTGAAGTGCACGCAGATCCGCTGGATATCTACAGGGTACTCAGAGAGGCCAATCCAAGTCCGTATATGTATTACCTTGACTTTGGAGAGCGCAAAGTTGTCGGGTCAAGTCCTGAGATGCTTGTAAGAGTGGAAAATGAGGTGGCTAGCACTGTTCCAATTGCAGGCACCCGTCCGAGAGGACGTAATTCCACAGAAGATACAGAGCTCGCCGAAGAACTGCTCAAAGACGAAAAAGAGTGTGCAGAGCACCTCATGCTCGTTGATCTGGCGAGAAATGACCTGGGCAGTGTCTGTGAGTATGGCACAGTCACCCTTTCTGATTTCATGGAGATTGAGAAGTTCTCACATGTGCAGCACATAGTCTCCACCGTACAGGGTGAATTGAGAGCTGACCTTGATTGCTACGAAACGTTAAAGGCATGTTTTCCGGCAGGAACTGTTTCCGGCGCACCAAAAATACGTGCGATGCAGATAATTGATGACCTGGAGAGGAGTAGAAGGGGTATATATGCCGGTGCTGTAGGCTGGATTGGTTTCAACCGGAATCTGGAATTTGCTATTGCAATCAGGACAATTCTCTTAGAAAGGAAAAAAGCATACCTTCAGGTTGGTGCCGGCATTGTTGCTGACTCGGTTCCTGAAAGGGAATGGGAAGAGACCCTGAACAAAGCGGCCGGGATGTTAAAGGCGATTGAGATTGCGGAGGGGATCCTGTGAAAGTTATGGTAATCGATTGTTATGACAGCTTTACTTTCAACCTCTGTCAGCAGATCGGAAAAACCGGCAGCGAAGTCATAGTGGTAAAAAATGATACACCTTTTGATGAGGTAAAAAAGATTGAATGTGATCGTATTGTTCTTTCACCCGGACCCGGCCGCCCGGAGGAAGCAGGCATCTGTCATGAAGTGCTTGCGACAATGAGCAAAATGACGCCCACACTTGGGGTATGTCTTGGCCATCAGGCGATATGCACCTCGTTTGGTGCTGAGGTGATTAGGGCAGAGCATCTGATGCACGGCAAAGTCTCTGAGATCAGACATGACAGAGAGGATATTTTTTGTGGCCTCCCAAACCCCTTTACCGCTACCAGGTACCATTCGCTGGTAGTTGACAGAGATACACTCCCGCATGATCTGCAGGTTACTGCGGTGAGTACTGATGATGGCTATGTGATGGGTGTTAAGCACAGGCGCTACCCGATTATGGGTGTACAGTTCCATCCGGAAAGTATACTCTGCAGAAGCGGGGATTTGATGATCAGAAATTTTCTTTCAGAAGATATTCAGGGGGGAGTGCAATGATTCGGGCAGCGATAGCAAAAGTGGTTGGAGGTGCAGACTTAACTGATGACGAGGCGACCTGCGTGATGCAGGAGATTCTGAGTGAAGGGGCAACACCTGCACAGATCGCCTCTTTCCTCACAGCGATGAGGATGAAAGGCGAGACAAGCTCTGAGATCGCTGCATTTGCCCGCATGATGCGTACACATGCGGTTCGGATCACTCCGAAAGTTGACGGGACGCTGGTGGACACCTGTGGAACGGGCGGAGACCTCTCGCATAGCTTCAATATCAGCACAGGTGCTGCCTTTGTAGCTGCAGGTGCCGGTGTTTCCATCGTGAAGCACGGCAACAGAAGTGTCAGCAGCAGGTGTGGTTCAGCTGATCTGCTCGAGGAACTCGGCCTGAACCTGAATATTACACCTGACTCTGCAAGCAGGATTATGGAGCAGATACAGATCACATTTCTCTTTGCCCCGAACCACCACCCGGCGATGAGGAATGTAGCAGGACCAAGGAGAGAGATTGGGATAAGAACCGTTTTCAACCTCCTTGGACCGCTGACAAACCCTGCAGGTGCTAAGGCGCAGCTGCTTGGAGTCTATGCCCCTGAACTGACCGACAGGGTCGCAGAAGTGCTGAGGCTTCTAGGTACAGAGCATGCGATGGTAGTGCATGGTGCAGGTATGGATGAGATCACCACGACAGGGGACACCCTGGTTTCTGAACTGAAAGACGGGGAGATCAATAATTACCTGATCAGGTGTGAGGCATTTGGCCTGAAACGTGCACACCCGGATGATCTGAAAGGGGGTGATGCAAAGGAGAACGCCCGCATGCTCCTGGAAGTGCTTGAGGGAGAGAAAGGGGCTGTGCGGGATGTCATGGTGATGAATGCTGCTGCCGCGATATATCTCGGGAAAAAGGGTAGAACACTCAGAGAAGGTCTCCGGCGTGCGGAGACTTCGATTGATACGGGACAGGCGCTTGATAAATTAAACAGACTCATTGACGAGACGAGAGGTGCTACATGATACTTGACAGGATTGTAAGATATGCAGAAGAGCGGGCGGCAGGTTTGCCTGATATGTCCGGTCAGGAGAGTGAATACAGGCCGGTGAGCCTGCGGGATTCAATATCTGCTGTAAAAGATCGAAATGCAGTAATTGCAGAGATTAAATTCAGTTCTCCTTCCCGGGGCAGAATCCGTGTGAACAGCCCGGTGGAGGGGATTGCAATGTCACTTGCCGGGGGAGGCTGCACTGCCATATCTGTTCTGACCGAACCCCGTTTTTTTGGTGGCAATACGGATTATATCAGACGGGTGAGGAGTGTAACTTCTCTTCCGATCTTAAGAAAGGATTTCATAGTTGATGAAAGGCAGATCTATGAAACACGGATGCTTGGAGCGGATGCGGTGCTCCTGATCGCAGGTCTGCTCGGCGAGAGACTGGCTGATTTCGTCACTTTATCCCTTGATACAGGTCTTGAACCCTTAGTTGAGGTGCGTACTAGTAAAGAGGCAGATCTGGCGCTTGAAAGTGGGGCAGAGCTGATCGGGATTAACAATCGCGATCTCCGTACAATGAGAATAAATCTACAGACAACTGAACTGCTCTCTGGCAGGGTGCATGACGCAGGGAGAGTTGTCGTCTCAGAGAGTGGTATCAGTTCGCCTGCTGATCTCAGGCGGCTGAAGCAGTTCTCTGACGCATATCTGATAGGTTCTGCAATTATGGCAGAAAAAGATCCCGGCAGGAAAGTGGAGACATTTGTATGCGTGTGAAAATATGTGGTATTACCAGCGTTTCTGACGCAAAGATGGCAGAGGATGCGGGAGCAGATGCGATCGGAGTTATCGTATGCAGTGACTCACCCCGAAACCTCTCGTTTGAAGAGGCAGGGGCGATATTAGCGTCAGTCGGTCCGTTTGTTACGACCGTCTGTGTCACCCACTCCACTTCTGAGGATGACCTCAGGGCAATTCTCGCCCTCAGGCCACATGCGGTTCAGATCTTTTCCGATCTTGCCGTTCCGCCTGAATCGGCTGTTAAAGTTCTGCGGGCGGTTGCACCGGGCGACTCCCCCTCTGAGGACTGTTCTGCTCTCATAATCGATGGCAGTCATGGGAAAGGACGGCAGTTTGATCCTGTATTTGCTAAAACACTGGTGAAGCGGTCCCGGGTGCCGGTGATTCTCGCCGGCGGGCTCACACCTGAAAATGTGGGGGCTGCGATTGAAGAGATAAAACCGTACGCTGTTGACGTTGCCAGTGGTGTGGAGTTTAAGCCTGGTATTAAGGACGAAAGAAAGGTCCGGGAGTTTCTGAGAATATGCAGGGGAGTGTAGTTATGAACGGGCAGTTTGGAGAATATGGCGGCCAGTATGTACCTGAGACCCTGATGAGTGCGCTGACTGAACTTGAGGAGTATTATCTGCGGGCACGCGAGGATGAGGGGTTTAAGAAGGAACTTGATTATTATCTGAGAGAGTATGCGGGGCGATCCACACCACTTACATTCTGCGCCAATATCTCGCAGGAACTTGGATGTCAGGTGTACCTGAAACGCGAGGATCTCCTTCATGGAGGAGCCCATAAGCTGAATAACACCCTTGGGCAGGCGCTGCTTGCGAAGTACATGGGTAAAAAGAGGCTCATCGCTGAAACAGGGGCAGGTCAGCATGGTGTGGCGACTGCTATTGCAGGCGCTGTGCTTGGGATGCCGGTTGATGTGTACATGGGTGAAGTTGACTGCCAGAGGCAGAAACTAAATGTATTCCGCATGGAACTGATGGGGGCACGTGTAATCCCTGTCAGTTCCGGCACAAAAACCCTTAAAGATGCTGTCAATGAAGCACTGCGCAACTGGGTCTCAAACGTGCGTGATACGCATTATCTGCTTGGTTCTGTTGTGGGTCCCCATCCCTATCCTCTGATGGTGCGTGATTTTCAGACGGTGATTGGAGAGGAGGCAAAAGAGCAGGTGCTGAAAAAGGAGAGTAGATTGCCTGATGCGATCATCGCCTGTGTGGGCGGCGGTTCAAATGCAATCGGCATATTTCATCCCTTCCTGGATGATGACGTAAGGCTCATCGGCGTTGAGGCTGGTGGCAGGGGAGTTAGTTCTGGAGAGCACGGTGCTACTCTCTGTGCAGGTGATCCCGGGGTGTTACATGGTGCCCTTAGCTACCTTATGCAGGACAAATACGGGCAGATCACCGAAACGCACAGTATCGCTGCCGGTCTGGACTACCCGGGCGTGGGTCCCGAGCACAGCATGCTGAAGGATGAGGGCCGGGTTGAGTATGTTAACGTGACTGATGATGAGGTGCTGGATGCCTTTGCGTACCTCTCACAGAAGGAAGGGATCATTCCGGCGCTGGAGTCTGCCCATGCGATCGCTCATCTGATGAAGGTTTCAGATCAGTTTGAGAGGGACGATCTTGTTATTGTCAACCTCTCAGGCAGGGGAGATAAGGACGTGGCGCAGGTGGCAGAGATGAAAGGGGCTTTTCTGTGAGTCGCATAAGTGAGATATTTGAGAAGGCCAAAAAGCCGCTTTTCATTGCGTTTACTGTGGCAGGCGATCCTGACCCGCAGAGGTCTGTTGCCGTTGCACGCACGCTCATTGATGCAGGAGCAGATATTCTGGAATTTGGAGTTCCTTTCTCTGATCCGGTCGCGGATGGCCCTACAATACAGAGGGCAGATGAAAGGGCGCTCTCTGCCGGTATAAATCCTGATCTGGTCTTTGGGATTGTGCGTGAGGTAAGGTCATACTCCAAAATCCCTATTGTGCTCCTGACGTACTACAACATTGTGTACCGCAGAGGCGTTGAGACGTTCTGTCGTCAGGCCTCTGAAGCGGGCGTTGACGGGATACTCGTCGCAGATCTTCCAGTTGAGGAATCAGGAGAGATGTGTACAGCCGCCCGGAAGCATGGGATTGATCTGATCTTTCTGGTGGCGCCCACTACCAGTACTGAGAGGCTGAAGAGGATTGAAGAAAGTGCAACCGGTTTTCTCTATCTTGTTTCTCTGCTGGGTGTCACCGGTGCACGGGATCAGATCTCTGCATCTGCGGCAGAACTCATCACCCGGGTTCGTGAAGAGACCACACTTCCTCTTGCGGTCGGGTTTGGCATCTCGCGACCTGAACATATAAGAGCACTCTCTTTTGCAGCTGCGGATGCGGCAATCGTCGGCAGTGCAATAGTGGATATCATAGAAAAGCATCCGGGTGACGATGTAGCGATGATGCTGGAGCTGCACCGGTATGTAAGAGCGATGCGTGAGGCAGGAGGGGGGGACGCGTCTGTCTCTCCCTGATTTTTCTGAAGGGCGGGATCTTCCCGCTCCGTTCTCTTCAGCTCTACGCGATTTATCTGTTATTTTTCTCTCTCTCTTCGGAGATTAGAGATACCCTGTGACTGTATGCCCTGAGAATGTTTGTTGAAGTAATAAACCCAACGAGATAGTCGGGTTTATCTTTGTCAACAACCGGGATGTGGTGAAGGTCATTATCTATCATTATAGAAAGGGCAATTTCAAGTGTTGTTTCCGGTGTAATTGTGACAACTGTTTTTGACATGCATTCATGAATCGGGGTCTTCAGACTGTCAGTCTCTTTAAGCTGCCTGATATCACCGATTGTAATAATACCTGTCAGTTTACCATTTTCGTGTATGGGGAAACCGGTGTGCCAGGTCTCATCAATAAGGGACATCACTCTGCTGCACGGGTCGTCCGGAGATAATGTAATTAGTTTGTCTCTTTTTACCATGACGTCCATAGCCTGGATTTCTTCAAGAATTTCAATATCATATTCGCCTCTGTGGGCCGGGGACTGCGCTTTGGTCAGTGCCTGCTCAATAAATATTGTTTTTTCACCTGTCAGAATGGATGATACGGCAACTGCACCCATTGCCGGGATAAGGAGGGAAAAGTCCCCAGTCATCTCGATCACCATGATCATGACTGCTATAGGGGCGTTTGCTATGGCACCAAATAGTGCAATCATTCCTACTATGACAAAAACAGGTACTGAACTGACCGGAACTATTGTGGGCATGATCATATTGAGCAGTGTTCCTGTTGCACCTCCTGCTGACCCTCCTATTGCAAGTCCGGGTGCGAATACGCCACCACTTCCACCAGAACCTATTGTCAGTGAGGTCGTCAGAATTTTTAAGAGTGGAAGAAAAAGAAGGACACAAAGGGGGAGCATACTATACAGTTCAAGTTGAAGGAACCCATATCCTGTGCCTATACTGCCAAGTGCAAGAAGGAGACCCTCGGGAGATATGTGTGCAAGTGCAATGGCAATGACACCGATTATAAATGCTCCTCCAAGTGGTTTGAAGTGATTAGGGATGTGATGTTCTGTGTAAAATCTGTTAAACACGTGCTGTGTGCCGTAGAATGTTTTGATATATAACAGACCGATAAATGCACATATCAGACCAAGTAGTATAAACAAGGGTATCTGAGTGATACTCCACGTGGTTCCGTCCAGGCTGAATATCGGATCAAATCCTTCAACTGAGGAAAATATAGAATACCCGATAACTGATGCGAGAAATGCAGGTATGATCGTCTCAGATTCAAAATCTCTGATGTAAAGGATTTCTGCGGCGAGAATAGCACCGCCAAGTGGTGCCTTGAAAATTGTGCCTATACCTGCACCGATACCGGTGGCAAGTGCGATTCTCCTCTCCCGTGCGGATAATCCCAGGATGTCTGCTGCAATTGAGCCAAAGCCTGCAGACATCTGTGCTGTAGGCCCCTCACGGCCTGCACTCCCTCCTGTTGACATTGTCAGGATGGAAGCTACAGCTTTTAATAAAGGAATTCTCCACCTGACTCTGCCGTCAGCATGGAATGCTTTAATTGCCGCATCTGTACCGTGACCCTCCGCTTCCGGGGCAAATGTGTATACAAGTATGCCTGAAAGGAGCGCTCCAAAACAGATTACAGGGAGAATCAGCCAGATATTTTCCGGAGGTGCCCAGTTCGATATAGTCTGAATACTCTGTCCTTCATCCGGGTAATGAAATCCAACAATTATGTCCATGAAAAAATGTGTGCTGAATTTCAGACCTTCAAAAAATATGAGTGCCCCGAGACCTGAAATAATACCTATCAGGATAGCTATGATCATAATCTTTTTGAAAGACCCTGCGGTATTTTCCATGTATATTATTACTGGCGGGGTTATGGACATTAGTTCTTTTCAAATAGATCTGATATGATAGTTCTGGTGAAATTTTGGAATGATAAGTGAGTCTGTCAGTCAGTCAAATCAGGATATTTATAGTCAAAAAAGCAAATTTCCAGAAATGTTTGATTTTCTCATTATACAGGTTGTGTCAGTATAGCAGGTTTATGAAAAAATAACCCTGATTTTGGTTTTGGTTTTGTTTTGAGGGCGTGTTATGTCTCATAAATCGTCAAAAGGTATTCTGGCAGAGTCTGAATAACCTGAAAGTATGGGTGAGATTTCCTGCATTATTTCATATTTGTCACGTGTGTCTGACCTGTAAAAACACAAATATCTCTGGGCGCGTTTGAGGGGTGGTCAGGAAAATAATTAAAAATAGTTCATGTCGGGAGTAGTTTTTGATAGCTGTATGTGGGGTAATCATTAATTTTATGGAATATCAACCAAAATCAATTTACTTTAGATTGAAGATAAAATAAAAAATGCCAGATTCTTTTTGAAAATTGAAATCAAGTAGAAACCTTTTAATACACTCAAAAAAACCTTTAACATGAACCTATACGTGTTTAATACGTTGTTGGTATAGGTATTACAATTGAAGAGGTGTATTAATTATGGTATTTCATCCTCCAGCAGCAATAATTGCTAAAGCAGGCGGAGCCGGCCAGTATAAGGTTGGTTTACCCGCATGGAACATGCTTCTCCGTGGATTTATGGCAGGAGCATATATCGCCATTGGTGGCGCTCTCGCAACAACCTGTTTTACAGGTGTGGCAGCAACACTCGGCGTAGGTATGGCAAAGTTAGTTCTCGGTGCAGTGTTCCCGGTTGGGCTTATTATCATTATTCTTACCGGTGCAGAACTGTTTACCGGTGATGCGATGTTAGCCCCGATGGCAGCATTTATCCATCAGGTGAGCTGGGCAAAAGTTCTGAACCTGTGGGTATGGGTATATATTGGAAACTTAATTGGATCTATTGTATATGCATATATAATGGCATTCGGTCCGTTCACCAGCTGGGACGCAGCAGGTGTTGCAACCGTCAATGCATTTGGTATCAGTGCAGTAAAGATTGCAGCAGGAAAGTGCAGTTACATTGGCGGAGCAGCCGTCTGGGGATGTTTCCTCAAGGCAATCGGTTGTAACTGGCTCGTTAACCTGGCTATCCTGGTCGGTATCTGTGCAGATGATCTGATTGGCAAGTTCTTTGGCATCTGGTTCCCGATCATGGCTTTCGTTTCCTCAGGATTTGAGCACTGTGTCGCGAACATGTATTTCATTCCGGCAGGTATCTTCTGCTCCGGTCTTCTGACCCCGGAACAGGCAGCAGATATCGGACCTAAGCTTGCAAACCTTGGATGGGTAACCATGTGGACAAACAATATCATTGTTGTCACCCTTGGTAACATCGTTGGCGGTCTGCTCTTTGTTGGTGTAGTCTACTGGGTTTCGTTCAAAGACGAAATCGCAGCACTCAAGTAAGAGTAGTATCGAATAGACAATTAATGAAAATAAAAAATATAGATGTGAAGGTCTCAGCCATTTCAGTGGCTGCATTTGTAATCTTCACACTTATTTTACTAAGTTATATTCTCCTGACAGGGGATATGAGTATACTTTTCTGGGGTGTCCCCTCGCTTGTTCTGCTTCTTATCATTCCAATGGCTCTGAATTATCTGAGTCAGAATCAGTATAATGATCTGATTCCTGTGTATGAAAAAGAGGCAAAAACAGTTGGAATTAAGGCAATCAATATTGGAATGAAGGGGGAACCTGTTCGCGTTCAGGGCGTTGTGGAAGCGGCCCATTTTAAGTATCTTAACAGGCCACAGTTTGTCATTGCCGATCGTAGTGGTTCAATATCTGCCAAGATGTTTACATCCTCTAAAGAGGATATAAATAAGGGTGATGTTGTGGAAGTATTGGGACTTATTATCAAGCGTTATTTATTTACCGGGGATGCAATAATTAACTGCATATCAATCCGGAAAATTGATAAGGTAAAGAAATCCTGAGGAATCAGGACTGAAATTCCTTGTTAGTGCAGTGGTGATGATGACTGCATTGTTTCTATTCTAAGAGAGGTTCATACCACAATCACATTCCATAGTGTGTTTTCAGGTGGGTATATCATGTTCTTTTCCACAAACGCAACATGTTTTAGATGTTTTACGTTTGCTGATTTCTCTTACTCTTTTACCTGCCCGTTCTGTAGGTCAGAAAGCCGGCAGACCGTCCCGGGTATCCTGTGCCTTGTGTGGCACGGTTCAGACCACGGCAACCATCAATCTATACTAATATCAGAAGATCAACTATTATAGTGATATTATGTCCCGAAAGGCAGTAGATGCAGTATTTCAGGCGTTTTTTTTGTTAACTGACCTCAGGGTGCTTTTAAGAGAGACTGCACCCTCTCATGAGATGGACGGGGAACAGAAGGCAATGGCCGTGCAATGTATTGAAAAATTAAAAAAGCAGGTTGCAATACTTGAAGACGAGGTGGTATCTTGAAATGTGCGGATGGTATTGATACACGTGACGTTGAGGAGATGTTTATCAATATTGATCCCATTCAGGCAGGAGGGCGCTTAACTCCTGAGGCCTTAAAGGCGGTCATAGCATATGCCGACGGCTATTCAGTCTGTGACCACTGCAGAAAGCCATTCAGGCTTGACTACATTAAAAAGCCTCCAATTGCAGAATTTCATGAAGACTGTGCCAGATGGCTGAATATGGATGTGTTAAGGGTTGTTCCCGGTGCCCGCCGTGGATTTCAGGCTGTTGCCAGCACACTGGTACAAAAGGGTGACCCTGTAATTCTTACATCTCTCTCGCACTATACGGAATTTGTATCTGTAGAGCAGTCTGGTGGTGTGCCACATGAAATTCCTCTGGATGAGAAGAATCATATTACGGCTGAGAATACAGCTGAAACAATTGAAAAGGTTGTACGGGAATCTGGCCGTTCTCCGTCTCTGCTGTTTGTTGAGCATGCTGATTACCAGTACGGGAACATTCATGATGTGTGCGGAATTGCAAAGGTGGCCCACCAGTACGATATCCCTGTGTTACTAAACGGTGCATACACTGTAGGAATAATGCCTGTGGACGGGAAAGCTCTGGGAGTTGATTTTGTAGTTGGGTCTGGTCATAAAAGCATGGCAGCACCTGCTCCATCCGGTGTACTTGCCACAACTGATGAATATGCCGATAAAGTGTTTCGGACAACGCAGGCAGAGGGAGATGTTACTAAACGGAGATTTGGCATCAAAGAAGTTGAGATGATGGGATGCACCCTTATGGGTGTGACACTGGTTGGTCTGATGGCTTCCTTCCCTGCAGTTAAAGAGCGTGTGAAAAACTGGGACACTGAACTGAAACACAGCAATATTATCACGGATGCCCTGCTTTCAGTTGAAGGCACAAAAATAGAGAGCGACTGTCCGCGTGAACATACTCTCACACGGGTCAATACAATTGAATCGTTCAATAAGGTTGCAGAGACTCATAAAAAACGTGGTTACTTCCTCTCAAAAGATCTTAAAAAGAGGGGTATTGTGGGAGTGATTCCCGGTTCAACAATAGTCTGGAAATACAATACATTTGGCCTGACTGATAAACAGACAGAACATGTTGCCGATTCCTTCAGGGGAATTGCAAAAGATAACGGGCTTACTGTCAGTTAATCTCTTTTATTTCTCACTTTTGGGTGGGGGATGGATCTGATCTCTTCCTGATGGTGAGCACAAAAAAATATCATGACCTTTCAAGGTCACGCACTGTTTGATGAAAGTGGTATTTGCCACTTTCATGCTAAACGCACATGATGCCCGGGGCCATCACACAAAAAGCGATGAAACTCTTATATTTCTTCCACCCAGGCTTAATCTGAGGCCAGATGAGGCTGACTCACTGGTAGTCCGGATCCTGATTTTTATAGCAATTATGTATGCCCGGATCAGCATTAAATGGCCAGGCTCCCTTATACTTTTTACTTCATTGTGATAATATTAATATCCAGAACAATTAAATAATGATAATTATGAGGAATCTGAAAATTATCGTTGAAAAACATGTAGACGGCTACATTGCATATCCAATAGGCCTTAAAGGCATTGTTATCGGAGAAGGAGATACATATGAAGAAGCACTTTTGGATGTCAAATCAGCGATTGAATACCATATAGAATCATTTGGAAATAATGTCTTTGAATCTGAAGAAATACTGGAGACCTTTGTTGCAGAGGTTTCTGCCTGATGAAATTTCCAAAAGATGTGCCGATTTCAAAAGTCCTTAAAATATTTGAATCATTGCGGTTTGAAACCATAAGAACAGGCAATCACATATCAATGCAACGAATTAATCCTGATGGCACGAAAACCCCTCTGACACTCCCAAACCATAGTAGAATAAAGGGATCAACATTGAGAACCATCTACAGCCAGGCAGGAATATCCAGGGATGATTTTTTAAAATTCTATAAATAAATACGTATCATATCCAAAATTGGGGGTATCAATGTGAAAACTGAAGAGATATTGTTGATTGTTATTTAATATTTGCCCAAAATTATGCCAAATGTGACTGCTAAATTCAGCATTACCCCTATTTTTGGATATGATACATAAATACCTCAGAAAAAGGCAAAAATATTGTTCTCCTATGTAAATCACTTCGTGATTTGTCATCAAAACGTGTGAGCTGATGCCTCATAAACGTTTACCATGAAAATTAAGGTTTTTCATCAGACATTACCTGATGCTTACGCGTCATGCACGTTTTTATACAAAAACATAAGTGAAATTAGTTGCGAAATCTGCAGATCTGGTAAGGAGAAAGGGATGGATTTACGGGGCTAGAAATCCCCCGTTATTTTTCTCTGATTTCACCGTTTAGTGCGATATATAATCTGGCTGAATCAACCACCCCTGCAAGAAGGTTTTCAATATCCATTTTTTCTTCATCTTTTAGTATTGATTCCAGTGAAGCAGCGATATCCGGGTGTTTTGGAACTGCATTACAGCTCAGATCACCCGGAGAATCAACAAAAGTTCCGATCCTGCGTGCAATATCGACAGTTTCCTGTTTTTCATAGGTGATGAGTGGCTGGATAAGCGGGAGTCCTGGCGGAAGTACTGATTCAATTACTCCCATATTGACGAGTGTCTGTGATGCGACCTGGCCGATGTTGTCTCCCATGACGAGTGCAAGGGCTCTCTCCGTTTTTGCGATTTCTGTTGCCGTGCGCAGCATGAATCTCTTGCAGATGATACAGCGGTTTTTCAGACGCGGGATCTCTGTAAGTTCTCTGTAAAACGGTTCCATGTCAGCAACAATCATCCTGAGTGACGTGCCGGGAGTCCATGTTGAGAGGGTTTTGTGATGCCGAAATACCATGTCATGAGTATCCGGTCCCATAAATCTGCCACCGTCAAGGTGCAGGTGTGTGACCGGGCAGCCGCGTCTCAGCATAAGCCATGTGGCGACCGGTGAATCAATGCCTGCTGAGAGGAGTGAAAGAACTCTCCCCTGTGTGCCGACCGGAAGACCACCGGCACCGTCAATGGCGGTGTCATAGATCAGAGCCCCCCACTCCCGTACCTCGATATTAATCAGGTAATCCGGATTTTTCAGGTCAACAGTAAGCCCGCCTACTTCATCATAAATGCTGCTACCGATTGAAGCGGCAAGTTCCTGGCTTGTAAAACCCAAAACGCCAGTACGTCTGACTCTGACTGCAAATGTCATACCCGGTCTGACTGTTTTTACTGCCATTTTTTTAGCTTCGGTCTCTACTTCACTGAGGTCATTTGATGTGCGTGTGCAGACTGAGACTCCCACTATTCCGAAGATGCGTCCTGCAGCCTCTGCAATTTCCTGTTGGTTTTCGCCTTCAATGAGTATCCTGCCCCTGAAAACCTCTATCTTATATGTAAGATCTTTCGAGTCAAGTGCCCGTTTCAGGTTATTTATTAAAATATTAATATAGTAGCGCATTACGGGTTCGCTTTTTAAAAAGAGCTCCCCGTACCTGATCATTACAACCTGCATTCTTTCACCTTATTTTTCTCTGACTGATATTTCCACTTTGCAAAAACCGAAGGCCATTAGTTGGTCTGCATATTTTTGTGCAGTATTATATTCGTCCTGCAGGGTTTCAATGATTGCAGTATTATTCAGATATCTGACGCGTAGTCTGCCTGTTATATGTCTGCCTAAGAGCTCTTCGGCAGACCTGATCTGTTCAAGTTTTTCCTCTGTCAGAATTTCATCTTCAGGGAAACGTGTTGCAAGGCATGAGGATGATGAAATCAATGGGACACCAAGTTCTCCTGCAAGGGTTTTAATCATCTCTTTTCCTATACCGCATTCTGCAAAAGGACTGATGATACCAAGGTCTGAGAGGGCTTTCATACCAGGTCTGCCGGCCGGATCGTCATCGGCGTGTGTGCCGTCTGCCACATGCAAAAATCCGCTCTCCAGAGCCCATTTCTGAAGTTCACCCATCATGGCTTTTTTGCAGAGATAACAGCGTGTTCTGGAATTGTTTCTGACTTCCGGTATTCTGAGTACATCTATTGTCAGGATTTTGTGTGGGATTCCCAGCGAACCTGCAATCTCTGCTGCCCTGATCAGTTCACCTGCCGGGTTTAGCCCGGTGTCCGCACTAACTGCTGATACTGTTACGCCGTGGTGTACTGCGAATGCGAGGAGAACCATACTGTCTGTTCCTCCTGAGAGCGCTATTGCCACTGGTTCATGCGCTTTTAACATTTCCCTGAGGCAGTGCTTTGCGTCCATTTCTTTATTGTTGCAGTCTTAAAACAGATGAACGTTTGGCTGAACCGGGGTGTGGTGTTTCTGTTTTTTTGATGTGAGATGTTATGTTACAATGGCGAAGGTTTCTTTCTGGACTGTTTAAAAAGAAATATCCAGCACTATAGGAATGTGTGATCCACGAAGTGTCAGGCACTATTTCCTGATATCAGAACCTTTTAACTCTTCACAGTATTTTTCATCTATATAATAGTGATATGAAAATTGTTTTATCAGACTAACCAAAAATGAATACTTACTATGGCACGAAAGAAATCGGGCAAAGATAAGAGCGAGCCCCAGTCAACATTATATTATTTTTATACTCAGGAACGGTGGGACAACTGGTTAAAGACGCTTGAAGAGATGGATTTTGAGGGAGATCCTGAGAGTGAAGAGATGCCCGAAGGTCTGCAGTCACTGGGTAATTTCACTCAGGATATCAATGTATCTGTCTTAAAGATCATGAAGCTCTTTTTAAATGGGAACTATGGTGCAGAAACTGCACTTGGTAAGTTAAATGAAGTGGAAGAGATTGTCATGGCCAATGCACCCGAGGGTGAACTTACAGATATTATTGAGGGTATCCAGCTCCGTTTCCTGGTACTCTTCCTTGCATGTAAGAAAGTTATTTCCGGGGATGCAGAAGGTGATATCAAAACACTTGTGAAAGATGGAAGAGCTGTTTCAGATGATGATTCGGCGAAAGCTCTTGAGATTGCCGCAACAATCGGAGCACTGGTAATTAACGGAAAACCCTGCTGTGGGAAATACCTGCGTGGTGATATGGATGAGCCGACTTTCTTTGATGACTGGTTAATTGAGATTGATGAAATGGGTGCGTCACTTAAAACCCTCAAGAACTTTGATGAGCAGTTTGGAGAAGGTGTTTGATAGCCGGCAGGGCGCGATTTAGATCTGCAAAGAAGCTCTCCAATGTGGTTGGTTACAGGATTCCTGAATTTGCCTTTCACGGTGCGTTTCTGGAGGCTGTAACGGTGGGAATGGCCTCAGACAATCTGGATCAGAGCCTCAGGGATCGGATCCTTAATTTTTTTAAGGATTTTTTAAACTGTAAATGCAAACAGTCACCGCTCTGCGGATGCCCTGAGAGGAAGTTTGCACTCCTGATTATTGAACTGCGTGAAAGTGGGTTTGATCACAGGCAGATTGCTGATTTCCTTCTTGACGAGTATGGAATTGAGCTTTTTCCCGCTGATATACTGAGTTTTCTTGAGGAGTCGGTACATGTGCTTGAGGCGGTGAGGGATGTGGCCGAACTTGAGGGGAATAGAAATGTGGCGGAGAAAGCAGGGAAGGCGATTAAGAGTATTGAGAAATAACAGTTTAGCATGAAAATGAGACTCACATTTTCAGCAAACGGTGCGTGAACGCTTACGCGTCATGCACGTTTTTATACTTATTTCAGTTTGTTTTCCTGATTATATTTGTTATTCTGCCGGATTGTCAGTATCCGGTCAAATCTTTCCATAAGAGAAGTGTTTACTGCTATATGCCCTGAATTAAGAGAAACGTGCATGAATCACAGGTTTTTGGTGCTGTTTAATGAAGGTGGCAATCGTCACTTTCATCTGAAATCCGGGAGAAGAAGAATTTTACCTCTTATGTGTGATATGTTATAACAGGAGATTCATCAGGGATTTGATATAATGGTAAAATGTGGTGTCAACCGGACCGGAAAGAATTCTCAGATATTTGATGGAGTAATACTGGGATTTCCATCAGGGGACCGGATGGGTGAAGATAAATTTCCCGGTGTGTCCATTGGTGATAATGCAGTTATCAGGCCCGGTACAGTAATATATTGCGATGTTACAATTGGGAATCACTTTTCTTCCGGCCATAATGTGATGATCCGGGAGAATACTGAAATCGGGGATCGTGTCTCAATAGGCACATCAGCAATAATTGAAGGGAATGTTAAAATTGGCAATGACATAAACCTGCAGAGTCTGGTATATATCCCTACAGGGGTTGTCATTGAGGATGGTGTCTTTATCGGGCCGAATGCTGTGTTAACAAACGATCGTTACCCACCTCACGGTGGTGACAGTCTCTCAGGCCCTGTGATTAAAAAAGGTGCATCCATAGGAGCAAATGCAACCATCCTTCCGGGAGTTACGATTGGTGAGAACTCTCTTGTTGCTGCGGGTGCGGTTGTAACAAAAGATGTTCCGCCAGAGATGCTTGCAGTTGGTGCACCTGCACGTTTCAGAGAACTGCCTGAGGGTGCCCGGCAATGATTCCAGTTGCAAAACCCATGATTGGTGAAGAAGAAATAGAGGCAGTTGCAGAGGTGATGCGTTCAGGTATGATTGCAGGCGGTGCGGTTGTAACTGAATTTGAAGATCAGTTTGCATCTTTTTGTGAGTGCTCATATGCAGTGGGGTTAAACTCAGGCACGGCAGCACTCCACGCGGCACTACTTGCAGATGATATTGGTGCAGGTGACGAAGTGATTGTTCCCGCATTTACGTTCATTGCAACTGCCACATCAGTCAGTATGTGCGGCGGGCGACCGGTAATGGTCGATGTTGATCCGGATACTTTTACAATTGATCCTGAATCGGTCTCAGAGCATATCAATTCCAGAACAAAGGCAGTAATCGGGGTGCATCTGTTTGGGCAGCCATTTGATCTAAAACCTGTGCAGGAGATCTGTGATGATCACAATCTGACTCTGATTGAGGACTGTGCACAGGCGCATGGCGCAATGTACGATGGGAGGAAGGTCGGGCAGTCTGGTCTTTTCGGATGTTTTTCATTCTACCCTACAAAGAATATGACCACAGGTGAGGGAGGAATGATTACAGGAAATGATCCTGATAGAATTGCCCGTGTCCGGCGCATAATTAATCACGGTCAGAGTGATAAATACCTGCATACAGAACTCGGATTTAATCTGAGGATGAGCAATATTGATGCGGCAATAGGAAAAGTTCAGTTATCCAGACTGGGATGGATGAATGAAAGGCGTATTCTCAATGCAGAGTATTTATCTGCAAATCTGAGTGCAGATGGCCTGAAAACACCTGTCTGCAGGGAAGGATCAACTCATGTGTACCACCAGTATGTTGTAAAGTTAACAGAAGATTTCCCGATGAGTCGTGAAGAATTTATGAGATATTTACAGGATAACGGGATTGGTTCTGCAGTTCACTATCCGATGCCTGTACACAGGCAGCCACTGTATTCTGATAATGAATTTTCCTGTCCTGTAGCAGAGAAACTCTCTGAGTCTGTACTTAGTCTGCCCGTGCATCCCGGTGTTACTATTGATGACTGCCGGTATATTTGTGAAACAATTAACAGGATTTAACAGGATTTAACAGGATTTGATTTTGATGGATGTTGGAGTTATTGGCGTAGGTGTTATGGGGCAGAATCATGCCCGTGTCTATTCTGAGATGAGGGGTGTAGGGGATCTGGTAATCTTTGACCTTGACACTGAGGCTGCAAAGAGAGTTGCAAAGAAGAATGATGCACTTGTTGCTGAATCAATGGATGAACTGTTAAGTCAGGTTGAGGCAGTTAACTGTTGTGTGCCTACCCCGTTTCACTATAAAGTTGCAGAGGAGATTATTGGCAGAGGGGTACATCTCCTCATCGAAAAACCGATATGCCTTAACTCTGCAGATGGTGCGAGGCTGGCTGAGATGGTGCCGGACGGTCTGACAGTGGGTGTAGGGCATATTGAGCGGTTTAATCCGATTGTATCTGAGATTACAAAGATTGTAAAGGATCCTCTGTATGTTGAGTTTAAAAGGCACAACCCGGCGTCAGGGAGGGTGTCAGGCAGTTCTGTTGTAGAGGATCTGATGATTCATGATATTGATATTGTTACAAACGGTCTCTTTTCTGATGGATATTCTCTGACAAGCATAGGGAATCAGGAAGTCTGCAGTGCATTATTTGATTTTTCAGGAACACCTGTGTACCTCTCTGCAAGCAGGAAGTCATCCAGAAAGATTCGCTCTGTACATATTGAAGAGGAGGATTTCACGGTTGTAGGGGATTTCATGTCCCAGGAACTGTACATCTACAGGAAACCAGGGCAGTATAGGGTGGAAGATGAACGTTACGTCCAGGAGAATATCATCGAAAAAGTGATGGTTGGAAAACTTGAACCATTAAAGACAGAACTTGCTACCTTTTTAAAGTGTGCAGGGACCGGAAAAGAGTTTCCCATAACTCCAGAGCAGGCTGTTAATAACCTGAAAATATGTGAAGAGATCACCAGAGGTTGTTCCGGATGAACAGTAATATAGAGACATTACAGAAATCAGAGGATTTACAGGAATTCGGGAAGTTAAATAAATTAGAGAAACTGACTGAAGGCAGAGGCGCAATCAGAAAAATTGGTGTGATCGGTATGGGATATGTTGGCATCCCTGCCGCAGCTCTGCTTGCAGATGTGCCTCATTTTGAGAAAGTATATGGTTTTCAGCGCAACTCTCAGACATCCGGATATAAAATTGATATGTTAAACTCCGGTGAGTGCCCGCTAAAAGGTGAGGAACCCGGCCTTCAGGAGTTAATCAGAAGAGTGGTGAATGAAGGAAAGTTTGAATGCACTGCTGACTTTTCAGAGATTTCAGAATGTGACGCTGTTGCAATTGCCATTCAGACACCGTTTGAAGATCCAAAAGATCTGGTGCCTGATTTCAGGGCACTTATCGAGGGTATCAGGCAGGCCGGGAGATATCTGACACCCGGAACACTCGTTGTTTTGGAGTCAACAGTCACCCCGGGTACAACAGAGGGGATGGCAAAGGATATTCTGGAAGAGGAATCCGGTCTTGTTGCAGGAGAGGACTTTGCGCTTGCACATGCTCCCGAGCGTGTGATGGTTGGCCGTCTGATTAAGAATATCCTGGAGCATGACAGGATTGTCGGTGGTATTGATGATGCAAGTACCAGGCGTGCAACTGAACTTTACAGCCCTGTTCTTACAAAAGGAAAAATCATCCCGATGTCTGCCACGGCAGCAGAGGTTACAAAGACCGCTGAGAATACATTTCGGGATTTACAGATCGCTGCAGTTAATCAGCTGGCTCTGTACTGTGAAGCGATGGGGATTAATGTGTATGACGTCCGTGCCGGTGTTGATTCGTTAAAGGGTGAGGGTATTACGCGTGCAATTCTCTGGCCCGGTGCGGGTGTTGGGGGGCATTGTCTGACCAAAGATACGTATCATCTGGAGAGGGGTCTTTTGGTTGTTGGGCAGGAGAGAAGGGATGAACCGCTTGATTTCCCTGAAGGGCGGGAGTCCCTGTATGTCCTTGCAAGGGCAATTAATGATTTCATGCCTGAGCATATGCTGAATCTTACTATTGATGGTCTGAAACGGGCCGGGAAGAAGCTTAAGGGTGCAAAAGTTGCTATTCTGGGCTGGGCGTTTATCAATAACTCTGATGATGCGAGGAATACACCGTCTGAAGTCTACCGGGACTTATGTCTGAAAGCTGGAATTGAGGTTGCAGTACATGACCCACATGTCTTACAGTATCCTGGTGTTTTTGTTTCGCAGGATATTGGTGAGGTTGTGAATGGTGCCGATTGTGTTGTGATCTTTGCCGGACATAAGGATTATTATCAGCTGGATGCGGAGGAGATGAAAGCAAGATGTGGTGGTGTTCATCCTGTGATTGTTGATGGGCGGAATGTTGTTGATCCTGATGAGTATATTTGTGAGGGTTTTGTTTATGAGGGGATTGGGAGAGGGGATAAGAACGGGCATGTGGTTGTGAATGGGTGAAGGAAGCGGTTATTTCTGTTTCATAATTTAGTTTTTATTTTGTGATGTATTTCCTTTAAAAATATTCAGGCACAGTCAGGGAAAATTAACCCTGTATTGATACAGGTCAAAGAAGCGGAATTCAATAAGGGCTGCTATAAAGCACCCCTGCTCCTGCGCCGCCTGTCAGACCTGCTGTGCACCCTTTCACTCCTCCTGTCTGATAAAGACCACAAGGACCTGAATAATGAGATCTTTGGGATGTGGTGGCAGATATCCTGATGCAACATAAATTATCGGCTTAATTATCTGATTTGCAGTTAATTTTATAACGATAATACCCGAATAAGGTATTATATGGGTAAAAATATCTACCTAAACAGACGGGAACAGATGATCTTCAATGTGATATCATCCACTGATATCGCCTATACTGATGAAATAGCAGATTTGTTTCCAAATTTAAAACCAAACCAGGTAAACAAAATTTGTTCTGGTCTTTCTTCAAAGGGATACCTTTACAGACTGAAAAAAGGAGTGTATCTTGTTCAGATGAAGCCATCAGATATTCCTGTAATAAAAAATCTTTATACTATCGCTTTAGCGATGTTTAAAGGTTATATCGGTTTTTCTTCTGCACTCAGGATATATGATCTCATAGATTATGAACCATTCACCATATTTGTCATAACAAAAAACAGATCACTGGAGAAGAGGATAGGTGAGTATACATTCAAATCTGTGGCAATGGGTAAGAGAGCTACAGGAATAACATACTATAATGGCATTTATATTTCCACCCTGGCGAAGACCTTCTTTGATTGTTTTTACAAACCGCAGTATGGAGGGGGCTATTCAGTGATAACGAAGGCATTGTATGATGCAGCTTCTGATGCAGATCCGGACTGGAGTGAATTTGTAAAGTATTTTGAGCCTGAATCAGGCTCGTTGTGCCAGAGAACGGGATATGTTCTGGAGTTGCTGGGAAAGGAGACTGGTAAAATTCCAGAAGACGTATTGTCTT
>JAYEIC010000021.1:0-4990 GCA_034659935.1 Methanobacteriota archaeon | reverse complement strand
CCTTCCCAGTCAATTACAGTCTCAATATCAGGCTCAGTGCTGTTTGTCCACCTCTTACCCCTGTAACCATTGTTTACGACTGTCTTATCAACAGAATAAATGTTGTTTGTCTCATCAGCTTCAGTGACCGTCCCGGCTGAGTCAGCAGTGACATCAATTGTAAGCAGAGTCTCAGCAATTCTGTTGGTTGGATCTGTTAATTCAACAGTCGCTGTTTCATTCGGATTAAGGGCAGGTACATCCGCAGTTGCCATTTCCACCCCGTTAATGGAGAGTGAGGCAACGGAGGTGCCGGCTACTGTTGTTCCATTGTTGGATATCACTGCTGTATAGGTATTTGTTCCATTGTGAAACACTTCTTTACCTTTTGGCAGGTTGATACCTGCAGACAGCACCTGTAAATCAGGGCCGGCTGCATCAGGAGCACCAAGGATGAGAATTGCATTTGCAGCAAACATCGTCTCTTTATTTCCTGTCTGCTGGAATGCCACGATATTGTCCCCGTTTGTGATCTGTTCTGTCGCGTCAAAGGAATTTACACCGATCTGGTGCAGGCTACCTGCTGGTGCACTCCATGCATTATCAGCCACTTTGTCCCCGTTTATCCATAATGCACCCTCAGGAGCGATGCCTGCAGGTACGAATGTCACGAGTGTTGCAGAAACGCCGTCTTCGTAGTCAAGAGAATCAAACGGTGCATATGCGTACGTCTCATTAGCTGAAACATGATAATCGGGGTTCACATAGAGCTGGTCATAGCCCTCATTTAAGATGACCTGTATATCCTCTGCTCCCTCATAGGAGTATATGGTGACGAGCATAAATCCGTGGAGTGAAATCTGCTTGTTCTGGCTCAGATCCTCGTTGTTTGTGAAAATCGCAGAATTCCCGGATGAATCAAATATATCAGTCACATTGTAGATGAGAGCGCCTGACTTGTAATTGTACGAACCGAAACCTTTCCTGTCCGAATACGTCGCATCCTCAGTGCCTGTCAGGTCCTCGCCATTGAAAGTCAGTGTGTAGTTGTCATTTGATATTGTGTCTTTGTAATCAAAGGTATAGTACACATAGAGCCGTGTCTCTTCAGTCACAGCGTCTGCCGGTACCGGGAGGTCGGCATCTGTCCACGACACAGTATAGTCCGGCTCAGCCCATCCTGAATACCCGCTCTTATACACACTGTCACCTGCTGAATAGAGACAGTTGCCGGAACCCTGCCAGTCAATTACAGTATCAATATCGGGGTTCGTGCTGTCTGTCCATCTCTTACCCCTGTAACCATTGTTTACGACTGTCTTTTCAACAGAATACACGTTGTTTGTCTCATCAGCTTCAGTGACCGTCTCGCCTGAGTCAGCAGTGACATCAATTGTAAGCAGAGTCTCAGCGATTCTGTTGGTTGGATCTGTTAATTCAACAGTCGCTGTTTCATTCGGATTAAGGGCAGGTACATCCGCAGTTGACATTTCCACCCCGTTAATGGAGAGTGAGGCAACGGAGGTGCCGGCTACTGTCGTTCCATTGTTGGATATCACTGCTGTATAGGTATTTGTTCCGTTGTGAAACACTTCTTTACCCTTTGGCAGGTTGATACCTACAGACAGCACCTGTAAATCAGGAGCACCGAGGATGAGAATTGCATTTGCAGCAAACATCGTCTCTTTATTTCCTGTCTGCTGGAATGCTACGAGATTGTCCCCGTTTGTGATCTGCTCTGTCGCGTCAAAGGAATTGACACCGATCTGGTGCAGGCTATCTGCTGGTGCACTCCATGCATTATCGGCCACTTTGTCCCCGTTTATCCATAATGCACCCTCAGGAGCGATGCCTGCGGGTACGAATGTCACAAGCGTTGCAGAAACACCGTCTTCGTAGTCAAGAGAATTAAATGGTGCATAGGCGTACGTCTCATCAGATGAAACATGATAATCCTGGTTCACATAGAGCTGGTCATAGCCCTCATTTAAGATGACATGCAGATCCTGTGCTCCTTCATACGAGTATATGGTGACGAGCATAAACCCGTGGATTGAAATCTGCTTGTTCCGGGTCAGATCCTCGTTGTTTGTGAAAGTCGCAGAATTCCCGGATGAATCAAATATCCCGGTCACATCGTAGATGAGAGCGCCTGACTTGTAATTGTACGAACCGAAACCTTTCCTGTCTGAATAGGCGGCAGCCTCAGTGCCTGTCAGGTCATTGTCATTGAAAGTCAGGGTGTAATTGTCATTTGATATTGTGTCTTTGTAATCAAAGGTGTAGTACACATAGAGCCGTGTCTCTTCAGTCACAGCGTCTGCCGGTACCGGGAGGTCGGCATCGGTCCACGACACAGTATAGTCCGGCTCAGCCCATCCTGAATAACCGCTTTTATATACACTGTCACCTGCTGAATAGAGGCAGTTTCCAGGACCTTCCCAGTCAATTACAGTCTCAATATCAGGCTCAGTGCTGTTTGTCCACCTCTTACCCCTGTAACCATTGTTTACGACTGTCTTATCAACAGAATAAATGTTGTTTGTCTCATCAGCTTCAGTGATCGTCCCGTCTGAGTCAGCCGTGACATCAATTGTAAGGAGGGTGCCTGCGATTCTGTTGGCTGGGTCCGCCAGTTCAACAGTCGCTGTTTCACCCGGATTAAGGGCAGGTACATCTGCCGTTGCAACTTCTACCCCATTAATGGAGAGGGAGGCAAGGGAGGTGCCGGATGCTGTCGTTCCATTGTTGGATATCACTGCTGTATAGGTATTTGTTCCATTGTGAAACACTTCTTTACCTTTTGGCAGGTTGATACCTAAAGAAAGCACCTGTAAATCAGGGTCATCTTCAGCGGCAACCGCCGGGAAAATTATAAACGCTGCAATTACAAGCGCTGCAAGGAGTACTGGTTTTATAGATTTCATACACTCACCAAATCATAACTCATTAAATAAGAACTATTTATTATCTGTATGTATTTAATGCTATTTTTTTGAATTTATGTACAATTAAGAACTATCAAACCGGAGTAATCAGGCATGAATCAGATATCATTTATCGCCATGCCAGAACAGAGGGGCTCTGTGATGATACCCGGGCAGGAGCAGGGGTATGAAAAATATTACTCCTGACAAAAGATTTGCAGAATGTGTGAATAATTATCAACGCGGATTGTATGAACTTTCAGCGATATGGTATGCAATAGTATAATTTTTCTGGTTACGCAGCAATATATTTTCCCGGAGACAGATTAATATCTAATGGTCCCGGAAGAAAAGACTGAATGGTATACCAGAGTCTGACCACATATCAGTTTGAATTTCAATGAGTCAGAAACGTCCAAAAAAGCGTTATATAAGAAACGTGCAGGTGATGTTTGATGAAATGCACCCAGAGACAATCCCACCCGGGGAGAGCAGGCACAGACGCGGCGAAGTCTCAACTCCGTCATGAAGATGCAGACCAGTTCTTTCTTCTTCAGTTTCAATCCTTTTTTCTGATGTTATTCTTCAGGATGGCAACCTCATAAACTATATACAGGTTTATGAGATGTCTCTATACTTGTTTTTCCGGATGTTACTCTTTAGCTCTTTAGCTCTTCTCTCATTTGTATTGTAGCTACCTGAGTCTGTCCATCCAGTGCTGATCTGGCGGAGTAGTTATGAGAACTACCTTCTCCAAATGATTCACTGATATTATCCTCTATGTACCCTTTATCCTGATAACAACCACATATATTAAAGAGAGATCAACTTAAAAGCGGAGAGTTTAAATTTGCAGATATTATCTAAAAAATCGATTGAATTAAAGATAAATGAGCTTTTATCGGAATATTCAATGCTAACAGAATATCCGGCAGATAAACTGGCAGATATAATAGAAGATGTGGGATTTAAATGCACACTGTGCGGCAAATGCTGCACAAAGGAGTTTAATGAACATGTTTTTCTCCTGGATTCAGATATAGACCGGGCAAAAAAAATCAATCCGTCTTCAATAGTCCCTGCACCATATTTCGAAGTCTGCGACCAGCATGGGAATTTCTATGTCTCTGGATATTCCCTGAAATGCAATAAAAACGGCGACTGCATATTCTTAAAAGAAAACAGATGCACAATATATGATGAGAGGTTTAAGATCTGCAGGGTATATCCCTATATGCTTCACAGGGAAGTGGATGAACAGGGAGTAAAAGAGTTCAGGCAGATTTCCGGGCTGAACCTTCACGGAGAGTATAACTATCCGGTAAAAAGAAAAGACGCAGAAGAAATTGCCCGGCAGACAATAGAATATGAAAAGGAATTTCTAAATAAGGAGATAGATTTTTACAGATCAATTCTCAGGCATTTTGAGAATAACGGACTAAAACCGGTAAGAAGAATATACGACCTTAAGATGAGAGAATTTCATCAGGACATACCGGTGAATGTTTTTGTATTCAGCAAGGGGACTTTTGAGAAAAATACAGTTAAAAAGTCTGATTATATAGCTGAGGAATAATTCAGGAGTCATTGGGGAGTCCGGGATTATATTGGTGGATTTTTCATTACCAGTGGTGAATCAGATATTTATGCCTCTGAAGCATAGGAGAAATAAGATGTCAACTATAAAACAGAAAATGTCTGATGTTATTCAGTCACAACCTGATGACGTATCATATGAAGAAATAATGCGGGAATTAATCTTTGAGCGTATGATCGAGAGAGGACTTGAAGATTCCAGAAAGGAGCGCGTGATTTCTAACGAAGAGATGAAACACCGTATTCGTTCATGGCAGAAATAATCTGGACAGAGGAAGCCGTAAGATGGCTTTTAGATATTCATGACTATATTGCCGAAGAAAATTCAATCTCAGCACAGAAAGTTATTAATAAAATATATGAGAATTTCGAAAAACCCTACGTACCGACAGTACTTTATAGTCTCGGATCCCTGAATTATTATGAGTAGCTTTGCCAATTTCGCTTTTAAGGATGAATATGCACGAATTATTTCAAAAGAAGATAAA
>JAYEIC010000020.1:0-98633 GCA_034659935.1 Methanobacteriota archaeon | reverse complement strand
TTTACATACAGCGTATCCCTGCTGATAGTGTCAGGTTTACTTTACATACAGCGTATCCCTGCTGATAGTGTCAGGTTTACTTTACATACAGCGTATCCCTGCTGATAGTGTCAGGTCCACTTTACATACAGCGTATCCCTGCTGATAGTGTCAGGTCCACTTTACATACAGCGTATCCCTGCTGATAGTGTCGGGTTTACTTTACATACAGCGTATCCCTGCTGATAGTGTCAGGTCTGTTTTACATAGATATGACCATCCGGAAGGGTATCATTCGTAATGTACTAAGACGCAATCCTCTCTGAAGGTGTCAGGTTTACTTTACATCGATGAAAATTATTCCAACTATGTCAGGTAGAGTTGACACTCTCGCAAGAATATATAGTCAGACATCGTAATATGATACAACGATCTGTTGGGAAAAAATGATGAAAACAAATAGATCCGGACACTTCCGGAGAATGCCGGAAGGATATAATGCATTCATTCCAAAACCACTGCCACCTGATAATTTAGACCTCGATGAGAATCTTCTCCTTTTATTGTCCAAAGCTGACAGGGCACTTGCAAAACTGGATGGTGTTACTGAGGTGCTCCCCAATCCGGATCTCTTTGTTGCAATGTACATTAAAAAAGAGGCACTTCTGAGTTCCCGGATTGAAGGGACTCAGGCATCTCTCCGTGGGATTCTTGAATTTGAAGCTGATATGAAACCGAAAGAGGACATTAACGAAATCCGTGAGGTGGTAAATTATATTCAGGCAATGGGACATGGAATGGAAAAACTTACCTTTGCTCCGTTTTCTCTTGATCTTCTGAATGAAATCCATCGATTTCTGATCAAAGGTACACGCGGAAGTGCCAGGTACCCCGGAAATATCAGAACTGAGCAGAACTGGATCGGTGTTCACGGAACAAGCATTTATGATGCCATATTTGTTCCTCCCCCGCCGGAACAATTGCCTGTAATTCTGGAAGATCTCATGAATTTTGTTACCCGGAAGGACAAAATTCCTTCTCTCGTGAAAGTTGCGCTCATTCATGCACAGTTTGAGACAATACATCCATATTATGACGGAAACGGGAGAATGGGGAGATTGCTCATTACCTTTTATCTCTATTATCAGGGGATTCTTTCCCGGCCACTGCTCTACCTGAGTTTTTACCTCAAGAAGAACCAGCAGGAATATTATGAGATTCTGAATTCCGTGAGGTTTGAGGGAAACTGGGAGATATGGATTGAATTTTTCTTAAAAGGAGTAATTGAGACGTCTGAAAGTTCAATCGAGACAGCCAGAAAGATCATCTCCCTCCAGAATGATTTAAAGAACAGGCTTGTCGAACATTCTATCGGAGGGGTTGCATCCCTCAGGTTTATTGACTTCATCTTTGGCAACCCGATTGTCTCATCGTCTCAGGTCGCACAAGAACTTTCTGTCAGCAGACAGACAGCAACAAGTATGTTAAAAAAATTTGAGGATGCAGGAATCATCACTGAAATTACCGGTCAGAAGCGATTCAAGAAATATGTCTTTGATGAATACCTGCTGATCATCCAGGAAGGTATCAGCACATAGGGGATTTTCTCCTTTATGTTTCCGAAAAATATTCTTTATGTTTTACGGCGATCGCAGTCAGTCCCAGGCCTCCGGAAGCTGTTCGTTGCGGAAAAACCGGATCTCGATATGCGAGACGGAGGGAGAGACCATAAACAGCCAGCTGGTGAAAATGGTCGAGCCCTACAAGGGCCGGGTCTTTGACCCATGTTGTGGCTCTGGCGGCATGTTCGTCCAATCTGAACGCTTCGTCGAAGAGCATGGCGGCCGTCTGTGCGACTACATCGAAGTGAATGATTCCACCTACTCACCAGGAGAGCATTGGCATTATATCAACTATCCCGACACTGGAAATATAACCGGGAACAAGGTATCAGAGGTCAGGCATTTAGTTGCTGGTAAGGATAAAATTCCAGATCGTGCCAGAAGAAAAATCAGACCAGATGACATTGTTTACTCAACACTATCCCTTAAACTGACTTACATGAAGGGCAATCAGTTGTACTTCGGCAACAACCAAACGCAAAATCTGTATTGTTTTGTTGCAGTCTGATTGCCCTGAGTGCCCGCATTGTCTATCGCAAACAATTCATGCAACGGCCTCTATACCTCTGCCTCTGTTTTTTTCCTGTCTCTGAAATAGATATGTATGTTCATCATCTGAACGATAAAGCTCAAAAATGCGCCGAGTTCACAGACATAAAATATTATCATGAAATGAATTTCCGCAGGATCAGACATGTTGGCGATGATAAAGGCAACAAGGGCTAAGATCATGAACCTGAAAAACCACTCAAGTGGATACATCATCTCCCTGATTAAATTTGTTTCTGTCATTTGCTCAGTCTCTTTATTTTTATTATTTATTTCTGTACGATTCCTAATCCTATATAATCTTTTGTTCACCAGAATAATATTGAACTGAGTAAAGTACAACCGGGTTATCAGGAAGATAACAGGATCTGACTCAGTCATCCAGTCTCTAATCTCCAGTCTCCTGTCTTCCGTCTCCTAAGGTGCCCGGACTAAAAAATGATCGTGAAAGGATTGATTTTAAAAAATCTATAAAAAAGCTTTAAATATTCATATATTTACAGTGCAGTTACGGTACACTCATTTCTGCAAGTTCTCTGACTTTAATGATATTTCCCGGATCATCCCGCCTCTCATCAACCGGTGTTTCAAGAATTAACGGGAGTTTCCTGAATTCGGGTCTGTTGAGGATCCGGATCATTCCCTCTTCTCCTATTTTGCCAAGGCCGATGTGTTCATGCCTGTCTAAGTGACTTCCGAGTTCTCCTTTTGAATCATTTAAGTGAACAATTTTCAGCCTGTCAATCCCGATATTGTCCTGAAACTGCTGTACTGTCTCAGACAACCCGGTCTCTGTTCTTAGTTCATACCCGGCAGCAAAGGCATGGCAGGTGTCAAGGCATATTCCTACTCTGTAGTCCTCATGGATTCCTTTAATGATTCTGCCTATATCCTCAAAACTCCCGCCCACGCTGTTTTTTATCCCTGCAGTATTTTCAAGGAGAAGCATGACATCTCTCTCTTCTCTGTCTGGTTCATCTGCTTTGCCTGCTTCATACGCTTTACCAGCATTGTCTGTCTGGTCTGCATCCGGCCTGTCCATATCATTCAGATCTTCAAAGATCGTGTTAATCCCGCAAATGAGCCTTTTTAAACCTTCTTCTTTACCTTCACCAAGATGGCTGCCGAGATGTGTCACAAGATACGGGATGCCAAGTATCCTGCAGCGAAGAAGTTCTGTTGCAAGTGCGTCAATGGATTTCTCATACACTTCAGACTTTGGGGATGCAAGATTTGGGAGATAAGGCATGTGGTCAATAACTGGTGAAATCCCCGACAATCTCAGTTTTTTTGCAAATGCTGCGACCACTGCGTCATCAAGGGGTTTGAGTTTCCAGCCCCGCGGGTTTCTGGTAAACATCTGAAAAGTATCACATCCACGTTTAACTGCCCGGTCCACTGATTTATCAATCGAACCTGCAATTGAGACATGACATCCCACAGTAAGTCTCTCTGAATTCTCTTCTCTTCTGTTTTTTGAGTCTTTTTCAGTTGTCACAGGGCCACCAGAATTGTCTTTTCTTTCATATATCTGTCAAGTGCACGATAACCGTTTTCACGTCCTGCTCCGCTTGCCTTCTCACCGCCAAAGGGCAGGTCAGGCGGGATTTTTAAGTGCTGGTTCACCCACACAATTCCTGCATCAAGTGCTTCGCATGCAGAAGCGGCGGTTGTCAGGTCTTTTGTCCACAGAGATGCCCCAAGCCCGTATTCTGTCCTGTTGGCCATCTCAATTGCTTCGTTAAGAGTATCAAATACCATTACAGGCAGTACAGGGCCAAATACCTCTCTGTTAACCAGCGGCGAGTCCTCAGAAACATCTGTAAGAACCGTGGGTTCATAGAAGAAACCGTTTTTGTACTCATTACCCTCAGGTATTTTCCCTCCTGAAAGCAGAGTGCAGTCATAGTTTAACAGAGCGTCACGTACAAGCCCTGAGATCTCATCACGCCCGGCACTGCTGTGTAAAGGTCCCATATCTACACCCTTTTGAAACCCATTACCCGTTTTTAAGGCCAAAACCCTGTGTGTGAGCAGTTTTATGAACTTATCTGAGATGGCAGAGGAGACATACAGGCGTTTAACTGCGGTGCAGGTCTGTCCGCAGTTATAAAACCTGCCGTTTAGAGCACCTGTAACCGCTCTCTCAATATCAGCGTCTTTGCAGACGATCATCGGATCACTGCCGCCGAGTTCGAGAGTGACTCTTTTCAGTTCTCCGGATGCAAGGGCAGCAATATGTTTCCCTGTCTCCACTGCACCGGTAAAAGAGATCTTTTTTATCTCCGGGTGCTTAACGATCTCCTCACCCACGATCTGTCCTGAACCTGTGACAATATTTAAGACACCCTCAGGAAGTCCTGCCTGTCCAAGAATGTCTGCAAGGGCGAGGTTTGTAAGCGGGGTTGTTGTTGCGGGTTTCAGAACCATTGTATTTCCTGCGGTCAGTGCCGGACCGATCTTCCAGGCCATGATCAGTGCCGGCATATTCCACGGGATTATCGCACCGCAGACACCAAGTGGCGTTTTTGTAGTAAAAGAATACCCGTATCCTGTTTTTGGAAATGCATCACCATGGATGATTCCTGATATGGAACTATAATATTCAAGTACGTTTGCAAACCCCATGATCTCATTTTCGGCTTCTCTGAGAGGTTTACCCTGCTCTGAGGTCAGCAGCGAGGCTAACTCTTTGAGGTTCTCACGCACGAAATACGCTCCCTTAAAAAGTATTTTTCCACGTTCTCCTGGTGGCAGCAAAGACCACTGCGCGAACGCACCTGATGCCAGATCAACTGCTGCCCGGACATCTTTTTCATTGCCGGCAGGCACAGTTCCCACTACTTCTCCGGTTGCGGGATTGATGACATCTCTCATATTTTTAAGGGTTGTTAAGTTCTTCATATATCTCATCTCTCTATTTCAGATATGCAGAGTGTATCCCGTGTGTATCCAGTACCTTTTATCTTGTATGTATACCGGAATCTCTCAGGCAGTCCGGCGGATTGCTTTCAACTCATCTGTTATCTTCTTTCCTGCCTGGTCAGTGCTGCATTTCCCACCCATATCTGGTGTGGTAAAACCTTTACTGATTGTATTTAAAACTGCATCCCGTATCATTTTAGCTTCATTTTGCATCCTCACATGATCCAGAAGGAGTGCAGTACTCCTGACTGCCGCGATTGGGTTTGCAATATTCTGTCCTGCAATATCTGGTCCACTCCCGTGTACAGGTTCAAACAGGGCATACCTGCTGCCGATATTTGCGCTTGGTATAAGACCCAGACCGCCTACGAGATACGCAGAAACGTCACTTAATATATCCCCGAAGATGTTTGTCGTAACAATCACATCGTAATTCTCCGGCTTCATCAGGATATCCAGTGCAAGGGCATCAATATATTGTGTACTGCACATAATGCCAGCCGCTGCCGCTTCTTTCAGACAGGTGTCGCGGAAGAGTGAGTCAGACTTAAGGATGTTTGCCTTGTTGCCTATTGTCAGGTGCTTTCGCTGTTTTGTAAGCTGGCATGCAAACTGTGCAATCCGCGTGCACCCTTTTTTTGTTATGACTCTCACTGTGCATGCCCTGTCTGACTCTGTCCATTCAATCCCCGAATACATCCCCTCTGTATTTTCACGGACAATAACAATGTCAAAATTATCGCCATGCACCGGCCTTACATTTGCGTAGAGGTCCAGTTCGTGGCGGATTTGCAGCACAATACTCCTGTAATCCGGGTCAGGGGGTGTGGTAACTGCCCCGAATAGAATTATGTCTGCTGATTTCAATGCATCAATCTCATTTCCAGTGCAGGCATAGCCTGTTCTTTCCCACTTGTCGTATCCGACTTCAACCGGGAAATAATCCGCATCAGGCAGGAACTCCTTAAGCACTCTGAGCGCAACCGGGATTACTTCCCTGCCTATACCATCACCTTCGACAACTGCTATCTTCATCTGGATCCTCCTGTTTTTCTCCATTCTCTCACAAGATCAAAGACCGCATCAACAACCTGCTTTGGTGATGCTCCCCAGTGCACTACTGTACCTGACTTATGATTATACTTTCCTGTACCTGTCCTCTCACTCCGGCAGCATCTTGCAATAAAAGGTTCTTTTAAAACGGCGTTTACCGGGCAGATGTCGATTACCGGAAACTCTGTACCATAACATTCATCCAGTATCTGACGTGCGGTCATGCATCCGGCGACTGTTTCGCCGCCAAAGAGTTCATCTGAATCAAGGGTGCGGTCAAAACCCGCTGCCCTGCAGGGATAGACATCAGCCTGAAGTTCTGTTATGTCTGCAACATGGTGTTCGAACTGCACCTGCAGTTCACCGAAGATACCGGTCTCTTCAAGTGAGATTACGGTCTCAGAGAGGTTCGGGCGTGGTGGTCTTATGTCATATAGATGAATTGTGAGGATTTCATCCGGGTCCGGGTCAAGAACGAATGTCATATGCTCGTCAATCCCGGTGAATACAGTACACCTCCTCTCCGAACCGAGTGCCTTTTTTATCAGGTCTCTCCTGTTATGAAGGTTCACCTGCCCGGGATGGACATACACCTCTTTTGGCTCTGCCAGAATACGAAATGATCTCACCTTCCGCATCATCCCGGTCTCATCCGGCTCAGCTTCGACCTCAATAATCTCGTACCCTTCGGTCGTCTCCAGAATCAGATATCTGCTCAGGAAATATACCTTCTCGCCGACCGGTTTTGATGCGGCAATACCTACATATTTACAGTGAGCAGGGAAGATCACCGTTTATTCCTCCAGTATGGAACAAGCCCTCCTGCATCCAGGATATCCTGCATATGGGGTGAGAGTGGGGATCCCGTATATCTTTCTCCGGCAACTTCAGCCCAGCCCTCTTTCAGGCTGAGGGTGACTTTCTCGCCATCCCTGCACGAAATTCCTTCTGTCTCAAGGAGAGGCAGACCGACGTTGATTGCGTTTCTGAAAAAGATCCGTGCAAAGGTGGGTGCGATGACCGCCACAACTCCTGCTTCTTTCAGGGCAACCGGTGCCTGTTCACGTGACGAACCGCAACCCATATTCTTCCCTGCAATAATCACAGCCCCGTTTAAGCGTTCTGCAAGACCCGGGTTTAAGTCTTCAAATACATGCTCAGCCCAGATTTTCCTGTCCTTTGTACGCAGGTATCGCCCTGCGATGATCATATCAGTATCAATATCCTCACCGATACAGATCGCAGTCCCTTTTATCATAAGAGTTCCTCCGGGTTTGTGATAACGCCGCTAAGAGCACTTGCGGCGGCTGTTCCTGGTGAACAGAGATAATACTCTGCCCCAACCCCCATCCTGTTCTTAAAATTCCTGTTTGCTGTGGAGAGAGCTACTTCACCCTCACCCAGTACCCCCATATGTGCACCGAGACACGGTCCGCAGCCCGGTGTGCCGACTGCACAGCCTGCATCAACAATTGTCGCAAGCACACCGGTCCGGATGGCTCTGCTTAAGACCAGCCGTGATGCCGGAACGACAACAGTTCTGACTTTCACCTTTTTCCCGCGGATGATTGCTGCAAACCTCTCAAGGTCCTCATACCGCCCGTTTGTGCATGTCCCTACAAACACCTGGTCCAGTTCTGTTCCACTGAATTTTTCAACAGGGGCAATTGTATCAACCCGGTGCGGTACAGCAAGGATCGGCTCCAGACTGTCAAGGTCAATTGTAATCTCACCCGAATAAGTACAGTCAGGTACGGCCTGTTCCTCACTATCGCACCCGAATTTTAAGAGATACTTTCTGGTAATACTGTCGGCGTAGAAGAGTCCTGTTTTTGCACCGGTTTCAACTGCCATGTTTGAGAGTGTCAGTCTCTCTTCCATGGACAGCAGGTCGGTCCCGTCTCCTGTGAATTCAAGTGCTTTGTAGGTGCCTCCGTCCATTCCGAGTCGTCCTACATAGGTGAGCGCAATATCCTTTGCTTCAGCAGCACCACTGAGTTTTCCTGTGAGGCTGATGCCGACAGTCTCCGGCACCCGAAACCATGTACTGCCTGATGCCCAGATTGCAGCCATGTCCGTTGCACCGACACCGGTTGCAAAAGCACCGAATGCCCCTCCTGTGCAGGAATGCGAATCAGCGCCGACAACAATATCTCCGGGTCTGATAATCCCCTCACTCATAATCTGGTGGCAGATACCACCGCCTACATCAGAAAAGTGAATGCCCCGTTCACGTGCAAAGTCCCGGATTTCATGCTGGAGTGCGGCGGTTGTACTGTTGTTGGCAGGCGTTATGTGGTCAAAGAGAATGTGCAGATTCTCCGGGCGTGCAATGGTGTTTACCCCCATCTGCTTCCACGCCTCAAGAGTGAGGACACCTGTACCATCATGAACAAAGGCATGGTCAACTTCCCGATCCACGTATTCTCCTGCAGAAGCGCCCAGTATCTCTTCAGAAAGTGTTCTCATTTTTATGCTCCTTTGACTGTTTTATTATTGAAAGCAGTATCTCTCTGGTGATACGGCATTTACCCTCACTCTGTTTTTTCACTTCAGAAAGAACCCAGTCACTTTCATCCGGGGATAGCTGACAGTTGAGAGTCTGTGCGATGTGTTTTAGAGCCCGTCTGCCTGTATGCTTGCCGAGAACGAACTTCCGTTCTGCACCAACCATCTCAGGCGTGATATATTCGTAAGTTTTTGGGTCTTTGATGATGGCTGCAATATGAATGCCGCTTTCATGTGCAAAGGCGTTTCTTCCGACAATTGCCTTTGTTTTTGAGACTTCTATCCCTGATATTTCTTCTGTCTTTTTTGAGAGTGCAGGGAGCATTGTCAGGTCATAGCGATCAATATCACCTTTCATGCGAAGGGCGACAAGTACTTCTTCAAGACTTGCGTTTCCTGCACGTTCGCCGATGCCGTTTATGGTTGTATGGAGTTGGAATGCGCCACAGGCTGCCGCAGTGAGGGTGTTTGCCGTTGCACAACCCATATCATCATGGCAGTGTACACAGAATTTATTTTTTAGTTCCGGAAGGATTTGCTTTGTAATCTCTTCCATTTCAGGAGGTATTACGCATCCTACAGTGTCAGCAAAGCTACTGTATGCTGCACCATATTCTGCCCCCTTCCTGTACATTTCATTTAAAAAAGCGATATCAGTGCGGGATGCATCCTCGGCAGCGAATCTCACTTGTATGCCGTGATCCACTGCGTATTCTATCATTTCAAGAGCATTGTCCAGCACTTCCTCACGCGGGCGCCTGTATTTGTGTTTTATATGCAGATCTGATGTGGCAATAAATATGCTCACAAGGTCAACACCTGTATCAATTGCCGTGTCAACATCACTTTTTAGTGCTCTTGACAGGCAGCAAATCTTTGCGTCAAGACCCAAGTCTGCAATTTTTGTGACGCATTCTTTCTCGTTTTGTGACACTACAGGGAAACCTGCTTCAATCACTTCAACTCCGGTTGCATCAAGCATCTCAGCAACTTCTATCTTTTCTTCGCAGGAAAACGATACGCCGGGTGTCTGTTCCCCGTCACGCAGGGTCACATCACAAATCTCAACATTCCACTGTTTCATATAGAGCCCCCTCCGGGCAGGTACCTTCAATTACCACTGTTTTTGGTCTGTTCTCAGGAACAAGTGCCTCTGATATAGCTTCATGGTCATCTGCCCGGATGAGAACAGGTCTGGTCCAGGAGATGTAATCCATAATATCAGGTGTCTTTTGTCCTCCTGTCATTCCCATCCTGTTGTTTTTGAGAATGATGCAAATCATGGGTGTTTTCTTCTCATATACGTCAATCAGTGCGTTAATGCCAGAGTGCAGGAGTGCATAGTCTCCACAGAGTGCAATTCCCGTGCTTTTTGCAGCGACACCGATTGAGGACCCCAGCCCGTAGCTCGCGATCCCTATATTATATGGCGGGTTTTTTGCAAGCAGTGAGCAGCCGATATCACAGACCGCCTGTTGTCCCTTCTCTTTCATGATAGCGAGAACGCTTAGAAACGGACACCCTCTGCAGAGGGTGCGTGCAAACCCGCGTTCTGTCATGGTCTCAGGTCTTGTGTGCCGGGGAGGAGGCAGTACATGCCTGTGTTCTCTGTAATACGGTCTTCTGCTCCCCTGATCCATATTTTCGCTGTAATCATCCCCTGGCGGGTATGCAAGTGGCACGGGGGACCTCTGTGACCATTCAAAGATCTCGTTTGTAATATTGTCTGCATGGTCTGCCCTGCCCGGCATTGTCAGATCATTGTCTGCAAGCAGGCCCGTTTTATCTCTGCGGGGAGCGGTTCTCCTGTCAGCTCTCTTTTCCAGCAGATGTGATGTAACTCTGATAACTGATACTCTTGAAAATGTCTCTGATGCCTGCAGCGCAATTTCGGCAGATATGCCTATTGTTTCTCTGTCCGGGTCAAATACGGGTACCTGGGCAATTTCGCCATAATATCTTGAGTCCTGTGCATTCTGTGAACTGATGACATCCACATCATCACCTGCTATGAGAACAACCCCTGAGATGAGGCCCTGGGTGGTTGCGTTGATTAAGGGGTCAGCACAGTTGTTTATGCCTACATTTTTGAGAATGACTACTGACCGTTTACCGGAAAGGGAGTCCCCAAGTGCATATTCCATGGCAGTCTTTTCATTGACTGTGATTTCGGCGTGTAAAAGTTCTGCGAGTTCTGTCACAGGATAACCCGTGACTGTGTAGAACGTATCAGCGGATTTGAGAAGTGCTTCTGCGAGTACCTCTGCTCCGTTCATGAGTCTCTCCCTGGCACAAGGTCACACCCGGTGCATGCGGTGCACATGGTGAGTGCAACTCTGGTGTCCAGATTATAATCTTTAAGTATCCTTTCATGAATCTCAAAGATCTTTAAGATTCTTTCTTTTGACGGTCTTTTTAAGTGTGGCAGTCCTGGCGAAGGTGTGAGTGGCCTTACCACCGGAATCACGCCGTTTTGTGCAAGCTCAGTTAAGCATCTCTCCATCTCAGAATCACTCTCACCCAGCCCTAAGATCACATTTGAAAAGACGTGGTTCCTGCCAAAGAGTGCAACCGACTCTATGAGCGTATCAAAAATAAATCTCCTGTCCAGACCGGGACAGATCTCATGAAATAGTTCCTCTGTTGCAGTCTCAACATTGAATTTAACCTCTGCCACTCCCAGTTCGCAGAGCCTGGCCGGAGTGCCGGGTGAGGGGTAGATTGAGACGCCTGTCGGCTTGTTGAATCTTTTAACCCGTCTGACAACTTCAAGCACACGTCTTTCATCCTCCTCCACACTTCCTACCACGCCGCTTGTCAGGGAGATGGCATCTATCCTGTCATTAACACTCTCCACAAGGGATTCTACCTCTCTGGCGGTTTTTATGCGTTTTTCCTGATTTGGAACAGAGCAGTACCTGCACCCAAACAGGCACCCCTCGCTGATTGTGATGTATGCCTGCCCGGGGCAGTGGAGTCCGGGTTCTTCTATAATTCCCTGTATTACTCTGTTGTCTAAACGGAGTTCAGCCGTTCTGGAGTCCCCTGTTGTGGAGTCACCCTGTGTTATTTCAATATCACTCTCAGGGTTAACAGAAAGCCTGACTCTCCTTTTACCATCTGAGAAAAAGAATGAACCGCTGCCGCCTGTACCCGGTCCTGCATGGGAGTGTTCGATATACTTCGGATCCATACCCGATATCCGGACTCCGTCTGAGGCAAGAAGACGTGCTTTTAGTCTTTTCCACTCCATAACTCCAGTGCCTCATGATATCTGGTATAGAAGGGTATCGCTGCAACTGCACCTATAATCCCTCTCCCGTTCATCCTGATTAGAACGTGCTCTTTTACTGCCTCAAGGTCGGCCATCGTGACTTCACCCATTTTCACTCTCCATCCGAACTCACTGAGTGGTGATGGGTCAAATCCCTTAAATACGGCAAGTCCCGTCTCATCTGAGAGTGTATACTCTCTTGTCAGTTCTTCAAACCGACAGGCCAGACCTTCCGGGTCAGATGTGGCAAATTCACAGGCGATGGCCACACAGTTTTTTGTCCTGTAAGGTACCGGGAATAGCTGGACAATTGTATGCGAGAGATACCTTGATTTTTCATCCTCTACTGCACGTGCAATATTGTGGGCAAGAGTCCACGTTGCTCCTTCTGTCGGGGTGTCTGTGTCATCAAGACCGATTATTACTCTCTCCCTTTTTGGGAGCCATATGGTGGAACCTGCCTCTTTTCCACCGCCTGAGGGGTCGCTGGTTGCACGGTGTATGCCTTTTGCCGATGCACGGCATATGCCTGCACCGACACCGCCGCCGCCAAGGCCTCTGTAGGAGATGGCAACTTCATTCTCTTCCACTTTCACGCCTGAGATCCCTGCAGGGAAGTACGAACCTTCGAGCGGCAGGTCTGTCTTTCCCGGTTTTAAGATAAAACGCTGTGTGTCGCCGATGATCCTGATATTCTCAACAACCGGACTTTTTTTGTAGTGATGGCCCGCCCACATAGCCCCGCCTATACAGTCAAACTTCTCGATGAGTTCAACTCTCTTTTCGTCTTCAGATACGACCGCTGTTATCTCCGGGTACTGTATTTCGTACGGTTTAGAGATGTTCGCCATATAGACCAGCTGCTTCAATTCCTTTGTTTGCCCATAATACTGCCCCGAGTGCCCCGATTCTACCCTTGCTGGCGGCAGAGTCAATGTACTTTATCCCAAGACGTTCTGCTTCGGCTTCACATTCCTCACGGTTGAGAACCTCAGTTTTAACCTTTTTTAGGTAGGGGGATTCATCTTCAAATTCAATGCCCTTAAAGACCGCGATTCCCGTGTCTTTGCTTACAGAATTTGATTCGATAAATGCTTTTACAAATGCGAGGAGTTCATCGGTTTTCTCCGGGAGTACTGCAAAGTTGAGTGCCGAACCCACACAGTTTGTGGTTTTTTCCGGAACTTTTGGGTTGAGCTGGATCAGTCTCATATTGAGATACTCCACCCCCTCTATCCTGCATGCTTCTGCACATTTTAGTGCGAGTACCCAGGTTGCGCCTTCTTCTTTTGTATCGGTGTCGTCAATACCAATTGTGATTTTTTCGTATCTGGGTGATATAATACGGGTGTGGCAGGTGTGTGCACCACCTGGTTTTAAGTCATTTTCAGAAGGGTATTCTGTCCTGATAACACCGGGTGCCTGTGGGAGACAGGCAGAGATACCGACACCGGCACCAGCAATACCAGCCCAGTGTGTAATTACTTCAGTGCTGTTTACTTCCACACCTAACAGGGCCTGCCCGCCGATTTCAGAGTCTGCGGCGCCAAATGTGGCTTTGTACATACCCAGTTTTGTAGTCATGGTCATTGTCGTGCCCTCGACACAGATGGATGTTATGGCCCCGCCTGCACGCCTGCGGTTCATAACATCCCATTCAATTGAGCCACGGTGACAGCACTGCTCAATAATCTCTGCGATTTCTGCTTTTTCATCGACCATGACAATGAACTTTTTTGAAAAAAGTGTGCCAAAGCGTTCCTTTACTTCCTCTGGTGTAAGTGTGATAGTCATTTATGTTTGTCACCGGTTTTTTCGTTAACAGGTATGTCGGTGACTAAAATATTTAATGTATTTGTTTAGGATCAAAAGAAGGCTAATTCCCGTCATTTCAATGACGGGATAGAGTGGGTCTGCACTTTCAGGACAATACCTGAGATGCCTCTGACTTCAGTCGGGAAACATCGGGTGAGCAGTCACAAAAATGAGAGAATCAGAGAATTGGATTATCAGATTATTACATTATCAGATTATTTGAGTATATCATGCAGATCGAACCTGAACGGGCCAAGGCTTCCGCCAAAGTTACCTGCAGTGATGAGTCTGATGCCCGGAATCTTTGTTGCAGCCTCAATACCTGCCTTTGTTGACTCCCTGATCGCTTCTTCGTCAACACCGTCAATAACGATCTCATATATTGCAGAAACACCCTCGGGCACGAATGAACCTTCCACTTTGTCACGGAGGGTCGGACAGTACTTTTCGTTAGTGGTTGCCACCATGAACTTGTACTTGTTTGAACCGACCTTTGAACCGGATGCGACAACAGGGAATGAACACATACATCCCGGCACTTCCATGATTGCTTCTGCTGCTGCATCTGCTGCCATGAGTGCTGCCGGCTGGTTCTCGCCCATAATAAAGAAATTGCCTCCTGCAATGCCCTTTACAATACCGAAGTTCTCCTCGCCGATGTACTCACCGTTCATGATTGGAATTGCCCAGCAGTTCCGGCCGCCGACTTCTTTCCTGTACTCAAAGCCGTCACCAAAGAAGTGAAGCTTGACATCGATTCTCTCTTCTGCTTCAGGCATTCCATCAAAGACTGCTGTTGTGGGCTGTGTGAGCACACACTCTGCAAGGCGCTCAACAACCTGTCCCTTAAGTTTCTTTTTCCCGCCTGCAAAGATCAGGATCGCAATTCCGGGTCTTCCGTCAGGAGTCTCGGATGCCGGGAGGAATGCTTCAATTCCGGCTTCACACGGGCAGCCGATTGCTGAGGTTGCAAAACCTGTTGCTTCGGTTGCTGCCTGATATGCCCACTTGTCGTTGATTGCAGTAATAATAACCCTGCATGCCCAGTTAGGGAATGCCTCTGCATAGGTATCGTCTATGGTAACTCCGTTTAATTCCATTTTTCAAACCTCTATTAGTATATTGTATGTCATTCACATTTGTAGAATAAAGTTTCTCTTTTCACTTGTGTTCTTCCGGAGCCTGTCCATCCAGCCGATCTGGCAGGACAGTAATTATTATCCTGATCGTTTTGGAGTAATGAGAGTATAGTATGTTTAATTAATGACTTTGTTCCTCCAAATCCCAAAACAATTGAGTATTGTCAATAAAATAAAAAATAAGCGCAAATATGTGTTTTGTTGATGAAAAAAAATTTATTAAACTACTTAATGTATATGTATTTCTTTCGATTTTCATTTTTCATCGCAGCAGGATGTAACAGTCAGATCAACCAGGTAAGGTTTATTTCTCTCAAAAATCAACCAAAAACAGTAAAATATTTGGTCTGATAAACCTTTAACAGGTTTTATCACTTCAGAACATTTATCTATCTTATTCAACAACTTTCCTGTTAATCGATTTATATCGAGAAATACTGGTGTGTGAAACCATGGCATTTGCATTGCATATTAACATGGAACGGTGTACCGGTTGTAATGCGTGCGTAGTTGCATGCCCCGTGGATGCACTGGAGCTCTATACTGTAGACCCGGTAACATCTGACAAAATCTATCAGGTCAAAGATGGCAAAGCCATTGTCCTTGATTTAGATTCTGAACTCTGCGCCGGATGCGGCGTATGTGTTGAGGCATGCCCTATGGATGTAATACAGCTGGCAGGACCGTGGGATAAAGATTCCAAATCCCTGGCAGAAATTATAGAGTGAGGTTAAAATATGGATACATTCTTCCCGAAATTCTCCAAAAAGAGAGAAGGTGTAAACGTAATTATGGAGCAGAAACTCCTCAAGAACGTGAACCACCTGATCCTGAATGGTGAAACATGTACTGGATGTGGTATATGTGCAGAAGCCTGTCCAGAAGAAGCTATCAGCATCGGCCTTGTCGGCGCAATCGGAAGAGGTGCAGTAGATTATGCAGAACCTGTGAACATTGACGAAGAGAAATGTTCATACTGTGGTGTCTGTGTCGTCCTCTGCCCGTTCAATGCACTGACACTCAAAGTTGATGGTGAGGAGCGTCTCCCGATTCTGGAAAAAGAAGGCTTTCCACAATACGACATGGTTACGGATATTGATCAGGAAAAGTGTGTTGCGTGTACAATCTGTGAAGATGTATGTCCGCGCGACGCAATTGACAGGCAGGTCCCTGAATTTGAAGGTACTTCAGAAGACGGCAGGCCAAAACAGGCAGCACTTACTGCATCTCTGAAATTCACAGTTGATGAAGAGAAATGTACAATGTGTGGCATCTGTGATTCTCTCTGTCCGGCAATAGACGTCAAACGCAAGCCGTTCTCAGCAGAGTCCGGTGCTGTGGCAGGCGAAGTTGTCTGGAACGAAGAACTCTGTGACGCATGTCAGATCTGTGCTGAAGCATGTCCTGAGGATGCGATTGTCATAGAGCGCACAGTTGAATCTGCAAAGATTGACGGTTCAGTAGATATCATTCAGGAAAACTGCTGTACCTGCCGCTGGTGTGCAATCAACTGTCCTACTGAGGCAATTACCGTTGAAAAAATATTTGAAGGTGAGATAAACTTCGATGCTGAGAAGTGCCCTGCAGGATGTTCTACCTGTATTGAGGTCTGTCCGGCAAACGCTATCTACCTCCCGTCCCCGTTACCTGCAGATCAGATGAAGGGGCAGCAGGAAGAGAAGATTGCAGTGAACGACGATTTATGTATTCTCTGTGGTGCATGTGTCTATGCATGTCCAGGTGAAGACATTATCACTCTTAAGCGGACAGGTATCCGCGTTAAGGGTAAGGAAACCGATCTCTTCCTGAAAATTAAGGACAAACTCTGCACTCCAAGAACTTCAAAAGTCAGAGAGAGTACTCAGGGTCAGGTTGAGACTAAAAAGGTTGGAGAGAGTGCGTGAGGTGTAATAATGGCGATTGAGAAAAATTATGGGAATCCTGAACTTGAAGAGAAACTCAGGGATCGGAGCTTTTACACTACGGACTCAAATCCTGACTTCTTAAAAGAAATTGAAAAACTTAGCCGTACAGATGCACATATGTGCTTCCAGTGTGGTACCTGTACTGGTGGATGTCCATCTGCTCCGAGGAGTTCATACCGCATTCGTTTATTTATGCGTAAGGCTGTACTTGGACTTGAAGAAGAGGCACTCACAGATCCGGATCTCTGGCTCTGTACTACCTGTTATACCTGTACAGACCGGTGTCCACGGAATCTTGCCCCGACAGATGTTATCATGGCAATGAGAAACCTGGCTGCCAAGCGTGATATTATTCCAAGAAACTTCTTAAAGACCGTTCAGGCAATATACAAAACAGGACACGGTGTGCCCAACAATGACACAAACAGGGCTGCACGTGTGAAACTGGGGCTTGCGCCGGAACCGGAGACTACAGCAGGTCATCCTGAATTTATCCCGGGCATACAGAAAATCATTGATCATTATGGTCTGAAAGACCGTGCTGACAGAATTCTTGCGGAGGGTGAATAATTATGCACGAATATGCGTTTTTCCTTGGATGTATTGCACCGAACCGTTACCCGGGGTGTGAGGCATCTGCAATAAAAACAAGTGAAAAAGTAGGCATCAAGCTCTTACCTCTTAAGGGAGGAAGCTGTTGTCCTGCACCTGGTGCATTTGGTTCAATTGACTTAAACATCTGGTATGCAATGGCAGCACGTAATGTATGTCTTGCAGAAGAGATGGGCAAGGATATTACTCTGATCTGCAATGGATGTTACAAGTCTATCTATGAAGTTAATGAAATACTCAAGCATAACGATGAACTCCGTGATGGTGCAAATGAAGTGCTTGCAGAGATTGATATGGAATTTAAGGGTACAATCAATGTCTGGCACTTAATTGAGCTGTACTATGATTCAGAGATCTGCGGTGTGGAAAAGATCAGAAACAGCATTACCCGTCCTCTCACAGGTGTAAAAATCGCTCCACACTATGGATGCCACCTCTTGAAGCCAGTCAAGGAACGCCACTTTGGTAGTAGTGCAGAAGATCCAATGTGGTTTGAGGAACTTATTGATGCACTTGGTGCTGAATCTGTTCAGTATAAAAATAAGATGCAGTGCTGTGGTGCCGGCGGTGGTGTCCGTGGGTATGATCTGAATCAGGCTCTGGATATCACAAATGAGAAGATGATCAACCTCCAGGAGGTTGGTGCAGACGTGTTAACAGAATTCTGTCCGTTCTGCCAGCTCCAGTATGACCGTGGTCAGGTTGAGATTAAGGAGGCATTTGGCAAGGAATACAATCTCCCGATTTTGCATTACAATGAACTGCTTGGTCTTGCACAGGGAATGAGTCCTGACGAACTGGCTCTTGATCTGCACGCAGTTGACTGTAAACCATTCCTGGATATGATTCTGTAGAGGTGTGAAATATGACAGAAGAAATTCAAGAAGCAAGGGTTGGCGTGTTTGTTTGTCACTGCGGTACTAATATTGCAGGATCCATTGACGTAGCCAAAGTAAAAGAATATGCAATGACCCTTCCTGGTGTTGTACACACGGATGAGTATCAGTACATGTGCTCTACACCCGGACAGGTTAAGATAGCTGACGCAATTAAGGAACACAATCTCACTGGTGTTGTAGTTGCTGCATGTTCCCCGCGTCTTCACGAACCTACATTCCGTACTGCAACCGAAGTGGGCGGATTAAACCCGTTTAAGTTTGAGATGGCAAATATCCGTGAGCAGAATTCATGGGTTCACATGCACGACTGGGATGGTGCAACTGCTAAGGCAAAGAATCAGGTCAGGATTGCAGTTGCAAAGGCGACACTCCTTGATGAACTCATACCTATGAGTGTTCCTGTGGAACATGCCGCAATGGTTGTTGGTGGAGGTATTGGTGGTATCCAGGCGTCACTTGATCTCGCAAACGCAGGGATTAAGACATATCTGGTTGAAAAAGAGCCATCAATCGGCGGGCGCATGTCGCAGCTCGACAAGACATTCCCGACACTTGACTGTTCTCAATGTATCTTAACACCAAAGATGGTGGAGGTTGGTCGTCATCCCAATATTGAACTGATGACCTATTCCGAAGTTGAGAAGGTTGAGGGTTACATAGGAAACTTTGAGATCACAGTCCGTAAGAAGGCAGGCGGTGTCTTTTCCCCTGCCGAAGCAGAAGCCAGAGGCATTGACGGCACCGGTTGTAATGGTTGTGGTGACTGTGAAGACGTATGTCCTGTAATCAAGCCGAATAAGTTTGAACAGAATATGGCAGCAAGGAAAGCCATCTATATCAATCACCCACAAGTCATGCCGCTCCTGTACACCATTGACTTTGACTCATGTGTCAAGTGTGGCCTCTGTGTAGAAGCATGTGGTCCGGAAAAGAATGCAATTGACCTTGAGATGGTTGATACCTTTGAAACTGTCAGGGTTGGTTCTGTTATCCTTGCAATCGGATATAATCTGATACCTATTGAAAACAAAACCGAGTGGGGATACAAGAAATTCGATAATGTTATCACCGGTCTTGAGTTTGAGCGTCTAATCTGTGCATCCGGTCCGACCACCGGTCACCTGATCCGTCCATCTGACGGCAAGACCCCGATGAAGGTTGGTTTCGTGCTCTGTGCAGGCTCACGTGATAATACTGACACCGGCAAACCATACTGTTCAAGGTTCTGCTGTATGTATTCACTGAAGCATGCGCACCAGATCATGGAAAAGATCCCGGGTGCGGTTCCATATCTCTTCTACATGGATATCCGTGCATTTGGTAAGATGTATGAAGAGTTCTACTGGCGTATTCAGGATGAGGGTGCAAAGTTTATTCGCGGACGTGTTTCAAACATTCAGGAAGATCCAGAGACAAAGAATCTGCACGTTTTCACAGAAGACACGTTGCTCGGACGGCCTGTTTCCCTTGAACTGGATCTTGTAGTGCTCGCCTCTGCAGTCCAGCCAGTATCTGATGCAGAGAAAATCAGGCAGATGTTTGGTATATCAAAGTCGCAGGACGGATGGCTCCTTGAGGCACATCCAAAATTAAACCCGTGTGGTACCACAACAGCAGGTATATTCCTTGCGGGTGTATGTCAGGGACCAAAAGATATTCCTGACACGGTGGCACAGGCAGAAGGTGCTGCATCTGCTGCAAGTATTCCGATTCACGTAGGTGAAGTCGAACTTGAGCCATACTTTGCACAGTGTATTGAAGATCTCTGTGCAGGCTGTGGTATGTGTACATACCAGTGTCCGTACGGTGCGCTTGCACTCATTGAGAAAGACGGGCGTAAGGTCATGGAAGTTACTGAGGCAAAATGTAAGGGCTGTGGAACCTGTGGTGGTTTCTGTCCTGGTGGTGCAATAAAAATGCAGCACTTTACATCACAACAGATTCTTGCCCAGATAGATGCATTCCTCCTTGGAGGTGAAGAGTGATGTCAGACGAATGGAAACCAAAGATAATCGCAATCATCTGTAACTGGTGTTCCTATGCAGGAGCAGATCTTGCAGGTGGTGCACGTGTACAGTATCCTCCTGATGTCTGTGCAGTCCGTGTGATGTGTACAGGTCGTGTGGATCCGCTCTTCATTATGAAGGCGTTTCAGGATGGCGCTGATGGTGTCCTCGTTTCCGGTTGTCACTTTGGTGACTGCCACTATCTCGAGGGCAACTACAAGTGTGCAAAACGTATGTTCTTTGTAAAGAACATCCTTAAAAATATTGGCCTTAATGATAACAGGCTCAGAATGACTTTCGTTTCCGCATCTGAGGGTGCAAAATGGGGTGAGGTCATGACAGATGTTGTAAATACCATCACTGAGCTTGGTCCAAGCCCACTTAAGGAGTTTGAGAAATAAGCGGAGATGAGGTTGTGCCAGAAATAAAAGTAAACCTGATTACAGGTCGTACAATCCAGCAGGGCGTTTCAATGGAAAATGGGAAGGAAAAACCCGCTTACCGTGATGCCTGTGGGATTATCGAGATGGATTCAGAGGATTTCAAAAAACTGGGTGTATGGCGGAATACAAATGTCCGCGTGACCAGTGAATTTGGAAGTGTTGTGGTAAAGGCTATTGAGGCAACTCAGGGCCCGCACCCAGGCCTTGGCTGGATTCCAATGGGACCATGGGCAAACATGCTCGTGGACCCCAACACCTATTCAATGGGTATGCCCACATTCAAGGGCACACCCGTTTTTGTGGATGCTGCCGGAGAAGGCGAACCGGTTCTGGACTCTGTTGAACTGATTGAGAGTGAATGTCTGGGTGGTGAGGAGTAATGTCAAAAATGGTAACAGATGTCGTCTGTCCGTTCTGCGGCACACTCTGTGATGACCTTGAGGTCAGCCTGAGTGATGACGGCAAAGAGATACTTGAAGTATATAATGCATGTGCAATCGGTGCAGCAAAATTTCTCCATGCACAGGCCGGTGACAGAATTACCCGTCCACGCAGGCGTCAGGAAGACGGTACCTGGAAGGATATTTCCTATGATGAGGCAGTAGATTACACCGCAAAAATGTTTGCAGAATCTAAAAAGCCGCTCATGTATGGATGGAGTTCCACAAACTGTGAAGCACAGGGCGTTGGTTCAGAACTTGGAGAGGTTGTGGGTGCTGTCATGGACAATACTGCAACAGTCTGTCACGGTTCGACACTGATCGCTGTGCAGGATGTCGGTGTTCCAGGCTGTACTCTTGGTGAAATTAAGAATCGTGCTGATCGTATTGTGTTCTGGGGATGTAACCCGGCACACGCACATCCGCGTCATATGTCACGTTACTCAATCTTCCCGCGTGGTTTCTTCACTGGTAAAGGTGGCAAGAGCCGCAAGATGGTTGTAGTGGATCCACGCTGTACAGATACAGCAAAGACTGCAGATATACACCTCCAGCTGGAGCAGGGCAGAGACTACGAACTTCTGAGTGCACTCCGTGTTGCGTTCCGTGGTGAGAAGCTCCCTGATGTGGTTGCAGGTATTCCAAAAGAGAAGATCTACGAAGTGGCTGATATGCTCAAAGAAGGGCGGTTTAGTGTGATCTTCTTTGGAATGGGTGTAACACACTCCCTTGGAAAGAACCACAACATTGACATGGCAATCGCAGTTACCCGTGATCTGAATGATTACACAAAGGCGGCCATTATGCCTATGCGTGGTCACTATAATGTAACCGGTTCCGGTCAGGTATGGGGATGGCAGTTCGGATTCCCGTTCTGTGTTGATCTTACACGTGGTTTTGCTCGCTACAATCCCGGGGAAACTTCAACAAATGATCTGCTTATGAGAGATGAGGTTGACTCATTTTTCAGTCTTGGTAGTGATCCGGGTGCACACTTCCCGAACCAGTCTGTAAAGAAGATTGCAAATCTTCCGTCAGTCTGTATTGATCCGCACATCACCCCGACAACAGCGGTCTGCAAGGTCCATGTGCCTGTGGCGTTTGTGGGTATTGAAGTTGGTGGGTGTGCATATCGTATGGACAATGTTCCGATTGAGACCCGCAAAGTAGTAGATCCACCTGAGGGCATGCTTACTGACGAAGAGTTCTTAAAGAAAGTTCTTGATCGCGTAAGAGAGATTAAGGGGGCCTGAATAATGGCAGAATTTCTCGTAAAAAACGGATTTGTATATGATCCTGTCCTTGGAATCAACGGGGATATGGTTGATGTTGCAGTTAAAGACGGTAAGATGGTGGATGCATCTGATGTCGGTACCAATGCTACCGTAATTGATGCAAAAGGCATGACAGTAATGGCTGCCGGTGTGGACATTCATGCCCACGTAGCAGGGCCAAAGGTCAATGTCGGCCGTAATTTCAGACCTGAAGACAAGCTCTTTAATGCAACCCTTGGTAAGGGTGTCATGAGGATGGGCGGAGGACACTCTGTTCCGACAGTTCTCCGGACTGCATATACTTATGCAAAGATGGGATATGGTTTTGCACTGGAAGCAGCAATGCCTCCTTTGCTTGCACGCCACACTCATGAAGAGATACGTGATACCCCCATCATTGATGAGGGTGCACTGCCTGTCTTTGGTAACAACTGGTTTGTTCTTGAGTACCTCAAGAACAATGAAATTGAGAACACTGCCGCATACATTGCCTGGCTGTTACGGATGACCAAAGGGTTTGGTATTAAGAATGTCAATCCCGGCGGAACTGAAGCCTGGGGATGGGGTATGAACTGTGAGACAATTCATGATGTTGTTCCATACTTCGATATTACCCCTGCTCAGATCATCAGGGGTCTCATTGAGGCAAACGAATACCTTGGTCTGCCGCACTGTATGCACGTGCACGGTAACAGTCTTGGTGAACCCGGCAATTACGGGGTCACTCTTGACACACTGAAACTTGCAGAGGGTATAAAAACACAGGGTGATTTTGGCCGTGATCAGGTTCTGCACAATACGCATCTTCAGTTCCACTCATATGGTGGAGATTCATACTCATCAAAGGGCTTTAGGTCTGCATCAAAAGAGGTTATGAATTACGTCAACTCTGTTGACAATATCACCTTTGATACAGGTATTGTCACACTTGATGAGACCACTACAATGACAGCTGATGGTCCGTTTGAGCACCACCTCTCTCATATGAACAACCTTAAATGGGTAAACTCTGATGTGGAGCTTGAGACTGCATCAGGTATTGTTCCTTTCATCTATGGAAAGAACACATTCATTGCAGTGGCTCAGTGGGCGGTCGGTGTTGAACTTGCACTTATGGCAAAAGATCCTATGCGCTGTTTCATTACCACAGATGCACCAAATGCAGGTCCTCTGCACAGGTACCCACGTGTCTGGAAATGGCTCATGAGCTTAAAAGCACGTGACGCACTCCTTGAGGACGCGAAGTATGGTGATAAGGTCCGTAATACCTGTTATATAGGCGAACTTGATAAGGAGATTTCACTGTATGAACTTGCCATGATGACCCGTGCAGGGTCTGCAAAGGCGCTTGGTCTCAGTCATATGTTTGGTTCACTCAAACCCGGTCTTGAGGGTGATGTTGTGGTATATCCATACAACCCCGAGACGGCTGATGATCCGGAGTTGATTGAGCAGGCCTTCGGCAATGCACACACTCTTATTAAGGGTGGTGAACAGATTGTCAAAGACGGTGAGATTGTCAGCAACGGTAACAAGCGCACTTTCTGGGTCAATTGCAAAACCAATGAGAATGCACAGCTTGAGCGTGATATCTCTGAGAAGTTTAAGAAGTATTACACAGTGACAGAGAATAACTACGAGGTTTCCGGACACCATTATACTCCGAACCCGTATGTGATCGAGGTCGATGCAACAAAGTGAGGTGAAAGAGAAATGGCAACAATTACTCTAAATCCTATTCAAAAACCCTCTCTTCTCCTTGAGGCAGACAACATCAAACCTGATGTATTTGCCGGGAAATCTGTAGATGAGATAATGGCACTCCATGTGTTTATGGGTACAGACCAGCTGACACTTGGAGAGTTCTTTGAAGTATCCGGGGATTCCGGTGCAACCGCTGCTGATACGAAGATCGTAATTGACGGTGATATCTCCCGTGTGAAATATATCGGTATGAAGATGAGTGCCGGCGAGATCGTGGTAAACGGTTCCACTGATATGTATGCCGGGGCCTGGATGCAGGGCGGAAAACTTACTGTTAACGGTAATGTTGATGCCTTCTCCGGTCTGGCTATGACCGGTGGTGAACTGATAGTCAACGGGAATGCAGGCAACTATCTTGGTGCGGCATATCGTGGCGACTGGCGTGGTATGAGGGGCGGAGTGATCCGTGTCTCAGGCAACGGCGGCAGCGATATCGGTACATTCATGCGTGGCGGAGATATTATCATCGGCGGAGATGTGGATGTTCACGTAGGCACCCACGCGGAAGGCGGCAAAATCGTCGTAAAAGGCGATGCCAAGAGCCGTGTCGGTGGGCAGATGGTAAAAGGTGAAATCTATGTCTTCGGTGATATTGAAGTCATGATGCCAGGATACCAGTATCGTAAAGATGTAGATCTTGAAGTTGATGGCGTAAATGGCAGGTTTGCACTATATGAGGGAGATATGGGCGAACGGCATCCTAAGAAGAAGGGTGTGACCATCTACGGTCAGCTGTACATGAAATACTAATATCTTTTTTTTGATCAGATCTTATATTAATATTATACAGGCTGTGCCAGAACTGTGCCACCAAACTTATACTATTTAACATCATCTCAGAAAGAAGCTCAGGTTACGCTTCTTTTTTTGCAGATCAAGCATTGTGTCACAGCCTGTATAGTTGAAAACCAAACTTCTATTATGCTGTAGGTGCGATCCATATCCGGCTGCAAATATCTGAATAAAGATCTGTAAAGAGATCTGCAGTTTATAAACCCATAAAAGCGCACTGGAAGCGCACTGGGATTTTTCTATTGATCCGGATATTTTCATAAGTCGTAATACGTATGTGTATATTATTTCACACGATATACTAATTTGTTTGAAATGCTTTCTAAATGGCGTAATATGTCCCGGATCTTTTTTTATTTTGTATATCATATATAACATCTCATTAGGAATGCTTATATTCTGAGATATAAGAGTACTCATTTGTCCCATGCGGGGACGTGCAGTAGTGATGTATATATCAGATTTCGACAGGTTTTTGGACCAGTCAGTGTTCAGTAAATGAAATGCATTGCACAAAATGGAAAACGGAGGAAATTATGGCAAAATATTCCGACACAATCGATCTATATGATGATGAGGGCAAACTTCTGAAAAGTGGTGTTGCTCTTGATAAGATCAGCCCGCTTGTAAACCCTGCAACCAGGAAAATTATTGACCTCACAAAGAGGACAATTTCAGTTAACCTTGGTGGCATGGAAAAAGGTTTGAGAGCCGGGAAAGTAGGCAAAGGACAGATTCTTGGCCGTGAACTGGACCTTGATATTGTTGCAAACAAAGATGCGATCATTGCAAAGATTAAGGAAATGGTTGAAGTTGAAGAAGGCGACACCGAGATCAAGGAATTCAACGGCGGTCAGCTGATTCTTGTTGAAGTACCACAGGTACGTCTTGAGGCAGCATCTACTTATGATGCGGCAATCACTGCTGTTGCATCCGCAACCACCTATGCACTTATTGACCAGTTTGACATTGATGCATTTGACGGTTCAATGGTCAAGGCGGCATGCTGGGGTGGATATCCACAGACCGTGGATATGTCAGGTGCAGGAGTTACATCCATATTAAACATCCCACAGAACAACGAAGGTCTTGGATATGCTCTCCGTAACATCCCGGTTAACCACACCGTTATGATTACGCAGCGTAATGCAATGCAGGGTGCGGCACTCTCTGCAACTCTTGAACAGGCCGGAGAATTTGAGATGGGTGCGGCAATCGGTCCGTTTGAGCGTGCACAACTTCTTCTGTACGCATACCAGGGCTTAAACGCCAACAATCTGGTCTATGATCTTGTAAAGGCAAACGGTGCAACCGGTACTATCGGTACTGTTGTCCAGTCACTTGTTGAGCGTGCACTTGAGGACGGAGTCATCACACTTGGTAAGAAGGGAGGATACTTCCAGTTCTATGACACCAAGGACCCGATGCTCTGGAATGCATACGCAGCAGCAGGTACAATGGCAGCAACCATGGTCAACTGTGGTGCAGGGCGTTTCGCACAGGCAGTTTCATCAACACTCCTGTACTTCAACGACCTGCTTGAGCACGAAACCGGTCTCCCTGGCTGTGACTACGGCCGTATGATGGGAACTGCAGTTGGTTTCTCCTTCTTCAGTCACTCAATCTATGGTGGCGGCGGACCTGGTATCTTTAATGGTAACCACGTTGTGACAAGGCACGCTGCAGGTGTGGCAATTCCTTGTGTGGTTGCAGCAGCTGCACTTGATGCAGGTACTCAGATGTTCACACCAGAGGGCACTTCCAAAATTATGGGAGATACCTACGGTCAGATTGATGTATTCTCCAAACCGATCCAGGAGATCGCGAAAGGAGTTTGATTATATTATAAACTGAATAACAAATGTCAGATATTAAATATCCCCAGTGCAGGGTGGTTCCTCTCCGCATGCTAAAACCGGTAACAGCTGAACGTTTCCTAAACGCAGTTGTTCAGGTAAAAGGAATTCGCAGGATGATGATCAACGGGCCAAACCTCCCTGTAACCGTTCCCTATGGGCCGGCAAGAGGCAGTCCAAATCCCAATACTGACCGGAGAGTAATCCACGTTGGTAATACTGATGTGGAGCTCCGTGTTCAGGCCGGACTGTTTACCTTTGAAGTTGAAGATGAAGGCGTAATTGAGGAAATTCGTGGGGTTTGTGATAACATATTCACGAAATTCCCATATCAGCTCCAGACCGGAACTTTCATGAAGACAAAAGCTTCACTCGTGGACTATGCAAAATATGGTCCGGGGGCGGATGAATCAATAATCGGTCTCGTCGATCCAAGACGGAAAGAAGGGCCGGTAATTCTACAGGGATTGAAATAAATGCCAATTGGTCGCGTAACCCAGGTTGTGGACTGCCGTGAGAGCATGGGTATGGGAAAGGGCGGAGGGCTTGCCCAGAGGGGTACAATTTCCGAATGCCGTTTCCCTGATGCCATCGTTGTCGGCATGTCACCCGGGCGGCGTCATGTAACAAAACCGGTCTGTGATATTACATCAGGGCTCAGGAAGGAGGGTGTTGAGTTCAGTGTCAGCACACTCGTGTTAAATGCCGGAAGCGGTGTCCCCCCTGACGCTCCTAAGATTGCGGGTTCTGTGCTGGGTGCGTATTTTGGACTGACTGAGAAAGAGATCAGCCAGATTGAACAGCACAGGGTTGCAATTCTCCATCATGGGAATGTACGTTCCCATATTGTTGAAAAAGTCAGGTTTATACTGACTTATTGTGACGTAAACGCAGTTGTTGTCTCGCAGGCACCGATTGATTATGAAGATCTGGCAAAAGTCGGTGTAAAAACCGCATATGTTATGCCGACACCGGATAATATCCGCACAAAGGGTACGGTACTCTCTATAGTCAGCGGGGTTACACGTGGCCAGACTCCTGGCAGGGAAAAACTGGCAGAAGTTATTCAGGCTGTAATGAATGTTATGAAAAACAGACCTGACACTTAGTGTCAGGTGTTGTTTGATGAAAATTAAAAATGAGGTGAAAAAAATATGGCATACACACCACAATATGGACCGGGTACCTCTGTTGTCGCCGAGAACAGGCGTCGTCAGATGAATCCCGACATCCAGCTTGACAAAGTTCGTGATGTTACTGATGAAGATGTTGTGCTGGTTCTCGGTCATCGTGCACCGGGTTCCGCATATCCAACCGCACACCCGCCGCTTGCAGAGCAGCAGGAGCCGGACTGTCCCATCAGAAAGATAGTTACCCCGACAGAGGGTGCAAAGGCAGGAGATCGTGTTCGTTACATCCAGTTTGCAGACTCGATGTTTAACGCACCCTCCCAGCCATACCAGCGTACATATGCAGAGTGCTACCGCTTCCGTGGCATTGACCCGGGCACACTCTCAGGTCGTCAGATTGTAGAGTGCCGCGAGCGTGATCTTGAGCAGTACGCCAAGGTATTAATTGAGAGTGAGATGTTTGACCCCGCACTGGTCAGTGCCCGTGGTGCAACTGTGCACGGTCACTCACTGCGTCTTGCAGAAGACGGAATGATGTTTGATATGCTCCAGCGCTGTGTCCTTGGGGATGATGGTGTTGTCCGCTATGTAAAGGATCAGATCGGTGTGCCACTAGACCGTGCAGTTGAAGTTGGCAAGCCAATGGATGATGAATGGCTAAAAGCGCACTCAACAATATTCCACTCACTGATTGGTCATAAATATCGTGACGATACGGAGTACATTGAATATATTCAGCGCATTCACTCGCTGAGGACTAAGTATGGCTTCATACCAAAGGAGGAGTGATTAAGATGGGAAAAATTGAGAGAGCACAGAACCTGTTCCTTTCAGCACTGAAAGAGAAATTCCGTGGTCAGGATGTGGAGTCTGAGAAAGCACAGTACTATAATTTCAACGGTGTTCGTCAGTCACCACGTAAACTTGAGTTCATGAAGGCCTCTAAGGCTGTTGAGATGGACCGTGGAATCTCCATGTATGAGCCTGAACGCTGTCACCTTGGTGGTATCCCGATGGGTCAGAGGCAGCTCATGACCTATGAGCCATCACAGTCCGGAGTCTTTGTAGAGGGAGACGACCTGCACTTTGTGAATAATGCAGCAATGCAGCAGTTCTGGGATGACATCAGGCGTACTGTTATCGTCGGCATGGATCTGGCACACGCAACACTCCAGAAGCGTCTTGGAAAGGAAGTTACTCCTGAAACCATCAACGAGTACCTCCATATCCTTAACCACGCAATGCCCGGTGCAGCAGTAGTTCAGGAACACATGGTCGAGACGCACCCTGGTGTTGTCGATGACTGTTACGTGAAGGTATTCACCGGTGATGATGACGTCGCAGATGACATTGAGCCACAGTTCCTGCTCAACATTGAGAAACTCTTCCCTGCAGATCAGGCAGAGACCTTGAAGGCAGCAGTCGGCAACTCGATGTACCAGGCAATCCACATCCCGACAGTTGTCTCAAGAACCTGTGATGGCGGAACAACCAGCAGATGGTCTGCTATGCAGATCGGTATGTCCTTCATTGCAGCATACAGAATGTGCGCCGGTGAAGCGGCAGTTGCTGATCTTTCATACGCAGCAAAGCACGCCGGTGTCTCACAGATGGCATCTATCCTGCCTGCCCGCCGTGCACGTGGTCCAAACGAGCCCGGTGGCATCAAGTTCGGTGTCTTCTCTGATATCGTCCAGGCAAACAGGAAGTACCCGAAGGACCCTGCCCGTGCATCACTCGAAGTAGTCGGTGCCGGTGTTATGCTCTTTGACCAGATCTGGCTTGGTTCCTACATGTCCGGTGGTGTCGGTTTCACACAGTATGCAACCGCGGCATACACTGACAACATTCTTGATGAGTTCACCTACTATGGTATGGACTATGTGAAGGACAAGTACGGCTATGACTACACAACACCTGCTCCGGATGCAACCATCAAACCAACCCAGGAGATTGTTAATGACATCGCAACTGAGGTAAACCTCAATGCAATGGAGCAGTATGAGCAGTTCCCGACACTCATGGAAGATCACTTTGGTGGTTCACAGCGTGCCGGTGTTATTGCAGCAGCATGTGGTCTGTCCACATCTATCCCAACCGGAAACTCAAACGCCGGTCTGAATGGATGGTATCTCTCGATGCTTACGCACAAGGAAGGCTGGTCACGTCTTGGTTTCTTTGGATACGATCTGCAGGATCAGTGTGGTTCCGCAAACTCACTCTCAGTCCGTCCGGACGAAGGTCTTATCGGCGAACTGCGTGGTCCGAACTATCCGAACTATGCAATGAACGTCGGTCACCAGGGAGAGTACGCAGCTATCGTCGGTGGTGCTCACTACGGACGTGGCGATGCATTCTGTTTCGATCCACTGATCAAGATCTGTTTCGCAGATCCGTCACTCAAGTTCGACTTTGCAGAACCGCGCCGCGAATTCGCAAAGGGTGCAATCCGCGAGTTTGTTCCTGCAGGCGAGCGTTCACTTATTATACCGGCAAGGTAAGATCCCTGCTAAAATATACTTTTTTTTAATCAATAAAAATTGTATAACGCTCCTGAATTCCGGGAATGTGTGGGATTTTTTGTTGTTTGTACTTCTCTCTGTCCTTATTTCGAAACCTTTAATTAAACTATCACCAACTGTTATTTGAACCAAAAAGGGTTTGTGTAACGTGTTACTCAGGTGCATGTGGCACACAGGAGGATGCCTGAATGGAAAACCTACTACTTGGCATCGGTATTAGCGCTTTAGCTGGCGCTCTTGCTACTGTGGCCGGCGCTGCGGAAGACACTGAATCAGATATCGGATCACAGGGTGATCCAAATTCACAGGTTCAGCTCGCTCCGCAGATGGGGTATATTCATCGTATATATAACAAAGCTATATCCGGTGAACCCCCAGCATACGGTCTATGGTGTGCATTGGGCGGTGGTATCGCATGGGCACTAATGGCGATTCAGTTAAATGCGATTCTTGCAATTATCATCGGTTCAGCTGTTGCAGTATTTGTACAGGGTGTATACTCTGTCACTGCATTTCTGGGCAGAACATCAAGTCTCGCGAAATTTGAACAGCCGGTTTATATCGACCTTATAAAGTCGGTGACAACCGTGACTATGGCACACGCTTTTGTTGCAATCTTTACAACCGTTGCAATGTGTTTCCTTATGATCGAAGCTCTCGGTCACCCGTTCCCACTGCCACTTCTGGCGCTTGTATGGGGTATTGCACTTGGTGCTGCGGGTTCAGCAACCGGAAACCCGTTCTACGGAAAGGAACGCCAGTACCAGAATTACAAGTTCGGTGCAGGTCTGCCAATTTCAGCTTCCGGGGACATTGTCCGCTATGCTGAAGCAGGCGAGCGCAGTTCACTTGATAACGGCTGGTTTACATCAAAAGGAGCAGGCCCTGCATCAGGTGTCTGTTTCGGTCTGATTGTGTTCCTGGAACTGTGGCGTACAATCTTCTTTGAGCATTTCGCCGCAGGATGGGGAGCAGTAATTGCAGGTGTAATTTTAATTCTTATCTTCATGATTATTGACAGATATGTGGAGACCTGGGCGCGAAAGACCTATGGTCCGTACTCCGAACCCGAGGAGGCATCATCATGAGTGCACTTGGTGGAGCCTCAGCAGGCGGTGAGGGAATCAATCCGGCCGCATCAGCGATTGCGATTGCAATTCTTATCGTTGCAGTGGGTATTGGATATGTTCTTGCGCCAGGTGCTCTGGTTCCGCTTATCGGTATCACCGTTGGTGGTCTTCTGATTGCTTTTGGTGTTCACTTTGTGCCTGTGGGCGGTGCTCCGGCAGCAATGGGTCAGGCACCCGGTATCGCAACCGGTGTTGCAATGCTCGCTGCAGGTGCAGGTCTTGCAGGTCTCTTTGGAGGTGCATGGGCTGCTGAATTCGGTTTAGCTATTGCACTTGCCAGTGGAGCAGTCGGTGGCGGTCTGATGATGGCAATCACCTGTATGATGGTGAATGTAATCTACGTCTATTCGATGGGTATTCCAGCCGCGTCAGGTAAGGTCGACAAAGATCCGATTACCGGCGATACGTTCCCTGAGTTTAAATCACAGGCGACAGAGGGTCACGGTCTGCCGTTCATCTCCTATGTCGGAGGTGTCGTTGGCGGTCTTATATCCGGTTTTGGAGGTACGCTGATTTATCTCGAGCTTCTGGCTGTATATGAAACTGCATTGCCATCTATGCTTGGCACAGGTGTGGATGAAATAATGCCACTCGCAGTATCTCTTGCAGGTCTGATTGCAATCGGTATGTTCATTGTAAACGCTGTTCTTACAGCATACAACATTACGGGTACAATCGAAGGTCCTCATGATCCGAAGTTTAAGAGATGGCCGCGTGCAGTTATTGCTGCAGCATCTGCATCCTCGGTTTGTGGTCTTGTTGCAATATTATTGGTTGTGGTGTGAGGTGAGGTGTTAATATGTCAGCAGAAATTAGTGTAACAGAACACGCAGGTGACAAGCCACATGACACAATCTTAGGTATTGGTCTTGTCGGTTCGTTAGTCTGTATTTATCTCACGTACATAAACATAGTCACAGGTACGCAGATCTTTGCATTCCTTGGTGGCATTGGTGCAGTACTGGCTCTCTGGTGGGGTACTAATTCGATAAAGACGCTCTGCAGCTATGGTATCGGTACCGGTGTGCCTTCGGCAGGTATGCTGTCACTTGGATCCGGTGTAATTGCCATGCTTTTTGCAACCAAACTTGGTGCAATCAGTCCGCTTTTAATTCCGGTCGCCTGTGTGGTTATTGCAGCAGTTCTTGGTGCAGTTCTTGGTTTTATCTCAAACTCTGTTCTGAACATGAATATTCCTGTGATGCCACGGATGATCACTGAACTTACAATTGTCGGTTCACTGACTATGCTCGGTTTCACAACAATGGTAGGCGGATCGTTTATGTTTGCAGACTTAGTCGCTGGAACAACTTCCGTCTTTGGCATTGAAGTTACAAACTTTGGAGTCTCTGCTTTTGGTGGCGGTGTCCTTGCAACTGTCTTTATACTGGGTGGTATTGCGCTTCAGCATTCATTTAACGCGTGTCTTGGTCCAAATGAATCACAGGACAGAACGCTTATGCTTGCAGCAGAGTGTGGATTCCTCAGCATGATTGGTGTGTCCATCATGTCAGTTGCGTTCCTCTCTATCGGATCGGTAATTGTTTCACTGTTTGTATCAGTCATCGGATGGGCATACACGTACAACGAGTACATTGTTCTTTCTAAGCGTGATGCATATGAGTGGCTGGATGCAAAGCCAATTAAAGAGAAAGGTGGTGCCTGATGGGATATATTGAAGTACTGCCTGAATATGGCCTTGTTGCAGATCCTGTTATAGGTCTTGTGACCTCTGCGGGCGAATCATTTGCTCCGGTCATTGAGAAGGTAGGCACACTTGAAGCTGCTGCCGATGATCTTGTGAATATGTTATCTGGTGAGGGTGCATTCCATGAGACATTCCCGAACAGGGAGACATCACTGCTTTATGCAGGTGGATTGACAGCAATGTGGTATGGTATGGCAGTCGGATTATTTATCGCGGGTGTAATCGCGTTTGGATTAATGTGAGGTGATAAGTTATGGCAGATAAGAAATCACCGGCAAGCGGCTGGCCAATTGTTCAGGGTGACTACCATACAGGTAGTGCCGAGAGCTGTGTTGTCGTTGCCACGATGGGTTCCCATCTTGATGAGCAGGGTATCTGTGATGCGGGAGCAGCAATTTGCGGTTCCTGTAAGACAGAAAACCTCGGTCTTGAAAAGATGGTTGCAAACATCGTCTCCAATCCGAACATCCGTTTCGTGATCACCTGCGGGACTGAAGTGAAGGGTCATCTTAGTGGTCAGAGTCTTATCGCACTGCACGCAAATGGTGTGGAAGGTGGTAAGATTGTTGGCACAAAAGGTGCAATCCCGTTCATCGAGAATCTCGATGACGCTGCAATCAAACGTTTCCAGGAACAGGTCGAGTTTGTCGACGTTATGGAAACCGAGGATGTAGGTGAGATCACCGCAAAGATTAACGAACTGACTGCAAGAGACCCCGGCGCCTTTGAAGGCGACGCAATGGTTGTTGAAGTCAGTGAGGATGAAGGCGGTGCCGGGGAAGAAGGCGGCGAAGTTCAGCCACTTTCCGGAGAGCTTGCACTCATTCATGCACGCATGAAGGTCATCCAGATGATGGTTACTGATATCGGTTACCGTGACAGATTTGCAGCTGGTGTGTACTCTGGAAAAGTTGAAGGACTCATGATCGGTCTGATCGTGTCATTTGCTCTGTTGGGCTTCCTTTTAATGGGGTGATCTAGAATGGCAGAAGAAGAAAAGAAATCAGGTGGGCCTATCAGAATGGCGGCAATCGACAATATGGTAGCTAACATGAAATATAAGAGTCAGATCATTGCCCGTACAAACAAACTTGAATCAGCTATCATGGATTCAGGTGTTCCCGGGTTTATGGCCGGACTGATTATTTCACTGGTCGTTGTATTGGTGCCTGCACTTGTTCTGGGAGGTCTCTAATGGCAGATAAGAAATCACCGGCAAGCGGCTGGCCAATTGTTCAGGGTGACTATCATACAGGTAGTGCTGAGAGCTGTGTTGTCGTTGCCACGATGGGTTCTCATCTTGATGAGCAGGGTATCTGTGATGCGGGAGCAGCAATTTGCGGTTCCTGTAAGACAGAGAACCTCGGTCTTGAAAAGATGGTTGCAAACATCGTTTCCAATCCGAACATCCGTTTCGTGATCACCTGCGGGACTGAAGTGAAGGGTCACCTTAGTGGTCAGAGTCTTATTGCACTGCACGCAAATGGTGTGGACGGCGGTAAGATCGTTGGCACAAAGGGGGCAATCCCGTTCATTGAGAACCTTGATGACGCTGCAATCAAACGTTTCCAGGAACAGGTCGAGTTTGTCGACATCATGGAAACCGAGGATGTAGGTGAGATCACCGCAAAGATTAACGAGCTGACTGCAAGAGACCCCGGCGCCTTTGAAGGCGACGCGATGGTTGTTGAAGTCAGTGAAGACGAGGGTGGAGCAGGCGGTGCAGCTGTTGCGGGAGCAAACCCACAGTTCCTTGAAATCGAACAGCGTCTTAATGCAATCGAGAAGAAGATTGAATTCGCAGATGCTGAGATTGCCCAGCGTGCAGGAAGAAAGATTGGAAGGGATATTGGTATCCTGTACGGTCTTGTAGCAGGGTTAATTATATTCATGATGTTATTGGTATTACTACCAAAGCTTGGAGGATTACTCTAAGGAGGAATTTCAAACATGTTCAGATTTGAAAAAGAGCAGGCCGTTTTTGATTTTAACGGTACAAAAATTGGCGGGCAGCCCGGGGAATACCCACGGGTTCTCGGAGCCTCCATCTTTTATAACAAGCACGAGACTGTTATTGATGATGAGAAAGGCATAATTGATAAGGATCTCGCAGAGGTCCTCTGGAACCGTTGTCAGGAACTTTCAGACCAGACTGGTATAAAGCACTTTATCCAGATCATCTCTGAATCCGGAGAAGCGTTTGAGAAGTACTTCTCATGGTTTGACAGCATTGACGATAAGACTGCATTTTTAATGGACTCTTCAGAACCGGCTGCACTGGTCCACGCCTGTGAGTATGTAACTGAAGTAGGTCTTGCAGACCGTGCAATCTACAACTCAATTAACGGTTCAATCCAGCAGGAGAACATTGACGCACTTAAAGCCAGTGACGTTAATTCAGCTATTGTGCTTGCATTTAACCCTGGTGACCCTTCAGTTAGCGGTCGTGAGAAGGTACTTGCTGAGGGTGGTGTTGCCGGTCAGGAAAAGGGTATGATTACTATCGCAGAAGAGTGTGGAATTACCCGCCCGATTCTCGATACTGCAGCAACTCCGCTTGGTCTTGGTTCCGGTGGTTCATACCGTGAGATTCTTGCATGTAAGGCAATTCACGGTCTTCCAACCGGTGGCGCATACCACAACATGACTGTGTCATGGACATGGCTCAAGCGCTGGAGAAAGAGGGTCCTTGCAGAGCAGTATGAAGGTAAAGATCTCCTGCTTGAACAGATGTCCAAACACCACTTTGGTGGATTTGAGGGTATCCGTCAGGCAGCATGGACAGCACCTGATATTGGCTGTAATCTTATGGCAGCAACTCTTGGAGCAGACCTTATCATGTACGGACCGATCGAGAACTGTGAAAGTGCAATGACAGCAATCTCATTTGCTGATGTTGTGCTTGCAGAGGCAGGACATGAACTGGGTCTTCAGCCGCAGACTGAGGATCATCCACTGTTCAAACTCTGCTAAATATCTTTTTTTTATTGAACTGAATTTGAATTCCAATTGTATCTTTCAGCACAGCCTGTATTTGCAGTAGAGAGATTTTAGAATTGAGAGAGTTTTAGATTTTTATACTCCCGTTGACGTGGTTGTTTCTGGTTTTAAAATTTGATGCGGGATTCTTTAACCCGTGGGGGTGAATATGGGCAGAACGAGTTGTCTTCGTCATTTTGAGGCGGGATAGTTCACGTGTCTGTCTCAGATGTATGATCCTTCTGAACTCTCCTGTTCAGGTAAATTTCACTCAGGTTTTGTTTTTTTTATCTGCTTCATTTAACCTCTTTAATGCAGCCCGGACAGTATCTCTGACTTTCTCATCCGGGTCTTTAAGAAGTGCATTAAGTGGTTCAGTTGCTGCAGGATCTTTTAGTTTCCCTAAGGAGAGTGCTGCGTTCTTTCTGACTTTTGGTTTTTTGTCACCAAGAGCTTTAATCAGGTGTGGCACTGCACGTATTTCACCGATATTTCCAAGTCCTTCTGCTGCTGCAAGTCTCACCCATTTACTCTCATGTTTCAGGCACTTTATGAGAGGTTCAACTGCCTCCGGGTCTCTTAGTTGTCCGAGAGAGCGGGCCGCGAGCCACTGGACGTCAACATATTCATCGTCAAGTGCCCGAATCAGCGGTTTTACTGCACGGCGATCCCCTATCTGTCCAAGTGCCTCCGCACATCTCCATCTGACATTTAAAAAACCGGATTCCAGAAGGAGATATGCCAACGTTTCAACATCACGGGCTTTTGCAATTGCCCTTATACTGGGTTCGTAATATTCACCTGCAGAATTCACTTTAAGTACCCCTGCTTATAGTTGGAAACCAAATTTCTGTGAATGTGTGGTTTTCTTTTTATAGTGTCAGACGTTTAATTCAAAAAAAAACATTCTCCACTATAACAGTGCATATGTCTGCTGTATTCAAAATGTTTTTTGTCAGAGTTACAACTCTGGCGGCAGTTTTTGGATCCAAAAAATGTGATATTCTGATATTATGAGATATTATTATAAGATAACTGTCTTTAAACTGTGATTGATCTCAAGGTTTACGTCAAAATTGGTTACAGTGTGTGTAAGTGCCCCAATACTGATGATATTAATATCCAAAACTGCATATTCACCGATTGTATCCTCATTTATCCCGCCGGAGACCTCAAGGATTACTGTATCCCGTAGTCCACTGCTTTTCAGTGCATCTATGGTCTTTAACACCTCCTCAGGTGTCATATTGTCGAGCATAATTATGTCTGCCCCGTTTTCTGCGGCAATCACTGCATCTTCCGGGCTCTCGACTTCTATCTCGATCTTTTTGTATACTGAAAATGCTCTTGCTTTTGCAATCGCTTCTGCAATGGAGGTAACTGCAAGATGGTTGTCCTTGATTAAGAACTGGTCAGAGAGGGTATTTCTGTGCGGTTCGCCTCCGCCAAGGATTACTGCTTTTTTATCGAGATTGCGGAGTCCCGGTACAGTCTTTCTTGTCGCAGCCAGTTTTACACCGGGGTTTAGGTTCTTAATTTCGGATGTAATTCTCCACGTATCTGTAGCAATACCACTCATACGGCCGATAATGTTGAGGGCTGTTCGTTCAACAAGAAGAATGGAGTGAATACTGCCGTCCAGTTCAAGGAGTTGGTCCCCGTCCCGGACAAATGTCCCATTGCCTGCCAGTTTTTTTACACTAACATTATAGTGCCCAAACAGGGCGGCTGATTCCTCAAGACCTGCAATAATACCACTTGATTTTGCCCGGATGTATGCCCTGCAATCTTTGTCCGGGATAACTGCAAGTGACGTGATGTCCCCGGAGGGTGCGTCTTCCTCTATAAAGCTGATTAGTTCAGAAATCTTAATCATTTTATCACCGGTCTCCCCTTCTGATTTGTATAGTAATCCGGTAATCTTAATTATTTATCTCAATTATTGTTCCCCTGTTCTGATTAGCACAGAAATCCGGATCATCGTATTTCTCTTATTCCCTATCCTCTGATTGAAATCATCCGCTTAATTGCTCCACGGGCTTTCTGAATGATATCATCAGGGAGTGTAACGTTATATTCGCCTGAAATAAGTGCTTCTTCAAGTTTTTTGAGGGTCGTTAGTTTCATGTCCCTGCAGATGGCATTTTCGTTTACTGAGAATTCTTTATCCGAGTATAAGCTTTTTAAACGATATGCCATCTCCTTTTCAGTAAAAATCGTCCAGCGATCCCCCTTTACTGCTTCACGTACCATCCCGCCGGTGGATGCGATAATATCAGCATGATCTCTGATATTCTTTGGGCATTCCGGGTGGCAGATAGTAATTGTGCCGTTCTTCTTTGCCTCTCTGACATCATCCTCTGTAAACACTGCGTGTACATAACAGTGTCCTGTTTTTGGCACAGGGATAATAATTTTTTCCGGGACTTCTCCCTGAACGTAATCTGCAAGGTTGGAGTCCGGCCCAAAGATTACTGTCTTTGATCTGCAGGAACGGACAGCATTTGCAGCATTGGCTGAGGTGCAGACCAGATCGGCAACTGCCTTGCACTCTGCGGTAGAATTAACGTAGACTACTACCTCAGCACCCGGGTACTCCTGTTTTGCCTCAAGAAGCATTTCAGGTGTCAGCTGGTCGGCAAGAGGACAACCTGCTCCTTTTACTGGTAGAATGACCTTTTTTTCAGGATTCAGTATCTTTGCGGTTTCTGCCATGAACTCAACGCCGCAGAAAACAATGATCTCTTCTGTAGCTTCTTTAGCCTTTATAGCCAGTTCAAGGCTGTCTCCAACTACATCGGCAATATCCTGTATTTCAGGCAGCTCGTAATTATGAGCAAGAATAATTGCGTTCTTCTCAGTTTTCAGTCTGTGAATTCTCTTCCGGATTGTTTCTGTCATTTATGTTCCCACCACAATTGGTCTGTTCAGGTTTTTGAGCAGTGTTACAATTGAGAGTGCTGCGAGGTAGCTCGTTGCAGGATTGTCAGGGCATGGGTTGTTATTTACTTTGATATAGAAATCCCCAAATTCGCCCTTAACAAAGACCTCATGCATATTTCTGTCAATGTCCGGGTCTACCCAGAGTTCTACCTCTGCTTCATGTTCTGTTGCCAGTTCAAGCGCCACTGCAACATTGATATTTTTGGGAAACCGTTTTATGCATTCATTTGCGCGGCCTTTGAATATCATCATCTTATGATCGGTCTCAATGCCTAATGATTTTGGATTTTTTGTCGTCCTGAGCATCAGATGACTTATTCCGGAGATCTGCCCTATTTTTAAGTTGTCAAGACCCAGGATTGCGCCGCTTGGAATGTAGACTTTTTTTCCTGCTTCAAGCGCACTTTGTTCCAGACGTTTCCTGAGTCTCTCATCTGCAAGGGCACCCACGCTCAGGATGACTACGTCCTTTTCCTGTCTGAGGATCTCTTCGGCATACATCTTTACAGCTTCAACTGATGCTGCTTCTACCACTATGTCAAAATCCTGCCTGACAAATTCATCAAAGTTTTTGTATGCACGGCTACATGTTGTGGCGGCAAGTTTCTCTGCCAGTGAGATCTCAGAGTCATAGAGAGCAACAATTTCAACATCAACATGTTCTTTTACTATGACCTGACCTACATTTCCGCAACCCAGTAAACCGACTTTAATCATTCGTAAATAATTTGTGGTTATAAGTGGTTAATAATTGTGTTTTCTGTAATCTTGTGAAACCTTAGTTGATCTCTTCGCCGGTTTTATGGATTTATAGTTATGAAGCTCATATCCGGATCCAGGATTACGGAATCTTTATATCGTGGCGTGTGATACATTACACTTAATGTGTGGTGAATGTTTTTTTGCCAGTGAATGTTTTTATCCCCATTAGCAACGGCGTTACAGACGACTGCACATCAGAAGAGAAATACAACTGTTTTAAGAAGCTTCGCACAGGAGCTTACGCCAACTTCGGCTCTTATAGTTATTTTGGCGATTTTAGTTATTTTGGTTATTATAGCTGGTATAGCTATTGTAATTGGTTTGGATTTAGCATTTAAACGCCATTCCGTGTTTTATTACTAAGTAAAAACTCACGATTTTCTTTGTTATTCCGGCAGAGAAGGGGTGTTGTGTTATTATGAGAGGAAAGGATATACGTCTTGAAAGAATAATGAACCGTGATTCGGGAACAACTGTAATTGTTCCTATGGACCACGGGGTTACGACCGGACCTATTGCCGGTCTGCGAGATCTTGAGCAGAGTGTGAACCTTGTGGCAGATGGTGGTGCAAACGCAGTCCTGGGGCATATGGGTCTTGCCCTGCATGGTTACAGGAAGGGAGGGGTGGACATTGGTCTGATTCTTCATCTCTCTGCCAGTACCAGCCTGGGGCCTGATCCCAATGACAAGGTAATTGTGAACACAGTAACAAATGCCTTAAAAATGGGTGCTGACGGTGTGTCTGTCCACATCAATATCGGTGCAGACAATGAAGCGCGCATGTTAGAAGATCTTGGAATGGTGGCAGTTGAGTGTATTGAATGGGGAATGCCGCTTCTTGCCATGATGTACCCGCGGGGAAGAAAAATTGAGGATGAAAGCTCTGTTGAAGCTGTCTGTCACGCTGTAAGGGTGGCGTCAGAACTCGGTGCGGATATTGTAAAAACCGTGTACACCGGTGATCCTGATTCATTCAGGGAGGTGACCAGAGGATGCCATGTGCCTGTTGTTATTGCAGGCGGTTCAAAAGGCGATGATCTCTCCACACTGAGGATGATAGAGGGTGCAATGGAGGCGGGTGCCGCAGGAGTCTCTATCGGGCGTAATGCGTTCCAGCATGTGACACCTGATAAATTCGTATATGCAACAGCAATGATTGTGCATGAAGGCAGAACTGCAGATGAAGCGATTGAAGTACTGAAGGTGTGAGTTTAGTTATGATTGGAAAAGATATACGTCTGGAACGAATAATGGACAGGAACACAGGCCGGGCTGTAATAATTCCCATGGATCACGGGATGACACTCGGACAGATTGACGGGCTTTTGGATATGTCCTGGATAATCTCTGAAGTAAGTGAAGGTGGTGCGAATGCAATTGTGCTTCACAAAGGTATGGTAAAACACGGACACCGGAAGCACGGCAGGGATATTGGCCTGATTGTTCACCTTTCAGGGAGTACAAGCATGAATCCTGACCCGAATGACAAAGTGCTTGTATGTACTGTTGAAGAGGCGATTGCACTTGGTGCGGATGGTGTGTCCATTCATATCAACCTCGGTGCTCCGGAGGAATCAAAGATGATTGAGGAAGCCGGCAGGATATCAAGAGATTGTAATAAGTGGGGAATTCCACTTATGATTATGATATACCCTCGTGGAGAAGGGATTGATCCGAAAAGTCCCGTTTCAATCGGGCATTGTGTCAGAGTTGCAGAGGAACTCGGCGCTGATCTGATAAAAACAAATTACACGGGTGACCCGGATACATTTCAGGCAATTGCAAAAGCCTGTTCTGTACCTGTTCTGGTTGCAGGCGGCGAGAAGGCAGGAGATCTGGAGACGCTGTTGTCTATCGATGGTGCGATTGCTGCCGGTGCATCGGGTGTGTGTGTCGGGAGGAATGCCTTTCAGAACGAACAGCCTTCAAAGTTCATCAGTGCCATCTGTGATGTTGTGCATGACAGGAAAAAGCCCGTTGAAGGCCGTGGTGGTGAACAATGAAGCAGTTCTGGGTTGATCTCAGGCAGTGGGATAAGGATCTGGCGACAGGTGCCATTGAAAGCGGCGCTGATGCACTCGTGGTGGAAGATGCAGAGAAGGTACGCGTGCTCGGTCGTATTACGACTGTGGCACCTGATGGTGATCTGATCCCCGGAAAAGACGTATTTGAGGTAGTAATCTCCGGGAAAGAGGATGAAGAGGAGGCGGTTTCGTATGGATCCGGTGTATATGTGGTTGTGACAACTTCTGACTGGACGGTAATTCCACTCGAAAACCTGGTCTCACAGTCTGACCGGATAATTGCCGCTGTAAATGATTTTGCTGAGGCTGAACTCGCCCTTAATGTGCTGGAGTGCGGGGTGGCAGGGGTGTTACTTAAGACCAGTGACCAGCAGGAGATCCGGCGTGTTTCAAATCTCATAAAAGGAAGTGCAGGGGAAGTGGATCTTGTGCCGCTTACGGTGACAGCAGTAATGTCCGGGGCCATGGGTGACCGGGTATGTGTGGATATGTGCACAATTCTCAAAGACGGTGAGGGTCTCTTAGTTGGCAATACCTCCTCTTCATTTATGCTTGTGCATGCTGAGACCCTTGAAAACCCCTATGTGTCACCCAGACCATTCAGGGTGAATGCGGGTGCTGTCCATGCCTATGTTATGATGGCAGATGGCAGGACTTCTTACCTCTCAGAGTTAAAAGCGGGTGATCGTGTACTGGTAACTGACAGTAATGGCGGTACAAAAGAGGCGATGGTCGGGCGTGTAAAGATTGAGCGCAGACCTCTTTTAGTGGTGGAAACCCGGGCTGATGACGGTTTTAAATCAGGTCTGGTCCTTCAGAATGCGGAAACTGTACGTCTTATTGGTGAAACGGGTGCTGCGGTCTCTGTTGTAGATATCTCTGCAGGTGACCGTGTGCTGGGTTATGTAACAAAAGCAGGCCGTCATTTTGGTGTTGCAGTTGAGGAAACCATTATTGAGAAGTGAGCAGATGCTGGTTGGGATAATTGGCGGAAACGGCGCGATGGGCTCCCTGTTTAAGGGTGTATTTGAACGTGCGGGTTACAGGGTGATATGCTCGGGGCGTAACACACCCCTTTCAAACAGCAGTCTTGCCACTCAGAGTGATATTGTGGTTGTATCTGTTCCTGTCCGCAGCACTGTGGATGTAATCGATGAGATTGCACCTCTGCTCACTGAAAAACAGATAATCTGTGACCTGACTTCCTTAAAATCAGAGCCTGTTTCAGCGATGCTAAAGGCCCGTGCGCAGGTGATTGGTCTTCACCCGATGTTCGGACCAACAGTTCTGTCCTTAAAGGGGCAGACGATTATCGCTACTCCTGCACGCTGTGATGAAGAGACCGCTCACATATTCTATTCCATATTCAAAAACGAAGATGCCAGAATAACAGTTACCACCCCAAAGAAGCATGATCTGATGATGGCTGTGGTTCAGGGACTGACTCATTTTGCCACTCTTTCGCTTGCTGAAACGATGCGGACTCTGGAAATGGACTTAGATACGTTGCTTTCATTCACAAGTCCGGTATACAGGATTGAAATGGGCCTGATTGGGCGAATTCTGGGTCAGAATCCTGACCTGTATGGCGACATTCTTCAGATGAACCCGGCAGTTCCCGGTGTGCTTGCGCAGTTTGAGGATTCTGTCTCGCGTTTCCGCTCGGTTGTTGAGGGTGGCGATGCTCGTGAATTTGAAGAGTTCTTTAGCGAATGCCGGGAGAAGTTTAGAGAATTCATACCGCAGGCGGCGTCTGAAACAGATCTGATTATTGATGCGCTGGTGAAGAAATGACTGTTGCATGTCTTGGACCGGAGGGGACAGTAAGCCACGCGGTGGCAGAAAGACTCTTTGGTGATGATATTATTCTGCTGCCGACAATCCGCAGTGTATTTTCGTATGTGGAAGATGGGAAGGGTGATGGTCTTGTTCCGGTTGAAAACAGTGAAGCCGGGGGTGTGGGTGAGACTATGGAAGGTTTCAGGCGAACAAATGTGTATATCACAGGTGAACTGCCTGAGACTGTCTGCCACTACCTGGCTTCAGATGTCGGTCTGAATGAGATTTCAGTGTTATATGCCCATCCACAGACACATGAACAGTGCAGTGACTTTACAGACTCTCTTGGTATCCCTGTTGTGCATACTGCAAGTAATGCGGCAAGTGTCGATTCTGCGCTGAAAATAGAGAATGCCGGTGCACTGACGTCGCTGGCGGCAGCAGGACTCAGAGATCTCCCTGTAATCAGGCGTGAGGTCCAGAATAGTTCTGATAATGTTACCAGGTTTGTTGTAATATCCGGCAGATTAAATGTCCCCCAAAAACCTGAGAAATGCAGTATTCTTGTTGATCCTCATTCAGATCGTGCAGGGCTCCTGCATGACCTTCTTTCTGTGTTCAGGAAAAGGGATATTAATCTTTCCAGGATTGAATCACGCCCTTCAAAACGTGGGATGGGAAGTTATGTCTTTTTCATCGATTTTAATGCAGAAAAGGGCTGGAAAGATGTGGTTGATGAACTGGGTCAGATTGCAGATCTAAAAAATCTCGGCTGCTATAACAGACTGCAGGAGAGGAAATGAACGTAATACACAGGGGACTGTGAAATATGGACGTAGACCTTGAGCGGGTGGAGAATGTGGATCTTTGTTTTTCCGCACCGCCTTCAAAGAGTTACACCCACAGGGCGCTTATCATTGCTGCACTGGGGAATGGTGTATCTAGTATAGTGGGTGTCCTCTCATCGGATGATATCAGTGTAACATGTCGTGTCCTTCGTAGTCTGGGCGTCTCTGTTGAGGAGGATGAGGATAAGAGTGAAATCCGAATTGCCGGCTGTAACGGGAAGTTTCCCTGCACCGGAGAGGTGGTCCTGGATTGCGGAGATTCCGGCACGACCCTGAGACTGATTACTTCTGCTGCTGCCCTTTCTGACGCATCTGTCCTTATAACCGGGAGCGGGAGGATGAAAGAGAGGCCGGCAGGTCCGCTTGTGGATGCCCTTCGTACTCTTGGGTGCGGAATAAAATACTGCAATGAGGATGGGTACCCGCCGTTTATGGTGGAGGGTCCTCTGAATGGTGGCGAAACCAGTCTTGATGCCTCTGTCAGCAGCCAGTTTGTCTCTTCACTCTTAATCGCTGCTCCTTATGCGAAAGAACAGGTAGGAATTGCAGTTGAAGGAGAGGCGGTTTCACAGTCGTACCTTGACATTACACTGGATGTGATGAGGAAATTTGGTGTTCATGTCGTAAATTCCGGTTACAGGCATTTCTCTGTATCTCCAGGTGGGTATTCCGGCCGTGAATACAGGATAGAGGGAGATTATTCCTCGGCTTCTTATCTTTTTGCAATTGCAGCAGTCTGCGGTGGTCGTGTGGTAGTTGATAACTTAAATCCGGAGTCTGTGCAGGGGGATCTCCAGTTTCTCTCTGCCCTTGAGGCGATGGGTTGTCTGGTTACGTATTATGCAGACTCTGTTGAAGTTGTACGTGACAGAGTGCTGCGGGGCATTGAGATTGATATGTCATCATCGCCTGATACTGTGCAGACACTCTGTTCGGTTGCCGCCTTTGCAGAGAGCCCTACAGTAATTTCCGGGATAGAACATCTCCGTTATAAGGAGAGTGACCGGATAGAGGCGATAAAAGAGATGCTTCATAATTGTGGTGCAAAAACGGAGTACCTGGACGGGAAACTGTTTATAAACCCTGGAGGGGTTTATGGATGCACGGTGGATCCAAAAAACGATCACAGGACAGCAATGGCAGGTGCGATTCTCGGTCTTGGTGCCGGTGGTGTGAGGATACAGTCTGCAGAATGCGTAAGTAAGTCTTTTCCGGGTTTCTGGGATATACTGAGGGGGGCAGGCCTTTGGAACGAATAATCTTAACAGGTTTTCGGGGTACTGGTAAGACTGTTGTCGGGCTGAAGCTTGCCAAAAGACTGTCTGTACCTTTCATAGATACTGATGCACACGTCGAAGAGATGATGGGTCTCTCTGTTTCTGAGATATTCAAAAATTTTGGTGAAGAGGTTTTTCGGAAGGCAGAGTCTGAGGTGATTGCAGGACTCCCGGAGTATTCATCTGTTGTGAGTACTGGTGGTGGTGCGGTTATGGATCCTGTAAATGTGCGTAATTTCCGTGCCGGGAGTACTGTTTTTATGCTCTGCACGACTCTGGATCTCATTGAAGAGCGAATCAGTGGCAGTGAACGCCCGTCTCTTACTGTATTTCCTCTTCATGATGAGATTTTAGTTCTTCTGCGTGAACGGATGCCTGCATATATCAGTTCAGCTGATTATTGCATCGATACCGACACCCTTTCTGTGGATGAGGTCTCTGCGAAGATTATTAACATTCTCAAAAACGGTCTTGCCGGGAGTGAAGAGCGAAAGTCCGGACTGGATTTCATGAGACAGATCTCCCTTCCGGCTCCGGAGTCAGAAACAGTAGAACGTCTCCTGACAGAGCCTGATAGTCCGCCTCTCCGTCTCTGTGGAATTGCCGGAAACCCATGTTTTCACAGCAAAAGCCCGGGCATTTATAACAGGCTCTTTGAGGAGTATCGTCTGAATTTCCATTATACCTGGTTTCAGTATGAAGATGCCGGTGAAATTATCCGTCATGCACGCGCGATGGACGTACGGGGTATTAGTGTGACAATCCCGCATAAGCAGGCAGTGATACCATATCTGGATTCAATAGATGCACATGCAGAGGCTATTGGTGCGGTAAATACGGTTCTTCACTGTGGGGGGAAGATGTATGGTTCAAATACTGACTGGATCGGTGTCAGGCGTCCGCTTGAAGGGCATGAAGGTGAAGTGGGAGTGGTCTTTGGTGCAGGCGGAGCGGCGATGGGTGCCGTATATGCGATGAAGGATCTTGGTATGGATGTTACTGTGCTAAACCGGAATGAAGATCGGGCGGCAGAGGTTGCAGAGCGGTTCGGGTGCAGTTCTGGTGCCCTAAATGATTTTGGCAGTCTTTCACCGGATGTTGTGGTGAACGCAACGCCAGTGGGTATGGGCAAAAACGGAGGTTCGATTCTTACCCGCGATCAGTTGAGAGAGAGTATGACTGTCTTTGATCTGGTCTACACCCCGCCAAAAACCCCTCTGCTTATTCTCGCCGGTGCTGCCGGGTGTACCTGCATATCCGGCGAGGAGATGTTTGTTCATCAGTTATGTGAACAGTTCAGGATATTTACGGGAATTGAGGTTGAACCCGGGCATGTCAGGGAGATGATGAAATGAATACGTTCGGACGTAATTTCAGGTGTACGACTTTTGGTGAAAGCCACGGGCGGGCACTTGGCGTGGTAGTGGACGGGTGCCCCCCGGGCATACCTTTTGATGAAGATGATCTGCAGGAGATGCTTGACCGCAGGAGGCCGGGTCAGAGTTCTCTCTCCTCTCCGCGTCGTGAACCGGACAGGGTGGAGATTCTCTCAGGTGTCTTTGAGGGTCTTACAACCGGAACTCCGGTTGCGATGCTGGTATACAACAAAGATGTCCGTAGTGGTGACTATGGGAAAATAAGAGAGCTCTTCCGGCCCGGTCATGCGGATTTTACGTACAGGAAGAAGTATGGGATTCGTGACTACAGGGGCGGTGGCAGAAGTTCCGGCAGGGAGACCGTTTCAAGAGTTATGGCAGGTGCCCTTGCAGGGAAGATCTTAAGGGAACGCGGGATTTTAATCTCCGGCAGGATGACTGAGGTGCATGGTGCGAAAACACCTGCGGAGATGGAGGCAGAGATCCGTTCTGCACAGGCATCCGGTGATTCTGTGGGAGGTATTGTTGAGGTCTGTGCAGAGAACTGTCCTGCCGGACTCGGGGATCCGGTATTTGGAAAACTGGATGCAGGTATTGCTGCTGCGATGATGTCGATAGGCAGTGTGAAAGGTGTTGAAATCGGGGAGGGTTTTGGCGTTGCACATCTTTTTGGGAGTGAGACCAATGATGAGATCTGCAGCACAGGATTCCTGAGCAATCATGCAGGCGGAATCCTTGGCGGGATCTCAAACGGCGATGTGATTGTTGTGAGGCTTGCCGTGAAACCCACCCCTTCAATAGAGAAGGAACAGATGACTGTTGATCTGACGGGCAGGGATACGGTCATCTCAGTCAGCGGAAGGCATGACCCCTGCATCGCCCCCAGAATTGTGCCTGTTGCAGAGAGTATGCTTGCTCTTGTTATTGTGGACGCACTGCTTGAGCAGGAGAAATATCTCTCTTATATCCTGGGGGCATGATCTGTAGTGAAACGTTTTGCAGTGAATGTTTTCCGGCAGATGCTTTCCGGTGAATCGGTACACAGTAATTAACCTCCTGTTAACCTCCTGCATCCCAAATCATTTTTTTGACAGATTGCCAATATGATTTACAATGGCTCTTATAATCCGAAAATATTCTGATGGTGATTTTTCTGCTGTATGTGCGATAGAAGGTGCAGAGTGCAGTGAGCCTGAGCCGTATTCACAGGCTGTCTTCATCCGGCAGGCAGGTCTCCTGTTTCCTGATACATTTCTGGTTGCTGAATCTGGTGGCGAAATAATCGGATATACCATAGGCGCTGTTGTGCAGGGCAGATCTGAAGAAGGCTGGATTATCCGTATGGTGGTCAGGAAAGGCTTTCGTGGCAGAAAAACGGGGGAGATGATGTTTTTCCGGATCATAGAACTGATGGAGGTTAAAGGTGTGGGAAACCTTTTCCTGACCGTATCTCCCGAAAATCTCCCTGCCTGCAGTATGTATGAAAAACATGGTTTTGAAATTACTGATGAAATTCCCTCTTATTTTGGTGAGGGTGAAGATAGGATTGTAATGCAGAAAAATCTGAATATGGTGGGGTGAGTGATATGTGTCTATAATATTCTATCAGTCAATATATGGCAAATGTACGTATATTTTTTAAATTTAAAGTTTATAAGCTACTAAATCTGGATTTTGTTCATATTCTCGGTATAATTTAGAATTTGTCCTTCCTGGCTGTCGTATACAGTAAAAAAATCCTATATACTTGTGAATTTCACTTACCGAAACTAATACTAAGGTTCACGAAAGATGGTATAGATGTGAAATAAGCGTATGAGAATATACGTTCTTTTTTCTGAGGTTTAATTAATGGACAATCCTATGGAAACTGAATATAATAAAAAAGAAATTAAAGTCAGGGTGACTGATCTCGTAAAAATATTTGGTACAAAACCAGCAAAAGCGCTGGACCTTCTGGATAAAAATTATTCTAAACAGGAGATTTTAGAAAAAACAGGGCAGAATGTTGCACTCAAAAATGTCTCTTTTGAAGTATATGAAGGTGAAATATTTGTTTTGATGGGTTTATCGGGTTGTGGTAAATCCACATTATTGCGAACTCTGAACCGTCTGATCAAACCGACTGCAGGAGAGATTTATATTGACGGTGCCTCTGTCGAGTCAATGGATCAGAACGAAATCAGAGAATTCCGGCGCCACAAAATCGGGATGATCTTTCAGAGCTTTGCGCTTCTTCCTCATCGTAAGGTGATTGACAATGTGTCATTTGGTCTGGAAATCCAGGGTGTGTCATCAGATGAGCGCTACGCAAAGGCGCAGGAGGCGATAGAGCTTGTTGGTCTGGAGGGCTATGAAGAGAGCAAACCCTCAGAATTGAGTGGTGGTATGCAGCAGCGTGTAGGTCTTGCAAGGGCACTTGCCAGTGATGCCGATATTCTGCTGATGGATGAAGCGTTCAGTGCTCTGGATCCATTAATCCGCCGTGATATGCAGGATGAACTGCTTGATCTGCAGGAGCGCGTAAACAAGACGATCATATTTGTCAGTCATGATCTTGACGAAGCACTAAAACTTGGAGATCGTATCGCATTGATGAAGGATGGGGAAATCGTCCAGATCGGTACCACAGAAGAGATATTGACAAATCCTTCAAATGAATATGTAGAACAGTTCGTGGCAGATGTGGATATGGCGAAAGTCCTCACAGCAGAGGATGTTATGAAACGGCCAGAACCCTTGCTCTCTCTTGATTCCGGGCCAAGAAATGCTCTCAGGCTTATGAAGGAGTATGGTATCTCAAGTGTATTTGTAGTGACAAAATTTCGGAAATTCAGGGGACTTGTACTGGTTGATGACGTAATTGAGGCAATGCATTCCCATAAATCACTGCAGGATATTCTGATTACAGATTCTCCTGTTATTAGTATTGATATGCAGGTATCAGATATTATTCCAATGATAGCTGATAGTAAATATCCTGTTGCAGTGACAGATGAGACAGAGAAGATAAGAGGTATTATTGTCAGAGGTTCAGTGCTTGCGGCACTGGCACGTATGGAGGTGGAATCAGATGATATCTAAAATACCACTTGGAGCAGGGGCTGAGTTTCTTGTTGAGTGGATTGACTGTTATTTTGGATGGCTTCTTGATGGCATTAGTGGTATACTGAATATTTTTGTGAATGGATTTCAGGATATCCTACAGTTTATTCCTCCGCTTATCTTAATTGTTATTATTGCAGTCATTGCCTGGTTTGCCACACGGAAAAATCTTCAGCTTGGTATACTGACCGCTATTGGGCTTTTGTTAGTTCTGAATCTGGGGTTGTGGGAAGAGGCCATGGAGACTGTGGCTCTTGTACTGTCATCAACAGTTGTTACTCTTTTAATTGGTATTCCGTTGGGTATTTTTGCAGGCAATAACGATTATGTGAATATGTTACTGAGACCTCTCCTTGATTTAATGCAGACCATGCCATCTTTTGTGTACCTGATTCCGGCGGTAATATTCTTTGGTCTGGGAAATGTACCTGGAATTATTGCAACAGTGATTTTTGCAATGCCTCCGTCAATACGTCTGACAAGTTTAGGGATACGCCAGATCTCAAAAGAATTAATAGAAGTTACTGATGCCTTTGGTGCAACACCATTGCAGAAACTTTTCAAGGTGCAGCTTCCGGTTGCATTGCCGACGATTATGGCAGGTGTGAACCAGTGCATTATGCTTGCACTCTCAATGACAGTTATCGCATCGATGATCGGTGCAGGTGGTCTTGGTCTGAATGTTCTCAAAGGTATTCAGCGGGTTGATATCGGAGGTGGATTTGAAGCAGGGCTTTGTATTGTCATTATTGCTATTATTCTTGACAGGATTACACAGAACATTATTGAATCCTAATGGATTCATATCTTTCATTTTATATACCCTTATTAAAGGGAGACATTGAGGCTGTTGCACGAATAAATTTTATTGGCTCATAAGGGCAACCAGTCATACATAGGTGACAACTGAACTCTAAATAGGGGTTGTTTTGCAGTGAGATTGCCCTCATTGTCTACAGCAAACTGTTCATGCAACAGCCTCCATTGGTATGAAAATTTGTAATCGGGGTCTGATACTTGTTTCTTTTGCAGGCAGAAAATACACAGATTTTCATGGTTTAGATGAGTGACCAGAGGTCTCATGAGATTTTTTTAGATTACATGAAGTCATATGGAAGATAAATTCATGTTGATGAGTAATACTAAATGTAATAAAATAGCAAGTAATATGAATTTAAAAACACAATGTATTATTGTGCGTAAGGGTGGGGAAACTGAAATGTATGGTTATTCATAACCTTTTTCAATGATAATCAACATGTATATGTTTAGTCAAATTTTAAGAAGTTTGACTGTAATAATAATCATTTTGTTAAAATAACAGGATGATGTATTATTTCCGGATGTGTTATGTTTGTCACGAAAAAAATTATCTCTTGTTTTATTAATTGCAGCTTTAGCTATTTCATGTATGCTGGTTGCCGGTTGTACTGATCAGAGTAATCAGACTGCTCAGGAAACTACTTCGAAAGGTACTGTTTCAATCGGGTATGTCCTCTGGGATTCTGAAATTGCCAGTACCAATGTCCTCAAACAGGTCTTTGAGAAGGCAGGTTATGATGTTGAGCTTAAAGCAGTAGATGCAGGGCCGCTTTATCAGGCACTTGCAGATGGTGATGTTGATTGTACTGCTTCTGCATGGCTTCCTCTAACGCAGGCGTCTTACTGGGAAAAGTATGGTGATGATATCGATCTTGTCCGCCATAATCTTGATGGTGCAAAATGTGGTCTTGTAGTGCCGGATTATGTAACAATTGATTCCATTGATGAGATGAATGGTGTCAAAGACAAATTTGATAAGAGGATTACAGGCATTGAGTCTGGTGCCGGGATTATGGGGAATACTGAAAAAGCCATAACATCATATGATCTTGATTATGAACTCACGGCAAGCAGCAGTGCAGCAATGGCTGCTGAACTGAGTAAGGCATACAACGATAATGAATGGATTGTAGTAACTGGCTGGACTCCACACTGGATGTTTGTCAGGTTCAATCTGAAATATCTTGATGATCCAAAGGGTGTATATGGTGGAGCAGAGTATATCGGTACACTTGCAAAGAAAGGTCTGAAAGAGGAGAAGCCCGGAGTGTATGGAATTCTTGAGCGCTTCCACTGGAATAGTGATGATATTGAATCTGTCATGCTCTCTATTGAGGGTGGGGCTTCTGAAGAAGATGCAGCCAGTGAATGGATTAAATCACATCCTGACATGGTTTCAGAATGGATTGGAAATTAATCCCTTTTTTTTTAAAAAAATAAAGCGTAAAAAATCCTTTTGTCTTTAATCCCGGTGATCTAATTGATGCATTAGCAGGGAATCCCTCTGCAAGTGATTTAAGCTTTAACTGAGCATATCTCTTAATCATCCCAGACACATCGGGGAAAAGGTTTTGGACAAATTGTCAATCGTAATGACAAATTGTCCACAATAGATTGTTATCATTAGATCATTCAGGCTTTATGCTCCTGAATATATGGTCTCGGGTGTGGGTGCCCGCCCGGGTGCCGGTTATTTCATCAGATGAGTGACTAATATATACCGATATAAGGAACCAGAGAACCAGAACGGAAACAGGTCAGGTCAATGCAAACTCTCAGAAATAAAAAAATATATGTGGAATCCTACGGCTGCACTTTTAATCATGCAGATACGGAGAAACTCATTGAAACTGCAGTTGAACAGGGTTGTGTACAGGTACCTGCAGAGGATGCAGACGTATTTGTAATTAATACCTGCACTGTAATCGGTGCAACAGAACGTACTATGCTGAGGCGCATTTCTGAGTTTGCAGATAACAGAAAGGAGGTGTTAATTGTTGTGACCGGTTGTATGCCGGTGATTCAGGCGGATCTGATCCGTTCTGTATGCCCTGACTCTCATATTATCCTGCCTGAAGAGTTATACAGGTGCAATATGAGAGTGGGTGCACTTACTATGCCTGGTGTCGGTGTGGTGCAGATGGGCACCGGCTGTCTTGGCAGATGTTCATATTGCATTACAAGATCGGCACGGGGCAGGCTGAAGAGTTTTTCTGAGAGTACAATTGTTGCTGAGGTGGAGCGGCTGGTATCACTTGGTGCGGGAGAGATCCAGCTCACCGGGCAGGACGTAAGTGCGTACGGACTTGACTGCGGGACTAATCTTGCAGAACTCCTGTATGCGATAAACGAGATTCCCGGTGATTTCTCTGTCCGTGTAGGGATGATGAATCCTGCCACTGTTATACCGATCCTTGATGAACTGGTACCTGCATTCGCTCTCAAAAAAATATTTTCCTTTGTCCATATGCCTGTTCAGTCGGGTTCGGATCATGTCCTTGATACCATGAACCGGGGTTACCATGCAGAAGATTTTGTAAAAATTGTGGATGCTTTCAGGGCAGAGATGCCTGATGTTCGCATTTCAACTGATTTTATAGTAGGTTTTCCGACTGAAACAGATGAGGATTTTGCAGAGACACTCTCTCTCATAAGAAGGACGCGTCCCGGAAAGGTGAATATCACCCGTTTCTCCACAAGACCGGGCACAGATGCTGAAAAGTATCATGACCTGCCTGACAGGATAAAGAAAGACCGTTCACGTCTCTTAACAAAGACTGCAAATGCCATCTATGATGAAGTAAACGAGAGTTATGTGGGAAGGGTGCCTGATGTCAGGGTAACAGAACAGAAAAAGGCCGGTTCTGTTGTAGCACGTGACCATTCATACATGAACATAGTAGTGATGGAAGAACTTCCTGTCGGGTCTGTATGGAAGGTTCGGGTCACCGGGCATCACCGCCATTATCTTATTGCAGAGAAGCTGTAGTCTTTTTCTTTCTGATTTTTTGCAGTCCCATTGAAATGAAATATGCTATGGCTGCCACGATGATTATTGTGGCACCTGACGGCACATCTGCAAGATAAGAGATCCACATTCCGGTACATGTGAATACAATGCCCAGAATAATTGCAATAAACATGATTTTCTTTAAGTTTTCGCTGTGCTCCTGTGCTATTGCAGCAGGTATTGTGAGGAGTGCGATTACAAGAATTACACCGACAACTTTTATCAGCATGACGACAGTGAGTGCGATTAAGCAGAGTAAGAGCAGGCAGAGTCTCTCAACGGGGATATTCATTATGGTGGCAAATTCCTCGTCAAAGGAGATGGCAAGGAATTCATTGTAAAATAACCAGACAATGCAGACTATTGCCGCGTCAAGAATGAGCATCAGAGTGAGGTCCCCTGCTGTGACAAAGAGTATGTTTCCAAAGAGGTAACTCATCAGGTCAGGTGCATAACCCGGTGCAAGGGAGATAAACAGGATACCTAGTGCCATCCCGGTCGCCCACATGGTTGCGATCAGTGTGTCCTCGTTTTCGCCACCATTTTTGCTTGCAATTCCGATACCAAGGGCTGCTGCAAGGCTGAATATTATGGCTCCTGTTATCGGGCTGAAACCCAGAAGGTATCCCAGACCTATTCCACCAAATGCGGAGTGTGATATTCCGCCGCTGATGAATGAAATCTTCTTTACTACTACATATGTTCCCATTATTCCGCATGCGATGCTTGCAAGAAGTCCGGCAGCGAGGGCGTTTCTGAAAAATTCAAAACAGAGAATTTCGATCATTTATTCTCCATATTTTTGTGCTCTTCTAACACCCTGTGTGGAACTCCGTGTGCGATGAGTTCAACCGGGCATCTGTATGTCTCTGCGAGCATTTCACCCGTGATTTCAGGTGAGTCGTGGATGTAGAGTTTTTGGTTCATACAGGCGATACGGTCGACGTATGTGGATATTGCGCCGATATCATGGCTTACAACAACTATTGCTATCTCTGTGTGAAGTTTTTTTAAGATCTCAAAGAAGTTCACCTCAGTCCGGGGGTCTACATGGTTTGTGGGTTCATCAAGTAGCAGGATTCTTGGGTTGGTGGCAAGTGCACGTGCGAGCATCACCTTCTGCTGCTGGCCGCCTGATAACTGACCTACCTGACGGTCTCGCAGATCATATATCTCCATCATCTCCAGGCAGTTTTTTACGATTTCATGGTCTTCTCTGCTGTATTTCCTGAATGTTTTATGGATGTGGCCGAGACGGCCCGTCAGAACCATCTGGCTTACGCTTATCGGGAAGGCGAAGTCAAAAGTGCGGTACTGGGGGACATAGCCTATGGATGTTCTGTGTTCCCGCGGGTTTCCGCCCAGAACTCTTATTCTTCCACGGTCCGGAGTGATCAGGCCGAGAATCAGTTTAAGTAGTGTGGTCTTGCCACCTCCGTTAGGGCCGATAATCCCCAGAAAATCGTGGTCGTAGATCTGAAGGTTTACTCCTTCAACGACTGTTCTGTCTTTGTAACGGAACCAGACATCTTCCAGTGAGATGATCGCTTTTGACATGATTACTCCGCCTGTGCAATTTTTTTTGCCACACTGAGGAGGTTTGAATGGTAGTCAGGTGCAAGCGGGTCTGCATAGACTACTTCTCCTCCTGTCTGTTCTGCAATCACTCTTGCACTTTCCGAATTCATCTGCGGGTTTGCAAAGATTCTGGTGATATCTTCTGATTTTGCAAAAGTGATTAATTCTGCCATCTGTTTTGCGCCCGGTTCTTTCCCTTCAACTTCAACAGGGATCTGTTCAAGGTCATAGTCGTCTGCAAAATACCCCCAGGCTGGATGGAATATCATGAATTTTCTGTTCTCTGTTTTATTCAGGATATTTTTTATGTTTTTATCCAGTTTGTTCAGTCTGGTGATATACTCTTTTAAGTTCTGTTTATATTCACCGGCATTATCCGGGTCGATCTCAGAAAGCCCGTCTGCGATATTCCTGCACATGATAACTGCATTGGCAGGGGAGTTCCAGATATGCGGGTCATTCCTTTTTATGGTAATGCCTTTTGAACAGTCTGTTATGGCCATCTCCGGGTTTGCAGAGATTAATTTATTCAGGTATGTCTCTTCAAACGGCAGTGGGGAACCAACTTTGAAATAAGCCCTGGCGTTTGAGATTTCTATCATCTGTCCGGTTGTGGGCGCATATGTCGCAGGGCTGGCACCTGGCGGGATGAGCACAATTATATCCACGTTTTCTCCGCCAATTGATTGTACAAATTCTTTTTGCGGGAGAATTGAAACTGCAACGAGGAGTTGTTCTGTCTGTTGTATGCCTGTTGTATTTGCATTTGCTGAGTCTCCTGTTCCTCCTGTTCCTCCTGTGTCTGAGATGCAGGCTGAAGTGAGTACGCATAATCCAATGAGTGCAATGGGTGCAATGATTGCAGTAATTGTAATTGCGGATGGTGTTGATTTTATTTTCATATTTTTCTGTCCTCAGATCTGTCTGGAATTTTTTGGTTGGGAATTTACATCCTGTCTGAATTAATATCTGTTTTATGGGGCCGGATGTGGAGGTGCGGGAAGTCTCTTTCTTCGTGTGGGTGGTCTACTGGATAATGCTGCAGCAGAATCTGGTATAATTCTGTCTGATAATATTTTCAGATATGTTTTAACAATCCGGAGTTATTTTGATTTTGTGTCTTACAACCTCTGATATGGTGCTTCATATGTATAAAAACGTGCATGAAGTACAGACTTCAGGCACTGTTTTTATGATAGGTGGACTGCCACGGAGTTAAAAAGACTGTGTGATTTTATGCCATACTTATAAATCACCTGTTAAATAATAGTGTAGGAAACCAGGGTGAATTAGAGATGGATGTTATTGAAGAGGGTTTCTCTGCGATTGTTGAGAAAATAAAGGATTTAAATGAGAATGAAGGGAAACTGTCGAAGGATGTGAGAGATAATCAGGGAGCTCTGCTTGCGGGGATGGCCGGGAAGGTGTCGCCTTTTATCCCTAAGATTGGCATGGAAATGCTGGTCCGCGGGAAGCAGGATGGCAAGGGCGAGATGTATGATACCGTTTTCCATGATAAGAAGATGATAATTCTTGGGAAGGTAGATCCGATGGAATACCGTCCTGATGATATGAATAAGAAAGTTACAAGCCAGTACTGCGTTCTTTCTGAAGAAGGGAAGTTCTATGAACTGATGTATAGTACAACTGACTTTATTATCGATTCTTATAAGCAGGAATTAACTCCTGAGCAAGTCCTTGACTTATATGGGTATGATATTATGTTCATGCTGTACCGGGCATTGCGTGAGTATCTGCAGGATGAGACTGAACTGGTCAATGCACTGGAAATGACACTTTCATTTATCTTTGAAGAGAAAAAATAATTTTCGTCTTTTTACTAAAAGTATGGTTTTTAACTTCATTTTGCAATTTTTGCCGGCTGCAACATCTGAAATATAGATATAAGATTCAGTTCTGTTGTTCACTATTCATTTTTCATCTTTCTTTTCCGGACGGCCGTACCAGATAGCACCTGGTTTTGGGCAGACTTCAAGGCATCTGCCGCACATGTAACATTCTGCTCCCAGATCTCCTATTTTGGCTTCATCAACCGGGCAGACCTTTTCGCATTTTCCACAATCTATACACTGGCTGCCTCTCTGGATTCCCAGTATGCTATATGCGGAAAGAATAGCAAGTAATGTACCGTACGGGCAGATAAGGCGGCAGAATGGTCTGTAAAAAAAGGCGGATGCGATAATTATCAGAAGGAATACGATGAAGGAAATACCTGCTGTAAGGTGGAAGAATTCATATATTCCGAAGAGATCCACGACTGCGTAGGAGTAAAAATATGCTGCTGTTATTATAATCACAAAGACTATTGCCCGAAATGTTATTGTTTCCCTTTTAAGTTTTCGTCCGAATTTAGGTGTGGGAATCAGATATGTAAGTTCCTGTATAGTTCCGACAGGGCAGATATGGCCGCAGAATATTCGTCCGAATATCAGATTAATTGCAAGCAGTGCTGACATCCCAACAGTTGCGATAAGCAGCGGGCTGCCAACTCCTGCCGTAGCTCTTAAAATAAGACTCTGGAAATTATGTGGTGCAACTGGTGCAAATATTAGAAATCCAAGTGCCGTTGAGAGGATTAATATTGGAATTGCCTTTTTTCTTGAGATATAGTTTTTATTCCATAGGTATGCGAGAATGAATACTACAATAAATGCATATGCAAATCCTATGAATTTTGGAAAGAGATCCGGTGGCATAATATTTTCCTGAATATTAACAATTCTACAGGTATCTCTTTAAACAGGCATGAGATAAAAAACTTTAGTTGTTTTTATAAATTAGCATGAAAACATGCCTGACTCACGTTGTGTCACGCGCAGTTTTGATGAAAGTGGCATTTGCCACTTTCATGCTAAACGTACATGATGGTTTGGCCCATCACAAAAAAAGCGATAAAACTCATATGTTTCTTCCAGCCAAGCCTAATTTAGGGTCAGATTGTGCTGGCTCACTATCGTCTGGATTTTGATTTATATCAAAACTGCGCCTGAACGCTTACGCGTCATGTAAATTTCCATAAAAGATCGCCCGATGTTCTCTTAATTTTACTTAATACACGTTTTAAAATGTGGGGATTACTCTTTCCAGGCAAACATTGGAAATGCCGGTTTTAATAGATCGTCATCATCCTCGCCAGCAAGAGCAGACACTACATTGTCCCATGAAAAAGTTTTTCCTGCCTCGTTTTCATAAGTAATTAGGATTTTGGCTTCTTCTATCATTGAATCCTGTTCATATTCATATTTTTCTTCTGGTTTGAGTGTCTGTACATCAAATTCAATGTTGAGTGGCACAATGCTGATGTGTATGCTTTTAGCATCTGCTTTCCCTTCATTTTTGAGAATAACTCCCTTTGCATCCTTTTTGAGGTACCCTTTGACGTCGGGATGATCCAGAAATTTAGCACTGGTGTTCATCATTGCCAGACCCATGTACAGGGTGGCGACAATAATTGCCACAACTCCTCCGATGTAGATATTTGCAAAAAGAAGGGCAACAGTAATCAGGCCACCCCCGATTATGAGTGCCTTCTGATTATTTTCCATAGATAAAAGTTGTCTGCAAATGATATATAATTTTCAAAAATGTAGTGGGCCCGGTGCGACTCGAACGCACGACCTCCCGGTTATCAGCCGGGTGCACCACCGACTATGCTACGGGCCCCCATCAATTAGTGCTGCCTTACTAAGGTGTCTCTGTGAGGCTTTATAGATTTGTATTTGCATTGGCAGTGTCTCTGTTTCAGTAATGTGGCAGGATATCTGCCTGAAGTGAAGTTATTATGTAAGTTTTCATGAAATACGTATCTCTGACAATTTATGATTATCTGATTATAATGCTGTCTCTGCGGGATAGTGGGATTTCTCCATCCTCCTGTGGTGTTGGTGTGATGAACAGTAATATCGGAGATCCTGGCTGATCATAAGAGATATTAAAAGTAATCCTATGACATATAATTCTCTCAGATTGCTATGGTTACACAATATATGCTTGGAAATGAGGTGATTGCCCGTGCCTGCCTTGAGGCGAATATTGATTTTGCAGGCGGTTATCCCGGTACACCTTCCTCTGAAGTTATAGACTGGCTCAGGCATCAGAAAGAGCGCGATTTTTATGTTGAATGGTCCGTAAATGAAAAAGTGGCCTTTGAAAACGCCCTTGCAGCGGCATGGACCGGAGTGCGCTCGCTTGTGACAATGAAGCATGTGGGTCTGAATGTTGCTGCTGACCCGCTTATGACAAGCGCATACACCGGGGTGTCCGGGGGTTTTGTCATACTGAGTGCTGATGACCCGTACGCGCACAGTTCGCAGAACGAGCAGGACAGCAGGTGCTATGCGCATTTTGCGAAGATTCCCTGCCTTGACCCGGCAACCCTGCAGGAAGCGCACGGGATGATGCGGGATGCATTTGAAATCTCAGAGAAGTTTTCTCTTCCTGTAATCTTCAGACCGAGTACGAGGATTTGCCACTCAAAAAGTGATGTTGAGCTTGGGGATGTCGGTACAGAACACCGGGAAGGACACTTTGAAAGAAACCCGCAGCAATATGTGGTCGTCCCTGCGCATACCAGAGTTCTTCACAAAAAATTAAATGAGAAGCAAAAGTCACTGTCAGAATATCTTGTTGAGGCAGGGTACAATACCTGTGAGGTCCGCGGCAGGACTGCGATTATTACAAGTGGTATTGCGGCATCTTATGTCTCTGAGATAATCCCTGATGGTGTCTCACTTGCAAAAATCGGCGGATACCCGATTGACGAGGAATGGCTGGGTGAATTTGTCCGTCAGCATGAAATGGTGCTTGTTGTTGAGGAACTTGCCCCTGTGGTTGAGGAGGTTGTCAGGCAGGTCGCAGGCAATGTTGTGGTGCACGGCAAAAAAGACGGCTGTATACCGTATGAAGGGGAACTTGACCCTGCGTCTGTCGCTTTAGCGATGAAGAAAGCCGGGTTTGCACCAGCCAGAGAATATCCGCAGGTAACTCCTGTTCCTGATATCCCGCCGAGGTCTCCTATCCTTTGTGCCGGATGTGGTCACCGCGCTGTATTTTATGCGATGAAACGGGTCTTTAAAGATGCCATCTTCCCGAGTGACATCGGATGCTATACACTTGGGATTCAGCTCGGCGGTGTTGATACGACAATCTGTATGGGTGCTTCTGTCACAGTGGCAAGCGGTATTGCGCACTCGGGTGAGGAGAGGGATGTCATATGTACAATCGGGGACTCAACATTCCTGCATACCGGGATTCCCGGTCTCCTGAATGCCGTGTACAACGGAGCGAATATGACCGTTGTAATCCTTGACAACAGGATTACCGCCATGACCGGCCACCAGCCAAACCCGAATACAGGTGAGACTGCTACAGGTGTAAAAACCCCTCCTGTGTCTCTGGAATCCCTCTGTCGGTCCTGTGGTGTGAATTTTGTTGAGGTGGTACACGCGTATGACCTGACAGGCACTCTGAATGCGTTAAAGGCAGCGAAGGAAGAGAAGGGAGTTTCTGTCATCATTGCAAAGCAGGCCTGCGTGATCTCTGAGAGGAGAGCTAAGATTAAGAGGAAACACTTTGAAGTGGACGCTCTGCGCTGCACCGGATGTGGTCTCTGCCTGAAATACGGCTGCCCTGCAATTGAGTTTCGGGATGAAAAAGCGGTTGTTACTGAACTCTGCAGTGGCTGCGGGGTCTGTGCAGAGATCTGTCCTGTGGGTGCAATCAGAATGGAGGGAAGAGAATGAACGGAAGTTATGATCTCCTCATCGTGGGTGTGGGAGGACAGGGTACAATTCTGGCATCAAATGTGATTGGTGAGGCCTGCCTGACTGAAGGCAAGTCAGTCAGGGGTGCTGAAACTCACGGTATGTCACAGCGTGGTGGTTCTGTTGAGAGCCAGATCCGCATTGGCGGGGAGTATGGTCCGCTGATCAGTTCTGGGACTGCTGATATGATAATTGCCTTTGATATGCTTGAAGCTCTCAGGTATCGTCATTTCCTTAAAGATGGTGGTGTAATTGTGACAAACAAAAACATTGTCGTGCCAACGTCTGTCTTTCAGCAGGGTCTGGAGGTACCGGTTCCTGAGGATACGGTACAGTCTCTTGATGATGTGAATCTGTATGTTATTGATGCAGAGATGATTGCCTCTGAAGCAGGGAGCACTCTTGCACAGAATATTGTGATGCTCGGTTCCGCGTCTGTTTTTATGCCTCTTTCAGTTGATTCTCTTCTAAAAGCGATAAAGGAGTCTGTTCCGCCAAAGACTGTGGATATCAATGTTGCAGCATTTAATATGGGCCGGGAAGCTGCAGAGAGACTGATATAATCTCTTTTTTCTGGCAGTTTCGTCTGAAATTTTGTTTATCCGGAAACGACTATTTTTGACCATAGGCTAGTTTTATATCCGGAATTGTTAGTTTGACAGGCCCGCTCAGCACCTGAAGAAACACTTATCTTTGTCAGGTGATGAATGAAGTATACTGAGGTTTTTTTATGGATATTGAGTTTAACAGATATGAAGAGAATCCTGATATACCAAGAAAAGAGATAACTTTCACTCTCTCTTTTGAGGGGCCTATACCTTCCAGAAAAGAGATTATTGATGAGATATCTGTCTGTTATGGTACTCCTGAAGAACTTGTTGCACTTGGTAAGTTAAGGACAGTCAGAAGGAAAAAGAAGGCGAACGGAAGCGCAAGAATATATTCTGATAAGGAAACCATGAAAAAATCAGAACGCTGAGGGGGAGATTCGAACTCCCGAGGGGCAAACGCCCCACGGGCTTTCCAGGCCCGCGCCCTACCAGACTAGACTACCTCAGCTCAGTGTATGGCTCTTTATTATTATGGCTGGATTTTTTTAAGTCTATGCTTTTTAAACTGAAAAATAATATCGTCCCGGGTAAAATCCCGGTGATCTGAATCTCTTCACGCAGGTACGGATGTGTGCCAGCCTTTTTTGTAGGTGCCGGGTTTCATAATTACTGCTATGGGGGCAACGACAAGTCCGCAGTCTCCGGGTCTGTATTCTTCTGATGATTTAAGCGCTCTTCCTGTGCAGATTAGTTCGCCTTTCTCTGTAAGTACTGCGACCTGTTCTTCTCTCTTATATGATGTGGTGCTGAGAACTCCTACACCTGCAAGGACTGCCCCGTGGCAGAGGGCATCAACTGCACTGTCGCGTACGACCACCTTTGGAAGAATGTCAGTGATCTTCTCAATCGGGTGAATTAGTGGTAACAGGGCTGAATAATCTCCCTCATCTGCAAGGAGACATGCATCTCTGAGTTCATGGAGGGTACATAGAGACTCCTCGCCAAATGCACCTGAACGTGTGCGGCGGAGTTCCTGCATATGGGCTCCGACACCAAGTGCGAGCCCCATGTGGTGGCAGAGTGACCTGATATATGTCCCGGCTTCACATGCGACTTTTATGAGAACCAGACGTTTGTCCACATCAAGTATCTCGATACTGTACACAGTCCTGATCCTGAGCGCCCTTTTGACTGCACTCTGCCTTGGCGGCCTCTGGTATAATTTTCCTGTGAACTCTTTAGCTATCCTGTCAAGATCCTCGCGTTTTACATCCCCGTGGAGTCTCATCAGGGCCACATACTCTTTGTCATGCTTTAGCACCAGCGGGGCGAGTTTTACAGTTCTGCCCAGCATTATTGCAAGGACTCCGCTTACCATGGGGTCAAGTGTGCCGCCATGGCCTGCCTGGATATGGAGCATCTTACCTGCCCATGCAGAGACCTGATGGCTGGACGGTCCCTGTGGTTTGTCAATTATAATAACGCCTGTTTTTAGTTTTTCTAAAATATTTTCTTTCATTTATGCCTGATTCTCCAGGTGCATGTTCAGTGCTCTTAATGTTCCTTCGAGTGAACCGTCACCCACAACTGCAGGGGTGATACCTGCCTTTAGTATTCGCTCTGCTGTAATATCACCTATTGCAACAACTATTAGATCCTGTTCACTGTCCCACACTGCCAGTGAGAATGAATTTCCACTCGTAAATATAATTGCATCTGCATCTTCTGTCCGGAGTTCCTCGTTTGTGGCGATAAGAGCATACACCGCTGTCTCATGTGGGATGCCTCCTTCTGACCGTATTGAATCCAGAAGCGCAGGGTTTGGGACGTCTGCACGTGGTATGCCAACATTCTTTCCTTTCAGCCATTCACCGAGGTACGGGGCAAAATTCCGTGAATAAAATGCAGGGAGGGTTTCGCATTCAATTCCGAGTTGCTGAAGGGTGCGTGTGGTCTGCGGACCTATGGCAATAACTCTCGGCCACGTCTCGAGGAGCGGGCCTACGATCTGTGCAGGAAGTGCGCTCGTAAAAAACAGACAGTCAAATTCACCTGCATTTACCCTTGATACAAATTCGCGTGTATTATCGATATATACCTCTGAAGCGAGAGGTGACACGGTGAAGCACTCATGCCCGTACTTCCGGCAGAGGGCAGCGTCCTTCCCTGCCTTTTCCCTGAGGCGGGTGATTGCAATCTTCATTGGCAGAAGTATATCCTCAGGGAGATAAACCTGTATCTATTCCGGTTGCTTTTTGATTGGGTGAGGAGAATAACTCTCTGGTAATGTTCGCAATCCTGACCGGTACTCTTGCAGGCCTGGCACTTGGTGTAGTGAGCGGGCTTATTCCCGGAATACATGCAAATACAATGGCAGGTGTGCTGCTTGCTATGCAGGGTCTTCTCCTCACAGCTCTGGGTCCTGTGGCAGTGGGCGCATCGCTCTTTGCAGCACTTGTGACGCATACATTCCTTGATATCGTCCCCAGTACATTTTTTGGGGTGCCTGATGCAGATACAGCGATTACTGTCCTTCCCGCACATGCACTATGTCTGGAAGCAAAAGGTGAGGAGGCGGTCAGGGTTTCGGCTATTGGCAGTGCCTGTGCAGTGGTGTGGGTCATGCCATTGTTTCTGCTCTTTTTTCTGGTGTTGCCAATGATACAGCCATTAATTGACTGGGGAATCGGTATTTTGCTGATTATAGTTGCAGGACTGCTGATTGTGTACTCTGATTCGCCGGAATGGGCATTTGTGGTATTCGGTGTTTCAGGTCTGCTGGGGCTTTTCACATTTAATTATTCTTTTCTTGCGTGGCATACGCTTGGGGACTCCTCAATTCTCATGCCGCTTCTGACTGGTCTTTTTGGAATTTCTGTGCTGATTACGTCATCTGAAGGTGAGATGCCTACGCAGACCTTTTCAGGTCTGTCAGTGGATCGCACTTCTTTAATTCGGCATTCTGCCAGCGGGACGATTGCGGGTGCTGTTGTCGGGTGGCTTCCCGGACTTTCCAATGCCACTGCGAATGCACTCCTGAGTTTTGGAATTGATTATGGTCAGGACAGGGATGGTTATATTATCGCTACGAGCGCTGCCAACACCGCAAATGCTTTTCTGGGCCTTGCGGCCCTGTATGCGTTGTCAAGGATGAGAAACGGCGTTATGGCGGCACTGGGGTCAATGGAACTGCCTGATGTGACGACCCTTCTGATTGCTGGTGTGGCGGCTTCGATTGTGGCATATCTCCTGACTATAAGGCTTGCAGGATTTGCCGGGTTCTTCACTGGTCTGAAAATAAGGAAGTTAAGTTATATTGTAGTCGTATTCATCGTGCTTCTCACTTTTATCCTCAGCGGCCCCTTTGGACTGGCAATTCTTGCACTTGCAACCTGTGTTGGTCTGGTGCCACAGATAGTAAACATCAGGCGTGTCTTCTGCATGGGTGCGGTGATGGTGCCGGTGATTTGTATGTCATTTTCAATAGTTCTTCTGTAAATCAGGCGGGTGCAAAATTACAAGGGCTTCTGTTTCATGGCAGTAGTCACAACAGTTACAGTAGTCACAGTACCCCAAAAAGGAATGCAAGATATACAGAATACGCGACAAGGAGGAGAGCTCCCCAGCACCTCGTGAGATTCTTTTTGTTCATCAGAAGCGGGATTACTGCAAGGGAGAAGAGACCTGTTATCAGGATATCACTGAATGCCGGTATGCTGACCGGACGGATGAGTGTGCCTGTTCCCATGACAAGGAGAAGATTGAATATACTGCTCCCGAGGATGTTACCGATTGATATCCCGGCATTCCCTTTTATTATCGCAACAAGGGATGTGGCAAGTTCAGGGAGGGATGTTCCTATCGCCACTATTGAGAGACCTATTATAAATGAGGGGATTCCAAAAAATTCTGCTATTGTAACTGCACTGTCAAGAAGCAGTTGTGAACCGATTGCAACTGCGATAAGGCCACCGATTGTATAGGCAATATCAATATTCCCGTGACTTTTTGTGTCTGAGTCTGTGCCTGTTGATGTGCCCCTTCTCCAGAGGTACCACAGGATTAAAAAAAAGGAAGTGAGCAGTACAATTCCTGATATGAAATCAAGAACTCCACGTAATGCCAGAAGAGCAAAAATTACTGTTGCAGTGATCATGAAAAATGTTTCATAGATCAGTCCTGTTCTGGTATTTTTACTCATGTAGAAGACTGCCGGCTGGATAATGGCGCAGATAGCGAGTACAAGGGCGATATTTGCAATATTGCTTCCAAGAACATTACCCAGTGCAATTCCCTCGTTTCCTGAGGCGATGGCGTTTATACTCACGACAAATTCAGGCAGGGATGTGCCGAATGCGATTATTGTAAACCCGATGGTGGCCTGTGACACTCCATAGCGTGTTGCAAGTCCGCTTCCGCCTTCGACAAAATAATCTGCTCCTTTTACGAGGAGGAGCAGGCCTACTGTAAATAATAATAACTGGATTAACATTTTAGTGAACACTGTCTGAGTCCGGAATGTATATTATGTGCGTCTTTTATGTGTATAATTTGTTGTGAGATTAACAGAATGAATTTATTGAGGTAAAGTCCTGAATATATTCTCCGCTTTTGGAATGACCACTGAAATTAACATATGTGCATTTATTAATTGGCTCTTATAATTGCAATCGTTTCTCCAGCCTCTTATTTTTTTTACATTCTGATTCAAATTTTACCACTTTAGTCAAAAACCATACTTTGCTATATAATTCAAAATTCGGACGACAAACGAGTCAGCCTTATCTGTCATCAAATCGATCTTGGCTGGAATAAATATAAGATTTTTATCGCTTTCTGTGTGATGGCCCAAGCCATCATGTGCGTTTGGCATGAAAGTGGCAATTGCCACTTTCATCAAACAGTGTGTGACACAACGCGAGTCATGCATGTTTTACTAAAAAGTCTGGGTTTTTCAATATAGTTCCGAACGTATTTTTTAAAATAACCAATGTAACTCGCGTTTCGCGATTCACACCACCCTTCAGAGGAAGGGTGTTCTTCAAGAAAGTTTCTTTGAAAACTTTCATTTACATTAGTGCAAAAAGTGACGTTCGTAACTATGGTTCACAAAGAAACGTTTGCCACTATAAACCAGCATCAGGTATAAAAAATCACATCTTACATCTTTGCAGCTTTCTTCTGCTTCTTTTTCCGTTCGATATTCTTTTTTACTTTTTTTAAGCGGAACAGCTCTTCTCTCTCCCGCTCATCTATTGCTATTTTGATGAATTTGGCCTCTTTTTTCAATTCGGGAATGAGTATCTGTTCAAGGGCATTTACTCTCCGTCTTGTCATCTGGATCTCCCCGCCAAGTCTTCTCAGAGCTGTTTCTGTCTCTGCAAGTTCAATTATTAAATCCAGTTCGACTTCAAATCTTTCTGCTGTTTCATCTATCCTTCCACTTACTCCTACAATACTATATCCCCTCTCAAAAATGCTCCGTGAAACGCGGCGTTTTTGAATGACAGGTACCGGGACGCCCATAATATTCTTCCCTTTTATATTAAGTGATATCAGTCTTTTTGTTGCAAACGACGCGGATTTTAATGCGATTGGGTCATCAACAGCCTGGGCTGCCAGTAAGGATCGCTGGGCATCATCGGCAATCATCTCCAGTTCTGTGCGGGATTTAGAGACCGATCCCATGATAGAGAAAAATTCCCTGATGAGTGCGTCCATCTTCTCCTTTAATAAATCTTTTCCCTGCTCAGCGAGCTTAATCTGTTCTCTCTTCTTTATAAGCTCCATTCTGGTCGGGTTAACCTGCTCCATACTTCAACCCTCCATCTTGTTATGGCTGATATTTCTGAATATATTCCATCTTTATTCTTTTTAATTCGGATTCCGGGAGCATGGAAAAGAGATCCCAAGCAATTTTCAGGGTTGTCTCAATACTCCGGTTCTCATCTTCCTGGGAAATGAAGACTTTCTCAAATTCATCTGAAAAGTTCAGATATATTTTATCCAGTTCAGATAATGCCTCTTCACCAACGATGGCAACGAGTCTTCGTAAATCACTCCCATAGGCATAGGAGGCATAGAGCTGATCTGCCACACCTCTGTGATCCTCTCTCGTCTTTTCCGGACCAATCCCCAGGTTCATAAGTCTGGATAAACAGGGGAGAACATCAATAGGCGGATTTATACCTCTCCTGTAGAGATCACGGGAGAGAACAATCTGCCCTTCAGTAATATATCCTGTCAGATCAGGTACAGGGTGGGTAATGTCATCATCCGGCATACTTAAGATCGGAATCTGGGTAATAGATCCTTTTTTCCCTGTAATTCTGCCAGCCCGTTCATAAATTGATGCAAGATCTGTATACATATACCCCGGATAACCCCGCCGGCCGGGGACCTCTTCTCTTGCAGTGGATATTTCACGCAGAGCCTCGCAGTAGTTTGTCATATCTGTTAAGATCACGAGTACATGAAGGTCATGGGTATATGCAAGATATTCTGCGACCGTCAGGGCACAGCGTGGTGTGGCAAGCCTCTCTATTGTGGGATCATCTGCAAGATTAAGGAAAAAGACCACCCTTTCAAGGGCACCAGTTCTCTCAAAATCCTTCATGAAAAAAGAGGCTTCCTTATAAGTGATTCCCATTGCCGCAAAGACAACTGCAAATTTCTCTCCTTCCCCAAGGACCTGTGTCTGCCTTGCGATCTGGGCAGCAAGTTGATTTGCCGGCAGACCTGAACCTGAAAATATCGGGAGTTTCTGACCCCGGACAAGCGTATTTAATGCGTCAATGGCAGAGACTCCTGTCTGGATGAAGTCAGCAGGTTTGTCTCTTGCATAGGGGTTTATCGGCATTCCGTTAATATCTACTCTGTCTTTTGGGATGATATCAGGTCCTCCGTCCCGCGGGTTTCCGACACCATCAAACACCCTTCCGAGCATGTCAGGGGAGACATCTATTTTTGCCAGTTCACCTGTAAATTTAACTCTGGTCTCCAGACTGTCTATCCCGCTTGTACCTTCATAGACCTGTACTATTGCAAGCTCCTTTGAAATATCCAGGACCTGACCGGCTCTCTCTTCTCCATCCGGAAGGGTAATTCTGGCAGTCTCCCCAAATGAAACATCTCTGGTTTTTTCAACGAAAATTAAAGGACCTGAGACATAATTTATTGTTTTATACTCTTTTGAGAGCAGGCTTTTGGGCGTCATGCCTCTACCTCCAGAGATCTGATGCCTACCTCAATTTCTTCAATAAGTGCTTTTATCATGGAAATATCGTCCAGCTCCTTCATTCTGGAAATTTCTGTTTTTTGAGGCAGTTCCAGAATCTGTTTTAAGGAAATTCCACTGTCCATAGCCTCATTTGCTGCTTCATAAAATGTGTAGATCACTTTTAGCATCAAATATTGTTTATTCAGGGGACAGAAACTGTCTACCGGGTCATATGCGCTCTGTTGTAAGTAATCTTCCCGTAGCATCCTTGTTACTTCAAGAATCACCTTCTCACTCTCAGGCAGGGCATCCGGACCTACCAGCTGGACAATTTCCTGTAATTCAACCTCCTTTTGCAGGAGATACATCGTTTTTTCTCTTAATTCTCTCCAGTCAGGTGAGATATTCTCTATAAACCAGTCCTGAAGGGTGTCCATGTACAGAGAATAACTTTTTATCCAGTTTATTGCCGGAAAATGTCTTCTGTTCGCCAGATTTGTATCGAGTGCCCAGAACGTTCCTGCTATTCTCAGTGTGTTCTGTGTTATCGGTTCAGAAAAGTCTCCGCCCGGTGGTGACACTGCACCAACTATTGTAACCGAACCTGTCCTTTCACCCGATCCCAGGCAGGTGACTCGTCCGGCCCGTTCATAAAATGCAGCCAGACGTGAAGCGAGGTACGCAGGATATCCTTCTTCACCGGGCATCTCTTCAAGTCTGCCTGATACTTCACGCAGTGCCTCTCCCCATCTTGAGGTGGAATCTGCTAAGAGAGCGACATCATACCCCATATCACGGTAGTACTCAGCGATTGTAATACCTGTGTATATTGAAGCTTCTCTGGCAGCGACAGGCATATTGCTCGTGTTTGCAATCATAATTGTCCTCTCGATTAAGGGGAGACCTGTTCTGGGATCTACCAGCTCCGGGAATTCTGTAAGAACGTCTGTCATCTCATTTCCGCGTTCTCCGCATCCTATATACACAACGATCCCGGTATCTGACCATTTGGCGAGAGTCTGTTCTGATACCGTTTTTCCTGTCCCAAAACCACCCGGGATCATAGCAGTTCCTCCCTTTGTGACCGGAAACATGCTGTCAAAAACCCGCTGACCGGTCAGCAGAGGCAGCGTTGGATCCAGTTTTTTAGTATATGGTCTGCTCTTTCTTACGGGCCATCTCTGCATCAGTGTAATTTCAGTATTGTCGTTTAGAAGGCAGACTGGCTCTTCCACAGAGAACCCGCCACTTTTTATCTCCCTGATGGTTCCTGAGACGCGGGGTGGAACCATAATCCTGTGTTCAATATTGTACTCTTCTACTGTTCCTATGACATCTCCTTCCTCAACAGTATCTCCCACATCTGCGGTTGCTTTGAAATTCCAGACCTTCTCCCTGTCCAGCCCGGGAATGGATATGCCACGTGAGATGAAACTCCCGCTTTTTTCAACAAGCCCGGGTAATGGCCGCTGGATGCCGTCGTAAATAGAGGCTAGTAACCCTGGACCCAGTTCAACACTCAGCGGGTTGTCGCTTGCCACTACCTTTTCTCCAATTTTTAAACCGGAAGTATCTTCGTACACCTGAATTACCGCTTCATCTCCATCCAGCCTGATTATTTCGCCATTGAGTTCTTCCTCACCAATTTTGACGACATCATACATTTTCGTCCCTTTCATATTCTCTGCTATTACAACAGGACCCGAAATTCTTGAAATTAAACCTTCTGACATATATATCAACTCACCACAATGTTGTACCCAATCGCTTTCCTGAGCAAGCGTTCGATATAGCTTCTTCTGTCAACGTCCTTTGAGACCGAAGGTATTGGAACGAGAATCGGTCGGTATGTCTTCTCGATTTTCTGCATCAGTTTGTCATCAAGTGACTCCATAAATTCTTCATTGACAGCTACTATTCCGGTATCATCCCTATATACGAGAGAGGAGATGATCTTCTTTGCCTCCGCCACATCGCAGGCTTCGAGTACCTCCACTCCTGCAAGCCGAAACCCTGATGCCAGATCCGGATCAGTCACAACGATAAATTTATACATATATCAACTCCTCCGTCAGATCGTCTTCCAGTATACCCGCTGTCTTGCACCGGGATATGATCCTGATATTTGTTGTTTCTTTATATTTCGCCCACAGATACCCGACCGCTATTGCAATACTCAGTGGATCCCCGTGTAATGCACGTATGCCTTTTTTTATCAGATATGTGTCAAGTTCTCTCTCATAAACAGAAATCTTTCCTGCCGCCAGTTGTTCATCAGGGATCTCAGCAAGGAAAGAATAGGGTGTTTTATCCAGTTGACTGACCGCTTCTCTGGTGGTCTTTGTCCGGAGTAACGGTGCCAGTATGCCGATGTTTAACGCTTTTCCACCTTCAATAAAGATATTTTCTGTATCATCAGTTACAATTCTGTCACGCACCAGCTGCAGGATAGTTTTGATATTTATCACATCAATTTCAGTGGTGATCATATCCCTGACGATCTTTGCGTCATATGAATTACCTGTCACTCTGTTCAGGGCATTTTCATAATAATATTTATCGAGAGCAAATTCAAGTATCCAGAGGTCCCTTTTCTCATCGTATTCCTTAAATTTCTGAGTTAAGGGTTTTGAATAGTCAATATTCCAGGTTGCAAGCAGGTCTATTACATCTTTGACATCCGGCTGCCTGATCAACTCAATGAGCGTCACTTCATCAAGTTCTCCTGCCGGTATGAGACATTCCAGAATTTCATCAGACGGAGCATAGATGTTTTTCCCCCTTAGGATTGTCTTAATGTTCTGGATGTCCCATTTAGCGAGTAAGATTTTTATGTACTTCTCAAACTTTTCTCCTTGCACCATCTGCAACATCAGCAGGTATGTTTCTGCCAGATTCTTTCTGAGGGCTTCTTCAATACATTGTACACCTGAATATGATATGCTGGCCTTTTCGATGTACTCTTTATATGGCGTATCTTCCAGCCCGGCAATGAGGGAATCTATATCGGGTCTGGCTATTAATTTTTCTATCTCTTTGCGGTCAAGCAACCGACTTTTCATGCCTCTCAGTCTCGCATTTACATACCCGATATCCACATCAATCACCATACAGGGTTGAAAAAATCTCTAATTTGAGAACTTCCCCGGCCTGATCCAGCCTGGATTCAATTGTATTAAACACAATGATTTTTCCATCCGCTGTACTGATATTGAGTCCTCCTGCGCAGTCTAAATCGGATATGATTTCGCAATTACCCGGCAGTCCGGCTGAAATTTCCCGACACAGCTCTTCATCCCTCTTATCTATATGCAGTTTTGGCTGTTCCTCTTTTAAATCGTGAAATGCTTCATGTACCAGTTTAGTGAAGAGAGCGCTATAGCCGTCCGTATCCCGTATCTCTGCAAGATGTTTTTGAGCTTCAAGGAAGGCTGTCTGAAAAATCTTACGTTTTTCGCTGATTATCCCGATCTTATTTTCAGCTCTGGCATCGTAGAGTAATTTTATCCTCTCAATCTCAAGCAGTTTTTTAATATTTTCCTGATGCTGCTCCTTTACCTCCGCGACCTTTTCTTCAGCCTCTTCTCTGATTTCCAGAACAGTTTTGTCTGCTTTTTCAGTTACCTTCCTGATCTCTTCTTCAGAGCACTCCTCAACTTCTTTTATTAATGTCTCGTAAGCCATTTGTTTAATCACCTGCCCGGGTGGCGGTTGTCATGCTTCCCTGTACAGCTGGCTCCTGTTCTCCTGTAAACCTGAGAAATTTATTTGACCTGAATTATCTTTCAGGTCAGGAAGAAGTCAGAATCTATATCTCTGTGGGTCTGATTACTCGACCATCAATATTATCATTGCTGCTATCACAAAACCTAAAATGACCATGGTCTCCGGAAGTGCCTCTAAAACTATTATAGAACCAGCTAATTCCGGTTTTTCTGCTACTGCCCCAGCTCCTGCTGAGCCTATCCGTGATTGTGCCCAGGCAGTTCCAATTGCGCCAAAGCCAAACGCCAGTGCCGCACCGATCGCGATGTCAAATGAACTCATCTTCGAATCTCCAAATAGGTACTCTACTTTGTATATTAAATTTGTTGTTCTGGTATGGAAATTGGGCATGAGAGTCATCTGATATTTGTGTTCTCTCTGAAAAAAACCTGAAATACCGGTTTAATTTGAAAACGTGATAAAAATTTCTGTTGCGCGTTAGGTGGCTCAAAAACAGTTTCCTGAACCGGAGTGCGTCTGATTTTTTCGGGCAGCAATCCTGCACCTGCAGAAGTCACTGCTGCCTGAGATGAAGAGTATTCACCCCTCATGCCCTCCGCGCAACCTGTAAAAATGATCCGTTCTCGTCTGTTTTGGTTGGTATATGGTTTTTATGGGTAGGAACAGAGGCCATTGCATGAATGAGTTTTGGTGGCTCATAAGGGCAATCAGTTATACTTTGGTGACAACTAAACACAAAATGTACGTGTTTTTGATTATAAGTGCCCTTATTGTCTACAAAAAAGATTCATGGAACAGACTTGTCACTCATTTTTTTTAAACGGAGTGTACATCCTGCCCCCGCCTTCATAAAATTTGGAGTAGCATTCCACGAGATGTAACCGTATGGTGTGCAGTGACGGGCTGAACATTGCCAGCATGATATTTAATGTATGGAGCAGGACTGCAACTATAATCCCTACCACAGCCACCCCGATCGCAGCACCCAGTTCATTCGCTACTATTGCTAAAATTACGGAGGCCATGCCGATCGCCATGAGTCTGGCGTATGAGAGGATATTTCCCACCGTGCCCATGATCTCAATTGTTCCCATAGCTCCCCCTCCATAGATTATTAAGGGGAGTGCAATTATTACGAGGGCAATTCCCGGTGACAACATATAATCAGGCAGTACACCTGCAGCAGACACGAGAATGATTATCAGGCCTGTTACCATCACAAGTAAGCCTGTTTTTTCGATTGCATGTTTTATCTTCTTGTTTGACAGTGCATTGATAATTCCCAGAATAAGACCTAAAAAGACATGTACTACCCCTATGCTGAATGCTACTATGAGCATCGGGATCATTGCCTCAACTCTGTTCCACGTAATTCCGAGGAAGTGAATCGGGTGGAGCCAGCCCATCATCTCCCCGAAATTCCCGAAGAATTCGCCATAAAAATACCCAAATATGATGGTTGGTACTGCAGAGATCATCAGGATAGTCATTATTGACTGGAGCCAGTCATATTGAGTGAATTTTCTCTTCATTGTCCATGCAAAGAGAAAAATTACGATGCCATATCCTATGTCGCCCACCATGAGTCCAAAGAATAATGGGAAGAAGAATGCTATCACGGGGGTGGGTTCGATATCTGTATATTTTGGCGGGCTGCTCAGCTGCATTAAAAATTCAAATGGCTGTGCGACTTTTGGGTTGTTATACAATGCCGGGGCCTCATCCAAATCATCCTGGCTTAGCCTGAGCTCGTTTACAACAACTTTGGTTCCGAATTGTCTGAATATTACGTCTTCTGTTTTTTTCAGATCTGCTTCAGGGATCCATCCCATGATTACGAAAGTATATGCACTCTGTCCAAACTGATTAAATGCGCTGATTTCTCTGGATTTATCTCCAAGGATCCTCCGGAGTACTGATAATTCCTGATACCAGTCCCCGGAAAGTCTGTTCATATCTTCATCTATTGTTTTTAACTCTTCAGTTGCCTGCTCTTTTTTCTCCCTGATTAATTCCAGTACCTCATCGAACGGTTTACCCATGAACTCATCCGGCAGGCGGACTTCATTTACATTTTTAGAGAAGATGAATGAGTGAACTTCATCTGAATATCTTTTATTGAAGACCATTATTGCAGCAATGGTCTCCTCATCCATTTCAGCAGAGACTAATTCGGCTCTGTTACCTGTAATTCTTAATAATTCAGTCCTGATCAGTTTCAGAACATCCTCATACTCTTTCTGTATAAGGATAACAGTGGCCTCATAACCCTCAAGAACGGGTAACTGGTTTTCCAGTGGCTGAATTTTTTCTATTGTTTTTTCATACCTGTTCAGTGCGGTAATCGTATAGTCTAGATCACTTTTCCTTGTTGAAAGATCCCGAATCGTGGATTCAAGCTCTTTAATTACATAATCTGTTCTCGCGATTATCTTCCCGTGGTCCTGCCAGTACAGATTCTCATATAGCTGAGCCTGTTTTTCCCTGTCATCTTTTATTTTTGGAAGTGTAAGAAATATACCGCCTATTTTAACGCCTAAATTTGAGATCTCCTCTCCAATTTTTTCATTCCATTTCTCTAAACTGAGCTCTCCGGAAGAAACTCTGTCAAGTACATCTTCAAGGTGAACTGTCCCGGCATCATAAAGAAGATCAACTACGCTATGGAAGTCCCTTTTTGGTCCGACCACCATAATTCTCTTCATCTTCTGAAGCATAGTGACCTACTCTGCTGTAATACTTTCAACAATTTTCTCAATGGCTTTTGGCAGATTTATTTTCCCCTGCTCTCCGGCTGATTGTGCCTCTTTTATACCAGTTTTTTTTAAGTTATCAGCTTCAAGTGTAATTTTTTCAATCTCTTTGTTATAATATTCTTCTGCTGCCTTTTTGCCTTCCATTTCGGATTTCCCGATGGTTTTTATGGCGTCTTCCTTTGCCTGTGCTATGCGTTCTTCGGATTCTGCCCTGACCATGTCAAGCCTTTTACAGAGTTCTCTTTCTTTCTCGTTTATCTGCTGTAACAGAGACTTTTCTTCATCCATATCTCTCCTTCCCCCTACAAACCATGGCGCTGTTTTAATGACATTGTTACATTCGAGTTGCCTGAAGAAGATTTCCGCATTTTAAATTTATTATCTGGTTTTGAATCTCTGCACAGAATCCTCTCTTTACATCTATCGAGTGCACTTTTTTTTAACTGATTGATCAGTTCTGACTGTTTGGTGGGCATTGTCTTCTCCCTCCATAATACCTCATATCAGTGCTGACCAATAGGTTTATAACTTAATAAGTGTTTCTGAAAGGCGATATTGACCAGGTTTACTTTCGCACCGCCCGCCTGTACTTTATATGCAGAATGATCAAACTATCAGTTGTGCACCGGTTCTCTCATTAGATTTCTGCAACAGGGATGATGACACTATACCTCCCTCAGGTATGGCCTGTCCGGGGCACGCTGATTCAAAATCCTCCAAACTATTTTAACGATTATAATTCACCAAATCCTTCTGCCTGTGATGGTCAGAGAGACTCAGGAGATGTACATTTGACTATATATTTATGTGTCTTTAAAAAAAATATACAATTGATTATAAAATGGGAGTTCACCATCACAAAACAGGATTGTCTGACAAAAACTGCCTGAAATTTGTCCACGCGGCAGATCTCCATCTTGACAGTCCGTTTATAGGTGTGTCTGAGATCAGCACTGAACTTGCGGGTCAGCTTTCCAGTGCGACATTTAATGCGTATGAGAAGATTATTGATATCTGCATCGATAATGAGGTTGATTTCCTGCTGGTTTCAGGAGACATATATGACAGTTCGGATAAAAGTCTGTATGCTCAGTTAAAGTTCGTTTCCGGTCTTAAGAGACTGTCTGCGGCTGGTATCAGGGCATATATTGTCCATGGGAATCATGACCCTCTTTCAGGCTGGTCTGCAAGTCTTTCCTGGCCTGAACATGTGCATATAATGAGCGGTGATACGGTTGAGTGCATCCCGTTTGAGTCTGAGGGTGAGATAAAAGCATATATTGCAGGCATAAGTTACCCCGTGCAGCATGTCAGGGAAAATCTGGCAGTGAAGTTTCCGTCAAAGGAGAAGAACTGGCCGTTTACGATAGGTCTGTTGCACTGCACTCTGGGTAAGGGTGAGGGACATGAACCATATGCGGCATGCAGTGAAGAGGATCTTGTGAATACCGGTTATGACTACTGGGCACTTGGACATATCCATATACCGTCAGTTGTAAGGGAACATTCTCCTGCGATAATATATGCCGGGAATCCACAGGGGAGATCTACGGCAGAGTGCGGACCACGGGGATGCTATCTCGTCTCAGTCGGACCTGACAATGAAGTAAATCCTGTGTTTGTCGAAACCGGGTCCGTCCGCTGGGAGGTGGCTGAAGTATCCATCACTGATATCGGGAGTGAGGGTGAACTTATTGACAGGATTTCAGGATGCCTTTCAGATATCCGAAGTAAGTCTGCCGGTCTTCCTGTGGTCTGCCGCATTCTTCTGACAGGCCGTGGCCCTATGCATATGTCTCTTGTGAAGCCCGGTTTTTCTGATGATCTGATACGCCACTTGAGAGATGATGAACTGAATGGTTCAGATTTTGTGCTTGTTGAACGTATTGTGGATAATACCGGTCTTCTTATTGAGCGTGACCGTCTGGGTGCAAGGAAAGACTTTGCTGGTGATATAGTGAATATTGTGGATGATATCAGATTGCAGCCCGGCAGACTTAAGGAACTCAGGGCATCTCTTGCCCCGCTTATAAATTCTGCATCAGGGCGGAGACTGATAGAGGAGATCAGTGATGAAGAATTTCTGGAGATCATTTCAGACGGTGAATCACTGTTGCTTGACCGTTTTGTAGGGTCTGGTGAGGAATAAAATGAAAATTGATGATATTCACATTGACGGCTTTGGGCAGTTTAATGATCTCTCTATAAGCGATCTGTCTCCCGGACTTACGATATTTACCGGTCCGAATGAAGCAGGGAAGACCACGATTCTTACCTTTATCAGGCGCATGCTCTTTGGTTTTCCGGGAGGCCGCAGCCAGAAAAATCACTATCCTCCATTAACCGGTGGTAAACACGGAGGCAGGCTTGTAATTGAGACTGAAGAAGGAATTCGTTCTGTGATTGATCGTACTCCTAAAAATGTGGAGATTGCATTACCTGATGGGAATATAGGTGGGCGTGAGGAGATCTCACGTCTTCTTGGTGATGCAGACAGGGATTTTTTTGAGAATGTCTGTGCATTTGGCCTTGAGGAACTTCAGAATCTTGATTCACTGAAAAGTGACGCCGTGCAGGGTATGATTTATAGTGCGGGAACCGGTATGAAATCAGTCTCCTTAAAAGATATAAAAAAAGATCTTGCAGATTTGGAGGGTGCTCTGTACAAAAAAAGGGGGACAAACCCGCAGATCAATGTTATTTTTAATAAAATTAAGGAGAATGAGAGGAAGTTAAGGGATGTCGGGCATGATTTGGCCACATATGACGATTTACATACAGAGCTTGACTCTCGGTTGTCTGAGATCGGAATGCTTGAAGCAACCCGGAGTGAAGTCAGGGGATTCTTAAATCAGAGAAAAAATCTCTTTTCTGCCCGTGATGACTGGCTGTCACTCAGAGAGGCAGATGCAAGGCTTTCAGAATTGCCGGAAATTCCTTTATTTCCTGAAGACGGGGTGATGAGGCTTACACATATCCTTCAGAACCGCGATGACGTGCAGTCGCAGATTGAGGGTGTGACTTCTGAACTTGATAATCTGGAGGTTGATATTGGTCTCTGTAATCCGGATGATACTCTGCTTCTGCACAAAAATGAGATTACCGCTGCCGGGAACGATATTGGAAAGTACAGGTCAGAGATTGTGCGTCTGAAAGAACTGACTCTTCGGCTGGAGAGTGAGGAAGCGTTGTTTTCCTCCGCATTAGGTGAACTGGGTGTGGGCTGGGATGCTGCGAGACTTGTGAGTTTTGATCTCTCAATACCTTCAGCAGACTGGATCTTCCGGCAGAAACTGGCACAGGATAGTGCCGGCAATGAGGTGCAAAAGAGGTCAGCTGAACTGGAGCAGGCAGAACGTGAACTTGAAACAGTCAGGCAGAAGTCAGGTAAGGTAAAAGAGGAGATTGGGTCATTATCTCCGGAGCTTAATGAAGAAAAGATCAGTTCGGGTCTGTCTGCTGTCAGAAAGATCAGAGGAAAGTTCCCGGATCTTAAGGAAAAAGAGCTGGCACTGAGGGAGATAGAAAAGGAAGAAGTGCTTTTTGCTTCTTTAAATCCTGTCACCGGAGGTGGAGATGTCATGCCGGTCTGGCCTGCAGTTCTGATGCCTGTTGCAGGTGTTGTTGCCTTTGCCGGTGGCTGGTATTCCGGGGATCTGCTAATTGGAGGGTCTGTGTTAGTACTGCTTCTTGTTGGTGCAGTTGCTTATCTTGTGGCCTTCCGGCGTCAGTCCGGTGAAGTGAGTGAGGGTGTGTCTGATGCAAAAGGAGATTTTAAAGATTTTGCAGCACTAAAAGAGCGTGCCAGAAGTGAACTTGCGGCTGTCAGAGATGAGATGCTTTCCCTTGCCGGGATACTGGGTCTGTCTGTAATCCCGGCTCCGGAAGAGTTAGAAGAGATCGGTTTTTCACTTGACAGAATGGCAGATGAACTGAAGACGTCTGTTGAAAAGAGAAGATTTCTTTCATCACTTATGGATGAATATAGTGGCCTGGAAATAAGGCGTAAATCGGTTGCAGACGGACTTGAAGCGGCTGAGTTGCAGATGGGAAAACTAAAAAGAGAATGGTCTGCGTGGCTCTCAGAAAATGATCTTGACCTGGCACTGACACCCGAATCAGGAGAAAAATTTTTTCAGACTGTGAAGAGCTGCAGGGAGAGAGAGGGGATAATCCGGCGGCTTAGATCTGAGATGGATGAGATCAGGTCATTTACTGAAACTTTTGAGAAGCAGGTGAATTCACTGTTGCAGGCCTGCAGGAGATCTTCTGGCGGACTTACGCCTGATTCTGCACTGGAACTTCTGAGACATGATTTAAATGTAGTTTCAGATGAGATCAACCGGTTAAAACAGTTAAAATCCGACAAAATTAAACGGGTTGCCAGTTTAGGTATCCTCAGAAAAAAAGAGGAAGATATTGAATCTAAACTGACTGCGCTTCTTGCTGCCGGTTCGGCCCGGACAGAGGATGAGTTCAGAAAGAATGCCGGGCTGGAAAAAGAGCGGATTGCACTTGAAGAGCAGGCAGCTGTGGCGAAGATGCAGATTGTACGTCTCTTTGGTGACGGAGAGAAATACAGGAGTGCAGTTGCCGAACTGGAGTCTGGGGATCCGCAGACCCTTCATGATGAGATCACAGAAAACGAAAAACGTGTTAAAGAGATATCTGAGGAAATTTCTGATTTGCAGCAGAAAGTTGGCAGGATTAAAGGAGATATCACGAACCTTGAATCGGAAAATGCCGGAGCAGAACTGAGAATGGAAAGAAGTGCCCTTGCAGGGTCACTTCATGAGAAGTCCAGAGAGTGGGCATCTGTTGTGATGGCCAGGCAAATTCTGGATATGGCAACTGATTTCTATGAGAAGGAGCGGCAGCCTGCGGTTATTAAGGAGGCGGAAGGTTTTTTCTCTGAGATTACCGGAGGGCGATACAGGCATATCTTCTCACAGGTCGATACCCGTGATATCTTTGTTGAAGACTCTGACAGGCACAGGAAGGGGATTAGCGAACTCTCACGCGGGACTGTCGAACAACTGTATCTTGCACTCCGTTTTGGGTTTATAAGGGAGTTTGGGAAACATTCTGAACGCCTGCCACTGGTCTTTGATGATATTCTCGTAAATTTTGACCCAAAAAGAGCTCTAAAGACATGTGAGGCAATACGTACAGTCTCATCTGAAAATCAGATCCTGTACTTTACCTGTCATCCCCTGACTGCTGAAATGTTAAAGGAGATGGTGCCTGACGCAGGTGTTATTGATCTCGGGGTGATCTGAAAGGCGGGAGTTTTCTGTGAATTCAGGGAGAGAGATCTTTTCCGAAATCCGGAAAGTTGGTTTTAAAAGGAATACTCATATCTCAGAAGAACTACGATTCCTGTCTGACAATCGCAATGCTTCCCGTATGAGTTCGCGGCCAGCTTCGGTATCGTCAGGATGTTCCATATATTTATGGAATTCGCGGGCATCGGTGCCTTTCAGGGACAAACCCAATTCAATTTCTTTTGCCATTTTACCCTCAGCTCAATGAATTTTATTCTTTTCTGTGGGATTTTGGGAAATAATCAACCACACAACAATCTGATATGATTCTATTCATATTAATATCTATTTTCCGGAATTGAGATGAAGGTTAGAGCCTGTCCAACCAGTGCTGATCTGGCAGGACAGTAACTATGATCAACTGAATTCGTTCCATTATACACCCAGACAATACTCAAAAACGAAAATTTTACAGTATCTTTAAAATTGGGTTAGTTTTATATGGGGAATTGTTGGTTGGACAGGCTCAGGTTAAAGTTCTCGTTTTTTCACTGTCCATTGCAAAGATCTCAACGTTTTTAAAAACCTCAGGGGTAGGTTTTATTCCAGAATAGCCTACATTTGATCTATAGAGATCTTGTCAATTTTTTGTATTGCATCTCTAAAAAGATGGATTGGGGGTTACGAAATCTTATTATAAGTGTAATACCAAAGAAATGATATTCAGTCAGATGATGGAGTGAGTAATATGGCAAAACCTATTGAGTTTGGGCTTGTTTTGAAGGATGAGGACGCACGCAGGTTTCACAAGTATATGGAGCACCCTAACTATACGCAAGAAGGAAAGAGTATGATTCTGCGTGCAGCAAAGCGAGCTAAGCAGATGCGCCAGTAGAATGGATACATCCTTTTTAGAAGAACTTTCATTTGTCTCTTTGTCTGAAGATTACAATCTGGATCTCTTTGAATCAGCTGATTCTGATCTGACTGAATTTCTGAAAGAAGATACTTTTTTTAGTCAGAACGAGCGTTTATCTGCAACGAAACTTGTCTGTTGGAATTCTAAGGTGGTCGGTTTTTTCACTCTGGTGAATGACTGTATTCAGGCTGAAAGAATTGATGTGAGAGATGGACACGTCGACTATTCTTATAGTAAATATCCTGCGCTAAAAATTGTCAGACTCTCAACTCACAAGGCTTTTGAGAGGAGAGGTATCGGACGCCATATGCTTGATGAGATAATGGCTATCTCAATTCTTCTTTCAGAACAGTCAGGATGCCGGCTTATTACGGTTGACTCAAAAAAAGATTCCACAGCGTTTTATGAAAAATATGATTTCAAAGTGGCAAAAGGGAAAATAGATGATACAGTTCCTATGTACATTGATTTCCACAGACTTATTGAAGAAGGGTGTGGGAATGGAATAGGATCGAACGTTTAAGTGAATTGGCCTGCCGGAGGATAATACCCGGCGACCGGGTCGATAAGAAGGAGATTATCTTTAACCCAGGATCCAATTTTGAGTGTTTTGGCATCATTTGTTCGTTCAGGGAAAAATGTGAGAGTTTTTGGGCTGTTACAAACAACACTGAACAGAAAGGTAACCTTGATCCCTGCAGCAACCTTTCGACTACGTGTGGCCGGGAACCAGTCTGCAAAGCATGAATGAATTCTGACAATGGAATTGTCCTGAATCAGGAGATCATTAAATTTCCTCAGGTAACCGATGAGTTCAACATGGCGATTTGAGAGCATTCTCTCCATAGTCTCTGAAACATATGCCTGTACAAAATCAACGCATTCCTTAGAGAACTTGTCATAAAAGCTTTCATACACAACGTTCTTTGGTACCAGAGAGTTATAGAATCTATGATATCTTACAATTGTTGGATCCTCCTGAGAATAAATCCCCAAAACAAGCGTCAGCAGAAAATCACAAGGATGCATCTTCCTTAAACGCTCTAAAAATCCAGTTTCGGCGGCTATGCGCATTACTTCCTGAGAAGGGAGCAAGTAATCAAGCGTGTTCTTGATTTCAAGCTCATTTAGGCCTTTATTAGAAACCATGAGCATTTTGATGCTCAACTATATATAACTGTCGGAAAAGGTCGGGTGCGGAAAATATTAGCTTTTCATACTCAGTTGTTACTTTCTGTAAAAATTCTCCTTAAACTAAGACCGATGAATCTTTTTTTAGAGAGTAAAAGTTATTCCGGTTTATTTCGTCGCGACTCATTTTGATTGAGAAAAATTCTTCCTGCAATTTGTGATGCTGTTAACTCGTACTCAATTCAGATTCAGGAACCTGGTATACTAAAAAGTTATAATCCAATAAATTCAGATAGAGAATAACAATGACTCAGTACAGTGTCATAATTGAAAAGGATGAAGATGGATATTTTGCTCATGTACCTATAATTCAGGGATGTTATGCCCAGGGAGATACCTATGAGGAAGCACTTCTAAACATTGAAGATGCAATAAGACTGCATCTTGAAGATATTATGGAATCGGGGCAAAAACTTCCAAAACTACATCAGATTAGCCTTACTACCGTAGAAATTTCCGGATGAAATTATGAGCAGGACTCCACGTGTTAATGGAGCAAAAGTCTCCAAAACACTTGAGAAGCACGGCTATGTGTCTGTCAGACAGAGTGGAAGTTATAGAATCTACAAAAATCAGAAAGGAATCAAAGTCACTGTCCCCATATATTCAGGTAAAATAATTCATCCCAAAATACTTAACAAAATTTCCGAAGATACCGGGATTCATCTGGATGAATTCCGATAATATTCTTTGTTGTAGTGCTCATTCTGACAGCACTCAGGAACACCATGGGCGCCGGATTTAACTTTAAGCCAGGCATCTGGGAGATAATGCTTTATGGAACACTGCCCGTATGTTATCTCATTCCCTTTAAATTACACGAAAATGAGATGTGCCTGAGTCAGGTGTGATATATTCTACTTTTTATATGCAACCATTCTTCGTACAATGCAGCATAAACCAAGGATTACAGCCAGCAGAGGCAATCCTGAAGACAGACCTGCAGTTTTAGGAGGATTTTCCTCTAAAGCGCTTGTGCCCGGATTTTCCAAAACCTGTTGCGTGCTCTCAGGGATATCTCCTGAAATTACAGAAGTAGCAATTCTTTTTATCTTTAAAACACTCCGGTCATTCACAGTATCAGACCACATTACTGTATCGTGGGATATATCCACTGCACCGCCGTATTCTCCCTCTGTATCCGAGATTAGTGTTTCCTTATTCTCATTGAGATTATAGAGCCATATCGAGTAGATTCCTCTTCTTTTATCACTCCATACAATATTGTCACCATCAATTTTAGGGCTTGAAATCCTCGCACCCGGGGAGGCAATAACCCGGGTTTTATTTGTAGAGATTGTGGTCAGGAGAAGTTGCTGGGGTGCTTCATCCTTTAAGAATGATCCAAAATCCTCATCAAAGCAACAGACGACATTTTCACCGGATATATCAGGAGATGAGTATACTCCCTTCTCTTCATCGCTGATCTGGTATCTGTCACCAGTTTCCAGATTCATTACATGAACGGTGTTTCTCATCTGACCGTACCTGTCATCGGAAAATACGATATATGTCCCGGAGATAGCAACTGTTCCCTGGCAACCTGGCGGTTTGTAGCAAGTCAGGCTTCTCTCATTAAAGTTATATGTGTAGATATCTCCATGATCACCAGAATCCAGCGAAAATGAATCTCTTCCTGTAATTACAAGCGTCTTCTCTTCGATTTTCAGGCAGTTGACCGAATTAAAATTCTCTGCTATTATCTGGGGATCATTTCTCTCATCAATATTATATGCATAGATAGAGAATTTACCCTCGACAAAATCCTCTTTCTCAACTATTCTGTTCCATACGGCGATATTTTTATAAAGATCCATGCGGTTAAAATCAGGAGGATCTTCAACAGGCAGTTCTTCAAGTATCTCACTGCTGATATTGTACAGGTACAGCCTGGACCAGCCTGAACCGTCCTTACCCGGATAAATTTCGGAGATTAAGATATTGTCAGAATCAATCGCCCCATAGGCATAAGCTCCGTCTTCAGCTGTAAAAATAATCTCTTCTTCGCCGAAAATGTCGACTGCCTGGACAACCGGAATTAGAAGGCAGATAATCAGAGCTAAAGTGAAAAATCCCCTGAATAATTTTATTACAGGATTATCCTTTTTGTTCATCGAATAATAGCTATATGCCTGAAGAGATATATTATGTACCTGATTTCCGTCCAACAACCAATCCCTCAAATAATCTCTCTGCCCCTTATTGTTGGACACTTCTCAGAATAATTGTATTTATCCTGAATATTATAACCATATCTGTGTCAGATTAAAACAAGACACAGGAAAGAAACAATGAAAAACTACAGGAAATGTGCACTGCTCGGAATTTTTTTAATCTTCGGACTTATAATCTGCTCGGTATCCCCGGTAAGTGCCCTGAAAGCAGAAGCAACTGCTGATCAGTTAAAGATAATGAACGAGATCGAAGGAACGGACATCACCATAGGAGAATACCTCCAGAAGGCATGGCCGCAATTCTATGAAGAACTCACAGACGAACAGAAGGAAAAAGTGAACAAATGGAAGAAAAGCTGGCCAAAACCCTCATCAGGTAATTCAGTATCTGAAAATGAAAACACGCGGGCTTCAATGTCAACAAATGCATATATAAGCAGCGGGACGAACAGGATCTATTACAGCGGAGATTCAACGGTTTATGGTGGAACACCAGGATATCATTATATCGAAGTAAAACTAAAAAACAGCGCTGATCAGACTGTAAGTTCTACCGCATACAGCAACTCAGAAAGTTATATTGAAGCATCAAACATCAAAATGTATCCGTCATCAGGATATTATACCTCAAATGCATGGAGTTATTCTCTGGGTCCTGACACTGAAGATTCAGATTCAGCAGGTCCGATGTATTATTCATGATCTCATCTGAGATCCCTTTTTTGTTGGATGGTTCTCAGAGAAATGCTATATATTTACACTTTCCTAAAGTAAATTAAAAGTTAATTGGCATTGCATTACCACAGGATATGCAATAATTGCAATCTAACCTTTAAAAGAGGGTAATATGATAAAAAAGATAAAGCAATATAACCTCTGGCAGCTTCGAAAAGAAGGGTTTTTTGTAAAGTTTCAGGCAGCATTCCTGATCTTCTTTTTTGCCTTGATTCTCGTTCTGCCCACACAGGCAATGTTTGCAGAGGCAACAGATGAACAGCTTGAAATAATGAATGAGATTGGGGGGACAGATATAACCATTGGTGAATACCTGCAAAAAGCGTGGCCGCAGTTTTATGACGAATTGTCGGATGAACAGAAAACGAAAGTAAACAGGTGGAAAAAAGGATGGCCAAAAGAACCTGTTTCAATTGAAGAGAATAAGCTGAACTGGCACAGCCAGAATATAACATCATATACTACTACACTTAACCTGAATCTCAAATGGAAGGACAAAACAGCAAACCTGAGTCTTATGGTGTATTCCCCGGAGGGTGATGTATTAGGGCCATTCTTTGATGGTATTGACAGGAAAATCAATGGTCAGACCTATTTTTTCATCCGGAAGGAAGGTGGACTGCCGATGGGAGAGTGGTGGTATGCCGTAAAGGGAGAGGAACTGAATGGGACGCACAATTACTATTTCTAAATCAAAATCTTTAAAGATTGCATTATTTTTTCTGCTTATTATGCTGGCATCAGCAACAGCTCCGGCATCTGCATCATGGGAAACAGATGGCTATATCATCACCGGTTCAACTCTTCCCGGAGACTACATCGACTCTTCAGGAACTGACGGGATAAGAAATTTTGAGGATACACCGCTATGGATTAAAATTTTGTTTATATCAGGAGCAGCTTTTTCCTCTCTCTGCCTCTTAAAGTACATTCCTTTCATCATTGGAAAGTGGGATGAAAAAATTCCAAATGAGAAAAGAAAGAAGATTATGAAATTTATCTTTAATAATCCCAGATGCACTACAACTGAGATTAATGCATATACAGCGATTAACACAGGAACCGTCAGGTATCATCTCTACATGCTTGAAAAGAACAGGGATATTGTTTCAGTAAAAACAGGGCATATATTCTGCTATTTTCAGAACAAATCGAGATTCAGTCACGAGCAGAGAGTAATAATGGCGCTTTGCCGAAATGTTACTACAAAGAAGATAATTTATATAATTAAAGAAAAACCGGGGGTTTCAAACAACTCTGTCTCAAGAATGATCGGTATCGACAAGAGTACAGTACACTGGCACATAAAAAGACTATCTGAAGCCGGCGTTATAAAAAACAAAAAGGAAGGTAAATTTTCAAAATTCTTCATGACCAGTGAATATGAGAAAAGCGTTCTGCAATAATGACATAATACAGAATCTCCAGGCAATTCCTTTTACATCCGGCTCTATGCAAAAGATAACCGGAAGACGAAAAAACAAAAAAAATATCGGGTGAAAGATTACCCAAGATAATCTGCAGGTTCAGGCATCTGTTCCTTTAAACCCTTGCGCTTTCTGATTTCTGTGACCACTTCTTTGAGCATACCGCCGGGAACAGTTTCGAACCCTGCAAACTCTGTTGACCACATTGCACGCCCTTCAGTTGCTGAACGGATATCGCCTGCAAAACCAAAGAGTTCTGCCACAGGTGCCTTACCGATAATGGTAACTGTATCCCCAAGGGATGTCATATCATAGACCTGACCGCGGCGTCCCTGGATCTGACCTGTTGCACTACCCATATGGTCCTGCGGGACGGTGATCTGGAGGATCTGCATTGGTTCAAGCAGTGTATCGCCTGCCATTAACAGTCCGCCTTTTACAGCTGAACGGATTGCCGGGATAATCTGTGCAGGACCACGGTGAATTGCATCCTCGTGGAGTTTGACATCAACCAGAGTGATCTTTACGTTCTGAACCAGTTCATCTGCAAGCGGACCGCCCGCCAGTGCCTCTTTCCACCCGTCAAGTACAAGCTCCATGGTTTCATTCAGATTCTGGACACCCTTTGTCATATCGATGAACATATTAGTGCCCTGGATAGCTTTCACTTTCTTGGCTTCATCTTTGTCAAAGCCCAGTTCGACAAGTGCATCACGACGGTCGAACTGTGGCATGTCCATGGAAATCTCTCCATCTTTTATCTTCTGGACAACTACAGGGTCCATTGGTTCAAGTATAATATAGAACCGGTTATGACGGTTTGGAGACTTGCCTTCGATCGGACCTGCAGTGCCGGCGACTGTCTCACGGTACACCACAATTGGTGGAGATGTTGTGATTTCAACACCCTTATCACGGGCGATACGACCGGTGATGATCTCAAGGTGAAGTTCACCCATACCGGAGATTAAGTGTTCACCAGTTTCCTCATTGATTGAAACATTAACAGTCGGGTCTTCCTTTCCTACCTGACGGAGCACAGTCACTAACTTTGGGAGATCCTTCATGTGCTTTGCCTCAATGGCAACGGTCATGACAGGCTCTGAGTAGTGCTTTAAATCCTCAAATGGTGTCATCTCCATGAGGCTTGATACGGTTGAACCTACGATCGCATCCTTAAGGCCGGTCACTGCTGCGATATTGCCTCCGGGCAGTGATTCAACCTCAATTCTTTCTGCACCCATAAAGATACCTACCTGTGTCAGGCGGTTTACCTTCTTTGCGCTGCCCATGACGTAGAGTTCTGTACCACGTCTGAGTGTACCTGAAAAGAGACGTCCTGTTGCAACTTCTCCTGCGTGCGGGTCAAATGAGATGTCAGTAACCATCAGACCGACCGGTCCGTTTGGATCGCAGTTGAGCATTGCGGCACCTTCTGTTGTTTTGCGATCACCATGCTGCCATATAATAGGTACACGGCGTTTCTGGGCTTCAAGTGGGTCGGGGAGGGTGCGTACAACTATATCAAGGAGGACATCACAGAGTGGACTTTCCTTTGCGAGCCACTTCATATCGTTTGCAGTACATTTATTGTAGACATCTGCAAATGAGACACCACTCTTCTTCATGTACGGAACAGAGACTGCCCAGTTATAGAGAGCTGAACCGAATGCGACAGTACCGTCTGCTGCATTAAGTTTCCAGCCATTTTTGTAGGCTTCCTCGTTCATACCTTTGATGAGCTTGTTGACCTTGTCAATCACCTTTCCGAGGCGGATCTGCATCTCCATCTCATCGACACGAAGTTCGTTTATGAGACGGTCCACTTTGTTGATGAAAAGAATTGGCTTTACACCCTCTTTGAGTGCCTGTCTTAGGACAGTCTCTGTCTGTGGCATGGTCCCTTCGACTGCGTCTACGAGGACGACTGCACCGTCCACTGCACGCATTGCACGGGTTACGTCCCCACCAAAGTCAACGTGTCCCGGTGTGTCGATCATGTTGATGAGGTACTCTTTGCCGTCGTACTCGTGTACCATTGAGACGTTTGAAGAATCAATGGTAATTCCACGGGCCTGTTCTTCTGCATCAGAGTCCATCCAGCATGCTTTACCTGCAATCTCCTCACTGATCATCCCTGCGCCTGCGAGGAGATTGTCAGAGAGAGTAGTCTTACCATGATCTATGTGAGCTACAATACCGATGTTTCTGATCTGTTCAGGACTGCCCATCAGTGTTGTGACTCGCTCAACCATCTTTTTTCGTCTTGTCATATTATTTCACCAAAAAAAGTAGATATTAGCGGGCAGATTTTGCAACGCGTTCACGTTCTTCCTTCTTACCTACTGAGAAACAGCGCGAGTCACCTTTTGACCCTGCAATAAGTTCATCTGCAAGGGATGCGCTGACAGAGCGCTTTTTCTTGTGGCTTGTCTTTTTAACAGCCTGTGCAATGAAAGTGAGTGCAGAGTCTACACGCCTTTGTGGTGCGGTATCAACTGATTTTGGCACGTTGATACCACCGTACTTGAGCCTGACTGTCTCTTCACGTGGTCCGGTATTTGCAATTGCCTCTATGAGAACCTCAACAGGGTGCCGTTTTGTCTTTTCATAGATGATCTCAAATGCGTCACGTACAATCCCTGTTGTAAGTTCCTTTTTCCCTGTGTTATGCTCGGTCTGCATGAGCTTGTTGACAAGGCGTTCAACAATGAGCATGTCACTCTTTGCAAACTGTGTTCCTGCAAGTTTTCCACATGAGTGGGGAACGATCATTGAATCAAGGCTGACGTAACGAACCAGACCCGGATCATTGATCTGTACTTCAGATAAATCCCACTTGTTAAATAACAGGTATTTTGCCTTTGGTTCCTGAGTCTCTTCAGCAACCGGGGTTTCCACATTTTCTGCTACAAATTCTTCTTCTGTCATTTAAATCACCTGCGTGGTTTCTCTTTCTTACCTGTGACCATTTCACGCAGGCATACGTTGTTAACTTCAATTACCTGGAAACGGACACCAGGAATATCTCCTTTTGACCGTCCGAGACGACCGCCGATACCTTCGATGGTCACTTCGTCGTGCTCATCAATGAAGTTGATTGCACCGTCGCCCACTGCGAAAGCGGTTACCTGGCGGCCATTTTTGATTAACTGGACACGCACACACTTACGGATAGCTGAGTTCGGCTGTTTCGCCTCTACACCTACTTTCTCAAGAACGATACCGCGTGCCTGCGGTGCACCTTCAAGAGGATCTGCCTTTATGTCGAGGCCGAGCTGCCGTCTGGCATAGTTTGTATCGCGCCATCTGTTATCTTTTGAGTTGCGCTTACATTTTCTTGCTGCAAATTTTCCATTACCCATTGGGGATCCTCACATTTTTGTTTTTACTGATTTGAGACTGTCTTTTGGAGTTTTAACGCTCGCGTGAAATTGATATATTCTTATGACTGAGAGTCACCTCTTAAAACAGAAATATGTAAAACATTTCTGTTTTATTCAGTTACAGAGTCGATACCCCCTCTGTTATCCTCTCCACCGCTGTCACGCAAATATCAGATTCCTGCCTTAACTATGGCACTCATATTGTATTAAACGCTTGTATCTCATATGTCCTGTCCCGATTATATTGTATAATATGGCGGCTCCTTTTTATCTCATGCGCGGATGAAAATTACCACACAGGATCAGTAATTATTATAGTAATTCCGGCTCTCTGCCCAAGAGGGTTATATCAGATGATCATCAAAAGATACACCAATGTATACCCGGATATATAAAGAAGCATATTTTGAGGCGGCCCACCGTCTGCTCCACTACAAAGGAAAGTGCTTCAGGCTCCATGGACACCAGTGGAGGGTTGAAGTCTGGATGAGAGGTGATGTGGATGCACAGACCCGGATTCTTGTGGATTACAACTGCATAAAACAGGTTGTCAACAGGTTTGACCACCAGATAATATTAAACAAAGATGATCCTATGGTTGAATGCCTCTCAAAGTTTCAGGAGGTTGTGATGACTGATGGTGACCCGACAAGCGAGCTTATGGCTGATCTGATTGCAGGGCTGATTACTGATGAGTGCAAAAAGCAGGATTTTGTGGCTGAAGTAACAAAGATCAGAGTCTGGGAATCGACCAGTTGCTATGCAGAATGCAACTATGAAGATAATTGAGATATTTAAGAGCCTGCAGGGAGAGGGTCTCTCTCAGGGACTTCTGACAACTTTTATACGCCTCTCCGGGTGTAACCTCAGATGTGCATGGTGCGACACGCCCCAATCAAGAGAGGGGGGTGGCGTGGAGATGGCAGTATCTGAGGTCATAGAGAGGGTGAGTGATCTGCACTGTAATACTGTATGTGTTACAGGCGGTGAACCCCTGCTACAGTGTGAGGAAGTTCTCATTCTCCTTGAAAGGTTGATTCAGGGTGGGTATATTATTAGTATTGAGACGAACGGCACAATTGATTTCAGGCAGACACAGCAGTTTGCCAGTATCTGTATGGATGTAAAATGTCCGTCATCCGGTGAGAAGAGTAACCTTAATCTCCTGAATTATATCCGTGAATCAGATTCGGTGAAGTTTGTGGTGGCGGATATTGCAGACTGTATATATGCAAAAGAGGTGATTGAAAGTAACGATATCTGTGGTACTGTTTTTATCTCACCTGTGGAAGGCAGCAGTTACAGGGAGATCGCTGATTTTGTGATGGATAATAACATAGCGGCACGGTTACAGATCCAGCTCCATAAACTGATAGGGGTAAAATAAATGAGGGCAGTTTGTCTCTTATCCGGCGGGATGGATTCCTCAACACTTGCATATCTTGCAAAGGATATGGGGTATGAGATCCTCGCTCTTCACATGTGTTATGGGCAGAGGACTGAGGATCAGGAGAGGAAGTGTGCAAAGAAGATTGCAGAATCCTTACACGCGATTGAGTTTATGGAGATTGAGCTGGACTTCCTCAAACAGATCGGCGGTAGCAGTCTTACGGATGGGACGATTCCTGTTGAGGATCACGGCATGGATAGATCGTCTCTGCCTGCTACGTACGTGCCGTTTCGGAATGCGACAATGCTCTCAATAGCAACTTCATTTGCTGAATCAAGAGGTGGCGATGCTGTTTTTATCGGTGTTCAGTCTTCAGATTATGCAGGTTACCCTGACTGCAGACCTGAGTTTATTGAGGCTTTTCAGCGTGTGATAGATACAGGCACTGCGGACGGGACTGCAATTACACTCAAAACACCGTTTGTGGATATGGACAAAACAGATATCCTCAGACGTGGTATTGAGCTTGGGGTGCCATACGAAGATACATGGTCATGCTACAGGAGTAATTCTCCTGCCTGTGGAACCTGTGATTCGTGCTACTACCGTCTGGAAGCATTTGAGGCACTTGGTATGAGAGATCCTATCCAGTATGAGGTTTGAGAGATGAAGGAGATCTATAACAGCGGTCGGTTAAAAGTGGAGGAGTTCACGCTCACATTACCATCAGGAAGGGAAATTGTGCGGATTGTTGTAAGGCCGGGAAATGCGGTTGCTATGCTGCCAATTGAGGGTGATTACTGTTACCTGATCCGGCAGTACCGTTATCCGATTGATAAATACATCTATGAAGTACCTGCAGGCACAATGGATGTAGGGGAAACACCTGCAGAAACAGCCGGAAGGGAACTGATAGAAGAGACCAGACTGGAGGCAGGGGAGTTGTTCTCAAGGGGTTATATATACACAACACCGGGGTACACCGATGAGGTGATCTACTTATTTGAGGCAGGGGATCTCTCATTCTCTGATAAATATGAGCCTGATGAGGATGAAGTGATTGAAGTTGTGAAACTGAAGAGTGTGGATGTCATGAGGATGATAAAAGAAGGTGAAATTGTCGATGCAAAGACGATCTGTCTCGTCCACCGTTGTTTTTTTGGGATTTAATGGTGGTGAGGGTCCGGACACTCTGAGAGTGTTGGACCTGTGTTAAATCTATGATTCAGCACAAAACCAAACATTCCTGGTAACTATTCATCCCTCTATTATATTTTGCCGGATAAAACCGGAGGGGGTGGGAGGCGATGCCCGGAGCACACAAGATTCTACTGCATTATGCAGATGACCTCCTCCACAGAGGGGGTGACCTCTCAGCTGAAATTCTATGCAGACATTTATTTATGTAGTTATCTCCTAGATTCTATCGATACAAATGACCACCATCCTTAGTACTGAAAAGGGACCGGGCGATGTAAGGCGACTGGAGGAGCGACTGGCCTGGATCAGGGAAGCATTTGGCGCGAAGCGAATTGGCATCTTCGGCTCTGTTGCCAGGGGGGAGGATACTCCTACAAGTGATATCGATATCCTCGTCGAATTCGCACGGGGACGGGCCACATTCCAGAACTTTATGGATCTCATCCGATACCTCGAAGATCTCTTTGGCCGAAGAGTGGACCTGGTCACCACCGGGGGTATAGATCCCTATCTCCGCCGGTACATTGAAGACGAGGTGATCTGGTGTGAAGTATGAAGGGGTCTTCCTCCACCATATCATGGATGAGATGGTATTTTTGGAAGATCACTGCAGCTCCATCACCTATGATGACCTTATCCATGATGAGGTGCTCAAACGTTCTGTTCTTCGGAGCATCGAAGTTATAGGTGAGGCGGCAAAGAATCTCCCTGCCCCCTTCAGGGAGGTTTATACTGATATTCCCTGGAGGGCGATGGCCGGGATGCGGGACCGCCTCATCCATGCCTATTTCAGTGTGGACTGGGAGATCGTCTGGGACGTCCTTACCCATGAGATCCCGGCCTTAAAGCCGCTGATTCATGTGTTACTTGAAGGGTGTGACCAGAAGGAGAGTGGCAGGTGAATGGGGGGTAGGGAAGGGGACTCACGAAGAAGGAAAGCTGCTATTAAGGCTGTTTTTCTTTAACTGAGCTTCAGGGTCTTCAACTTTTACTTCAGGCTATTTTATTATATGGATTTCTATGGTTCTTTAATAATTAAATGGAGCCCCGGGGATCCCATTGTCATCAATGGTTCACGCAGGATAAACAGAGACGCTGACAATACTGTGTCAGGTGAGATACTTACCTTTAATGCTCTGTGCAGTAAATAATATTACACTTCTTCCAGATGGTGAATGTTGAAATGGCAGATAATACTGAGATGGACGACGCCAGAAAGCGCTATGAATTTAAAAAGACACTTGAGAAGCTTGCCGCAAAGGAGGGGAGCGGGACAGAGCTCATCACAATATATATCCCTCCTGACAAGCAGATACACGACGTTACGGCCCAGCTTCGTGATGAGTTTGGGCAGTGTGCTAATATCAAGAGTAAACAGACAAAAGTAAACGTTCAGAGTGCCATTTCATCAATTCTTGCACGTTTAAAATATTATAAAAATCCCCCTGAGAACGGGTTGGCAATATTTTGCGGTGTAATAAAACTCGGTGGTGACAGAACCAATATGGAGTGTACAATCATTGAACCTCCTGACTTAATCAACATGTATATTTACAGGTGCAGTTCGAACTTCGAACTTGGACCTCTAAAGCAGATGCTCGTTGAGAAGGAGGTGTACGGACTTATTGTTATTGACAGGCGTGAAGCGTATTTTGGTTTCCTCAGGGGCAACCGTATTGAGCCGGTATCCGGGGTGACATCCACTGTACCTGGTAAGCAGAGGAAAGGTGGTCAGTCTGCAATGCGTTTCCAGCGTCTCCGTCTGATTGCCATTAATGAATATTATAAGAAAGTGGGAGAGCGTGCCAGTGATGCTTTCAGGGCAGAACCTGATTTCTTTGAGCGTTTTAAGGGTGTTCTTATCGGCGGGCCCACACCTTCAAAGGAAGAGTTCTATGATGGTGCTTTCCTTCACCATGAAATTCAGCAGAGAGTAATCGGTCTCTTTGATGTTGCGTACACAGATCAGAGTGGTCTTTCAGAACTCGTTGATAATGCAAGAGATGCTCTCCGTGGCGTTGCGGTGATGAAAGAGAAGGTCATTATGGAACGTTTCTTTAAAGAACTCGTGAAGGATGACGGCCTTGCAGCGTACGGTGAGGAGAGTATAAGAAAGAATTTAGAGATCGGTGCCGTTGAGATACTGCTTCTCTCTGCGGGGCTCAGAAAAGTCCGTCTGAAAATCAGCTGCCAGAATTGTGATTATTCACGTGAGGAAACCGTGGAGATCGAGGCAGGGAAGAGTTCATCTGATATTGAATTTGGTATCTGCCCGGACTGCTCTGCACCCGTATATCTTGAAGAGGAGTCTGATATTATTGAGGAACTGGCTGAGATTGCTGATACAACCGGCACTAAGATTATGATCATCTCTGATGATTTTGAGGAAGGGTCAATGCTTTACAACGCATTTGGCGGGTTTGCTGCAATTTTACGATACAGGACCGGATTTTAATGTTTTTTGAGAGATACAATAAAATAACAGAGATTCTCCGGGATGCAACCGGTGAAGAGGATGTGCTCCTCACAGATGGTGGTGAGCATGCAGATCTCGCGTCAACTATTGCTTTTGCACTTGCAAAGAAAAAGAGGGCTGCGCCGGTAAAGATAGCTGAGGAGATTTCCGGGCAGATTCAGGGGAGACTTAAAGAAGCTGGTGTTGAGGTTACAGTCTCAGGTCCTTATCTCAATTTCATTTTTGGTGCGGGATACGTGGACGGGGCTGTTAAAGCAGCGCTAAAACCGGGATATGGATCATTTCCACAGAAAGACGGGCGTGTATGTATTGAACATACCAGTGCCAACCCGAACGGACCCCTGCATGTTGGACATATCAGGAACTCTGTAATAGGAGACACTCTTGCCCGTGCGTTTAAGAAGGCAGGATATTTGGTTGAAGTCCAGTATTATCTCAATGATATGGGCCGTCAGATTGCCATTCTCTCATGGGGTTTTGATACCCTTGATATCCCGCAGAATGAGGGGGAGAAGGATGATCACTATGTGGCCCGCGTCTATGTTGCTGCGAACCGTGCAATTCAGGCAGATGAGTTGATAAAGTCTGAAATTGATCGCCGTATGGGTCTGATTGAAGTGGCAGATCCTGAGATGGTGCAGAAGTTTAAAAAAACGGTCTCAATGTGTGCAGGCGGGATAAAGGAGACACTGGCTGTTCTTAACACTCCGCATGACCGGTTTATGTGGGAGAGTGATTTTGTCAGGAACAGGCATATGGCAGGTGTTCTTGCAAGGGTTTCGCAGCTTTCTGAGGCAAAACATGATGATATCCTTGCCCTTGATCTCTCAGAATTTGGTTTTAAAAAGGAATATGTGCTCAGGAGGTCTGACGGGACATCGGTGTATGCTGCCCGTGATCTTGCCTATCACGAGTGGAAGGGTGAGAACTTTGACCTGGTTATTGACGTGCTCGGAGCAGATCACAAGCTGATCGGTGCGCAACTGCAGGCGACGATGAAACTTCTCGGTGACCGGGTGCCTGAGATTGTATTTTTTGAGTTTGTTTCACTGCCTGAAGGATCAATGAGCACCCGTGCGGGCAAGTTTGTCTCTGCTGATGAGTTGATTGAGGAAGTGACAAAGAGGGCGTTTGAAGAGGTTACTATCAGGCGGCCTGAACTTGACGCGGACTTGCGGCAGAAGATTGCCTGTTCTGTTGGTATCGGTGCGATCAGGTATGATATTGTACGTGTCTCACAGGAGAAGAGTACTGTATTTGACTGGAAGGAGGCACTGAACTTTGAGAGGCAGAGTGCTCCTTACATCCAGTACGCCCACGCCCGTGCATCTTCGATCCTTAAAAAAGCAGGAGAATTTGAGGAGATGTCTGGATATTGCACACCTGATGAGATAGCGCTTGCAAAACAGATTGCACTCTTCCCTAAAGTGATAGATACGGTTGTGCGGGAATTGAGAGCACATTATCTGGCGATCTACGCACGTGAACTCGCTGATCTCTTTAATACATTCTATCACAACGATCCTGTCTTAAAAAGTGAGGGTGACACGAGAAACGCCCGCCTGACACTTGTGAGTGCAGCGCAGAACACGTTAAAAGAGGCCCTTGAGACCCTTGGTATTGATGCAGTCGAAAGCATGTAGAGCCCTTGAAAAACAGGGTTACCAGTTTTTCAACAAAAGTTCATCTGCAGCATTAAAACCCTGTATGTGGAACAAGCGGACGCTGAAAGGCGGAGATATGTGCTACAAACACCAGTTTTACGGGATTGAGAGCCACCGCTGTGTTCAGATGACTCCTACCCTGAAATGCAACCAGCGCTGTCTCTTCTGCTGGCGTTCAATGGAGTATGAGGTACAGGAGACTGTGGAGGCAGATCCGCAGGAGATTGTGGACGGTATTTTGAGAAAACAGTTGAAAGCCCTTGCCGGTTATAATCCGGTTGCAAACAGCTATATCTCTAAAGAACTCTGGGATGAGGCGATGGATCCCAATATGGTGGCAATTTCGCTCTCCGGTGAGCCGACGTTATATTCACGTCTTCCTGAACTGATTGATCTTCTGAATGTGAAGGGTTATACCACATTTCTTGTCTCAAACGGGACCGTTCCCCAGATGATTGAGAGGTGCAGGCCGTTTCAGACATATATCTCCCTTGATGCTCCTGACAGAGAGACTTATCTTAAGGTCTGCAGGCCAATGGAAGATTACTGGGATAAGATACAGGAATCCCTGTCTCTGCTTGGGAACCGGCGTTCTGCGATCAGGATAACTGTTGTTTCAGGTTATAATGATTTTTCACCTGAAAAGTATGCAGAGATGATCCAGGATGCAGGGGCGGTTTATGTGGAGGTTAAGGGTTATATGTATCTTGGTTATAGCATGAAACGCCTTGAGCGGTCAAATATGCCTGAACATGAGGCAGTCAGGGCATTTGCAAACGAAATTGCGAAATACTGCGATTATGAGATTACTGATGAAAGCCCGATATCACGGGTGGTATGTATGGAGCGTATCTGAGCGTCCGGAGTGCATGAAGGGTATGGAACAGGTGGAGTGTATGAAGG
>JAYEIC010000019.1:0-5096 GCA_034659935.1 Methanobacteriota archaeon | reverse complement strand
TCCCGAACTGTCAGCAGAATGATTAAATTGATTATTTGATTGGTAGTCCCATCTTTTATTGGAACAGATTTTAAAACGAAATTTTACATATATGCGTTAAATAAAAGGAATTTTACACCTGAAATAATCCCTGCGCTTTAATTTTTTATGCATTGTTATAATTTTTGCAGGTTCACCAGTCATCCTGTCATGTAGTTGAATCTCCATTATAATTTGGCGATGAGTATTCCCACTCAGTGAAACTGCTGTCATAATAACCACTCCTCACCTCATGCATCACGCCGAAAATCCGCCTCACCAGATGTCCGGGCGATGGCTACCTGACTACGCCAGCACTGGAGGGCGAGCATGAGGAGCAGGATGATGCACGGTGCTACCACACCGGGATGAATGTTCATTATTCTGTACCCAGCCGGTTTTTTCAAGGTGTATCTCCCGGGGATCCCAAAATCCCAGAGGTAGAGCTCCGGTTCATATTCTGTGGAAGCGATATGGAGATCCATTTATCAGAGGATATGCCGAGTTGGGTATTGTAATACATATCAACAGTTATCCAAGAATCAGTCGAGAATTTGGTATTTGTTGGAAAATTGTATAATGACCAGATGTTATTATTTGTTATCCAGCCAGCAGTGTTACCATGTCCGATTTCTGATCTGCAGTTCTGGTATTGGTAAAAACCAGTTGAAGTAACTAAATATGATTTATCAATTACATGAAGCACAGCTTGTCCATAATTCACATAGAACCGCCCTTCGGTGTGCAACAGGTTCTTACTTCCCCAAAAACTCCACCCGTTCTCACACCAAACGTCATATATATCAACATATTTTTTCTTTTGGTTAGATCCCTCGTCAGGTAATGTCAATTCTATCCGATACAATGCCATACCTGCTTCAGCATCTCTTATTTCCGGAGACATCTTTTCAAAATGCGTTTTCCCTAAGCATTCAGGCGTCAGTAAGTATTGCCATGTATTACCACAACCGGACACTACTTCAAGAATCTCATCTCCCCGATCTATGAGAGCAATTGTATAATTTCCGTCTTTAATGATGCCTATAAAATTTTTATCGACCAGGATCTCATCAAGACCTTTGAAGGATTGTTTAATTTCTTTCTGATTCAATGTAGAGCATATGATTTCATTCGATTGAGGAGAGGCATTCAAAAGCACGTATGGGTTTGTTTCAGGGATTTGCCAAATTTCAATCGCTTCTGATGAAGTAAAATAGACAATAAGTGTTAAAAATGAACTGAGCATGAGCAGGATGAAAATAATTTTGCAAAATAGTGAAACCATGTTGCTTTGTTTTACCATGATCTACCACACGTTTTTAGTTCTGAAAAATTATGGGATTGCTAGGCAGCCACACCCAATAGCACCCCATTTGTCGCTAACTCCGTTCCCATCCTCATTGCAGTTCCTGTCACAGCTCACCCATGTATCTTGAGAACATTTGATGGTGGGTGCCTGTAGCGTTGCCCAAATTGCAGAGGCTGTTACTTGGCCAACATATGTACCTGCGCCACTAGTATAGTGAGTGAACTCACATCGGTCACACCCACCAGCGGTTTGGACATACGTTTGATCGAGAATACTGTCGACCTTGATTCCATAGTCAACATAAAATTTCCCTTGGGTATGAAGAAGGTTCTGATTTCCAAAGAAATCCCACCAATCTTCTCTCCATACAGTTACCGCATAAATTGTCTTGATTCCTATATCACCAGACTCAGTAGGTAACTTAATGTCAATTCTCGAAAGTTGTACTCCTTCCATTTTACCTTGGGAATTGTCCGTGTCCGATGGAATATACATCTTGAATTCTCTCTCACCCAATAGTTTGGGCTCTATCACGTGCTGTGATGCTTTTGAACCATCCCAAATGACTTCAAGTATAGTTTCATTCTGGTCGAGGAGTATAATTTCTGACCCATCATAGTCAATCAGACCGACAATGTCCCCCTTAATGTCTTGAAAACCGCCCATTTCAAGGATCAGGTCGATTTCGCTTTTTGTTTCACTGTAATTTTTAATAGTTGGGCCTTCAACTATCTTTGGTTCTTCGAGACCAAACTCATGAAATAGATTTCCACTCGCAGGATCCCCGATCAATTTCAACTGTTCTTCGTCTGCCTCTCCGTTTATCCCAAAAGCGCTCACACCGGCGCTCAACGCCATTCCTGCTAGCAGCAATATCAGGAGCACAGAAAGTGCTCGCATTCCTTTTTTCAGTTTCATACTTTTCCCTCCATTTTTTTAATTAAAACCGGCATGCAAACCTTAATCTGCGATAGTGCTGATCAGTCAGATGCCGGTTTTATCAGTCGGCAGACAATCAGGGAAAGGAAGGAAACAGGATTTGGTCGAATTAATTCCTTCTTCTTCTCTGGATATTTCACCGAATTGGTTCTTTTAAAACGGGTTTAATCAGAGTATTAGGCCTTATACTGCCCCCTGTTTAAAGATATGAACTGACATTATATATTTTCTCTCACCATGTTCCCGAACTGTCAGCAGAATGATTAAATTGATTATTTGATTGGTAGTCCCATCTTTTATTGGAACAGATTTTAAAACGAAATTTTACATATATGCGTTAAATAAAAGGAATTTTACACCTGAAATAACCCTTGCGCTTTAATTTTTTATGCATTGAGGCTGTTGCACGAATAAATTTTATTGGCTCATAAGGGCAATCAGCCATACTTCGGTGACAACCAAACCCTAAATTGGGGTTGTTTTGCAGTGTGACTGCCCTCACTGTCTACAGTAAACTGTTCATGCAACAGCCTAGTACGATATTTTTATCCAAAGGGGTATATCCCAAAAGGAGTGTGACTCATATCCCCCCGAGACATCCGCATTTTGGCTGTCGTTTTGTCCAAAGGAGACCGAATAGTCACAATATCCTGTATGGATACAACATAAGGAAAATAAAAAAATAAGAAGAAATACCTTCTGTTGAATGTTTATGTTCTTTATTATATTTTATATATGATAGTCTTCTTCTCCTGTCACTATATATCCATAGACTTCACACCACCATGTTCCTTCAGCAATACCGTTCTGGTTATCTCTCTTACACTTGTCCGTCCCTTTTTCACAAAGTTTCTAAGAAACATCACCTCCTCCTTTTCGAGCTTTATTTCTACCATGTGGATATTATGGCGCTCAAAGATTATTAATGCGTTCCAAAACTAAATTGTTGAGACGCCAGGTAGAAAGCCCTCCCAACTTCCCATCCCGCACCTTCCATCCAGACGACGACTGTCGTCTCTGCCGGTACGGTCAGATTTTCTGATAAGTTGAGACTCATCTCCGGGCGTGTCTTCTCCCCCGCCTTAAGGGTAAAGGATTCCGGAGTATAGAAGATCTGCAATCCTTCCGGTAATCCGTCGGTTTTACTGATCCTAATTTCGGTGCTGGCGTTAGTCTCTGAAGAGACGATGATCGGGAGAGTCGGCGATGTATTCGATCCTATAACAAAGGTAGGCGCTCCCGGGAGATCGGCCCTGACCGCTTTGAAGCCCGAGGCGTTCTCTGTATCAAACTCAAAGAGGAAAGGAGAAGACCCTCCCTCTCCTGACGGAGCATTGATGATCTGTTTATCCAGAATATCAGGCTGGAAAGTAGGGGGAGTCGGGACAGGGATCATCGTACCCGGCTCCTCCTTTGTCATACACCCCGCCGTGAAGAGTGTACATCCAATAATAGTGAGGGAGAACAAAAGGGCCAGGATTCTTTTTTCTTTAAACATTTTCCTTTCCTCTTTTCATTTTGTCTTCACTCCTCAGACAGAAGAACCGCCCACATGTATTGTCTGGATTCTGTCATCGCTTGTCCAACATGCTGAAATTGAGACATATTGCTCATTCGACGTGTATGTATACCAATCAAAGGTCTTACGTGGTCTATACCAGGAACCATCCGAGGTTCTGGTCCAATCTTCTCTGATGGGGCACGTTTCCACCCTGAAACTCCCGGTTCCACTATCCAGATACAATTCAGTGGAACCCATCAACCAATCCACGCGTGTCGCAGGATTATCGGTGTCATCGTAACTGTTAGTTTCCCACGCACCGGTATTCGGATTGCGCAAATGGAACCAATATACGCCGTCTTCAAGGTACAAATAGTATTCCATATAGGGCAGACTGTTGGTTGTCTTGTCTAGCATAGTGTAATAATCGCCATCGTCCCATATGACCGCCCAGTAGCGGTAACTGCCATCGTCAAGGATGTGGCTGATAAACTCTGCGGTATTATCCTGACCATTCAGATAAATTTCGATCTCGTGGTAACTGGTAAATGATCTCCCGTTGTTGGAGTATGAATATGGATCAAGAATTCCCGTGACTCCGGTAACAGTATATGATGAATCTCTGGTATACTGGGCTCTTTCCTGATAGAGTGTACGGCTTGCCAGTTCCGCCGGGTTCATCGCAGAAGATAAGGATTTATCTTCTTCTGTATCCATGACTTCATCAGCATCTGCCATTATATCCACATTGAATTGTGAGATGTCTGGATATTCGAGGAGTAGCTCTTTTGGAAATTGAATGGTGACATTGCTGCCGTTCTTTTTGGAATATATAAGATCTTTAGGTACCCAGAGGACCAGAATTGATTCATCGTCAGCACCTACGATCAAATCAGCAAGTTCTTCTGGGACAGGGACTGTGGAACCGGAAGATACTGTTTTTGTCAGGATGTGATCTTCCGGGAGGGAGATCACGATCTGGTCCGATGCTGGACTTTGATCATGCTGTTCAATCCAGGATGATGAATAGATCGCTCCAATAAATTCAACAGACTGTTTATTCACACGTAATTCAGACACTACTGGCTTTAGCAAAAGTTTATCAAGAATGCTGGGTTGGAACTCTGGAGGTGTTACGCATTTGACATCTTCCACTGTGGAAACACTAATTACGTCCTCCTGTTCGTTCTCGGCACTTACCGCCGGAACAAAGATCGCACCGACAAGTGCTATTACTAATAGCAGGCTTAACGCCCGCATGCCCATTTCAAATTTCATTTTTTCCCTCCATTTTTTTAATTAAAGCCGGCATGCAAACCTTAATCTGCG
>JAYEIC010000018.1:25309-56173 GCA_034659935.1 Methanobacteriota archaeon | reverse complement strand
ACACTATCAGCAGGGATACGCTGTATGTAAAGTGGACCTGACACTATCAGCAGGGATACGCTGTATGTAAAGTGGACCTGACATTATCAGCAGGGATATGCTGTATGTAAAGTGGACCTGACATTATCAGCAGGGATATGCTGTATGTAAAAGAGACGTTACACTCTCCGGGATTATTCTCTCACTCATTCACTATTATAAATCTCAGACCTGTGCCGTCTTAATTTTCCGGTAGATGTCTGAACGCATTAAGTCCATTGTGTATTGCATAAATGCAGAATCATTGAACATGCGAATAAAGAATTCATCATTCTGTTCATACCTCTGAATGGCCATATCCCTGAACACTTTTTCAAAGACCGGGCGAAACACACGTTCATCATTGTTCTGTGCAAAATTGATCAGGCTTTCTTCGGCGCGAATATCATTTTCAATCTGGAGGAGCACCTTATCCATCTCGGTAAAGTTTGTGCCGAACTTTTCATTTATCCGGTCAATAAGTATGGCGAGGGAGTCTTTTTTCTCTTTTTTAACTCCGGCTTCTCCTTTGATCGGATCAACAGAGTAGTCATCATGCGTCTCCATGACGATGGCACCTTCATAGGATTTTTCAAGGCGGTAGTATTGAAGAAGAATTTTGTCGTCCAAATCCACCATTACGTTTTCCCCTTTGGGAAGTACGGTTGAGAGGAATTTTGCATATACGCTGAACCGGTGCAGATCTGTGTCAAACATCCTGCATACCTGTGTAATAAATCCATATATGCGGATGAAGCGGGACAGTGTTGTTTTGAATGTGTCACGCTCTTCAACGGACTTTGCAGCGAATCTGTCCATTGCAGGACGAAGGGTTGCAGAGAGTTTTCCCATCTCTTTTTCTTTGGTGTTTGCAAAGAAGATGTCCGCAAAAGAACTGATCTCTGACTCATGGTATATCCGGAAGTCATCAAGGGTGTATTTGAGATCATAGAGCACATTGGGATTTGTTTCCTCTGCGAGAATGGTTGCTTCGTAATACTGCTGGAATGCCTGTTGAATGTCCTCGGCAGAATTGACAAAATCCAGCACAAATGTGCTGTCTTTGCCCTCGGCAATTCTGTTTATGCGTGAGAGTGTCTGAACTGCTTTTACTCCGCTAAGTTTTTTATCGACAAACATGGTGTGAAGATATGGTTCGTCAAATCCGGTCTGGTATTTTTCTGCGACAATGAGGATATTGAAATTATCATGGAACTCTTTTGGGAGCTGTTTTTCCCTGATATTTTCGCCGGATCTTGTTTTGTTCATCTTCTCTTCAGTCCATGTCACGCCGTCGTCGATTAGTTCTCCGGAGAAGGCGACCAGCACGTCAAGGTCAGAATATCCCTTGTCTTTGATGTATCGCTGAAACGCAAAGCAGTAGCGTACCGCATGCAGACGTGAGGCGGTGACAACCATTGCCTTTGCTTTGCCGCCGCACTGGTCTTTCGTCTGGTTATGGAAGTGCTCAACCATTATCGCGGTCTTTTGTGCGAGGTTGTGGGGGTGAAGGCTCTCATACCGCCGTATTGCCTTTATTCCTGCGGCGGTGTCAAGCTCCGGGTCATCGGGTATGTTTTTGATAATCCGGTAATACATGCTGTATGTCATGTAGTTTTTCAGGACGTCAAGGATGAATCCTTCATCAATCGCCTGCCGCATTGAATAGATATGAAATGCCTTGTATGTCCTGTCCGGCTGTTTTATCCCGAACATCTGGAGGGTTTTGTCTTTGGGTGTTGCGGTGAAGGCAAAGAATGAGAGGTTGTTGTGCTGTCCCTGTGCGGCAATTTCGGCGATTAGTTTGTCTTCTTCGTCCGGGTGCTTCTCTTCTTCCTCGCGTTCCGCTTTTGCATATTCCTCAAGGATTGCTTCGGTGTCTGCAAGCGCTGTTTTGAGTTTTTTTGCTGCCTCTCCGGTCTGTGATGAATGAGCCTCATCCACAATGACGGCAAAATTCCTGTTGTCTGCGTTTATTTCTTTGTAGATGACGGGGAACTTCTGAAGAGTGGTGATGATGATGCCTGCGCCGGAGTTGATGGCATCACGGAGCTGTTTTGAGTCTTTGTCGATTTTTACGACAACGCCTTCCACATGGTCAAACTGGTAGATGGTGTCCTGCAACTGATTGTCAAGAATTTTTCTGTCAGTGATAACGATTGTTGATTTGAAGATTTTGTCGTCTGCACGGTCGTGCAGTCCGGAAAGCCGGTGTGCGAGCCATGCAATCGAGTTTGACTTTCCGCTTCCGGCGCTGTGCTGTATGAGATAGTTTTTACCGGCACCGTGCTCTTTTACATCGGAAAGCAGCTTTGTTACCACGTCCAGCTGATGGTATCGGGGGAAAATCAGGGTCTCTTTGGTCTCGGTTGTTTTGCCGTTCGCATCTTTCACAACTTCGGTTTTGATGTGGAGGTATTTGTGCAGGATTTCAAGGAGGCTGTCTTTGGTGAGAACTTTTTCCCAGAGATAGGCGGTCTGATAGGTGTCGTAGGAAAAGGGATTGCCTGCTCCGCCCACTTCCCCCGCTCCGTTTGATCCCTGGTTGAAGGGGAGGAATTTCGTTCCTGCTCCGTTCAGGCGGGTTGTCATATAGACGTGGCAGAGGTCAACTGCAAAGTGAACAATGACTCTGCGTTTGAATTCAAAGATGGGATCGCGGGGGTTTCTGTCGAATCGGTATTGTTCGATGGCATTTGTTGCACTCTGGCCGGTGAACTGGTTTTTGAGTTCCATTGACACCACGGGAATTCCGTTTACGAAGAGCACGATGTCCAGACTGTTTTTATTTACCGGGGAGTAGTGAAGCTGCCGGGTGCAGTGAAGGATATTCTGTTCATAGCATTCTTTTGACGCTTCGTTGATTGCGGTTTCCGGCTTCCAGTAGATGACGTTAAACCTGCATCCCCGGTCGTTTATGCCCTGCCGGAGTACGCGGAGGAGACTTGTTCGTGCCACTTCACGGGTGAATCTTTCAAGGAATGTCTTTTCGCTCTCATCGCCGTATATGCCGGTGTATTTTTTCCATTCCTTTGGCTGTGTTGTTTTGATAAAGGTGAGGAGGGTGTCGGTGTCAAGAGCAAGACCGGGGTTGAATGTTTCAGGATTTCCTTTGACATACCCGCCTTTGGTGCACAGGGATGATTCGATATCAGTTTCAAACTGTTTTTCTGTATAATCTGTGGCTGTCATCTCTTGAATTTCCCCTGGTATTTCACTATGATTTACTATTGAGGATAAGGGAATAATAATGTATTGCGCTTTGTTTCAGGAGTTTTTTTTGATCTGTTTCAAAAAGAGATCGGTGCCGGTTTTTTTGGTGTGGTTTTAACTTGCATTTAACTTGCATTTAACTTGCATTTAACTTGCAAAACTCATTTCTGACACATTTGTTTTTTGTGTAATTTCTGACTATTATCTTTAAATCTAAAAAATAACACACGTCTGGGATTTTATTTAACTTGCATTTAACTTGCAGTTCTCATTCTTTGATTGGAATGTTTCGAGAAAACAGAGAAATTCATGGCCATTTTGGGTTTTTTTCGTAACGGTCACACGGTGTACCGGAATTACCTGGATTTAACTTGCAGTTCTCATATTTTTGTGCTGTATGACACGGAGTGAAATCCCGTTAAACCAAATGGATTTAAATTTCAGCAATAATTCTGCTGTTTTTTAACTTGCATTTAACTTGCAGTTCTCAAAAATAGGTTTTCGGAAAAAGGATTCAGTATGCCGGATTTTTAACCCGTGACAATGTGTCACAGTTTGGTTTCCCTCGGTTTTCAGTCTCTGTTTTAATAATCTCCGGTATGCGACAGGTGTTTTCTCTTTCTCTCATGCCGGCACTTCTGTCTTTCCCGTCACTGCCTCATAGATGAGGGATTTTTTGTATTCTGTTAGTTTATCAATGAGGGTTTCTTTTTTGGCAACCCCTAAGTCAATTGCGGTGCATTTGCGGTCGAGGTAGGCGGCGATGGCATGTTGTTCGGGAAGTGGGGGAATTGGAATTGAAAAACTATATAGATCAGATTTAGACAATTCTAAAAAAGTAGTTCCTCTACCGAGCATATTAAGAGGATCTCCCTGAATTAAAAAATAATAATAATAAAACTCGTTGCAAACATTTGTACGACTTACTAATGATTTACAGCCTTGATTTGTACATAATTCGACTCCTGCAATACAAATCAATCCAATAGGTGCTCTCGTAGATAATATGATACTTTGCGATGGTACCAAAGTAGTGCCACAGGATTGTAATCCCCCAATTGTTATTTTTCTTTTAGAATTTTTGATTAGTTTTATATCAAGATTTAGATCCATTGGAGTTATCCAAACAATATTTCCATTCCAATTTGAAGACTCATCACTTTTAGGAGTTGAACCTCCAATAACAGTAAACAAATACTTTGTTTTACCTATATCCCACCCCACCGGAATCTCACCGATCCACTCAATCCCGCTCTCCTTCATCGCTCTCATTGCTCACCACCTTCGTCTTCCGGACTGTCTCCGCTCATCTTCCGGAATTCATCGAGGTTTAACTCTCGCTTAAACTCCTCTTCTGTCGGCATATAGAGCATGTATTTTGATGCGAAAATCTGTGAATTGTCCTCCGGAAGTGTGTATCTTACAACAGCATCGCTCTTATCGGCACAGAGAACAATTCCCACAGGCGGGTTGTCGCCCTCTGTTCTCATCTCGCGGGTGTAATAGTTGACATACATCTGCATCTGGCCCAGATCCTGATGAGTAAGATCGCCGAGCTTCAGATCAATTAAAACAAAGCACTTCAGGATGTAGTTGTAAAAGACAAGATCGATATAGAAGTGGCGCCCGTCAAAGGAAATTCTCTTCTGCCTTGATACAAACGAAAATCCGCGTCCAAGCTCAAGCAGAAACTTTTGCAGGTTTGTAATCAGAGCCTCTTCCAAATCCTTTTCATAAAACTTCGGGTTCGCTTCAAGGTTTAAAAATTCCAGAACATAAGGATCTTTTATTATCCGCTCATACTCCGGTTTCAGCTCACCTGATTCAGCCTCTTTTATGACATCCTCTTTTATGACATCCTCTTTATCCCTGCTTGCAAGAAGCCGCTCATAGAAAAATGAATTAATCTGCCGTTCGAGCTGCCTTGAACTCCAGTTTGATTTGGCACACTCATCCATATAGAAATCACGTGCCTTTTCATCTGAAACCCGCATTAAAAGCCGGTAATGTGTCCAGCTTAATTCGGAACGCAGTGCGTTCCGGATTGGAAACGCCGCATAAAACTGCCGCATATAACGGAGATTTCGCTCAGAGAAATTGCTCCCAAACTCCTTTGTGAGTTTCTCAGACAGAAATTTCAGAAGATTCTTCCCGTATTCCGCACGAAAATTCTCACCGCAGGCACAGTAAATCTGCTCACCAACCTCCCGGTATGTCTGCACCATTGCACAATTTACAGCAGCGTAAACCTGTCTTTGGGCTGTAATGACACTCCTGCGAATATTCAGATAAATCTCATCCGAAGGAAGTGTCGGATTATGCTTATTCATTTCCGAAATATCTCCGCAAGGCTTCCGTCAAGTTCCTCTTCCAGTGCCAGAATCTCATCCTGTATCTCAGCACTTGGCCGGGGGGCCGTGTATGTATAGAAATAGCGGGTGAAGGATATTTCATAGCCGACCTTTGTCTTCTTCTCATCAATCCATGCGTCCGGCGCAAACGGCAGGACTTCACGGGCAAAATACGTATTGATGTCCTCCGTCAGGGGAATCGTTTCCGTGTCACGCAACGATGTGTCCGGTTTCGGTTTTCCTCTGGAGAGAAGAGGCTTCCCGTTCTCATCCAGGAGGGGCCGTTCAACCGTGATCTTGTGGTAGCCGAAATCCTCATTCCTGAAGATCTTACAGAGATCATTCTCCTGAAATTCACCATAGATCCGGGTGATCTCTGCAATCTGTTCGGCTGAGATATCGTTTCGTTTGTTGCCGAGCGACTTTCTGCGTTTGACAAACTGCTGGTTGGCGTTGATCAGCTGCACCTTGCCATTTCGTATCGCCGGTTTGTTATTCGACAGAATCCAGACATAGGTCGCAATCCCGGTGTTGTAGAAGAGGTCATTCGGGAGCGCAATGATCGCATCCAGCAGATCATGCTCTAAGATATATCTGCGGATCTCGGACGGGCCGGAACCCGCATCGCCGGTGAAAAGCGGTGATCCGTTGTGAATGATTGCCACCCGTGATCCGGCATCCTTCATCTTCGAGATAGCGGTCAGTAAAAAGAGCATCTGGCTGTCCCCAATCGCAGGACGTCCCGGACCGAAGCGTCCGGAAAAACCCCGTTTTGCCTCCATGTCAACCACCGTTCTTTCGTTCTTCCACTCCCGGCCAAACGGCGGATTGGAAAGGATATAGTCAAACTGCATATCGGCGCACTGGTCATCAGACAGGGTGTTGCCGTTTTTGATCTGGTCTGCGGTTCCCCCCTTGATCAACAGATCCGCCTTGCAGATGGCAAACGTCTGATCATTTAACTCCTGACCAAATCCGATCAGTTCCGCCCCCGAATTCATCCGGAGCAGATATTCCGAGGCAACCGAGAGCATACCGCCGGTACCGCACGCCGGATCATACAGCGTCTTGGTGATCTTTTCGCCGGACAGGATGTCATGATCATCAATAAACAGAATGTTTACCATCAGTTCAATGACTTCACGCGGGGTGTAGTGTTGCCCGGCATCCTCATTGTGGGCCTCTGAAAAACGCCGGATAATCTCCTCAAAGATGTATCCCATCTCCAGATTAGAAATCTGTGACGGGTGCAGGTTCCCTTTGGGTGTGGTAAATTCCTTCAGGACATGATACAGGATGCCCTTATTTGCCATCGTTGTGATATGCGCATCAAATTTGAACTTCTCAATGATCTCCTGCACATTCGGAGAAAAACCATTGAGATAATTTCTGAAGTTTGCCTCGATGTTGTCCGGGTCGTCCAGCAGTTTCTGAAACGTGAATCTGCTGGTATTGTAAAATGAGTGGCCGGATGTCTTCTGAAGTAACAATTCCTTCACTGCAACCGCTTTCACCCCCTCATTCTTTGCAAGAACCGCATCTTTCGTGTCTGCAAGTACGCAGTCAAAACGCCTGATGACGGTCAGGGGAAGAATCACTTCTCCATATTCATGGGGTTTGTAGGCACCGGTTAATTTGTCCGCAATGGACCAGATCAGATTCGCTTTTTCGCTAATATTTGCACTCAGATTATTCATATTGACCTTTTGCCCGCGATTATTTTGCTATTGATATCTTCGTTGATGATGAATATAGTGTGTCGCATTTTAGCTCCGGGTGATGCCATGCAAAAAAATACAGAATGGAAAAAGAGCTGATTAAGATGGAGAGTCCCCCGGAAATCAGGCCCTCTTTTTCCCCACCCTCCTTCACCCCACCCCCACTCTTATTCCACTCCCGAATCCTTGCTCGTGGTCTTTGCTTTGGTGAGATTACGCATCCTGTAAGAAGATTCAATACTGAATCGATGAGAGTATATTTCCCGGACCTTTCGCGGAGAAGGGGAGATGCCGAAAACCACAACTGGATGATGTACGGTTCCGTGTTTCTCCTTTTTTCCCATCCGATAAAGAACACAGTCGCAGATCGTAATCTCCAGAGCGTTCTTTTTTCCGGAATTTATGACATCCCGGAAGGTTTTTGATTTCCTTTCCTTCAACTGATTTCTGAGTTTATCACTATTGACTTTCACAGGCATGATATGAGGAATCTTCTGATCCTGAAGGTATTGCAGTATGTTTGCGGCATAAAATTTCCGATCAGGAGTCAGGAGTCAGGAGTCAGACTTTTTATCTTCAGTCCAAAAGTCTGAATGATATCGATACACTGCTGGATTCCGTCCGGATTTTTCGATTCCTTTATCCAGAGGATTACTGCAATGGTGAAATGTTTCTCCTTATTGACAACACTAAGGGACATATATACGTAAAAGAAGTTCGTTGAGGCTTTTCTTTTCCTGCCGATAACATGGGACGCGTATCTACCATCTCTTTCTCCATAATATGGATCGTCTGTCCTGTCAATGGCAAAGTGGTAGGAACGTCCTGTTTGAAGGATTTTCCTGGCAGGTTCAGCAGGAATTACAGAACTCTGCCTCATTAACTCTTCCAGATCAAGCTGATGAAGTGTTTTCAGGCATGTTGTGCAGGAGGGTAATCCATTGTACATCTTGCCAAAACCTGAAATAGAGGCATTACAACCGGACACTCTACGCTTAAACTGACTTACATGGATTGTCCTTATAAGCCAATAAAAATCATTCATGCACACCCATTTTTTACCAATGAAAAACAATTTTACCGTGTGGTAAATATGGATAATATGAACAATCTCAAAACAATTTTCTCAGCTGATGCATTCGCAAAAGATACAGGCATTGAAATACTGGAGGTTTCATCAGGAAGAGCAAAAGTAAAGATGAAAATTTCAGACAAGCACAAAAACGCTCATGGGACTGTTCACGGAGGTGCAATCTTCACCCTTGCGGATTGTGCATTTGCGCTTGCTTCAAACTCCCACGGCATACCTGCCGCCGCGATCAATGCCACTATATCATACATGAAATCATCCACATCGGGCACACTGTATGCTGAAGCATGTGAGTTTTCAAAAAACCACAAACTTGCCACATATAATGTTTCTGTAACCAACGAATCAGGGGAGAAGATTGCTCTGTTCCAGGGTATGGTATACAGAAAAACACCACGGCGATAAATCCAGCCTGTCAAATCAGCGTGAACCATTTATAATCGAAAACAAAACATTCCCGGAACTTTGATTTTCGATTATAATTCTCCTTATCACCAATACCTGTTATGGCTTATCCCTGACCAGAGAAATCCAGAATATTATCAGGATATCGATCAGGGAGACCGGCAGGGAAGGGAAAGATGCAGGATTTGAAATCGGGGTGCCCACAGAGAATTTCTAAACGAAGAGCCCTCCCCTCAGGTTGGTTGGAGCTATCCTCCTGGACATCACCCAGAATTGGAGATCTGAGGCAGTTGCACTGAAAATGCAACACAATGTAGAGCGGGTGATAGCAGAAGATATTTGTCAAGAGAGACCAAATGATCATGTAAGCAATACGGGGCTCACTGATTTTACAGATATACTGGCAAACGTTTCTTTTGGATTAATGGTAAACGCGTGATTGCGTTTTACACCTCCCCTGCAGGGGTGTTGTTTAAGAAAGTTTTAAAAAACGTGTCTTACGATTCAGCGTCATACACGTTTTCATGCCAATAAACGTTTGCCACTATAAAAGAAAACCAAAGATTCCTGAAAGTTTGGTTTTCGACTATAATTTAGAAGTGCCCCGGACTGGCTGTGACAATTATGCACACATCATCAAAAAGATCCAGAGAAATTGCATCACGAATTGATTCAGATGCTGTCATTTCAAACTGGAAAGACTGGAAATGGCAGCTAGCCCATTCCATAAAAGATATTGATACATTCGAAAAACTGCTTGGAATCACCTTCCCGGCTGAGAAGCGGAGGGGTCTGGAGGAAACAATCAGCACCTTCCCGATGTCCATCACCCCCTACTACATCTCCCTCATTGATGTAGATGACTACGAGAACGACCCCATATTCATACAGGCCTTCCCGTCGGCCAACGAACTCCAGGTGGAGCAATGCGAGATGGAAGATCCTCTTGCAGAAGATACTGACAGCCCGGTCCCCGGGATCACTCACCGGTACCCTGACCGGGTGCTGTTCCTGGTAAGTAACACCTGCTCAATGTATTGCCGCCACTGCACAAGGAAGCGGAAAGTGGGTGATGTGGACTACATACCTAACCGTGAGACAATACAGACGGGGCTCGACTATATCCGTGAGCACCCGGAGGTCAGAGACATCCTCCTCTCCGGGGGCGATCCCCTGATGCTCCCAGACGAGTACCTGGACTGGATCCTCACCGAGCTTCGGACTATCCCACACGTAGAGGTGATCCGGATCGGGACGCGAATGCCTGTGGTCCTCCCCTACCGTATCACCGACGAACTGGTTACCATGCTAAAGAAGCATCATCCCCTGTGGATCAATATCCAGTTCAACCACCCAAGAGAGATCACTGCCTCCTCCACCGAAGCGATCAGGAAACTGGCCGATGCAGGGATCCCGCTTGGAAACCAGTCAGTGCTACTGGCAAACGTCAACGACTGCCCCCGAATCATGAAGCGACTGGTTCATAAACTGGTGATGAACAGGGTCAGACCCTATTACCTCTACCAGTGCGATCTCTCTGAAGGACTGAGCCACTTTCGCACCTCAGTCAGGAAGGGTATCGAGATCATGGAGAACCTTATCGGACATACGAGCGGGTTTGCGGTGCCCACCTATGTGATAGATGCTCCGGGGGGCGGGGGAAAGATTCCGATCATGCCATCCTATATCATCTCCTGGTCGTCAACCAAGGTCATCCTCAGAAACTATGAGGGGGTGATCACCACCTATACAGAACCGGACAATTACACACCGGTTTACTGCGACAGGAAGTGTGATACCTGCGTACTCCAGCTAAAACTGGAGAACGCAGACGAGTCGAAAGCGGTGGGAATCGCCGCTCTTCTCTCAGACTATGACACTACCATCTCCTTAGTCCCTCAGGACACGGAGCGACTGGACCGACGAAATGACGAATGATACCATCTGCAGGGTTGGCGGATCCCTGATCCAGCACGGCGACATCAATCAGCGCATCTATCTGATGCACCTGGATCCAAAAGACCTCCCCTGTATCATTGCCGAACTGGATCGGATGGCCGGGGAGCATGGGTATTCTAAGATATTTGTAAAGATCCCGGTCACCCACAGCCGGCAGTTTCTGGAGGCAGGCTACACAGAGGAAGCACGGGTGAAGGGGATGTTCCACGGGACAGAGGATGGGCTGTTTCTCACCAAGTATCCTGACCCGAAACGCAGAGAGATTGCAGACCCGGACTCAGACCTAATCGGGGACGTTCTGGAAAAAGCACAGGAACGGGCGGGGGAGCATTGCGCAGTAACCCTCCCAACCCCACTTGTCTGCCGGGAGTGCGATCCGGATGATGCAGAGGCTCTGGCCGATCTATACCGTGAGGTCTTTGCCACCTATCCCTTCCCCATCACCGATCCAGAATATCTCAAATCCACAATGGAGAGCCACATCAGGTACTGGGCGATCTGGGACGGTGACTCTCCAGTGGCCGCATCCTCTGCAGAGATGGCGCCGGCGGAGCGAAACGTGGAGATGACCGACTTTGCTACCCTCCCTGCCTGCCGTGGGTACCGGCTCTCCTCCTGTCTCCTCACACAGATGGAGGAAACAATGAAGAGAGAAGGATTTGCCGTCGCCTATACCATCTGCCGGGCGGAATCATATCCCATCAATATCACGTTCTCACGGACCGGATATCGGTTCGGGGGCACGCTCCGGAACAACACGCAGATCTGCGGTGGGTTCGAGAGCATGAATATCTGGTACACCCGTCTGTAGGCCCGCCCCCCGGTACATATTGTGAAACTGATATATTACATTTAAAAACAGGATTAAAAACAGAATTTGTTCCTGTTATTTATTGAGATGCAGATCCATCTGTGGGAACGGTATTTCAATACCGGCTCCAACCAGATCATTATAGAGCATCTTATTGACGTCAGATTTTACCTGATAATAATTCCCTGTATCTGTCCATGCACGGAACTGCAGATTCACAGATGAATCAGCCATTTCAACAAACCGGACAATCGGTGCAGGAGTATCATGCACTTCGGGATGTTTTTTTGCCACATTCAGCGCCACCTCGTATGCATTATCAACACTGCTGTTATAGCTGATTCCAAAAGGTATAATGAGCATCCGGGTCGCCATGCGGGAGACATTCACAATAGCACTATTCCAGACCTTCCCGTTTGGAATAATAACACGTGTATTGTCAAGTTTTTTTATCTCAGTTGCCATTATGCTCAGATTCATCACCGTTCCATGATGTCCCCCAATTTCCACTTCATCGAACTTGTCAAAAGCATTCATGGAAGTTATCCAGACACCTGATGCAATGTTGTTGACCGTATCATTCAGCCCAAAACCTAAAGCCAGAGCCAGAAATGCCGAAATACTGATAATAATTCCATTCACTTCGACACCAAGGAATCCAAGTGCAATCAGAATAATAATACCATAAAGAATAGTACTAATCAGCCGACTCACCTGGGTAAGCGCGATTCTGGAAACTTTGGATTTTTTTTCAGCCATGCCTGTGATGTATGCAACAATATATTTAACGATGAAAAAACCCACAACAAGGGCAATAATAGCAAGGAGAATATCCCCCCATGACTGGGCCAGAATAACATTCAAATCAATCGCAGGTACAGGAATTTCAGGAACCGCTGCCATATTTTTACCTCACTTCAGAGATGAGCTGAGAAATTATTTAATATAAGCGAATTACTATTAACGCTAACACCTGTCATTCGCGGGCATCTGCATAACATTCGCAATAACAAAAACAGAGCCTGTGCAGATGATTCCATAACCCACCCTAAAGAATGGGGAGTTTCCGCAGAGCCATTCTTCACCCCCTGCAGGATATAGTGGAGAATGCTTCTTTCTTAACTATTTTTGAACCGCTTGTGAACAATAAATCAGGCCCGACCACGCATAACCGCGCCATACTTCTTTCTGCAACTATCACGTTCCTCTTTTACTTCCCTAATTTCGGTTTTATCAATGATTACAATGGCACATCCGTCCCTGCCCGTATCAAAGACTACGGGTATCAGTTGTACACAAAGGTCATTCAGTCTGTTCTGAATAGAAGTCTGCATGGATATGACAGAGTATCTGCCATGAATTGCATCATGACAGAGATTTTCCATCTCAGGAGTTCTGAAGACTGCATAAGGAAGGTTCTCTATTTTTTCGCCGTAAAATAACTCCAGTGGACAACCAAACAGTGACAGAGTATCCTTGTTTACCATTACCACCTCTTTTCTGGAATCTGTGACAATTACCGGGTGGAGAGTGAAGGAGATTAAGGGTGATACCGGCATTCTCCGGACAAGAAAATAATTTTTTGCTGTTCCAATCTGTTTCCGGTCTATATCCCCTTTCAGTTTCAGCATATCAAGATACTTTGCGCTGGTGTTGCGATGCATATGCAGTGCATTTGAGATCTCAGATATGTTCAGACCTTTAGGATATTTCCTCAAAAGCTCTTTAATTTCAATTGTATCCTGAAAATTTCCAATCATTTACGGCCCCCCCATAAATACTGGCATCTTTAAATGCACTGCATATACGTTGTGCACAGGCCACATTTATAAGTACCTAAATCCCAAGTAGAAATGCACAACACAGTGTGCGTTTGTAACCTCACTTTTCTGACTATAACTGGTTTGCAATGGTGAGGGAAAAAAGAGATTTTACATGATTAATCATGTAGGTGAAGAATTATGAGCGAAAGTTTCGACGTAAAACTGGAGAAAAAATCATACACACCGGATCCTTCGTACCTGAAAAACTCATGGATCGGAGACTGGGATACAGCCTACCAGAGATTCCTTGACGATCCCGACGGTTTTTGGGCAGGAATGGCCGGAGAACTGGACTGGATGAAACCATGGGACCAGGTAAAAGAATGGAATCACCCATACGCACGCTGGTTTACAAATGCAAAACTCAACATCACATGCAATTGTCTTGACAGGCATGTACAGGGCGACAAAAGAAATAAAGTTGCCCTGATCTGGCGTGGTGAGGATGAGTTAAACGAGCGGGTGCTCACGTACCGCCAGCTCCTTGCGCAGGTAATGCGTTTTGCAAACGCCCTGAAAAATCAGGGTGTTAAGAAAGGCGACGTAGTCTGTATCTACATGCCGCTCGTACCTGAGCAGATTATCGCAATGCTTGCCTGCGCCCGCATTGGTGCTGTCCACACCATAGTATTTGGCGGATTTGGTGCAGCTGCCCTTAATACCCGCATTCGCGATGGAAAAGCAAAGGTTGTCATCACCGCAGATGTCACACACCGTCGCGGAAAGCGTATTTCATTAAATACAATCGTAGATGAAGCGATAGTCAATGCCCCCAGTGTTGAGACGGTCATCGTTCTCAGGCGTACAAAGCCCGCAATTGAACTGATCTCAGAAAAAGAAGTGGACTACCACGAGATTATGGCTGATGCGGATCCAGTATGCGAACCTGAGGTCATGGACGCTGAGGACCCAATGTTTATCCTGTACACAAGCGGAACAACAGGAACACCAAAGGGAATCGTGCACACATGTGGCGGATACATGGTTGGAACGTATTACACGACAAAATACGTCTTTGACATGAAAGATAACGATGTCCACTGGTGCACCGCTGATCCAGGATGGATTACAGGCCACAGTTACATCACCTACGGTCCGCTTGCACTGGGAGCAACCGTGCTGATCACCGAAACTGTACCGGATTATCCCGACCCGGGCATATGGTGGAAGACAATCGAGGACGTCGGTGTAACCATCTTCTACACCGCACCGACTGCAATAAGATTGTTCATGAAATTCGGTGAAGAATGGCCAAACCGCTACAACCTCAATTCACTCAGGGTCATCGGTTCAGTGGGCGAACCACTCAACCCGGAGGCGTTCGAGTGGTATTATCGGGTTATAGGAAAATCCCGGTGTCCGATACTTGACACATGGTGGCAGACCGAGACAGGCATGCACATACTCGCAACGCTTGTTGGCGATACTATGAAACCCGGATTTGCCGGCAAACCAATCCCCGGTGTCGTTGCAGATGTGGTTGACAAGGATGGCAATCCGGTCGCACCCGGAATCGGCGGCCTGCTTGTGATAAAGGAACCGTGGCCATCGATGATGCGCACAGTCTATAATAATGACGAGCGTTACCGCACGTACTGGAACACCATAGGAAATTACTACACCGCAGGCGACCTCGCAGTAAAAGACGAAGACGGCTATATCATGGTAATCGGCAGGTCAGATGACATCCTCATCGTTGCCGGACATAACCTTGGTTCGGCAGAGGTCGAGAGTGCACTTGTATCTCACGAGGCTGTCGCTGAAGCAGCCGTAATCGGCAAACCTGACGAGGTAAAAGGGCAGAGTATAAAGGCCTTTGTCATACTTTGTGTAGGTCAGGAACCAACAGAAAACTTAAGAAAAGATCTTACCTACCATGTCCGGATGAGTCTTGGCCCGATTGCCATGCCATCTGAGATTGAGTTTGTAGAGTCACTTCCAAAGACAAGAAGCGGCAAGATCATGCGACGTGTATTAAAGGCAAAAGAGATGGGAATGGATCCGGGTGACGTATCAACCCTGGAAAATTAAACCCTCTTTTTTTGTTTTCGTCGTAATCTAAAAATATAATTCAGGAGTTGAATTTATGGAGACCAACACATTATTCGGAATGAATCCCGAAAAAGGACGCTGGGTGCTTGTACTCCTTGGAATGCTGATAAACCTCTGTCTTGGCAGCATTTACTCATGGAGTGTATTTGTAAAGCCGCTTACACAATACTTCACATCCGAACTTGGCCAGACTGTAACAGCAAGTGAAGTGCTGATGCCGTTTTCAGTATTCCTGGCGTGCTTTGCCATAGCAATGCCGCTTGCCGGAAAATATGTGGAAAAGTGGGGACCCAGAAAAACCACAATCATTGGAGGACTACTCACCGGCCTTGGCTGGATTCTTGCATCAACAGTGACCTCGGTTCAGATGCTTTATATCGTGTACGGCATCATCGGCGGCCTGGGAGTGGGAATTGCCTACGGAGTTCCTGTTGCAGTCGCAGCCCGCTGGTTCCCGGACAGAACAGGACTTGCTGTGGGCCTTACCGTACTGGGTTTTGGCTTTTCGGCATTCCTGACAGCAAACCTTGCAGACCTCCTGATTGCCGGCGTGGGCGTTATGAACACATTCCGCATCTTTGGCATAGCATTCATCCTGTTGATCACCCTCTTTGCACTGCCGCTCACATTTCCACCACCAGGATGGAAACCTGAGGGATGGAATCCTCCAGACAAGGCAGCAGGCACAGTATGCGAATTCACCCGCAGTGATATGATCAGGACACCCGCCTTCTATGGCCTGTGGATCTGCTACTTCATCGGATGTCTTGCAGGGCTTATGGCAATCTCCATTGCAAAACCAGTCGGAGCCGAAGTTGTAGGAATCGCACCCGCTTTAGGCACGCTTCTTGTCGGGTTCTTTGCCATATTTAACGGCGGCGGAAGACCTCTATTCGGAACACTTACAGACAGGTTAAACCCAAGGAATGCAGCGATTGTCTCGTTTATCCTGATTGGAGGGGCATCACTCGTCATGTGGCAGATACCCTCGGTTCTGACATACATCATTGCATTTGCCATACTCTGGGGATGTCTTGGCGGCTGGCTTGCAATCGCACCGACTGCAACAGCACGGTTCTTTGGTACATGTGACTACCCGCGTTGTTACGGGATTATCTTCCTTGCATATGGTGCAGGAGCGATGGTCGGGCCGCAGCTTGCAGGCTTTATAAAAACAACAAGTGGAGACTACCTGGGTGTATTTCCCTACATTGTCGGGTTTGCGGTAGTGGGTATAATAGTGGCATATACCATGCTTAAACCGGTTTCAAAAGAGACCTGAAAAATAGTTAAAAATAATTTACAGTGGTGAAGAAGAAAGAATGAAGAACCACCTGAAAGGGTGGGATCTTTCCCCTTTCACCCTGTATGATATACTCAAAAAACTCTTCTTACAGCAAGAACCATACCCAGTGCAGCTATGACAGAGATCACAGTAAAGCCGGGTGTTTCTGCCGGCTTTGTCGGAACAACTGGCTCACCACCGGATATATCTGACTTAACCAGCCATCCCTCAACATTACCAGTCATACGCGTCCAGCCTGAGGAGATACAACCACCGTCATCAGTCAGAGCAACAGCACCCAGCCGGCTCTGGACAGGCTCTTCACCCTTATTGTAAATTACCGTGGATACAGACATACCTGAATAATCAAGCATCTGCAGCATCCCGTTATCACCCCAGAGACCAGAGAGAATGTACCCATTACCAGGCAGCTCACAGGCACCGTAGCACTCATATCCCTGTAATATATGACTCCACTCCTCCTTTCCGGATTCATCAGTTTTCATGGCATATGCACGTGTCTCAAATCCATCAGGGGAAAATGCTGTACAGGGTATTAACGCACTGCCAGAGAGGAGGAAACCCTCCTCTGCTTCTGATGAAGGTATAACAGAGTAAAACGAGACATTCTCATATGTTCTCTTATAGATCTTTTTTCCTGCATTATCAAGGCAGATAAACCACGAAAATTTCTTTCCTATATCTGAATCTGAGAGAGAAGAAATACCTGATACATAGAGATTATCTCCTGCAACTGCCAGATCATACGCGGCTCCGGCACTGACTGAACTGCTCAGGATTTTATTTCCCTCATCGTCATACAATCCAATAAGAGACGATGTCGTAAGGTCATCAGACCAGGTCCAGCCTGTCACCGCATAATTCCCGTCAGGCATGACTTTTACCGAATTTGCACGCAGACCCGGAATTTCAGTATCAAAAAGAACGGTGCCGTTCTCATCAACAGAGATGATATGTGAATCCGCACTCGCACCGATCATAATCGCATCACTCCCGAGCGACTCATTATCGTACTCAAGCACCTCTTTAAATGTCAGCAGTACATAATTGCCCTGCGGTGTAATTTCAACAGAAGAAACCCTGTCACCTGCAAACGAGCGGTTCCAGACCTCTGCACCGGATGCATCAGTTTTTAAGAGCAGTGCATTATTACCCCCGGGGTTCACCCCAAGTCCTCCGAGAATATACCCGGCGCAATCAGTCTGTAAAACAGTGAAAAAATCAGTATATTTACCGTACTGATATGTGTTATTCCACTCCTCTTCCATAACCGCCCCTGCCGCCGATGCCGCCGAGACAAAAGAGACCGCCAGCAGGCAGAGGAGTCCTGTATACAACAGATTTCGAATAAATTTACTAAAATGCATTATTGGCTCTCCTGATTTACTATATATAGATTGAATTTCGCCTGCATTAATTCATCTGGTCCGGATACTTTCACAGAGGAGCAGGCCCATCCGGAATGCAGATGGAAAATAACGTAAGAGGCCGGATGATGGTGTGGTGAAGCAGAGGCAGAAGGTGCATCTTTTGATAACAGTGTTCCCACGAACACCAGATTTTTATGTATTACTGCTGACCCTCTGTGAATTACATGGATATTTACATACTGGTTGACAATGCCACCCTCACTGATCGTTACTTTCGTGCAGAACCAGGGTTTTCCCTGTACATCAAAGACGGGAATATGAGTCTCCTCTTTGATACCGGGTATTCAGACCTCTTCATTGAAAACGCACACAAGATGGGCATCGATCCTCTTCTTGTGGACTGGATCGTTCTCTCTCACGGTCATCTCGACCATACCGGCGGGCTGGATTCGCTGGTTAAGTCTGCCTTTGAAGCATCGGTTGAGGAGAGAGATGTCGCATCCCCATCAATCCTGGCCCATACTGATCTGTTTGCACCAAAAAGGGATGATCAGGGGAAGGATATAGGGTGTTTCATCTCCAGAGATACCCTTGCCTCATTCGGGAAGATCCTGCTGAGTGCGGATCCGGTCTGGATCACCGATCGTATAGTGTTCCTCGGAGAGATCGAACGGCAGTCTGAGTTTGAGAGCGTACATCCGGTGGGACAGGTCCTCAGAGACGGGTGCTGGGTGCCGGATTTTGTCATCGACGATTCGGCAATCGCCTGCCTGACTGACAAAGGGTTAGTCATCATCCCCGGGTGTGCCCATGCCGGGATCTGTAATATCATCGAGCAGGCAAAAAGGATCACAGGGGAAGATCGTGTTGCCGATATCATCGGTGGGTTCCACCTCCTCGACGCGGCAGAGAGCCGGATCCTGGGAACGTGCCGCTATCTCGAATCCCTGCAGCCTGCTGCTGTCCACGCCTGCCACTGCACCGATTTTCAGGCAAAACGTGCTCTCTCAAACGCTGCCCCCCTGCATGAGGTCGGCATCGGCCTCAGACTTTGTTTCGATTGAGGGAGCCGGGAACGGGACATACACAACCATGGCAACAAAGACCATATCCATCACAGATGAAGCCTACGGGAAACTGAAGGCACTGAAAAAATCCGGAAAAGATAGTTTTTCTGATGTTATCCTGAGGCACTACCCTAAAAAAAGGAAACTCTCTGAAGTGCTCAAGGAGACAGGGAACTGTGATGACCTTGCTGACAGTATTGAAGAAGTATCAGAAGGGATGAGGAAAAGTAAAATGAAATAGGTCAAATTCTGATGCCGATTGTTGATACCTCTTTTCTCGTGGATCTGATGAGAAGAAAATCCCCTGCTATTGACCACTATACCTCTTATGAAGTGCAGGGAATTACACTCAGTACAACTATCATAAGCACCCCTGAACTGTATAAGGGTGCACAGGCACAGTCGGATTTTTCAGTGATTTTTCAAAATTTATGAACTTCTTTGAAACAAAAATTCATTTTTGTTAGTTCTAAATACGCAAATGACTGAATAATATCATTCATTATTATCAAATCGCGTGCATATTTATGGCCTTAGCAAAGCTCACGCTATATTATGAGCACTTCAACCAGGACCCCTCTTTATGTGGATAGTATGGCTCTAAATTTGAGTAATAGCTCTGGAAATGTTATTGGGGGTTCCCCTACATACCTGCTCTCTTTAAAGCACTTGTTTTGAGTTGTTGAATAATCACTGATTTTTCCGACAGTGCCGGTGCACACCTGTCAGTTCAGAATTAAATCAATTATATTCGCCACTATAATAATGTATGACCCCAAATATCTGAGAAGTGAAGGCAACATTTGACGGTACAGACATAATGCTTGGAAGAGACGGGCAGAGCCTGTATGAACAGAGTGGATACGGCAGAAAAGAGGGAGAGGGACTCCGGATCTCTTCTGTTGAAGCGCTGTATCTTGTCAGCCGGAATAAAATTGAATTTGAAGGGTATAACTTTGAAGACCTCCTGATGAAGTTCATGGAAAATACAGATTTTTTGAGAGAATATCTTGTATACCGTGATATGAGAGAGAGAGGATATGTCATCCAGGCCGGCCCGCACGACTTCCGGGTCTTTCGCCGCGGTGAGAAACCCAGTCACGGCAGGTCACAATATTTAATCAGGGTGCTTTCAGAGAGGGAGTATGTCAGTTTCGAAAATATGATTACAGACGTAAAAACCGCTTCAAATATGAGAAAAAAGTATATCCTCTCTGTTGTAGATGACGAAGATGAACTTACATATTATGAGGTAAAGATCCAGTCACTGAAAAGCACCGGAGATGCCTTTGATGTTTTAGAGATTAAAGGAATAAAATACGGGAGATCTGTAATAACAGAAGTCTCCCCGGAAATTATTTCAGATGAGGCATGGTTTGGGACAAAACTGGATAACACACACCTGATGCTCTCCCCTGTCGAGACCGCATACCTGCTTGGAAAGGATGTACTCAAAATACAGGATCTTCAGATCAGTAAAGATAAGTATATAGAAGAGATGCTTCCCTCAGATGAAGAACTCTATGAGAAAGTACAGGTCTACTCTGACCTGCGGGAACTGGGATATACTCCAAGAACAGCATATAAATTCGGCCACCACTTCAGGGTGTATTCAGGGCACAAGAAACACTCAGAACTCCTTGTCCACGCCATGCCTGCCAAAAGCCGGTTAGCGATGAGTGTTATTTCCCGTTCAGTCAGACTTGCACACAGCGTCCGAAAGAAGATGCTTTTTGCATACGTGGATCAGAATGATATACAGTACATTGAATTTGCCAGAATCAAATTGTGAGAGATAACTGCATGCAGTCAGAAATCAACCCCTGGTCAAACAACCAATCCATTGACACGGAAAAACTATTCACAGAATTCGGTATAGAGCCGATAAAACCCTTTGTCAGTGAAATACATTCACCACCTACATTTCTCAGACGAGAGATTGTAATCGGACATCGGGACTACGGGCGCATAGTCAATGCAATGAACAACAACCTGCCGTACCACGTATTAACCGGGTTTATGCCATCAGGTCACCCACACCTGGGACACCTCATGGTAATGAAAGAAGTTGTCTGGCACGTGCAGCAGGGCGGCAATGGTTATGTGGCTGTTGCAGACCGCGAGGCACATGCGGTCAGAAACATATCCTGGGATAAATGCAGAGAGTATGGACGCGAGTACTTAAAATGCCTCTATGCACTGGGATACACAGGTAAAACCTACTACCAGAGCGAAAACAACACATTAAAGGATCTTGCATTTGAAGCTGCGACAAAGATCAACTTCTCTGATCTGCAGGCAATTTACGGATTTTCACAGGAAACAGACCTGGCCCATGCGATGAGTGTTGCCACACAGGTCGCTGACATTCTGTACCCGCAACTCGACGCAGGACCCGCACCTACGATTGTCCCGGTCGGTATCGACCAGGACCCGCATATCCGCCTCACACGTGATGTCACCCACAAACTCAGGATGTTTACAGTGGAAGAGCGTAAGGGATATGTGAGCATCCGGTCCAAAAATGCACCTGAAAAGGCCATGACAGCGGTGGGTCGGGCTTTTTCCGGGGCAAAAAAATACGAAGGGCATGTCGATGTAAAAGATGTGCCTCTGGAGATCGTAAAAGATGTTGTGAGGAAGATCGAGATTGAGAACGGCGGTTTTGGTTTATTCTCCCCCTCTTCCACATACCATGTCTTCCTGCAGGGACTGCAGGGAGGGAAGATGTCAAGCAGTGTACCTGAAAGTCTCTTTACTTTCTCAGAACCGGAAAAAGCCATAAAAAAGAAGGTGATGAGTGCACTCACCGGCGGGCGTGTAACTCTTGAAGAACAGAAAAAACTCGGCGGCGAACCTGACAAATGCTCGGTCTATCTCTTAAACCTCTTTCACATGGTCGAAGATGACGAAGAACTCAGAGAGATCCGCCGTGCCTGTGAAGGCGGTGAACTCATGTGCGGGACATGCAAAAAAGAGACGTTTGAACGTGTAAAAGAATTCTTAAAGGATTTCCATGAAAAAATGGACGAAGTAACACATCTTGTGGAGGACTGATACTGGTGGAACTTACATTAAATGAGAAGAGACTCCTTGTCGCACTGAAAGAGACTAAAAGCAGTGATCCGGAGCCAATTGCAGAGTACCTTGATACCACAAAAGACGCGGTTGTGCAGTTTGCGCATCTCTGTGATGAGAAAGGACTTGTAACACTAAAAGAGGATATCACTTCCACCTGTCACCTGACAGAAGAGGGTGAGCAGTATAAAGTCTCAGGTCTGCCCGAACGACAGGTGATTGATTCTTTTGAGACAAAAATCCCGATGAAGGATCTCCGGAAACATCCCCTTGCAAAGATTGCAATCGGATGGATGCGCAGGAAAGGCTGGATTGCAATCAATGCGGGTATTGTCGAAAAGACTGAGAAAATATCTCCTGGTGAGGATGAACTCTCCTTACAGTCCCTCACAGGACCGGGGATTCCCGAACTGATCAAACGCGGACTCGTTAAAGAGGAAGAGGAAGTTACCCGCACAATTACAATCACTCAGGAAGGCGTGGCACTGACTGACGCAGGACTTAACCTCAGAGAGGAGACCGGCCGCCTGACACGTGAAGAGATCATATCAGGTGAGTGGAAAAACTTAAGCCTGAGGAAATACAGCGTACACAAACTCCCAAAAACAGTATTTGCAGGCAAAAAACATCCATACCAGGAACTGATTGATGAGATGCGTCGTATACTTCTTGAGATGGGTTTCACGGAGATGCACGGCAATATAATACAGAGTTCGTTCTGGAACTTTGACGCACTGTTTCAGCCACAGGACCACCCGGCAAGAGAGATGCAGGATACATTTTTCCTTGATCTGCAGGAGGAACTGCCCAAAGATTACCGGGCCGTGCAGGAGATACACGAATCCGGCGGGGATACCTCTTCTACCGGATGGGGAGGAGAATGGAAGAGGAAAAAAGCCGAAGAGTGTGTACTCAGAACACACACAACCTGCCTTTCAATCCAGCACTTAAAAGATAATCCTGAGCCTCCTGTGAAGGCATTCTGTATTGGAAGAGTATACAGGAGAGAAACGATCGACCCCACCCACACCCCGGAGTTTGAACAACTTGAAGGGATTGTCATGGACAGAGATGTCTCTTTCAGACACCTGATGGGATTTTTAAAGGAGTTTTACAGGCGCATGGGCTTTGAGAACGTCCGTTTCAGGCCTGCCTACTTCCCATACACCGAGCCGTCAGTCGAACCTGAGGTATATGTGGATGGTCTTGGCTGGGTCGAACTCGGCGGTGCTGGGATATTCCGTGAAGAGGTTACGAGCCCCCTTGGTGTGAAATATCCTGTGCTGGCATGGGGTCTTGGCGTATCCCGTGTTGCAATGTTAAAGATGGGACTTAAAGATCTCCGGGAGCTGTACAGGAGCGATATTGACTGGGTGCGTAACACCCCGATGTACCATAAGGGGAGTAATAAGGAGCAGCAGGAGGAGTGAACAGGATGCCAATAATTACATTACCATACGATTATCTGGAAAAACTGGTTGGCACCGGCCGCGATGCGATCATTGAAAGACTGCCTATGATCGGTGCTGATATCGAGAGGTTTGAGGATGACCATACAGACGTTGAGTTCTTCCCGGACCGGCCGGATCTCTTCTCCACTGAGGGTGTCGCACGTGCCATGAAAGGTTTCCTTGGCATCGAGACCGGCATCAACAGATATGATGTCAGGCCGTCTGGCCTCTCATTCACTGTCGATGACAACATAAAAGAGATCAGACCTTTCCTCGGTTCAGCGGTGATCAGAAATGTCTCTCTCAATAACGATGGAATTGAGAGTCTCATGGGACTTCAGGAGGCGCTGCACTGGGCAGTCGGCCGTGGCCGTGGAAAAGTGGCAATCGGGGTCCATGACTTAGATACGATCACCCCGCCGTTTACGTATTTTGCATCTCCGCGTACAAGAAAATTTGTGCCGCTGGATTTTTACTACGCGATGACACTCGATGAGATTATGGCAGAACACCCAAAGGGAGTGGACTATGCCCATATTGTCGATAAATTTGAAAAGATGCCACTCATTGTGGATGCAAACGACAATGTGCTCTCATTCCCGCCGATTATAAACGGGGAACTGACACGGGTTACAACAGATACGAAAAATATCCTCCTCGACTGCACAGGAACAGATGAGAAGGCAGTCAGAACCGCGGTAAATATCATCTGCACCGCTCTTGCAGAAGCCGGGTGTACAATTGAGAGTATCGCAGTAAACGGAACTGAGATGCCTTCACTTGCACCGTCTGAGCGGAGAGTCAGTGTCTCTGAGTGCAACCGCCTGTTAGGTCTGACACTCACGGCAGGGGAGATGGCAGAACTTCTTGAGAAGATGCGGTTTGGTGCTGAGGCGGATGATCTGGAAGCAGATAGTCAGGAGGCAGCAGGTGCTGACCTCGTTAGCCATGTTAACCACGTTATAGTGCAGGTGCCCTGCTACCGATCTGATATCATGCACGACTGGGACATTTTTGAGGATGTGGCGGTCGCATATGGGTTTGAAAACTTCAATGCAGAACTGCCGCCGACCTTCACAATAGGCGAAGAGCACCCGGTCCACCAGTGCATGGGAGCTGTGAGAACTATCCTTTCAGGCCTGGGCTATCTTGAGATGATGCCGTTTACCCTCACAAACAGACGTGTGCTCTTTGAAAATATGCAGCGTGAAGTGGCAGACGACGTCCTGCCTCTCCTGCATCCAATCAGCGAAGAGCAGACGCTTGTGAGAAACACGATCCTGCCGCTCTTAATGGAAACTCTTCAGTTCAACCACCACAGGGAACTCCCGCAGAAGATTTTTACTGTCGGTGATGTAGTGAAAGGTACTGAAACTATTCAGAAGGTGGCAGCAGCGAGTATTCACACAGATGCGGACTTCAGTGAGATTTACGCGGCCGTAGATGTATTATGCAGGGAGATGAGCCTGAAGTACACTGTTGTGGAATCAAAAGATCCGGCATTTATAGAAGGCAGATGTGGAGATATTATCATTGAAGGAAAAAAAGCGGGTGTCTTTGGTGAGATTCACCCGGATGTTATCCTTGCATTTGAACTGGACCAGCCGGTGGCGGCACTTGAACTGGATCTTAGGGCTGTGATGAGGGGGGATTAGGGTAAGCGAAGGAGAGGCAGGTGCTGCTAAGATATCAGGAGGAGTCAGCTGTCAGGTCCGGGTGCTGATGCATTAAGGAGATGAACCTGTCCTGCCAATTCTGCCTGTTCTGCAACCAGGTCTGCCCCGGATGAACAGGCTCTTTCATGCCAATAAAGCTTCCAGTTAATTTTTAAAGGATGTCATCTCAAACTGTGAAATAATAATGAAAATTTCAATCCAGAATTTAGGAGCGATTAATTCTGCTGATATCACAATTAAGCCATTAACGGTGTTTATTGGTCCTCCGGGGACTGGTAAGTCATGGGCAGCCTATACGATTTCGGGTATACTTGGACAAAATGGCTGGCATGAAATGCAAAAATCATTTTCAGAATCGAATGACTATGAATGCTTCCCTTCTGTTAAGAGAGTATTAGATGAAATTTTGTCTGAAGGAAGAGCAGATATTAATATAGCTGAATTTCTCAAAGAATATGGAGAATTCTACTTTAATAAGGTTGGAGAGTCATCCCGAAACTGGTTAGACAAATTTTTTGCGACTAACTACGGAAACTTCAAAGATTTCACGATAGATATTCAGTTTAGTGATAGGGATCTTAACGAAAAAATTAATAATCTGAAAAAAACAACCGCAAAGGGAGGTATCTCTCAGAAAAAGACAGGAGAATCTTTATTACGGGTTCTTAAAGAACGTAATGAAGATGTTTTACATTTTTACACAGAATATGATGAGTTTCCGGAAGAATTCCCAGAGTCTGTTATTAAGGAATTTGTCTTAAACCGTATTTTTGAAAGTGTTCACAGATCAATTTATTCTGACATTTTTTATTTCCCCGCTGAAAGAACAGGTCTGATTACTTTCTTTAATCCGAATAGCTTCCGTGAAGTAAAGGACTCTAAGGAATATCTGGATTCAAATAGCGAAGAAAAAAGAACTGAATTACCCATTCCAATTATTAATTTTATAAGCTTAATCGCAAATTCACTGGACGTTGATATTAAAAATCGGATTAATGCTTCAGATAAAATTCCTGAGATAAAAAAATACCTGGAAATTTCTTCGTTATTGGAAAAATGCATTCTTCAGGGGAATATTAATTATGAGGAAGCAGATAATTTTGTCAAAAAAGAATTAATATATCATTATAATTCTTCAAAAGGAAATATCGACTTAGATCTACCTGCATCATCATCGTTAGTTAAAGATTTATCAATTTTGGTATTATATCTCAAATTTTTCTCGAAAGAAAATGATTTAATTATCATAGATGAACCTGAAATCAATTTACATCCAAAATCGCAGATACAATTTATTGAAATTTTAACAATGCTGGTAAACGCTGGTATTAATGTAATTATTACAACACATAGTCCTTATTTTGTAGATCATCTTGTAAATCTAATGAAGGCAAAGGAAAACCTAAAACCAAATAAAATTAAAGATTTATTCTATCTTAAATCCAAAGATGCCTTCATAGATAAAAATGATGTTTCAGTATATCTCTTCGAAAATAATTCTGTCAGTGACATTCTGGATAAAGAAGACGGGCTGATTAACTGGGGGACCTTCAGTGAAGTGTCTGAAGAAATCAATGAATTATATGACAGGATTTGAGATCCTATGCCATTCAATACATTATTTCCTTATACCTTCATAAATGGATTGAAATTTGAAGAGAGTGGAACTAAAGTTGTTTATAATGGCCGGAATGATTCAAAATACAGAGTAGCATTTTTCCGGATTGGAGACGAATCAGGCAAATCTTCACCCATTAGGGATATATTTCACTTAGAAGGTAAATTATGTGATCTTTTAGTATATTTTAGAGATACCACTAAAGACAATTATACATTAATGTTAGTGGAAGCAAAAGGAAATGATATCCACGGGGCTATTGAACAAATAGAGAATACTTATAATAATTTAGCAAGACGTGATTTTAAAGAGATTAAAGGTTTGGAAGTGAATTGGATGGCGTACATTTGTTATAACAAACGATCTTCCTCTCCGATTGATACAAAAAGTTCAGGAAAAAAACTGAAACAAGTAATTGGTGGAGGGGCATGCGATATCAAAAAAGACGGTAATATCTCATCAATTCTTATTCAGCATGGTTAATCAGATTCAGTGGATAGCTTCCAGATTCTGATCATGAACCCGATTCTGATCATGATCTGGATCCTGGTTCTGAAATTGTTGCCACACTGTCGCAACAATTGATGAATGATTATGGCAGAGGATTTTCACAAAAAAATCTAAGGCATATGATCCGGTCTGCTGAGGTTTTCCAGATAAGAAAATTGTCTCAGCACTGATGAGACAATTGAGCCGGTCACACTTCAGGGAGCTTCTTCCTCTCGGTGGACAAACACCAACAGAGTGAAAGAAAGTCCTAAAAAGCTTAACATATACACTTACAATATAAAATTAACCAAAAAATGCGGTTGCAGCATATGTATTCTGATAACTCATCCGCCAATTCACCCGGAAAAACTTTAGAGAAATCAGACGACCTAAAAAGAATAGTTGCAACGCTGAATAAGAATTACTCCCGCCTTCAAGAGAAATATAAGATAAACGAACTCAGCATAATCGGATCATATGCAAGAGGGGAACAGACCAAAAACAGCGATCTGGATATAATGGTTGATTTCCAGGAAGCAATTGGATGGGAAGTTGTCGATCTAAGAGATGAACTTGAAGAATTACTCGGAATGTCGGTTGATCTGATTCTCAAGGCAGGGGTAATACAAAGGAGACGACTATATAATGGAATTTTAGAGGATGCTGTATATGTCAAAATGTGATATTACACCTGTTCTGGAAACTCCCCACAGTTTTGAGCAACTATTGGATTCAGATTGTCAGATCAATAAAGGGAAATAATTCCTGCCAAAATTATCTATCAACACATGGCAACAAACAACAACGAGATTGAGTCCTGACTATGGGCAGCGCCAGATTCATTCAGAATCATAAGCATGATCCCGGAAAGGAACTATCTGTCTTCGGACAGGAGAGAGGGTTTTTGTTGATTGGGAGAAGTGTGGCGGAGGTTGTCAGGGTGATGGGTGTGCCGGATGTGTCGGTGAGTTGTTGAAGGATTTGGTTTTTTAGGACAGGGTTGGGTTTGATGTCTGCTTTTCTCCGGTTGGGATTCGGCTTGGGAAGAAGGTTGAGTGGTTTTAGAGAGATTGAGGGGGAGTAAGCCACAAGCCTTTTGAGAATCAACAGGTGTTATGATAGAATTTCAGTTAAATGAACCTGACTAAAGTTTCTCTCTAAAAAATACCTATATGGTGATTTGAAGTTCAAAATACATGAAACCATTATCTACCATTGCGTTGCATATTATTATTGAGACACAATAAATATGGCAGATACTCTTAAAATACCAATAATCATTGATGGCACTTCAGGGTTTAAGCTATTATTTGATATCTGGGATAAATGCAATCAGTCAGCAGACCTTATATTTGACTTTTCTGAGTGTAATTTCATAAAGCAAAACGGCGTTGCTTTTCTTGCAGGTCTGGCATATCACATCCGGAAGAATGGTGGAGTTGTCTCTATTGATAAAAGTACAATACACCCTAAGGTTGGGATGAATCTTGCTCAAAATGGATTCTTAAAAGAGATTACAGAGGTAAGTGAACCTTGGGATGGTAATTCTGTTCCTTTAATGCAATGTTTCTCACAGGATATTAATTTGATTGAGAAGTATTTGGAAGATAAATGGATTGGGAAGGGATGGATTCGCACAAGCACTCTTTTATCTGAAAAAATTATTGGTAATGTCTTAGAACTTTACGAAAACGCCTTTGAGCACAGTTATTCAGATATTGGAGTTTTTACATGCGGGCAGCGTTTTCCGAAAAAAAAAGATTTAATATTAACAATTATTGATTTTGGGATCGGAATCCCACAATCTCTTGATAATTTTTTTAATGAGAGTGGTGATGTTTTTTATGGATCTTCTCGTTTAGAAACGGCTTTTCAGGATGGTTTTTCCACAAAAAGAAGAGAACAACCAAGAGGTATTGGTCTTGATTTGCTTAAAGAGTTCATTCAAAAGAATCATGGACGGATGGATATATACAGTAATAATGAGTACGCCTGTATCACATCAGATAATATCATTTATATGATTAAGGACTTTTATTTCAATGGAACTGCGGTTAACATAAAGTTGAAATGCGATGAGAAGTATTATCTTATTGAAGGAGAACCTATAGATCAACCCTATTTCTAATGATAATATGACTATTAATGTTCAAAAAATAATCGGGGAAAACTGCATAACGCTTGAGGATGGTAAAAAAGTATACAAACTGATTCTCTCAGTTCTTGATAAGAATCAGAATATAGATCTTGATTTTACCGGCGTGCGTATTTATGCATCTCCTTTTTTCAACGGGGCGGTTGCTAAATTATTGGGCAACTTTACACAGGAGGAGCTCAATAAGAGGGTTAAATTTGAGGGTCTTTCTGACCACGGGAAACTGGTTTTAAGGCGCGTTATTCAAAACGCCCGTAAATATTATTCTAATGATAAGTTTCGGAATGCTGTCGATAAAGTGGTGGCTGAGCAGTCTGAAAGTTGTTAATGTGATTTAATGGCGTTTGAAGATCATATTAAAGCGTCTGTTGTGAATATCAGGAAAGATGTTCCGAAGAGTACAGATTCCTTTTTTGTGGATACCAATGTTTGGTATAATTATGCAACTACCTATACGTCATTGCCTGATTCATATCAAAAGAAATACTATCCGGCATATCTTTCAAAGATGCTTCATGCGAAATCCAGAATATTTAGAAGTGAACTTGTTCTTGCTGAACTATCCAGTGTAATTGAAAAATCACTATATAAGATCTTTATTGACACAAATGGTTTTGAACCGGATAATTTACCTTTAAAGAATTTCAGATATGATTATCCAGAGGAAAGAAATAATTTCATTGATGAATTAAGCATAACCTGGGATAGTGTGAGGGACATTTCTGAGTCTTTTGATTCTGTTATTGATAAGTCAGTGTCTAAATTTATTCTCAAGGGTTTTTACGATTTGTATCTGGACGGCTATGATCTTTTATTCCTTGATTTGATTCAGAAGAAAATGAAAAATCCCTGTATTTTAACGGATGATAAGGATTTTGGAACAGTTCCAGGCATTACTGTTTTCACGGCAAATAATACAATAATTAATGCCGCAAATGATAATTGTCTGCTCGTTGTGCGATGAATTTTAAAAGCCTTTTGTCGCAGCAATAGGCGCAGTGGCGGTAATGAGAGCAGCCAGATGGCTCTGAGGAACTCAGAGACATAGAGGAAATATAGTTTCACACTTAAATTTCATTTGCAGAATTAAAACGAATTCTGCCTGTTTTATACATGATAAGGCCATATCCAAAAAAATGGATTTTTAGTAATCCAGACTCTGCCACAACAGCATGTCTGTGAAAAATTGTCAAAAGGTATTCTGGCAGAGCCCG
>JAYEIC010000018.1:21063-25209 GCA_034659935.1 Methanobacteriota archaeon | reverse complement strand
ACACCTCACAACCGTACAGGAACCCCTCTCTTATCCAGATACTCTTTTACGTCATTTACTGTAAACTCACCAAAATGAAAGACACTTGCAGCAAGGCACGCATCTGCCTTCCCATCAGTAAATCCGTCATAGAAATGTTCAAGTGTACCCACACCTCCGCTTGCAATCACAGGGATATTGACAACCTCTGAAATCGCCGCTGTGACAGGAATGTCAAAACCAGTCTTTACGCCATCAGTTTCCATACTCGTAAGAAGAATTTCACCGGCACCGCGTTCCTCTACCTCTTGGGCCCAGTCGATTGCATCAACACCGGTCGGCTTGCTGCCGCCATATATGACCACTTCATACCAGCACTCTCTCCCGTCAGGCAGCGTGATTGCAGTCACACCAAACTCCATCTCATAATTGCGCCTGACATCAATTGCAACCACAATACACTGGGTACCGAACTTCACTGCACCCTGATTTATGAGGTCAGGATTTGTAACAGCACTCGTGTTTATACTTACCTTATCAGCACCTGCACGCAGAATCTGCTGCATGTCATCAAGGGAACGGATACCGCCACCCACAGTCAGCGGCAGAAACAACTGATCTGCAGCCCGCTCAATAACATCAATAATTGTCCCACGGTTTTCCTTAGATGCAGTGATATCCAGAAATACCACTTCATCGGCACCCTGTTCATTATAGCGCTGTGCCAGTTCCACAGGGTCTCCGGCATCCCGTAAATCGACAAAATGGGTACCCTTGACAACCCTCCCATCCTTTATGTCAAGACAGGGGATAATCCTCTTGGTAAGAGACATAATTTAGAATAGTGAAGAGAGGTAATGAGTCTTTCTGATTATAGTTGATAGGCGAAAACGAGACTTCCAGAGTAACTATTCAGGTCAGATGGCTGGAGCTGGCAGGTACCTCTATGACAGAGGTTATTTTGAGGAACACGTGAACCGGGCATACTAAAAACCAAAACCTGTGAGAAGACCATGACAGCACTAAAAACAGGATATTATTCAATATCACTCGACATCACCCCATACTTTCAAGCCTGTCACAGGCCTCTTTTAAGGTTTCATCCTTCTTTGAGAAGGTAAAGCGTACTTTATCATGCCCACCGCCCACATAGAAGGAACTTCCCGGTACCGGTGCCACACCGATCTCCTTTACAAGGTAACGGGCGAATTCAACGTCTTCCATGCCAAAATTACTGATATCAGCCATAATATAATATGCACCCTCAGGCAGACTGCACGTAAATCCGGCATTAACAAGGCCGTCATAGAGAATTTTTCTCTTTTTGTCATACATCTCAACAAGCCCGGTATAGTATGAGGCCGGCAGGCTGAGTGCGGCAACACAGGCATGCTGCAGGGGTGCAGGCGCACCTACTGTCAGAAAATCATGTATTTTGCGGATAGGACCTGTCAGTTCTCCACATGCGATTGCATAACCGACCCTCCAGCCTGTAACACTGTACGTCTTTGAGAAACTCCCGATTGTAACAGTCCGATCCCGCATCTCGTCAAAAGAACCAATCGAGATGTGTTTACGGCCGTCATAGAGGATATGCTCATATATTTCGTCAGTTATTGCAATTGCACTGTAATCGACACAGAGATCAGATATCACCTTCATCTCACTTTTTGTAAAGACCTTCCCGGTCGGGTTGTTTGGAGAGTTTAAGACAATTGCTTTTGTATTTCTGTTAAATACCGATGCCAGTTCGTCCTCATTAAGCCTTAAGTCATCAGAGAGCCTGACATACTGTGGCACAGCACCGGAAATAATAGAATCCGGGCCGTAATTCTCATAAAACGGCTCCATGACAACCACTTCCTCTCCGGGGTTCACATGAGCGAGCATGGTGGAGATCATTGCCTCAGTAGAACCACAGGTAACAGTCACTTCAGTCTCCGGATTGAAGTCTATCCTGTTGTACGCACTCACCTTCTCAGAGAGTGCGCAGCGGAGATCTTTTGCCCCCCATGTAATGGCATACTGGTTATAATCATCTCTCACTGCATCACAGGCAGCTTTTTTGAGTTCATCAGGAGCAGGGAAATCAGGGAAACCCTGTGCAAGGTTAATTGCATCATATTCCAGCGATAGTCTCGTCATCTCACGGATTACAGATTCCGTAAACTGGTGAGCTTTTGATATTTTATTCAGATCTTTCATATGTCACCGACAGAATGCCAAAAAGACTTTGAATGCCATTCCATAAAATACAATTACTAACCAGTGAGAGATAATAAGAGAATAATAATTAAACATGAAAGTGGCAATTACCACTTTCATCAGACAGTGCCTGACGCTGAGACGTCATACACGTTTTCATGCAAATAAACGTCTGGCACTATAAAGAGAAAAACAGACTTGACGGAAAGTCTGGTTTTCGACTATAATCACAAGGAAATGGTGAAAATATGGAATCAGGTAAACTAAAGATGGGATGGGCACGGCAGTATATGCCGGTTCTTGGTGCAATCAGGAAAATATTTGAGGCAGAAAAACCTCTGACAGGAGTCACTGTTGGCATGGCATTGCATGTTGAGGCCAAAACTGCGGTTCTCGTAGAGACTCTCGCCGCCGCAGGTGCAGAGGTATACATCACGGGCTGTAACCCCCTTTCCACACAGGACGATGTTGCAACAGCACTTGACCAGGTAGCAGGTGTGCACTGCTTTGCAAAACGTGCCTGCAGTGTCTCTGAATACTATGAAGACATCGACAAAGTGCTGGATGCAAACCCGACAATTACAATTGATGACGGTATGGACTTAATCCACCGTCTCCACACCGAACGCAGAGAACAGCTCGACAATATCACCGGCGGATGTGAGGAGACGACAACCGGTATCCACCGCCTGCGGGCAATGGCAAATGACGGTGAACTGAAATTCCCGGTAATCGCTGTCAACGACACACCGATGAAAAGATGCTTTGACAACGTCCATGGCACTGGTGAGAGTGCACTTTCATCAATTATGGTGACGACAAACGCACTCATCGGCGGAAAATACTTTGTTGTCGCAGGCTACGGCTACTGTGGCAGGGGCCTTGCAAAGATGGCACACGGCCTTGGTGCAAAAGTAATTGTAACTGAAATCGACCCGAGACGTGCACTTGAAGCCCACATGGACGGGTACCACATCATGTCAATGGAAGAGGCAGCAAAGACTGGTGATATTTTTGTCACAACCACTGGCAACACATCAATCCTGACAGGAAAGCATTTCCTTGCTATGAAAAACGGCGCCATACTCTCAAACGCCGGTCACTTCAACGTCGAAATAGACATACCATGGCTTGAAGAGCACAAAGAAAGTGCTGAACACCGTGACGGTATTGATACATACGTCATAAACGGAAATGCGATTCACGTCCTTGCCGAAGGCCGTCTTGTAAATCTTGCCACACCAAAAGGCATGGGTCACCCGATCGAAGTCATGGACCTCTCATTTGCACTTCAGTCACTCTGTACAGAGTACATCAACGAAACAGGCCCGTCACTTGTGGGTGGTGTCTATGAGGTGCCGACTGAAATCGATATCACAGTCGCATCACTCAAACTCTCTTCACTTGGTGTTGAGATAGACACTCTCACAGATGAACAGGAACACTACATGAACAGCTGGGATATTGGAACGTAGATCTGAATAATAAAAATAATCTTTTTTCACTCACAGTCACCAGACAGGCATTCCTCTGTAAATACTAAAACCCCCTCCGCAGGCTGCGGACAATGAAGATCGATCTTCTCCTTTCAGAAATCCCCTGCTCAATTCTTCACTTCCACTCCTCCAAACAGATATATTCCCTGCCGGCCATGTCAGGATCATGAAACAGTACAAGTGCACGAAGTGTGGGTATATTTATCTCCCGGATACGGGGGATCATTCCCAGAGTATCGGGCCGAACACTCCGTTTGAAGAACTGCCCGACACCTGGGTCTGCCCCCGGTGTGGCGTTGGAAAGAACGAATTTGTGAGGATTGCGTAAGAAGGAATCCGGCAACTCTTCCCGGTGCCTGATGCAGTATCAGAACTTATCATCAGATGGCTTCATATGGGGCACAAATGGCAGATTAAAGCCAAAAGTAAAATCATTTCTGTCGGGTAAACTGAGGCAGCGCTTCAG
>JAYEIC010000018.1:0-20963 GCA_034659935.1 Methanobacteriota archaeon | reverse complement strand
GCAACTCTTCCCGGTGCCTGATGCAGTATCAGAACTTATCATCAGATGGCTTCATATGGGGCACAAATGGCAGATTAAAGCCAAAAGTAAAATCATTTCTGTCGGGTAAACTGAGGCAGCGCTTCAGATGATTCCTGATAGGGGAGAAAGGTGAACAGACACAGATATTATTCACTCACGGCCGGCAAACAGATATTCCTGTGCATATCCGGCATATCTGCCAAAATATCCCTGACCGAACAATCTGATCCGATCATACTCTTTTTTTGTAAGTGAACCGGATTCATCACCAGAGAGATAATACAGGTACATAATCCTCCTGATCCAGACATCAACAGGGAACGCCTCATATTTGCCAAAAGAAAAAAGAAGGACGCAGTCAGCCACTTTTGGACCAACCCCCTTATATTCCATCAGTCTGTTACGGGCATCCTCATAATCCATCCTCCGGATTCTCTCTGCCCATCCCGGATCATCAGAGATCTCCACTGCCGTTTCGTAAATATAACCGGCACGGTATCCGGTTGAACAGCACCTGATTGCATCCTGACCGGATAATATCAGTGCCTCAGGTGTGGGAAATGCATAATATTTAAAAGCCCCCGGGTCATCCAGTTTTTTGCCGCACATTTTTGAGAGATTCTCTATCATCCGCCCGATAAACGGGATACCTGCATTCTGGGCACACAAATAGGAGAGGAGGCATTCCCAAGGTTCCTGCTTTACAATCCTCAGACCTCTTCTCTCTGCTATAGCCGCTCCGACAAACGGATCTCTGTTTACTGAATCAAGGACTGAATCAAGGTCTAAGTCCAGATTAAAATACTCTCTGATAAACTGTTCATCACAACCTGAGAACTCAAGGAGATCCCCTCTCTGCCTAACTTCAATTACCCTGTTATAGGCGATACCCAGCCAGACATTCTCATTAGCATCATCACCATTACTACTACTACTATCACTACCGACACCGTCAGATAACACCCAGCGGAACAACTGCCCGCACGAGAGGGTGGAGTCAAGGTCAAAAGGGATATCTTTGAGAAAGAGGTGATGCATATCTGTTTAATCTCTTTGGACTGACCGGATGATAACTGCATGGACTCAATCCGAAAATCACTCCTGTAATCTTATATTCCCGGAGTGAGGATGTACATCGCCCAGCCCATATACTCACGACCAAATGCCAGGTATTCATCCTGTATCATATGCAGATAATCCCGGATTTCATCTGCTTTTAGATGACCTTCATTATCCCTGAGCCAGTCTAAGCATGCCTCCCAGATACCGGATTCATAACGGTCCCAGTCATCTGCATCCGCTCTGACAACATACTCCAGTTCAAACCCGGCATCCCTGATTATACCGAGGATCTCATATTCTGTAAGAATTTCCGGCCATTCGCGTGCAAATTCCGGTGAGACACGATCAGTCTTCCAGTACCTCTCACCGATGATGATCCTCCCTTCATCTGTAAGGAAAGAACTCATGGCATCTATCGCCTCTTTAACACCACCCCAGATCTGTGAAGAACCGATGCATGCGGCAAAGTCATACGGAGTATCCCCGGGAGTAACAGTTGATGCATCTGCATTAATTATAGTAATTTTTGTATCAGGACCGGATTTTTTCGCTGCATCTTCTGCAGACCTGCAGGCAGATCCACGAATATCTATACCTGTCCCGGAGACTCCTAACTCATCTGCCCAGAGGGTGAGTATTGTGCCATTTCCGCATCCAAATTCAATCACCAGATCTCCTGCTTTCATCCCTGCTTTTCTGCCGGCAGATATAACCTTATCAGGCGTTGTGGGGTTCATTATCTCAAGGGAACCCTGCGATATGTCAACAATATTAATGAAATCCATAATTCAGTTCACTGATAATTTTGCAGGGCAACCGGTTAAGCTTTGGCCACCTGACAGGAGAGGTCTGTTCTCAGGCTATACATTGTTCACAACTACAATATACACGGAGATCTCACACCCAAAGTAAAAACACATATTTCAGCCCAGAATTCGTAAAATGAAACCATTACAGACATATTCTGAAAAGAATGCAATTATATCATCTTTAATACAGATATAGTAGGCATGAAGAGAACCATTGGCAGGTTTCTCGGGCCCATCATATTTTTAATAATGGTGATGTTATTTCCCGATAACCCCGCTATGAAAGTAGCCGCTGTCACATCGCTCATGGTTATCTGGTGGATAACAGAAGCGATACCAATTCCGGCAACGGCACTTGTTCCAATAGTATTATTCCCTGTACTGGGCATATTAAATCCGGCTGAGGCTGCTGCCCCCTACGCAGACAAGATTATTTTCCTGTTTATGGGTGGTTTTATAATTGCAATGTCAATGCAAAGATGGGGACTGCACGAACGAATTGCACTTCACATAATCAGAATAATGGGTACCAGCCCGAGACGCCTGATCTTTGGATTTATGGTGGCAACGGCGTTTCTTTCGATGTGGATCTCAAACACTGCAACTGCAATGATGATGGTGCCGATTGCAGTTGCAATCATTGCAACAATCCTTCCAAAAATCGACACAAAACTCGAGGAAATGACTCAGACCCAGCGTAACTTCTCAGAGTGTCTGGTAATTTCCATCGCTTATGCAGCAACGATTGGTGGTATTGCAACAATTATCGGCACACCTCCTAATGGAATTTTTATCGCACAGGTGGAGGCTATTTTCCCGGCCGCACCACAGATTGACTTCTTTACCTGGATGAAATTCGGCCTTCCAATCACCTGCATCTTCCTCCCGATTGCATGGGTCTGGCTCACATACGGGGCATACCGTCACATGCCGGAGACGATTTCTCATGGAAAGGAGATCATTCAGAATCGCCTTAAAGAACTCGGAAACATAGGTCAGGGTGAAAAGTGGACACTTTTCGTTTTTGTCCTTACGGCAGTCGCCTGGATTTTCCGCACTGAAAAAGATATTGGTGGCATTATAATCCCGGGAATTTCCACATATCTCCCGTATGTACATGACTCAACAATTGCAATTGCAGGTGCACTTCTCTTATTCCTCCTGCCTGTAAACAGAAAAGAAAGAATCTATACGATGAACTGGGAATGGGCAAAGAAGATCCCATGGGGTATTCTTATCCTGTTCGGTGGCGGTATCGCCCTTTCAAAGGCATTTATCGCAAGCGGCCTTGCAAAGGTGATCATGGAGCACATGACAGTGCTGCACGGTCTTCCGATACTTGTGCTAATGCTCATTGTTGCACTCATTATCTCTCTGCTGACAGAAGTCACATCAAATACAGCAATGGCATCCGTTATGATACCGATTATGGCGGTGACTTCAGTGAGCATGGGGATTTACCCCTACATCCTGATGCTGACGGCAGCATTTACCTGTTCCATGGCATTCATGCTTCCGGTGGCAACACCCCCAAACGCAGTCGCCTATGGTTCGGGTTATGTCACCATGCAGGATATGATCCGTTCGGGCTGGGTGCTGAACCTGATTGGGATTCTGTTAATTACAGTGCTTATGTTCACTCTTATCACAGGGGCACTTGGCATAACCTTAGATATGCCCCTATGGGCAGCCAACCCGATAACAGGCCCATAAGTTTCTTTTCTTTTTGAAGGTCTGCCCGGCAGACAAAGGACAGTATTATATTGATGGCAGTTGATGACATTCAGTAATGGTGCGTGAAAAGATAATCAGTGGTGATCTTGATAACGGAACCGGAGTGGAAGGGCGCCGGAATACTGATAAAAAACAGCAGGATGAAGAAGAAAAATTAACTGCAACTCCGTCTGAGTCAGTTGAAACTTCTTCTAAAGACACAAAAAAAATCCGCAGTCAGAAGAAAGGATTCGAACGCCTGACATTTGACAAAAATAGTGATTCAGATATATTCAGTTAGATTACGTAATGACCCTTATATCAGAGGGTGAACTGACTACAATCTCGTTCTCACCTTTGTAGATACTGACAGTGCCAATGATACTGACCTCTTCACCTTTTTTTAGATTTATTGCAGGAACTGCTCCGGAAGGGATGAAAATATGCACACCGTCCACAGAGAGTATCATATGATCTCCGGATGACGTGATGCGTAAATCTTCCACGCAGCCTTTCAGGGATACAAGGTCTCCGGCTCTGGACGAATCTGAATATGGCAGAGTAAATGCACCTTTCCCTGTCACCGTAAGTGCACAGTGCGCAAAAATCAGAATGAGCAGGACTGCTGTGAGCAGTGCAAGTGCTGTTTTCTCCTGTCTTCCCAGATCCATCCTCATATTCATCTCTATCCCGCCCGTTTAGTTCAGATCAACCACTCTGTGAACACGAATCTGAGGTGGAACCGTCCTGGTGATTTTCAGAGGGACTCCTCCGGGGTAATTTATTGTGACCGTAAATTTGGTATAATCTGCCAGGGGTACTGACGGATAAATAAGAATCTCAAAGAGTTCATTTGGTTCGAGGATATTATCCTCATCGGCTTCATGATGCGGCAGTACGTGTGACTTACCGGTAATTGTCCAGCCGGATCTCTCCAGTGGACGGCTGCTCTTCATAGCCAGCACTTCTTTACCGTGTACAGACGAAAAAACAACTTCTGCCTTTTCCATATCAATTGCACCCATATCTCCGGTGATCAGTCGCACAGTCACAAAGAGTGAACCCATTTTCCCGGGATTAGGATTTACGCATACAAGATCCACACCCTCAAAAGGCCCGCATGTATCCTCAAAACCAAATATATCTCCGTCAGTAATAAGACTGTATCCGGTTTCCTCTACAGCTGCAGGGATGAGTCCGCCACGAGTACCGCCACCTGTGAAAAGTGAACCGGCAGATGTCAGGATAAGGGCAGTTACTGCGATTACCACAACTGCTATCACACTGGTAATCTCAAGACCTGTCATAGCGCACTCCCTTTCTCCTGCCTGCCTGTCAGTTATCATGAATGTTTTTGTTGCCCCCCCTTCTACCTCATCCCACGATATCTGCACACACACACAGGGCGACCTGACCTCTGAGAGTATGGCAGCCGATTATTATCTTCTCCCACTGTCATCACTCTATATTTGAAAGCCTCTCTCTCAACTCTTCTATGCGGCAGTGGGTACTCTCAATTATACCCGATATGACAGCATCTGCAAAGATCATTGCCATTGTCTCAAAGAGTGTCCCTAACGGAGCAAATGAGTTAGCCATGGACTTATATTCTCCGGTAAGCTGACGGACTTCAAAATCTTTTGGTATGTTATTGACCTCATTCCCGTTGCGGTTCCCTGTTTTACTATTGGCATCTTCTGTTTTAAGCTCAACTATGCAGTCTGAAATCTGTGCGATATGAGAATGCCTGTTCCCGGTAATAAGACAGATGATCCCGCCTATGGATTTCGCTGTCTCGGCTATCTCAACAACTGAATGTGTTTCACCCGAACCGGAGAATACAACGAGCGTATCGTCTGCCTTCATTGCCGGTGTAATAGTCTCACCTACTACATATGCATCAAGACCGGTATGCATAAGCCGCATGGCAAACGTCTTTGCAATAAGACCTGAGCGTCCTGCGCCGGTAACATATATCCGATCTGCATTGAGAATGTACTCAAGAAAGCTGAGGGCTTCTTTGTCTGAGATTAGATCAGTTGTCTCCCCCACCTTCTGTGTCATCAGTCGCATCATTTTTTTTATGCTGTAACACTCTTCCATTTATCTTCAGGGAATTGTTGGGCACTTAAAAGTGAATAAATATATGTATAATGGTTTCACAACGTTCATGGCTGAAAATAGGATGCATTGTCAGAACTATCTGTTTTTACGCGATTGCAGGAGAGAGATTGCAGTAGTGGTCAGTCTGTTTCTCTCTGATCAACCGCCCACTTACCCGTTTTCATGCCGCGTTTTGGATTGACCTGTTAATGATGCACTTCATTCTTTTATTCCTTAATTCCCCTGTAATTCCCCGGTTCTTCAAATCACCAGACCTCTAAACCTCCGGATCACCAAACCACTAAAAATTAATCAGGGTATATCCCATATCTTTCTGTGATGCAGGAACTCTCAGCAGTGAAGTTTGAGGAGAAAAAATCACGCTTTTTTGCCCACCTCTATAAGGTGGAGAACCCCGGGGAACTGGATGACATCATACATATCCACCACAAATCCTACAAAAAGGCGGCGCACCACTGCTCTGCCGTATATTTTACGGGGAGAACCGGATGGGACCAGGTTGAGAGCTTCAAAAATGACCGTGAAGTCGGACATCCGGGAAAGGCATTGCTTGAAATCTTAAAAAAACACTCTCTTGACACCCATGTACTTGTTGTTTCCCGATTTTTTGGAGGAATTAAACTTGGACCCGGCGGTGTAACCCGTGCATTCAGAAAGGCAGGCGAATATGCGGTCATGCATCATCTCAGGGCCGACTGAAAATGGGGATGGGCAACTGAAACTGACTGAGAGAGTTCAGGTGACTGGAATTATAAGGAAAAATAAAGAGAAAACGAGACATTCCAAAAATGCAGGAATGTTTTATTTTCGGCTATAATCAGACTCTCCTTTTCAGGTAAATACCAAATAATACACCAATTGCAAAGACAGCAAGAGCAGGTTTTAAGATATCATCTAACTTTACCGGCACTCCTGAAACTCCAGTACCCGTGCCCGTCTCAATTTCCGGTCCGACACTAACACTCCAGTCATCTTCAAAGACCCCAGTATAGTATTGGCCTGCACCCGCATGCTCAATGATAACTCCTGCCTCACGGTTGAATGAAGGAGAATTCTCGTTCCAGTTAATGCTGGAGACCAGTACCTTCTCACAGTCAATGATAACACCCTTATTGTGTATTTTCACCGGACCATTGGATTCAAAAGCTATGAGACGTGCCTCAAGCGGCAGATTTTCTCTCTCTGCTACCGTGTTAATGTACGCAGCCATTTCATCGTTATCATCGTCTCCATGTATATTAAACCAGAACGAATCCAGAAGCACCCTCACAGAAACACCCCTGCGTGAAGCATCAATCGCCGCTTCAAGGTATGGATTTCCCTCCCCGACAGACCAGTTTTTGATATACGCCTGTTCGATATCAATACTCTGCTCTGCACTTTTCACGAGCTCTTCTACAAGCATGCTCGTATCAGGCGAAAGCACAGGTATCACTTTTGCACCCGAAAAACGGGCAGGTGAAAACTCAGCAGTGTAGGCCGAATAATAATCCTCAGCCACCTCTCCCCGTCCGGCAGGGAAAGGAATTATATCGCCGCCTGTAATGTCAGCATAAAATACATCCTCAAAGTACCCTGCAACACCCGTATTCTCAATATATACACCCCATCCACGGTTCCCGCGACTACCTGTTTCTGGAATGCCGCTCGGTTTGAAATTCTCACTTGCAATCAGAACTGCACAACCATCTGCCACAATATACTTCGCGTGGTCAAACCGGTACTTTGCATGCGCATCACCAGAGGTGGTAATCTGCCTGACCACTGCACCGCTCCTCTCAAGTCCGGTGACGATGGTATATTCTTCAGGCGGGATTCCACCCACAGGGCCGCCTTCAAGGAGCACTGTTACCTCCACATCCCTTTCACAGGCACCTGTTACCATGCCGGCAATTCCGCTGCTCGTAAACTCATATGCATTCATGAGGATGTATTCGTCCGCACCCTCAATTGCAGTCTCCATTACACTGTATGAACAGTCAGGTGAAACGAATGCAGTCAGAGTCACATCGTAGAATTCAGCAGGTGCAAACCTCGACTGCCCGATGAAGAGCGGCCTTTTGTCCCACACACCATCTTTGAAATAATGTACCTGACCTTCGCGTGATACAACGTCTCCCGGCCATGAGACAGTCTGCAGTTCTTTTCTGTCCTTTATGAGAATCAGTTCATCACCGGTATTTGCCATCTGCAGGTTTCCTGACTGGATCATATCAGGGATATCCCCGTCTGTATCAAAGATCTCATAATCAGGAGGATATCCGTGGATATCAGAAAACGCACTTCCATACCGTGCAACAACAATTTCCCCGTGGATTTTAGCATTGTCAGGGAACCTGGCACTCCCCTCACCGTCAGTTACAAGAACACCTGTTAGTGTGCCGTGCCCTTCAAGGACAAAATATTCATCACCCTCACCTTTCAGATAGGTATCCGGACAGAATCTGACAATCTGCAGTGCCTGTGCAGGCAAAATTAGTGAAAATATCAGTATAACTGTAAGGAGAATACGAAAGTCCATACGAAGAGGTTATGTCTGTTCGCGTTTTATATCTGGCGGATAGTGTCTATGCGGACCAAAGATGAACCACTTGTTGTAAAACTGGGCGGCAGTCTTTTTGATAACATTCAGGAGATTGTCACTGTGCTGGCAGATAGCAGGAGAGATATTCTGATTGTCCCGGGTGGCGGACAATTTGCAGACTCAGTAAGAGCAGTAGAAACCGATGAAGATTCCGCACACTGGATGGCAATCTGCGCAATGGAACAGCTGGCCTGGCATATTGCCGGACATGGAGTTTTGGGCGTTTTTAGTCTCAATATACCAAACGGTCTCAGTGTACTCTTCCCATACAGGATTATGAGAGAGACAGACCCTCTCGTGCATTCATGGGATGTGACATCAGATACGATAGCCGCGTGGGTTGCAAAGAAAACAGGCGCAGGGCTTCTTCTCCTAAAGTCTGTGGACGGATTAAGGCGTGATGGTGTCTTACAAAAAGAGGTGAGGAAACCTTTTGCGTCTGACGAAGTTGACCCCTTTTTTCTCCCGTTTCTGCTGAAAAATAAAATGAGTGCAGCGATTGTAAACGGAACTGACACAGTTCTTCTTCGTAAGTATCTTTCAGGTGCAGCCCCTCCCGGAACTCTCATCAATCAAATGTTTTAATACTTCTGAGAACGAATTTATACGATAATTCGAGGACTGAAAAATATGGCTTTAGAAAAATGTACATCCTGCAATGCTCCCCTATCAGAGCCCGGCTGGACTAAATTCGAGTGTCCCAAATGCAGGGGAACAATCTACAGGTGCCACAGATGTAGACACCAGAGCGTAGAGTATACCTGTAAAAAATGTGGATTTATGGGGCCTTAAATGGGAGACGTTGCAATTATTTTTAAAATTATGCCCGAATCTCCTGATGTAGATATGGAAGCATTAAAAGCAGCGATTAAAGAAAAAATACCTTCAACCCAGGACATGGTTATCGAACCGATTGGGTTTGGTCTTTCATATCTGAAGATTGCACTCGTCGTCCCTGACGGTGAGGGTACAACCGAAGAAGCAGAGGCAACACTCAATAATCTGAAAGATGTTGGTACTGCAGAAATCGTATCTCTGACTCTGTTGTGAACTACATCAGAAAATATCGTATGAAACCGGCGATTGCCATTTAACATGAAACTGGCAGATGCCACTTTCATCAAACAGTGTGTGACCTTAAGAAGTCATGCACGTTTTTTTTTTTATAAAAATAGCGTGAAATTACGAATTCTTCAGATTCGTTGCAGTTTTCTCTTCTTCTTCTTCAAGACGTGCAATCACTTCGTTTGTGACTGTTCTAATCTTTTCAACAGATTCTGAGAACGCAATTAGTTCGGACTCTTCAATTCGTATTGCAACAGGGAAAGAACCACTGCTGTTAATACGTGCAGGAACGCCTATACACACATCTCCCACATCGTGCACTTCACTTTTTATGTAACTTGATACCGTCAGTATCCGGTTTTCATTCCCAAGAATTGTGGAGACAATAGTTGAAATTGCTTCACCAGGCCCGTATATTGTCGCACCGATCTTTTTGATAATATGTGCCCCTGCAGTCTTTACCGATTCAACCATGAATTCCAGCGGAAGTCTGGAGAATGCCGGCAGGTTTCTGATCTGAATTCCACCAATTGTAGTTGCTGACCAGAGAGGAACCATACTTCTACCATGTTCACCTATGATACGGGTGTGAACTTCACTTACATGGACATTGAAGTGACGTGCGATAAATGACTTCAGACGCATTGAATCCAGATGCGTGCCTAATCCAAAAACCTGATTTGGTTTCATACCCGAATATTTCAGGGCAACGGCTGTCATAACATCAACAGGATTTGTAATCATAAGAATAATTGATTCAGGCGCGATTCGGCCTACCATTTTAGCGTAATATTTCACCACTTTTGCGTTATCAAGAGCAAGATCAATCCTGTCCTGTCCGTCTTCCCTCGGGATACCAGATGTAATAACTACAATATCAGACCCCTTGATATCCCCGGGGTATGTACTTGATATCAGTTCAAGAACGCGACCTCTGGCGGCAAAAGAGTCATTGAAATCACATAGTATACCTTCAAGGATTTCTTCATTCCCTTCTCTTCCAAAGAGAACAAGTGTATCTAAATAAGATATTTCTGAAATAGCGTATGCGGCAAACTGGCCTATATTGCCGGTCACCCCTATAATCGTAACTTTAGACATATAAATCAGGACGGGAACACGTCTTTGGTAGACAATACGTGCCTGCCTTCCACCAGCAATCCCTTCTCCACCCCGCACCCCCATGGGCACCGTCTGTCCACGGTAAGTCTGCTCCCTTCCGGGCCTGAACCGGTTTCCGCGGCAAGAGTCCATCATCCCCTCCGGGATTTAAAGAACTCTCCATCAGTCTCATAGGACGAGGTTTCTACGTCAGGATATACCGGATTTTAGCAGACCGCCAAAGCCATCCTCAGACTTCATCCCCTGCGTATCGACGGTTTCAGGTGACAGGTGACGTCTAACTACCCGGACTAGTTCCCATATTGTATTTGTTTTTCTAAGGGATAAATACCTCTCCACCTACAGTCCGTCCCCACGCAACAATTGCGTCTTTCATTTTTCCTTTTTCTCCCTTCTCAAACAGATCAATAACTGAGAGATCAACTTTTTCAGGCAGTACTTTGTGGAGCAACCGGTAGTCTCCCTGATAGATCTCAATTAACTGCTCACCACCGGTTGTCGCGGCGATCTTTATTGGTTCCCTTATGACCTGCTGTTTCCCCATCTCGTCATAAGAGAATTTTATATCAACTGACCCGATATTTAAGTGCTCTTTGTTTACTTTCAGATTATACGCAGACCAAAAAGCTGCAGCATACCAGGCATCATTCATGATAACATGCGGGACACCATAGAATGCCCCTGTTATTCCAAGCGTCCCGGCACCACTGCAGGCGTCAACAAATGTGTGCGGGTGAAAATGCCGAATATTTACACCCACGTTTACAATTTTCGGATCATAGCCCCTTGGAAATTCAATGTGCATAGTGGACTGCTGTTTGTATATGACAACCGGGCTGTTTGGGGTGTTGAAGATATCGGCACGGACATCACAGCCTGCAAGAAGTTTATATTTGTCAGGTATGCCGTCCCCGTTTATGTCTGAGAGACCCGGCACACACCCGGTATCCAGAAGAATGCCTCTTACCTCCGGAACTTCCTTAAATAACCGTTCTGCTGTTTTTTTGGTCATGAATTTTGAGAGCAGAACCAGTGAATTTTCAGGCAGATATGGTGGTTTTGTCATTGCAAAACCGGGATGAATGAGTGGTGTTCCGACACCGGCAAGTGGTTCATCCTTTCTGATATTACCTTCCTCTGCCATGATCCTGTAACAATGGAGATACACATCGTCAATGAACCGTCTGCCGCATGAACATACCTCAGGTATGGTTAGATCTGGCGGAGGGGCCCTTTTATTGAGCAGATTTTCTTTGCACTCCGGGCAGGGAACAAAAACAGTAGGGAGTGAATCAATTATTTCGTGCGCATAGCAAACACAGTCCTGACCACAGACCGGACATTTCATAGATTAGGTCTTGGCAGTCATGCATATATATAGTGATTTATACGCCTGTCCACTGCAGAGTTTATCAGCATTTTCAGGATTCTGGTGGCAAAGGTCTGGCACTCTAATTTAGATTCCGCACCCTTACTAAAAAAAGATAATAACCTGATATGGGTTAAATATCAGGCTATGAGAGGGATAATCAGGGAGTCACTGATTTACTTTCAGATTTTAAACTGGAATCCGGAATCCCCGCCTGATGTATTATTAGGCAGAAACGGCATCAGCGACGATGCAAGTTTTGCAATATCCATTGACTGTAAAATGACTTTACCCGGTCCTGTCAGGGTCGTGAGGAAAAGACCTTCACCACCGAATAAAACTGTCTTAACACCGCCTGCAACTGCAATACTGTACTCAACTGTGGGCTCAAAGCCGACAACAAGACCTGTTTCGACTTTGACTGTCTCGCCCGGAGCAAGATCCATCTCAAGAATGTCACCACAGCAGTGAAGGAATACCATCCCGTTGCCCGAAAGGCGCTGTAGGATAAACCCTTCACCTCCGAAAAGACCTGAACGGATCTTTTTTGTAAATGCTACGTCAAGTGTAATGTTTTCTTCAGAACAGAGATAGGCATCTTTCTGTGCAATAAACTCATCACCATTGAGTTTTCGTTCAAAGATCCTGCCAGGCACATTTCCTGCAAACGAAACAAAACCTTCACCACCCTCTGGTGTGAACTTCGTAAGAAAAAGACTTTCACTCGTCATCATGCGCTTAAGACCGCCTAACAGGCCGCCTTTCATGTGAGTGTCCATCTTCATATTCCCGGTCATGTTTACCATGGCGCCCGCTTCAGCATTGATGACTTCACCAGGTGAAAGGGTCAGTTTTATCATCTGGAGGTTGTCTCCGAATATTTCGTATTTCATGTAAATACCAGATGATAGTTCTTGTGTATGATAGATATTTATATTTCCCCTTTTGATGAAAAGATGCATGACTCACGTTGTGTCAGGCACTGTTTGTGTAACAAAAACACCTTCAAAAACTGAGAAAATAAGAATGAAAAGAATAAAGAAAATGGGCCCGATGCGATTCGAACGCATGACCGTCCGGTTATGAGCCGGACGCTCCACCACTAAGCTACGGGCCCGGTGTATGTTAATAAACCAGTATTTGCCATTCAGACAGTGAATTATGGAAATTCCAGCTGACGAACGTATATTTAATTGCACTCCCGATCATATAAAAGTTGCCGGAACATCCTGTTACCTGAAATGTACAGGGAACCAAAGTTAGTGAACTACCCCGCCCTGAAGGGCTGTTTTATCCCCTCATCGCAGCATTGTAATCTCTGTCACCAGCGAATTCACAGTACGGGCACTCGTGTACCAGATCAGACAGCCTCTTTTTCACGATGCTCCCGGGCTTTGCCGCATCATGAGTTACATTAAAATATGATGATTGCTATCAGTCTCATGTCCGGGAGGTCAAAAATATGTCAGTCTTTAGTTGTTGCCAGACAAATGTTATGACCGTATCACCTGAAGATACGGCTTATGATGCTGCAAACATCATGGAAGAATGGAATGTAGGCAGTGTCATCGTCAAGGAAAATGAAAGACCCATTGGTATTGTTACAGATCGTGATTTGGTCGTAAGAGTGATTACCACGCGCAAAATACCTGAAGAGACCAGTATCAGGGAAATCATGACCAGAGATCCTGTTATTGTGAAAGGGGATACAGGGTTGTACGAAACAATGGAGCAGATCAAAGGGAAGGGAATCAGGAGATTGCCGGTCGTTGACAGCGATGGGAGACTACAGGGGATCATCACAGTAGATGACCTGATCCGTCTGCTGGCTGCAGAGATAAACTGCATCTCAGGTGTCCTCGACAAAGAATTATGCAAAATCCCGGCGAGATAAATTTGCATATCTCTTTCCGCATAAACAGGATAACAGGGGATAACAAAATCCCCCCCTTACTCTCAGACCTGCCTTTACAGATGAAATAAATTTATTCTGAGAAGATTTCCGAACTGTTTTGAAAAATATATATCTCCAGATATAATATGAGAGTGGCCGTCCGCCCTTCAACCAGGCATATACAGAAAATAATATATCATAGTAAAATCATTATTCCACGAATGATATGTGGCACAATATATCACCTGTACAGGAGAGGGGCTCCAGGTGGCAGCCCTATATTCTCTGGGCATCAACAATAGCAGTTATACTTATTACAATACTTTGCCTGTCGCACGGGATAACAACAGTATTCCCGCATATTTACTATATTCCAATTGTCCTTGTCGCATACTGGTACAAAAATAAAGGTCTGATCCTCTCAGCATTACTCGGTCTCACATATATTACTCTTGTCTTTCTTTTCACAGGCACTCCAGAGGACACCCTTACCTCTGCAGTTCTTCGCGTTGTCGTATTCATGGCCATTGCAGCGGTTGTGGCATATCTTTCAGGGACGCTGGAACGCAGCGAGTGTGAGTACAGGACAATTTTTGAGAATACAGGTGCCGCAATGGTTATACTGGATTCCAACCTGAATGTGCTGAAAATTAATTCAGAAATGGAAGACCTGTCCGGCATAGCAGAGAGTAAAACCGCTGTTTGAAAAGGTGAAGGCAGATGGTTCTTTTACAGATATTGAACTGGCGATTGATACAGGACACCTTGAGGTTTTTGCCGATCCGATGCTTGAACGGGTATTTTTTAATCTCATCGATAATGCTGCCAGACACGGACAACATGTAACAAAAATGTCTGTAATATTCTATGAAAGAGACGGTGAGGGCGTTGTTGTTGTGCAGGACAATGGTGCAGGAATTCCTGCGAATATCAAAAAATATGTGTTTGAAAAGGGATTTGGAAGCAATACACGTCTGGACCTCTTTCTGACAAAGGAAATCCTTGAAATAACAGGGATTTCAATTGAGGTGGCTGGTGCTAAGGGCGAGGGTGCAAAGTTTCTGCTACATATACCTGCAGGTGAATGGCGGATATGTAAGGAGTAGTCAGAGATCTCTGGTGCTGAAACATTTTAAAAACAGAACTTACGTTTCAGCAAAAATCGCCTGACCGTTATGCACCATGCATCTTTGTTCACAGGAATCCCAGGTCAGTTATCAGGATCTTCACTCCAGTCGCAATCAGGATCAGACCACCTGCCACTTCAGCCTTCGAACCTATGAGATGGCCACATCTCCCGCCAACGTAAAAACCAACAAAGGAGATGCCAAATGTCACAATACCAATAATCATTGCCGGGATTACAACTGGAAGTTTTAAGAATGCAAAGGAAAAGCCCACTGCGAGGGCATCAATACTTGTAACAATGGCAAGCAGGGTCAATATCTTATATCCTGTGATGTCCACTCTCTCCTGATTATCCTCTTTTAACCCTTCAGCAATCATTTTTATACCGATTGCCGCAAGCAGAAAGAATGCAATCCAGTGACCTGCTACTGCGATGTAAGCAAAAACACTAAAACCAGCCACCCAGCCAAAAAGTGGCATAAATGCCTGAAATGCCCCGAAAAATACTGATACCTTAAGGGCGGTTACCAGTCTCTTCTCTTTCGTTGCAATCCCTGCAGAAACTGAAACTGCAAAAGCATCCATCGCAAGACCGATGGCAATGAGAAGTATGGTAAGAATGGACATCTGAATAGTATTAATTGGATTTTTACAGGTAAAAATTAGTATTCTGCAGCAGAGTTTTTTTTATAGAAAGTCTGTGGAACTGTTCTCATGACTGAGGTTGTGGATTTTTCTGCCCGATTCCTTGTAAATCTTTCCAAATGATATAAATAACGTATTGTCGGTAGATGAAAATAGAAATATACATATACTTCAATCACATTATGAAATATTAAGTATATTATGATAGGAGAAACTGCCAGGAAGAGTTCGTCAGAGACCTGTACCTCAAATAACACCCGTTTTTCTCCATAACATCTGAATTCAGAGATTTAGCACACGCCAAACACACATACAGAAACAGACATAATGCCAAACGCTTTATTTCAAAAAATGGACAATAATAACCGCCAATCACATATATCAGAGTTATAAGAGGGGAGTTCCCCACTCTACCATCAGATAGAGAGATAACCATAGAACACAGGTTTTGGACCAGCAGACACTGTAGCCTACCTATTTCCTGTTGCAAAAATCACTGGAATTCCAGAGATTAAAATTACAAAAAACCGGGAGCTCTGGCAGGGTCGCAGGGTCACAGGGTCACAGGATCACAAAGTCTGAAATTGCTGTTTCGCCGTTGGTATCCTGGCATAGCGGAGGATAAATGCAGAAAAAATCAGGACAATATTTAAAATTCAGGCGGATAACTCTACTTATTATATGCTTTTTTCTGCTTTTTTCACTTGTCGCACCCGTATCCTGTGCCAGAGACGACAAATCCTCAGTCCTCCTTTTACTTACATATAATCAGCAGTTATCAATTGATGAAGAACTTCTGCCTGAGGATAGTACTGTAATTAACAGGCCTGTTTCATCACTTGAAATGCCGTTATGGATTGCCAATTTTATAATTGCTTCCGGTTCAGGACTTCTGATAGGGATGATTGTACTTGTGTACTCAAACGGGAAACTCAGGCAGACAAAGAAACAATTAAGCCAGAGTGAAGATCGGCTTTCAAAGGCCATCACTGCAACAAATGACGGCCTGTGGGACTGGAACATCAGGACAGGAGTTGCGTATTTCAGCCCGGCCTACAACAGAATGCTCGGTTACGAACCTGACGAAATCCCCGGGAGATTTGACTCATGGGTTTCTATGATCCATACTGATGACCGGGAGAGAGTGGTCAGAGATCTGAATCAATATCTGGCCAGTAGCAAAGCTGGTTATAATATCGGGTACAGGGTGGTGTCCAAAACAGGGGATGAAATATTTGTACACACCCGTGGTGAGGTTGTCGAATGGATTGATGGTGAACCCGCAAGGATAATTGGCACTATTCAGGATGTAACTGAGATGCGTCGTTCACAAAATGCACTGGAAAAATCCGAAAATTCTCTGCGTGAGGCAAACAGAAAACAAAACATTCTTTTGAGTATTACCGGGCACGATATCCTGAACCAGATTACAGGCATTACCGGATATTGTGAACTCCTGAGGGAGAATGCTGCATCTGATCCTGTTGCTTCAGAATATTTCAACAGGGTTGAGAGGATGTCGCAGAATATTCAGCAACAGATCCGGTTCGCGAAGGATTATCACAAAATTGGTGTGAATAAACCTGTCTGGCAGAACTTAGAAATTGTGGTCATGCGTGCAGTTAAGTCCATGCCATCTGCTGAGATGAAATTTAATGTCTCCATAAATTCGGTTGAAGTATTTGCTGACTCTATGCTGGAAAAAGTCTTTTTCAACCTGATTGACAACTCTGTCCGGCACAGTGGAGGAGCTACGGAGTTTAGTTTTTCCTTCTATAAAGAAGGAGAAAATATAATAATTGTAGCAGCTGACAATGGCAGAGGAGTGCCTGAAGAAAAAAAAGAAACTATATTTGAACGCGGATTTGGAGCAAACTCAGGATATGGACTGTTTCTTATAAGGGAAATTCTTGCAATTACAGGGATGGATATCAGAGAGACCGGGGTTTATGGTGAAGGTGTCAGGTTTGAGATAACTCTTCTACCTGAAACCTGGCGTTATTCTTAGAAACATCCTTTTCAATAATAATTAAGAAGGAAAAGGATGAAAATGACTGATAACCGGACAATAATGATAGTTGGTGATACTACAGCGATTGTCTAACCTATATAGTGTGTGTGTGAAGGGATTGCCTGTTGGATGCCACATAGGAAAGGATATAAACAACGGCATCCATTCAGGAACATTCAATATAAGGTGTACACAATATGGCATATTCCAGGAAGAAAAGCAAAATAAATAACGCGAAAAGAAAAGAAGATCTTTTTAACCTTTTTTCAAAGATTACAAATAAGACCATTCTCACAGAACCGATGACCTCTGTACATGGTACTTTACGTGACAGAGGTGCAGTAGAACGTGAGATAGCCCTTGTTATCAGAGAAATTACCGAGCGTGAGTACTTCAAAACAAGCCTTTCCCCGGTTAACCTTGCGACACTGATTCTTTTATATCATGACGGAAAGAACGATTCAGAGATCGCAACAGCACTTGGAGATAAAAAACTGAGCAAAACAGTTTCAAGAGCACGAATACGTCTGAAACTATTCAGGGAACATGATTTTACATTTCCATTTGAGCAGGAAAAGATGAAAGAACTGTGCAACTCCGGCCTTACAATGAAACAGGTAGCAGAGGAACTTGACATAAGTCCGACATCACTCAGGGAACACAAGCATGTTCTGGAATCAAAAGAGGATACAACCTTTGATCCATACCTTGAACGTATTCTTATAATTATAGAAGACAAGGACTTAACCGAGCAGATGACTCACGGTCTTAATCATAGGGATCTTGCCGATGCGATCGACCGGACTGAGGCTGAAAGTGCCGAACTTGAGTGATTGTCGGCAATATATAAGTATAGTCAAAAAACAGACTTTGGCATGAAAGTGGCAGTTGCCACTTTACCATCAGAACATTTATTTCACTTTTTGTAGCGCATTTTCCCGTTTTTTAAGCGCTTTATCTCCTCTTCGGCACCCGGGATTACAACAAGGAATGTCCCGTGGCAGGGTTTTGTGAACGGGAAGGTTATCCGATCCCCGTCAACGCCAATAAGAATCGGGGGCACGCCGATAATATATGAATCAAAGATCTTGTATCCCGGTTTTATTTCATATATTTCAGAATAATTCTTCTTAACATAGTCCCGGCACTCGCCAAAAGATGCATATCTAAGGAGAACTTCATATGGCAGTTTTTCTAAACAGCCCATGAGATCACCTCATCAATTTTCTTTTTTACCGGCATCGGGTTGTGCGATGCAGGCACCACAATTTTTGTGGCAGGGAAGGTTATTTCTAAAGCCCGATCTTTGGCTTCCTCGCCGAATATAATAATATACATTTCTGTGTTCAGAAGAACAGATGGAGTTGTAGCATATGAAACTCCGGCATCGTTATGAACCAGAGCAAAACAGACAGGGAATGTTGTCTTACCTTCAGCAATATCTCCTATACAGCGTTCAATATTTTAAAAGTTGTTACAATAGTGCTTTTCAGGGTCTGCTACTTTAAATAAGTTAACAGCTGCCGGTGTCCCTGCAACTACTGCATCAATTCCATTTTTCTTTAACTTATATGTGAGATAAGTGGCTATGCTGCCCTGTACCGGGTACTTTGGACAGCCAAGCATTATCAGTGCTGTATCTCCTCTTTTCATTTATATCTCCCTGACATTCAATTACTCAGATTATGTTTTTGACGTAAAAACTCTTTGCGATTTTTTCAGATGTTTTTAGAATCTCTCTGGAATAGTAAAAGAAGAAAAGAAGGGCCGTTTAGAGAGAGTCAGGTTAAAAATTAAGAGAAATCAGATATTTCCGCCACCCCTTCCGGAGAGAAGACCCCTCTTTGGGACAAATGCATTCTCGATCATCTCTCTTGAGATACCCTCTGCAACCACACCTGTCTTTGCGTAGGTGTACATCACTGTCACAAATATCCCCTGAAGTGCAGAGTGAAGAATCGCTGTTGCAATTAACAGGAAGACTGAGACTGATATCGCAACCATGAAGAGTTCGGACGAACCGAAGGATAACAGACCGAATGACAGAACTATCAGAAGAATGGCCGGAATAAAGATAATTCCAAGTGAAAATCCTCCGATCACGGTCTCACCCCAGGTCCTCTTAAAAAGTGCCCAAGATTCCTTTATCGCGTCAATCGCACCCAGATTCTCAAAGATCATCACAGGGATTACGAAAAATGTCACAAGACTCCATGCAGCACCGATCAGTGAAGAGAGAATTGACATCAGGAAATTGTCGTTATCTCCACGGATAATCTGTAATATCACACCAACAGTTGCTGATATTGCAGCCCATGTTAAGATGCTCCCAAAGTGGGACTTCGCGGCAGTGATACCATCTCCAAATGTCGGATCTCCCCCGTCTATTCTAATCTTTGCACACGAAATCAGCCCTACATTGAAAAATATCACTACAAAGTAAGTGACAAGGTAAAATATAAACAACACAGCAAACATGAGTATCTGATCGGCTGTTGTACTGATTGCTGAAGTGAAAAATCCCATAAAAGCAAGCGGGACAAAGAAAGTTGCAACGATAATCAGCGTTATGATTCCTGAAACAATTGGAAAAAGCACGAGCTCTTTATCTTTTTTAAGAATACCAAAGGTTTCGCCCATAAGTTTGAGACCCATTTTGAATCTGCTCAGCATATGTTAAAACTGTTCTGAATAAAGGCATATAAATCCATGCAATTTTTCCACCTGTGGAAGGGCAGGGGTGGAATAAGGGGGTATCACTGATACAGTGGTGATACATTTTGAGAAAGGGTTGCCTGGTTGTGAGGGGAATTACAAGGTTGTAAATCAGGAAACCGCACTCATGCTCATGGACAAGTATCTCTATATCAATCGCGAGTCTGACTTAGGTATTGACGGACTCAGAAAGGCAAAACTCAGGTACCACCCCGATAATTTTGCTGAAGTGCATTACACAAAGAAAGAAGAGATGAATTTATCTGACTGACAGGGAATTATTAAGTTTAACGGAGTTATGGGATGGTACATTCAGCCTGCACGTATTCACAGGTTCCAAAGGAGTATTCAGTCAACGAACTTGCAGCCTTTCACGGACATATCGGCCCCATCCTCATTCTGGGGTACCGCATCGGGAGATATGCATTAAAAAACCTCGGAGGCAACCCGTTTAAACTGAAAGCAACTGTGTATTATCCGAAAAACACCCCCGAAATGTGTCTGGCAGACGGTGTGCAACTGGGAAGCGGATGCACATTAGGTAAGGCAAACATTGAAATTATTGACGACACTGACATCAGGTGCGAATTTACCTGCGGAATAAAAAGGATTGTTATCCGCCCTCTGGTATATGAAAAACCCCTGCGTGATGAAAATTACGAGAGCAATCTGAAAAAACTGGCAGAGAAAATATTTAACAG
>JAYEIC010000017.1:16965-99871 GCA_034659935.1 Methanobacteriota archaeon | reverse complement strand
CCGATCCAGACAGCACTATTAGTATCAATAGTTGGTGGAATCACTGAACTCATATCACCCATTGACGACAATATCTCAATACCGGTATGTATCTGTCTGGTACTGACCTTTATATCCTGAAAAATATCATGAAAAATATCATGAGTGATCTGTGGTGTAATTAAAAATCAATCAATCAATATTTAAAAGAGATAATGAAATAATTGGAGTGCACGGGTGCACTATCATACTACATCATACTGCATCAGACTGCATCAGACTGCATCAGACTCTAATTTGTCTGCCTTTTTTATCAGATAATATCCGGCTGATAGTGCAAACAATATAACACCAAGTCCGATAAGCTGTACATCTGTAATATGATTCAGGTCCATAACAATAACCTTACGGGAAACGGCAATAATTGCAAGGATAACCACAATTTCCACGTGTATTGTATTCTCTCTGATGTAGGTCTTAAGTGTTTCCAGAAGTTCAATGCCAATTAATATCAGCAGGAAGAATTCGAAGAAATTCAGCAAACCGTGGGTCTCAAGTAGATAAACCGGCTCATTCACCAGGCTTGATATCAGCATCCAGCCCAGTTCAGTTACTGAAATAATGACAACCAGAATCAGCATTCCCATTAGCACAAAATAGATTCCGCGTTCAATTTTGTCTACATATTCAAGCATGGCTATTTCACTCTATTAGATTATCATCAGAACCTGAAGATAAATAAATTTGTATTTCATCAGGGAAGAATTACCTGATATTCCAGTATAGGAAAACTATTTAATTTAGTTTATCCATATGAGAAAAAACGGCACTATCTGATTTCTCAGTGATTTTTATTTTTAATCAGGAGTTAATGGTGCTTAAAAAATTGGTTTTTTCCAAATTTCTGAAAATCAAAACGCATAATTAGCAAGGGAGGGGTAGCATCCCTCATGTTCCAACTATTGTGTGTACTGCGACAAAAATGGTGTTAGACTCATTATAATCTGGGTTAAACCTAAATCCACGTCAACTCATATTTTGATAAATCACTGATTTTTCCGACAGTGCCGAAAAAACCTGAGGTGTCACTATTGTTTAAAACAATTCTTGTTGCTATGGATGGCTCAACCAGATCAGAACATGCCTGTGCAAAAACAATCAGGAATCTTGAGATGCATGATGCTAAAGTCCATGCATTATATGTGGTCAGTCCGGACAGACATTTATCCATTATCTCAGAACTTGGTAACAAAGGCATGGATTCCTCTCATGAGGTAAGGCAGAGCCTCCTTAAAAAAGAAGAACAAGAAATTGTCACCAAAATAGAAGAAATCAGCAGGGAATATAATTTTGAGATAAAAATGCATACACGCGTGGGTGACCCAAGTACCGAAATCATCAATGCAGCACGAGAATTAAACGCAGACTTAATCGTAGTCGGCTCAAAAGGAAAAAGTCTTGGAGAACGTCTCCTCCTTGGCAGTATAAGTACTTATGTTGTAACTCACAGTCCGATATCAACACTTGTTGTGAGGGGATGACAATATAATCGATTATCCATAATCTATTATCCATCATCTATTATCTATTATTTATTATTTGCTATTTGTTATTTATTATTTATTATCACTTCTCAATTCTCAGATAATAGTTGATTTTTTGCTTATAATGACAAAAGGATTCCAAAAAACCTCTCTCATACATAATCGCCATAATGTCAGTAACATAATATCATTATTAATAATAATAACAATAATAATAATGATTCCTCTGATTCACAGGTCACCCCATGCCACCCCATATCAGAACACAAAACAGAACAAACCTGATACATTATTTTATTGCGTGACAATCCAAACACTATACACATTAAATTAATTATTTAATTAATTAATTAATTGTTCATATCTACTCAACAAATTACCGGAGATCAAATAATATGGGAAAAGAAAAAGTTGTCCTCGCATTTTCAGGAGGTCTTGACACCTCCATCTGTGTACCTCTGCTAAAAGAACACTACGGGTACGATGAAGTTATAACAGTTGCTGTTGATGTAGGCCAGCCCGAAGCTGACATCAGAGAAGCAACTAAAAAAGGAGAACTCATAGGGGACAAACACTACACAATCGATATCAGGGAACGCTTTGTCGATGAACAGATATTACCTTCAATAAAAGCCAACGGGTCATACGAAGGTTACCCGATGGGGACAGCTCTGGCACGTCCGCTGATTGCTGAAGAAATAGTCAGAATTGCAAAGAAGGAAGGTGCTACAGCTGTCGCCCATGGCTGTACAGGTAAAGGCAATGACCAGCTCAGATTTGATTTTATATTCAGAAAAGAAGGTTACAAAGTCATAGCACCAATGAGGGAAATGAACCTCACCCGTGAGTGGGAGATGGACTATGCCGGGAAACATGACATTCCTGTGGAGGCTGTAAAGGAAAAACCCTACAGCATTGATGAAAACTGCTGGAGCAGAAGTATTGAAGGCGGAGTCCTTGAAGATCCGGCACATCACCCCAAAAATGACATTTATGGATTGACTGTTTCTCCGCAGGAAGCTCCTGATAAACCTGAAGAAATTCAGATTACTTTCAAAAATGGTGTCCCGATAGCACTTGACGGAGTCAAAATGGCAGGTTTTGACCTTATAAAGAAACTAAACGAGATTGCAGGGCAAAATGGTGTCGGAAGAAACGACATGATTGAAGACCGTATATTAGGGTTTAAGGCACGTGAAATCTATGAACATCCTGCAGCAACAGTCCTTCTTGCCGCACACAGGGATCTTGAGCGCCTTGTGTTAAGCAGACAGGAACTCTCATTCAAACAGCAGGTAGACGAAAAGTGGTCAGAACTGGGTTACATGGGCCTGATTCACGAGCCCCTTTTTGCAGCTCTGACTGAATTTATCAATAAAACACAGGAACGCATGTCAGGTACAGTTGATGTTGTGCTATACAAGGGCAGTGTAACTATCGCAGGGCGTGCATCACCAAATGCACTATACTCAGATGAACTGGTATCATTTGAAAGCACAATTATTGACCAGAATGATGCAGTGGGCTTTTCAGCATACTATGGGTTCCAGGCAAGACTTGCAGATGAATTAACAAAAAAACAGATGTAATAGCTTCGCTTCAGATACGGTCTGATGAAAAAAGACGAAGTCTGAAGTCGTTTCCATGCTAAACTTGTATGAGGCATCAGCCTCACACGTTTTGATGACAAATCACGAAGTGATTTACATAGCAATTTTTTCAGCTAATTTTTTTCCCTGCCACTTTCCCGGGAGTGCATTCAAACACTTCTGTTATTTTCATAACAATCAGTGACTTTGCCGGATGACCGGGTTTTATTTCTTTGACTCTGCGGTACATGACATCATAATCAGTTCCGTTTGTTTTAATCTCAGCATCGCCTTTAATCTGAAAACACCTTCTTGTATCAGGGTTCCAGAAATACATACTCATAACCGGATTTTCATTCAGGTTATGAAGCGTTTTTGCCATATAATTGTCGCATACCCATATTGTCTCATTATCTTCAAGCCACACCGAAGCCATTGGAGCAACATTTGGGATCCCGTCTTTTGAAGATGTAGCCATGGGAAATACTCTGAACTCTTTCTTATTCTTTTCAAAAATCGCTATCATCTCTTCATTTAAACAAACCATAATATCACATCCATGATTTTTGCTGATCTCAATATGATACTATAATATCAAATAATTATCCTGTTCCCGGCACACATCTTCAGAAAATTTCACAGGATTTGCCTAAATAGAAAGATATAAAGCTAAAAACAAAAAAATCGACTATTGTTATGTGTGCCTTTTTCGACCGCTTCATGAAACCAAGACCAAACATAGTTGAAAGCCCCCCTCCCCCTTCTCTTGGTCAGGGAGCGGGGATGCGGGTGCCGGAGTATCTGGTAAAACCGTATTTTATCGTCGCATCGGTGGAAATGGGAAATACAACAACAAAATGTATCCTCACAGGCACAAATTTAGAGACCGGACGTTCGTACATCATCAACAAGACAGTTAGTATGAGCAGGGATGTACGCCTCCCAAAACCAGGTGAGGAGATATTCGGGACAACACTTGTAGGAACACCAATTACAAAAGAATCCGTTACAGAACTTGTACGTGATACTCTTATTAAGTGCCATAAAGACGCCAACCTGAGTATCAAAGACGACTTAGACTTTGTAGTAAGGAGTACAGGAGTGGTTGCAGCCATGGAGTCACCGGAACAAATTGGTGATTTCGTAATCGCGCTCGCAAATGGATGCCTTGATGCAGGAGTTCCACCCAGAAAAATGACTCCCCCGATGTCCAAAGAGAATCTGCCAAAAAAACTGCAGGAATTCAGTTATGCCGACAAAGTAACATTCTGCGGTACGGTTGCAGGTGTGTCACCACCCATGGGTTCAACTGGAGTTGAAATGGTTGCCAATGAGATGGAGGGCGAACTCGCCATGGCAGGAATTAAGGAAGGTGCCAAATGGACACAGGTTGACTTCAGAAACCCGTGTATATCAATAGACTTTGGTACAACTCTGGACGGGAGAATTACAGGCGATGTTGATCCTAAAGCTGAAAGTCCATTCTCAAAAACTATCGGTAATTTCTGTGGTCTTGCAGGTGCAATACCAGATGCAATAGTACGTGGCACAGGACAGGTAGAAAAGAAAAAAGGTACAGCACTTGACCTATTGGGTGAAGAGAGTATCATAGGAGGCCTGTCCAGAAAAAAAACGTCCATCATAAAGGATTATGAAGAACAATGCCACAAACATATTGATATCCGGATTGTTCCTCCGGACAGGACTACTTTCGGTAAAGTTCCTGTCTGCGCAGATGTTGCGATAGAATCAGGCATTGCACTGATAGGCTGCGACTGCGGGACTAATTACAGTGATGCAGACAAACTTAAAGAAATAGGCGCTGAAATATATGAGAAACATGGCATGGGCGTTCTCACTGATGTCATAGACCATGTCTGTGCCGGAATGGCACTTCGTTTAGTTGACGTTGCCTGCAAAGAGGGTCTTGTACCTCCCAATTCGTCAATAGGTTTCACCGGTCGTGCGGCAATATCAGGAAGAAAACCTGAATACATATTGGATGGTATAATAGAACGGAAAATCTACGACAAACCTGGCGAACATCTGGTATTCGTTGACGATGGTCTCGCCAGAGGTGCTGCTCTTATGGGCAGGTGCATGAACTCCTTAGGGAAAACAAAGAACCCTATAGGTGGTGTCAGGGGAGGCCCCTGCATTATGGGCAGACGTTCAAAGATTGGCAAATAAAACAGGTAGATATAATGACAGAGAAAACCACAGAACAATTTGATATGCTCATTCCACCAGGTGTTCCACGCTCAATTATTATGGAAGTTGTGGAAAAATTTGATGTTGAGGTTGTATCACGTACACAGAGAATGTATTTTGCAAACATGGATGGTGACAGCAGGGAACTGCTTGCATTCAGGGGTGATCGGGAAACGGTTGAAAAAGTACAGGAATATGTAATGCAAAAACTGGATGAATTTATATCTGACGACTGAAACAGTCGCAATCAGAGTGCTTTTTTATTTGATATAAAAAACAAAATTGATTTTTATTGGTTTTTGTATGATGGCCCCGGGCATCATCTGCATTTAATATGAAAATCACCTCGTGATTTGTCAGGAAAACGTGTGAGGCTAACGCCTCATGGGAATTTAGCAGGAGAAAACATGCCTGATAACTTCGCTTCAGGCGCCTGAGGCATCACACACGTCTCCAATAAACATAACAAGAAGAGCTTTCTGGGCATGCAGGCGATTTTCAGCCTGGTCCCAGATAACACTCTGCGATCCTTCCATTACACTATCAGTTATCTCATCACCACGATGCGCCGGGAGGCAATGCATCACAAGGGCCCGTGAAGAAGCATCTTTTAAGAGTTCGTCACTGACTGTATAACCCTTAAAATCACAGAGGCGATCTTTCTCCTCTCCTTCACTGCCCATTGATACCCAGGTATCAGTGTATACCACGTCAGCATCACTGACAGCTTCTTCCGGACTATTGCAGAACGTAAATTTTGCACCTGCACTCTCAGCCATTTCAATAATCCCTTCAGGCGGGAGATATCCCTTTGGAGCTGCAACATTCACATTATAGCCGGTAAGTGCAGATGAAAGTATTAAAGAATTGCAGACATTGTTCCCATCGCCGACCCAGGCCACATTAAGGTTTTTGACACTTCCAAAATGTTCTTTCATGGTCTGGAGGTCAGCTATGATCTGGCACGGGTGTTCAAGATCCGAGAGTCCGTTTATCACCGGTATTGTAGTATACTTTGCCATTTCAACAATAGTGCTGTGTTTATATGCCCGAATCATTACAGCTGAGAGAAAACGGGATAAAACACGAGCAGTATCACGTATTTCTTCACCCCTGCCAAGCTGCATATCCTGTGGGTTTAAGAAAAGTGCATGCCCACCAAGTTCAAACATCCCCACTTCAAATGAGATCCGTGTTCTTGTTGATGCCTTCTCAAAGATCATCCCAAGGGTTTTCTTATTAAGTAAATCAGGGAATTTGCCATTCTTTCGAAGTCTCTTTAATTCAGAGGCAGAACTAAGAACAAAGTCCAGTTCTTCTTTTGAGAGATCAAGTATTGAAAGAATATCTCTTTTCATAGAATCTCCTTCATATGTGCTATTCGGCGGTTAAGGACTTCAGAGGTTCCAATATCTTTTCTGTACCTTACAGGACCTCTTACATGTGCTGCAGCTGACTCTGCTATCTTTTCTGCCTCATTGAGTGTGTCACCGATTCCAACAAATGCAAGTGTCCTTGAAGACTGCGTGAAAAGTGATCCTTCTTTCTCAAGTACACCTGAGTAATAGAGAATTGCATCCCCAATATCTCCCACTTCAACTATCTCACCTGATTTTGGATGTTCCGGATAACTCTCAGGAACAAGATACTTACAGACAGTTGCTTTATCAGCAAATTTCACATCGGATTCTGAGAGCGTACCTTTTATTATATTGCGGATTATCTCAGATAAATCAGATACCAGCAGGGAAAGTACATTCATCGCTTCCGGATCCCCGAAACGGGCATTAAATTCAATCACTTTCGGGCCGTCTGTGGTATTCATGAACTGCCCATACAACAGACCCCTGTAAGGGATGCCCTCCTGAGCCATTGAAGCAACAGCATCTTTCATGATACTAAACGCCTTCTCGTAATCTGCCTCTGATACAAAAGGGAACGTATGGTCAGGCATTGAGTACGAGCCCATTCCACCTGTATTTGGGCCGATATCGCCCTCATAAGCACGCTTATGGTCCTGGACAAGTGGCATTGGCACAACATGGGTACCGTCCACAAAAGCCTGAAGTGTAAACTCCTCTCCTATCAGACGCTCTTCAAGTACGACATCTCCATCAATCTCCCTGATATATTCAAAAGCACCCTCTTTGTCGACCTGCTCTCCCATAATACGGACACCTTTTCCGCCGGTCAGACCTATGGGCTTAATTACAAGGTCACCGTCAAAGTCCCTGACAAATTCACAGGCATCCTCTGCTGAATGAAATACACGGAATTTCGGACATCCGGCAATGCCGTGCTTTTCCATCATATTCCGACAAAAGGCTTTATCTGTTTCAAGACGTGCTCCTGCCCGGGTCGGCCCTACACACCCAATCCCGACAGCTTCCAGTTCATCCACCAGGCCTGCTTCCAGTGGTGCCTCCGGACCTATAACCACATACTCAATTTCACATTTGGTTGCAAACCTGACGATCTCTTTGACACTGGTCTCCTTCTCAAGGAGAAACTTCCGGACAATTTTCGCAATACCCGGATTTTTCTTCGCCATCACAGAATATATTTCCACATCAGTGTTGCGGGAAAGTGCCGTGGTGATTGCATGTTCTCTGCCGCCACCACCCACAACAAGAACTTTCATATTCATATGTATATGCCTCATGTTGTAAAAAAAGTGGTTATCGATTCATAATTTCTGAGACCGAAACCAGTGCACATAACTCAATCCCTTTCTTTTTTAAGGTTTCAACTGCGCCGTGTTCCCGGTCCACAACTGTAACAACCCGTTTCACATTAGCCCCTGCATTTCGCAGGCATTCTACCCCGTATAATACACTTCCACCAGATGTGGAAACATCCTCCACAAGAAGAACATCCTTTCCTTCCACATTTCCAATAATTGTGCCGCCTTTCCCATAATCCTTCTCTTCTTTACGGATAATGGCATAAGGTTTTCCGGCTGAAAGCGATGCTGACACAGCAATCGGCACTGCACCCACAGCAACACCTGCCACCACATCAAAATTATATCTCTCAGCAATAATCCTGCCAATGGATCCAAGCAGGAACGGATTTGTTGAAGCTGACTTTATGTCAATATAATAACTGCTCTTAGAACCGGATGCCAGAGTAAAATCACCAAATTCAATTGCCCCATACTCTATCAATAAATCTGCTACTTCATTCACCATGGTACGTCTTTCACCCCTATCAGATAACCAATAATATTTGCACCCCTGTGAAGAAGCGGAGTTACAATAATAATCCAGATTAAAACCATATAATTAATTGTGTCAGATAACCACGCGGGATCAAAAAGTAAAAGCATTACAAATGCCCCAAAAACGAGATCATACTGGTCCGCCACCAGCCATTTTTCACCCCGTTTTTTATTCAGGCGTCGCTTTATAAAACTCTTTACAAGGTCGCCAAGCAGGGCGCCAGTTGCAAGAAGCACAACAGAGAGGGATGTGTGAATATGCCAGCCAGCCCAATTCTCAGCCAGAATCAGAATTAAACCAGCAAGTATCCCACAAAAAACTCCTCCAAAAAAACCACAGAATGTCTTGCCATCCCCAAAAATCCTTCTCCCGTCACTAAAAGACTTCCCAAGATCGATGGGTGTACCTCCACCAAACAATGCCGCAGCAGAATTGGGTACATAGGCAGGTACCATTACCCATAGTGCAACAAAGAGGGAACCGATGACATAATTTATATCAATAATAATGATCTCCAATATCTATATTATTGTAATATCAAAAAAAGTTAAGTTATAGCAGTCATACAAATAAACAATACATTAAAGCTAAAACATATTAATAACAAATTGATCTTGGAAATTAAACTGGTGCACGTGAAAGCTATGATAATCAAAAATACAAGAAGCCTGTGCCCTGAATGTGGGACTACCCTGCCTGCTGATATCATTGAGAAAAATAATCAGGTCTGGATAGTACGTACCTGTCCGGAACATGGCACATTTGAAAATCTGTACTGGTCAGATGCTGAAATGTACCATAGATTCGACAAATTCGCGGTAACAGGCAGGGGTATAGAGAATCCACAAAAGACTGCCAGACCAGATGAATGTCCAAATGCATGCGGCCTCTGCAACAACCATAAATCCGGCACATTGCTTGGCAACATTGACCTGACAAACAGGTGCAATCTCAACTGTGACTTTTGCTTTGCAAATGCACGTGCCTGTGGCTATGTTTACGAACCATCTTTCGATGAAGTTGTAAAAATGATGGAGCTGCTCCGCAGTGAAAAACCTGTACCTGCACCGGCAGTACAGTTTTCAGGTGGAGAACCTACTCTGCGCGACGATCTTGTTGCTATTGTAAAAAAGGCTAAAGAACTGGGTTTCAGCCAGGTTCAGATTGCAACAAACGGTATTAAACTCGCAAATGACATTAAATTTGTAAAAGATCTTAAAGAAGCAGGTCTCAGCACAATATATCTCCACTTTGATGGTATTACAAAAGAAACAAACCCGTTCATTAAGTTCAGCAAAAAAGTTATAGCAAACTGTGCAGAAACCGGGATGGGTGTTGTCCTTGTTCCAACAGTCATTAACGGAAAAAATGACCATGAAGTGGGAGATATTATAAAATTTGCTGCAGAAAATATTACAGTCGTCAGAGGAGTTAATTTCCAGCCTGTTGCCTTTACAGGTGCAGCCTCAGAAGATAACATCAAAAAAGAACGTGTTACAATTCCGGATCTTGCAGAAAGAATTGAAACACAGACAGATGGTGTCATAAAGAAAAAATATTTTTACCCGGTCCCATGCGTACTGCCGATTTCAGATCTTGTTGAATCATATACAGGGAAATCACAACTTCGGTTCACAACACATCAGCACTGTGGCGCAGCAACATATGTATTTGTAACAGACGAGGGGCTCATCCCTGTCAATAAAATGATAGATGTAGATGAATTCTTCACGACCATTAGTAAAATGGCTGAAAAGCTCAACAGAGGCGGGTCTATCAACAAATATATGACCCTCATTGAAGGCATAAAGAATATGCGCACTTCAGTGAAGAAAAGCGAGAAAGGAAATACCAGTGAGTTCTGGAAGCTCTTAGGAGAAGCACTTATTCAACAGGACTATAATGCGCTTAAGAACTTTCACTGGAATGCACTCTTCATCGGCACCATGCATTTCATGGACAGATACAACTACGATGTCAGCCGTGTACAGCAGTGCTGCATCCACTACGCCACACCCGAGGGTAGTTTAATTCCATTCTGCACCTATAACAGCGGACCGGTGTTCAGAGAACAGATCTGGAAAAAATTTTCCGGAACAACAGATGTTGAGCAGGATCCTATCGTTAATATCGAAGATGAGTGAGACTTTGTTATAATATTATAATTTATAGTCGAAAATCAAACTTCCGGGAATGTTTGGTATTGTGATAAATCGAGATTTAACACAGGTCAAACACTCTCAGAGTCTTAGGACCTTCTTCTTACACAGGCTGTGCCAGAATGCCTTTTGACAATTTGTGATATCTAACACTCCCTCAAAACAAAACACAGAGGACTTTTAAGATCTGATATTCTCTGCACCATCTCCATTTCAGACACAGGTTCAATTCAGTATATTTTTACCAGATCTTCTTCAACAATAATTTACAGAACATTAGAACTGCTGAAATAATGAGACATTTACACTTGTTTAGCATAAAAACAACTGACCTTATTTAAATCAAACAGGGCCTGACATTTCACGCATCAGGCCCGTTTCAGATAAACAGGTAATTAAGATGATCAGAATTCTAAAAAAACCTACAGATACGCCTGATGACAATTCAACTGGAGCCGTAGTGGCAGAACTGGACAAATCAGATGTAAATTACTCATATCTTAATCTGGACGAGATCAATCCATTCACCCTGGATATTGAAGGTGACGTGATCTGGGTATGCGGCATGAAACAGGACATGGTACATTTTGAAATGTTAACTGCACTTGAAAACTGTAACCTTGTTGTCAACAGTCCGTCGGCAATTGCCATTTGTGCAAGTAAAGCGCAGACAACCGCCCGTCTCATTCATAACAACATTCCCACACCGGAAACTCTCTTTACAGGTTCACTAAAAAAAGCTGAGGAGTTCCTTAATATTCACAAAAAAATTGTTTACAAACCCCTGTATGGCTATGACGGCAATGGGATATATCCATTAACAAGCATGGAAGAAATGGGAGAATATCCGTATTATCTACAGGAATATGTAAATAATACTCATGATTTCCGGGTATTTGTATTAAACGGAAAAGCAATCGGCGCGATTCAGAGAAGTTCAGACTCTTTTGCTCACAACATTCATCAGGGTGGTACAGGTAAAGCAATTGAAATCCCTGACAAAATGGCAGAAATTGCAATATCTGCGGCAAAAGCGATAGGTATTGACTATTGTGGTGTGGATCTCCTGCCGGTTAACGGGGGTTATACAGTCCTTGAAGTGAACGGAACACCCAACTGGCATTGCATGTCAGCACCAATACCAAAATTGATTGCCGGATACCTTGTAAAAACAGAAACAGAATACTGTTAACAGGAGAAAATGAAAAAAATGAATTTTATCTGAGTTTATCAGGCAGATATTCTATTTCTTTCTCTGTTTTATGTGCAAGTTCACTCATTCTTGCCGATATCCTGTTGGATGCAGAATATTCAACATCCTTCATTGATTCGGCAATCTCCTGACCAAGGACAAAAATTGCATGCTTATGTTCCATCTTACTCTTGTGCTGCTGGGATGGAGTAATTTTAAGGGAATAATATTCTGAAAATGAATTTTCAGTATTTGTTCTTTCAAAATTGTCCTTTATCTCTGACATCACCTGATGAAGTTTAATCAATTCCTCTTTATGCACACTCAACACATCCTACAATATAATTGGAAACTATCAGATATATTCTTACACCAAAAACAATTTAAGGTATCTTCAGGAGACGCAAAGATACTGGTTTTTTTATGATGTTTTTGAAATCAGGTGCGGCAATATATTCAATCCCTTTACTTACAATAAGATCAATAAGCCACTGGTTAACACTCCTGTCTGCCACCAGCCCTGTTGCATCTTTACCAGGATCTTCCATAACCTCCTCAATGTCATCAATACTAAATTCCTTCAGGACATTATAATCCGATGAAAGTATCCTCCCTGTATGATGACCGCAAACCTCAGACATATGCCTGACCAGAGGATTATTTTCAATAGGGCTACTCTCGTCAGTTGCTTCTCTATTTAAAAGAGGATTAACGTCTTCACCAACAGCAATCACCTCAGGAATTTGTATTGTACCTAAAGAAGCACTATGCCTCCACTCACTCTTATGCACATTATAAAACTCAACAGGTACTTTATTACGCAGTGGTTTGATGATCTCTTTACGTGTCATCTCTTCTACATTCTTTCCACGGGCGCAGACGGCAATATAATCAACATCTGCCACCTGAAGTAGTTCACTCAGGATCAGATCCCCTCCCCGATCACCATCTACAAATACCGTGGTGGTCTTACTTTCAGAGATCTCAATAATTGTCTTTGGGACATTTGTCCCCTCAACAGCAATCGCATTTTTTATTCCATACCTGAGAAGGTTAACAACATCTGCACGACCCTCTACAATAATTATAGCATCAGAATCTTTTACATTAGGTCCTGCCGGCAGATTATCGTCACCATATTCAACTACTTTCTCAATACGGGAATATTCACGTACCGCATCAAAAATTTCATTTGTATCAATGGTACCTTCATCAAAAGATTCGATGATGAGTTCCTTTGCCCTCTCAACAATCTGCTTTCTTTTACTAATACGTATATCCTCAATTCCTTCAACTTTTACCCTTGAATTACAGGGCCCCACACGGTCGATCGTCTCAAGAGATGCAGCAAGGAGTGCCGTCTCAGCTTTATCAAGCGATGAAGATATATGAATTTTACCGCGCGTTTCTCCATTTTTACTGTTGATCTGGACATCAATCCTACCAACACGCCCTGTCCTCTGTAAATCACGCAGATCAAGATCATCACCTAAAAGACCCTCAGTCTGTCCAAATATTGCCCCAACTACGTCTGACTTTTCAACCACCCCCTCTGTTTCAAGTTCCATGTGAATATAATACTTTGTAGTATCAATTGAATACAATAAACATACCTCCTTTGAATTAAATAATATCCATGGCTTATGAAAACGTGCATAACACCTCTAATCCTCATAAATGTAAACATGGCAGGATGTGAATATATTTTGAGATTACTTAAAAGCATCCATCAGGATTACAGCAAAAATCCAGAAGAAAAAATCACATTGCAGGATAAATTATCAATTATCCAATAATAAGAAATGTCTGAAAACAGACTGGTTTAAGAGGACATTAAAGTCAGAAGAATTACTTTAACCCCTTTTTATCAGATAAAATGTAGCCCGGCACTAACAAACATGGATCATAAGTGGCATGGCGCCGTAATCTTCACCTGTTTTAAACCCATTGCCGGGCATGCCTGTCGCACAATTGGGTTGTCCCATGGATCATATCCAGACTTTTGTCAATCGATCACCCGGGGACCTATAAAAGCGCATTTATCGGCATATTTTATTTGTTGTCATAGGGTTTATACCCTCTTCCAGGCATCCACCTGCCATAACCCTTAAAAGTCTCCCCTCCATTAAAGACACAATTTCCGTTCACAATTACAACTTCAGGAAATACTGCGTCCATACCTTCATACGGAGTCCATCCAGACCTGCTATGGAGTGCGTCAGGATCAACAGGTCGTGACTGTCTGGGATATACTGCAATATCAGCCCTTTCACCGGATAACAGTCCGGGCGGGATTATCTGAAGAATTGAGGCGGGCTTACTCACAGTTTTTTCTATTACCGAATCAAGTGTTATTTTTGATTCAAGCACTTTTGCAAGAAGCAGGGGCACCATTGTTTCCACACCCGGAATTCCCGCCGGAGCAGATTCAAAATCACCGGATTTCTCAGGGATAGTGTGAGGGGCATGATCAGATGCAATCACATCAATTCTCTCCCACAATCCCCAGAGTTCTTTTCTCTCCTTTTCACTGCGAAGTGGAGGATTTACCTTTCCAAAACCATCCTTCGGATCAAACATCTCATATGAGAGAAACAGGTGATGCGGCATCACCTCAAAAGTGCCGCATGAGGCACTACTTAAGGAGACTCGCGAAGAGAGATGACAGAAATGAAGGGCTGCACCTTCAGGTGCAACTGAACATACATCAGACACTGCCCTGCCTTCCCCATCACCAGGACGAAGGGCACAATGTGCCCTCAGGCTGTCATCCCTGCCATCAAGAACCTCTTCTGCATGTATTGTTGCAAGAGCACCCAGTTTATGGATCCGTTCAAGAGCAGAACCAAGTTCTTCCGGACCAATTGCACTACCATAACTTGAAGGAGCAGCGAAGATTTCCCCGAATGCCAGCGCACCTGCACTCCACATCTCTTCAAGGTCTGCATCGGGGGTAACACCGGCATTAACCGCATAATTGCAATATACATTGTTCCCTGCCTCAGCTACTCTCCCTGCAAAAATGTCGCGATTTATTATTGGCGGGACTGTATTCGGCTGATCTACAATCGTAGTCACACCGCCGGCAACAGCGCTCTCTGTACATGATTGCCAGTTTTCCTTATATGACTGTTCTCCCCCGCGAACGTGGACATGCATATCAATTGCACCTGGCAGGCAGAACATTCCCATACAATTAATCACTTCGTGTGCTCTTTTTGAAGCACCCATATGAACAACAAAACCACCATCCACTGATATATCTGCAACTCTTCCATTTGGAAGGAGGAGATCTTTCAGCACAAGATCAACAGAGGAAGACATGGGAAGATGTTTTATTTTAACTTTATATAGTATTATATGAAATTTAAATCTCTTTTCGCACATGCGGATCGAACCAGACTCACCGATGGAACTTACTGCATAATGGAAGATCCTGCCACAGTAAATATCAGCGAACAAAACAATTCAGTTGTTGTTTCAGTTGATGTATTGGCATTAAGTTGTGCAGAGACGAAAACAGAGATGGAAACAGATATAAAAATTATGTGAAAATGCAGAAAATAATAAATTGAACTGTTTAACAGACTCTTGGTACCGGATCGCCGACAGGTGCCTCAATAAATCTTTCACCACCAATACTGGTTTCCATAATAACAGAGTCACCTTCAACCACCCTGCCGACAATTACTGCATCTTTACCATATGGATTCGACCGTATGGCCTTTAAAATCTCCTCTGCATCCTCTGGTGCAACACCCATGACAACCTTCCCTTCATTGGCCATATCAAGAGGATTGAGACCCAGGAGTTCAGACGCACTCCTGACACTTTTTCTTATAGGCAGATCTTCTTCTGAAATTCTTACCTGAACACCGGATTTTTCAGCCATTTCATTTATCGCATTTGAAAATCCCCCACGGGTGGGATCTTTCATGGCATGGATCGTACCTGCATTCATCGCAGAGTCAACAAGTGACCAGAGAGGTGCGACATCAGACCTGATCTGTTCACCAAGATCAAAACCCTCACGGTACGTCATTATCGCCATCCCATGATCCCCAATGGTGCCGTTTACAATTATCAGATCTCCCACCAAAAGGCCATTGTCCCTGACAGGTTTATCCACCACACCAATACCGGCAGTATTGATGGCAATACCGTCAAGTGCACCCCGCTCAAGAACTTTTGTATCCCCTGTTACAAGTGAAGCCCCGCACTCACCAAGTGCGGCATCCATAGAGGATACAATTCTCTCAAGAACCTCTGCATCAAACCCTTCCTCAATCAGCATACCACAGGAAAGTGCAATCGGACGACCACCCATCATTGCAAGATCATTAATTGTCCCGCATACAGCGATTCTCCCGATATCTCCTCCCGGGAAAAAAAGCGGCTGGACAATATGGCTGTCTGTTGTAAAAACAATATTCTGATCTCCTATAGGTATCACTGCCCCATCGTCCAGTGATTCCAGACCTATTCCGCCAGCATTATTATGGACGTACTTTGTAAGCGTTGAATCGAGCAGTTCACTAAAAACTGCACCGCCAGCGCCATGCATCAGGTTGATTTTCATACATCATCAACTTCTATTTCAAGATTTGTAACAAGAATTTCCCTTCCCTCAATAACCTCAGGAAGACTGCCACAATCAGGGCACACAAACTTTTCAGATCCCCTATAACCACACGCACACTTAACCAGAGCCTTTACAGTATGGCATTCTAAAACTGTGTCCTTAAAAAGAGAATCTTCATCACGTAATGAATCTTCATCACGTAATATTTCAAAAAGGAACACAACCTGCTCAGGATTTATCATCGAGAGTTCGCCCACGTCAACATAAATTTTGTTGACATGAGTTGCAGAATTTTCAAGTGCAGCCCGTTTCGCAGTTGCATAAATATCATATGCAACTGTATATTCGTGCATCACCCCTCCATTGCCGCATATACTTCTTTGAAGAGTGCACGGGTCTGGAGTGCATCTTCACGACTCAGTTTCTGTATGGCAAATCCTACGTGGACAAGGACAAATTCACCAATTTCAACATCAACAAGGTCTAGTCTGACTTCCTGCTTCAGGTCGCCATAATCCACAACACCGATGTTGCCATTCTTTATTTCCAGCACTTCTGCCGGGACTGCAATACACATAGTTTGTATGCCTCCAGCCTCCCGGGATTACGGGAGTCTAATTAAAATTAAAAACGCCGGGAAGGAGATTTGAACTCCTGAGGTGCCAGGCACCAGTGGCTTTCAAGGCCACCGCCTTTCCGGGCTAGACTATCCCGGCTCTTATACAAATTATTTTTTATCAGTTAAAAAATAGTGTTATTCTTTCCTTACAAACAGACACATAATTACAAAAGCAAGGAAGATTACAGGGACTGACACGGGGGATTCCTGTGTTGAGGTCCCGGGGGGCGCATCACCAAAGAAGGTGGCAGCAGAGGGACTGGCACTTATTGAATCTGCATTTTCTGCATACACCGAGACCATTCCTGAATCTGAATACATTGCCGGATAGACTTTCAGGTACATCATACCACCACTGACAGGTATTTTTAAAATCTCTGCCGAGAGAGTGCCCTGTTCATTCACTTTCACAGGTTGCGTACTGCCATCTGTATATTCCACAACCCAGTCAATTCCATATGAGGTTGTCACAACCAGTGTACCAGGTTTGGAATCAACTGCAAAAAACGCAGGGTTATCCCGTGACGCCTGGGCACTTGCATACATTTTGGTTGGCTCTGTTGTTTCCCTGCCTTCCGGGATGATAGTTGTCGGAACGAAAGGAGAATTTACTTTAAACTCAACATTGCCAATAAAACCGTTTAAATCCGAAAAGGTAACTGTATAAATTCCACCTTCTGGAATTGAAACACTTTGTGCAAATTCACCGTCAGAATCCGTGCGGATATAAGCAGGACCATAAATGACACCTGAAGAACCCCTGACAGTTAGTTCAATACCACTATCTCCAATCTCTTCATCACGCCCGGAAATACTCAGAATGCCGTTAAAATCCTGGATCAGGGGTGATGTTATCTCAAGACCCGCGGAGCGATCAACAACAGTGAATATTTTTGGTTTATCATAAGTGCAGTCTGAACCTGATCCAAAATCGCCGACGTTCTCCTTACCGCCTACTTCCAGTTTATACTGCCCGGGTTTGAGGCTATCTGTACTAAAGTAAACTGACCAGTAACCATTATCCTGGATTGTAATGGTCTTCTTCCCAATAAACATTATAGAGGGTTTGTTCCTGTAAAGACTCACATCATAGCTAAGACCGGCATTTAATGTGCTTGTACCTTTGATATCCAGTGGTTCTCCAATTGCGATCATATCCGGACAATCACATTTTATAATATAAGCTGAACCTGTGGCAACCAGTGCCAGAATTAATATCAGTATACAGGCGATCTTTTTCATAATCATAGGATCAATCATACTAACATTAAATGATATCTAAAAATTTTGAAAAACCACTTGCATCCTGGAAAGGAGCTGAACTTTATAAAGGGGAAGTTCTCCAGTGCCTTACAATAATAATCAAAACGGGCGGATGTTCCTGGAACCGTTGCAGAATGTGTGGGTACCGTCATGAGAGGTACCACAAACTCTCAAAAAGTGAACTAATTAAAAAAATCGCAGGACAAATCAGGTGGATACAGGAAAATTATCATGACGATGAATACAGTATGCTCAAGATATTTACATCAGGCAGTTTTCTGGATGAAACAGAAGTTCCCCCGGAAGCCAGAAAACTTGTTGCAGAGGCATTCAAAGGTAAACTGATCATAGCTGAATCCAGAACAGAGTATGTACGAAAAGATGTGGTAGAGGATTTTCTCTCTGATGTCGACACAGGAGTCTGGGACACGCCGCTCTATATCGCAATGGGCTTAGAAACCACAAATGACCGGATCAGAGAAAAATGTATTGATAAAGGTCATACATTCAGTGACTTTATTGAGGCTGCTAGCGAGGCACGCAGAGGAGGAGCAGGAGTTAAGACATACCTGATGATGAAACCACCCTTCTTAACTGAAAAAGAAGCGATGGATGACATGCACAGATCCATAAAGGAATCAATCCCGTATTCTGATATGATTTCAATGAACCTCTGCACAATCCAGTCAAAAACTGACGTGGAACGTTACTGGAAACAGGGGGCATTCAGACCGCCATACCTGTGGAGTGTTCTTGATGTCCTGCAAAATGCCGGATATCATGTAATGTGCGATCCGGTAGGCGGAGGTCGTACACGCGGCCCTCACAACTGTGGCATCTGCGATAAAGAGATTGTTGAAGGGATCAGATCATATTCTCTGACAGGAGATACAGAATTAGTCAGGGCACTCTTTGAAACCGAATGTAAATGCAAAGAAGAATGGGAATTTGTTCTGGAAAATGAGAGGCCATATTGTATGCCACTTACCAGATAAACTACCACGAAGCTAAAAACCAATGTTTTTACAGCCAATTTATAAAAATAATTAAATGTTATTTTTCTGAACATTAAGTTGTTTTGCAAGGAGCGGCAGAAATGCTCCGGCGTCACTAACAACACCAATTGCCTGCATGGTGCCCCTGTCCATCAGTTTTGTAACAGACGCCGGATTTATGTCCACGCAGATTGTTTTTACATAAGACGGCAGGCAGTTCCCTACAGCAACAGAATGGAGCAGAGTGCCAATCATAATGACCATATCAAGATCCCTTAAGTATTTCCGCATTTCATCCTGGGCGACCATCGTATCTGTAATTACATCAGGAAGGGGGCCGTCATCCCGAATTGAACCTGCCAGAATATACGGGACGTCATTCTTCACACATTCATACATAATTCCTTTTTTAATAATGCCCATCTCAACCGCATTCTTAATTGAGCCTGCCCGTATTACCTCACTGATGGCATATATGTGATTTTTATGGCCGCCGGTGGCAAGCGTGGCAGTATCAATATACATGCCAAGAGATGTACCAAAGAGATTATATTCAATATCATGGGTTGCGAGAGCGTTCCCTGCAAAAAGCACGTCAATATTCCCATTACGGATTATTTCTGCCAAAGCAGGTGCCGCACCTGTATGTATAATTGCAGGACCCCCCACAACAGCAATTTTTCCGCCATTCTTTTTTAGTTCAAGCATTTCATGCGCAATTTTACCAATAATGGTCTCACTGGGCCTTTCAGAAGAAACAGTTCCGTGCATAAACTCAAATGTACTGACTTTTCGCGGGCGCTCAGGAGGCACTACACGTACACCCTTTTCACCAATTACAACATAGTCACCACTCCTGAGTTTTGACATCGGTGTGCAGACTGCCCTCTTTTCATCAGGATTGATTATAATCAGACAATCCATTTCAATTCCTTCAACAGGAAGCCAGTTACCTTCGAATTTTACAAATGTCGTATGGTTTGTAGTTGAATAGAACCCATTTGGAACAATACGATCCCCCTCAGCTGCTTCAAGAGCAATATCCTCAACCTCAGGCACTCTGGCACCAAGCCGGTGAAGCTCACTCATCATAGATGCCAGCTGCTCTGTATCAGGTGCACTTACAGAGATACGTACATAACTCGGATCCTGCTTCCTCTTGCCGACATCAAACTGGAGGACCTCAAAACTCCCCCCCATATCCATTACTTTATCAAAAACAAGGGTCATAGTGCCTGAGTCAATAATATGACCCCTAAGCTCAATCTCCCGGGATGCTTCCATGTTCATATGGTCAGTGGTGATGACTATTATCATTTCCCGTAGAACGATGAGATATCACTTATTTTGAAGGCGCCAGTTGCCATCTGCTATAAAAATTGAAATACGGACGATCAATGAGTCAGCCATATACGCCCTCAGATAGAGCCTGACCAGAAGAAATATAAGATTTTTATCGCTTTTTGTGTGATGCCCCCGGGCATCATACGAATTTAGCATAACAATGCTATTCGTATTTTCATCAAACCGCGCCTGAAAGTCCAAAGAGCTTTCGGGCCTCTGCCCCTATAAAAAACAGTAATGCAAAATAATAAAATCCTGCTTCAATTCAATCAGTCATGCCTGTGCAGAGGAATTTTCTTACTCTGCTGAGTTCCTCAGGGGTATTTACATTGAAAATCAATCTTAACTCATCGAGGATCAGTTTCAGTTCATCCTGTTCCTCAGTTATTCTGTCACCAGAGAGAATATTAACACCCACAGGACATGCAGAAACACCATTTATGACTTCAGTATATGAGATACTGCAGCCATAACGCTGAAATAGCTGAGATGGAATCCAGGTTGAACAGGCATCTTTCCCTGATGTCAGGTACTCACGAATGATAACAGAGATTATGGCGCTATTTATACAGGGGAGATCAGAAACACAGGTCATTAATGGATTTTCCTCGCCAAGTTCCAGAACACATTCTATCATATCCTCAACATATCCGGCCCCACCCGAATTATAAATCTCAAAACCATTTGTCCTGCACCAGTTCTTTGTAAATGGTGTTTTAGGCGAGGACACAATCACCAGTTCACATCCAGCATCTTCAAAAGCACGGATTACATGATATATCATCGGGTTGCCACAGATGTTAACAAGAGGCTTTTCACCTGCATTCAACCTGCTGCCACAGCCGCCTGCCATGATCAGGGCAAGCATTGAGATAATGCCTCCACGAGAAGTTTATTTTCATCCCGGCTGCGTACTGCAACACGGATCTGTTCAGAAAGACCGAACGATCTGCAGTCTCTGACCAGAATACCGTATTTTATTAGTTTTTCAACCATTTCTCCTGCAGAGGAATGGAGATTCAAAAGAATAAAATTTGCAGCTGATTCGCTGTAATCAATACCAATAAGTCCGAATTGATGATACAGCCATTCTTTTTCTGAGTTCAGGCTGCTTCTGGCCTGAGAAAGCAGGTGGTAGTTCCTGAGCGCATGCAGTGCAAAATTTTCTGCAAATGAATTAACGGTCCATGGAGGGCGCGTCACTTCAACTTTTTCAATAATATCAGGATCCCCAAAACCAAAACCAATACGGAGACCCGGCACAGCAAATGATTTTGTCAGGGAACGAATGACAAACAGGTTTTCTCTTTTGACATCAACAACACTCTGTGTGGGATCGGCCAGATCAATAAATGCCTCATCAAGAAAAAACATGGCGTCTTTCTTCTCTGTATCAGAGATAAGTGACAGTATTTGATCTCTTGGCAACAGATCACCGGTAGGATTGTTTGGGTTGCATAAGAAACGAAGAGAATATCTTAAAGGATCTGATGTCGGAATTCCTCCTGCAAGACGCGAAGATAAAGAATATTCACCAAATGTGTGTGGCTCAATATACACACGATCTCCCGGTGACAGAAATGAATAGCAAAATGTACGTATGATTTCAACAGATCCATTTCCAACACAAATCTCGTCAGAGTTGCGGTTGAATACACGCGCAGCACATTCCTTCAGTTCCTGGTATGTATCATCAGGGTAACTGTTTGCAAGAGAAACATCGGGATTCCATTCAAATAAGGGGGGGAAAGGATTTAAATTCGCACTAAAATCAATAAAACGGGTAATATCCCGCTTACGGTAGGCTCTGATTTTGTCACCGTGCACAACTTTTTCCGGAAAACTTAATTTGTCTAAATTCAATCAGATGCACCCACCTTTTTAAAAACGTGCATGAAACCTCAGCGTTACGCACTATTTGCTGAAAACGTGTATGAGGCCTCAGCATCACGCACTGTTTAATGAAAATGCGAGTCGTGTCGCATTTTTATGCTAAATGTGAGTCTCATTTTCATGTTAAATGTTTGATATCAGGCAATAAAACATTTGTGAGTTACATGTCAGACATATACAGAAACATATATATGCCAATAGAGTGCATTTGAACTTGTCTAAATAAAAGTCGGACGTAAAGGTGCTTTAAGTCTGACAAATAGCAGACAATTGTCAGTTAAATGTCTGACATGAGGATATCTACAATGGAACGGATTACCATCAGATTACCCCCACAACAGATTACAATGCTCGAAAAACTCGTAGAAGCAGGAGAATTTCCAACGATCTCAGAAGCTGTCAGGTACGCAGTAAGGGAACTAATCGAGAAACATGCCAATCGCGTGATTAGAGATAGTGAACAGATTTCATTTGAAATGTAGGGGTTTTGTCAGATGCAGATTCATGTGAAAGGTGAATTTTGATGGCCTGTATCTTACTGAGGAACAATCTTACACCATTATAAGAGATATCAAAGAATTTTCAATTGAGGGATTTTAGGAGGATTTTGGATGCAGAGTATTATAAATGAGGCTCTTAAGCACTCGGAAATGGAGAAAAACTACGACAGAGAAGTTATCGGAGATGATGATTTCATTGGACAGCCAAGAATTGTCATTGTAGGTTGTGGGGGTGCCGGCAACAACACGGTCAACAGACTTTATCATATGAAAGTCAGTGGTGCGGAAACGATTGCAATTAACACGGACAAGCAGCACCTTGAGATGGTCCAGGCTGACAGGCGCGTCCTTATAGGCAAGTCACTTACAAAAGGACTTGGTGCGGGTGGCTTCCCGGACATTGGCAAGCGTGCTGCTGAAATGGCCCGTACAACACTTGAAGGGCTCCTTGAAGATGCAGACCTGGTTTTTGTCACAGCAGGCATGGGAGGTGGCACAGGAACAGGTGTGGCCCCTGTCATAGCACAGATCGCCAAGGAACAGGGTGCCATTGTTGTAGGTATGGTAAGTTACCCGTTTCAGGTTGAAAAAGCACGCCTTCTTCGTGCTGAAGAAGGTCTTGAAGCTCTATCCAATGCAGCAGACTCGGTTATTGTTCTGGACAATAACAGACTGATGACTTTTGTTCCGAACCTGCCTCTTGGCCAGGCATTTTCAGTCATGGATCAGCTCATCGCAGAAACCGTAAAGGGCATTTCAGAGACCATCACTGAGCCATCTCTAATCAACATTGACTATGCAGACGTCAGATCAATCATGAGCAAGGGCGGAGTCGCAGTCATGCTTGTTGGAGAGAGCAAACAACAGAACAAGTCAGAAAGCGTAGTCCACGAGTGCCTCAACCATCCGTTACTGGACATTGACTACCGTGGCGCAACAGGAAGTCTCATCCACATCACAGGTGGAAGCGACCTGACATTACACGATGCCGAAGAGATTGCAAGTTCACTCACATATGAACTGGATGCACATGCAGATGTGATCTGGGGAGCACGGATAAACAAGGAGTACGAAGGGAAAGTCCGCGTTATGGCAATCATGACAGGTGTGAAGAGTGCACAGATTCTGGGACAGAGGCACCCCATCTCATCGGCAATTTCAGCCCCCTCATCACCTGGCAGCCAATCCAACAACAGAATGACAGGCGGAAGTGGCAGGAGAGTCGCACACGAACAAACCAGTGGCGGACTAATTGACTTTATTCAGTAAAGAAAATGTAAATTATATTAAACTCAACATAAAAATATGTGTGATACCTCAGTGTCATGCTAATAATATCAGGTGAAGCAACATTGGTCAGGCAATATGGAACATGCCCCCGCATGAACCACCTATGGTTCATTCACCAGAAATACTTTTTTCGTTAAAATTTCAGAAAAGTTACCCGGGACTCTGTTAAATCAGCCATAGCACCATAATAACATACATAGCACCATAATAACATAACCTGTTTTTCGGACATACCTGCATTCAGGGCCGGCTCTAAGAAATTACCAGAGACTAAAATTGAAATTATTGATTCAACCACCAGTTGAAGCATAACACTACGACAATTCACATCCCGGTCGATTAGAGTTGAAAGTGCGCCCAGCTGATTTCTAAGAGAGGCAATTTTGTTGTATCCATTATTGATTGCTCTATTGAAGGGCATATCCGCACTGAATTCATTAATTGATAAGAAAATAGCACTTTCAGAAGAGAAGGTGATTTTCAAAATTCTCTCAAAATATAATACATCACAACGAAATACATATTAATTCTCAATACATTTGAATAATAGAAATTATTGTGTGTCCATAATCAGACATATGTAAATACAGGGGAAATTAAGATATCTTGCATATCACTCCCCTATCGTGCAGGAGTTGAACATTACGAACAGCCAGATGAACATGAACCTCTCATCCGAGTCCGAAAGAGAGCTTTTGTTTCCGTATTTTACAATTCTACCCCCAGTGCGAACTTTGCATATATCTACATTAACTGGATTTACAGATATTTTCAATATAGGAATGGTTGAGCATGTTGAATGAACTAATTGATAAAAGAAAGAAGTTTCTTACGGACTCGGAAGAACACAAAAACAAAAGAAATGAACTGAACTCACTTGCAAGTGCAATGGCACGCGAGCGTAACCAGTTGAATGCACAAACACGTGAATTTGTGGAGGAAGCACAGAACCATAAAGAACTGAGAGATGAAAGCAATAAGGGTGTGCAGCGCTTCAAAGGTGAACGCGATGAATTCAATAAAAAAGCAAATATCCTCTTTGGAGAGATTGACGCATTCAAGAAGGAGCATGGATCTCTCAGTAATTCACGTGGCGTCAAAGAACTCCAGAAGCAAATTGAATACATGGAGTTCCAGCAGCAGACACAGGTTATTAGCACCGATAAAGAACGTGAGTTGATCGAAAAGATCAAGCACATGAAAAGTTCCATAAAGGAACAGGAAACTGAACTTGAGCAGAATAAGGAGATCCACTCAAAACTTCAGGATGCCAGAGATTTTCGCAAGGGTGCTTCAGAACTTCATGCAAAAGTGACCGAAAGTGCTGAACTTGCACAAAAACACCACGACCTGATGGTGGAATGTTACAGGAAAGCAGACAAATCCCGTGAAGCAGCAGATGAAGCTCACCGCAAGTTTGTTGAAGCACAGGAAACTGCTGATGCAGAACATAATCAGTTCATTGAATGCCAAAAAGAACTCCGCGACTATGATAAGGTAATCGGCGGAATCCGTAAGAAAGGCAGGAAAACACGGGTCAACAAAGAAGAAAAAGCAGTTCGCAAAGAGGCAGAAGAGATCTTCCAGCAGTTCAAAAGCGGTGCAAAACTCACTACAGATGACATTCTGCTTTTGCAGCGTTCCAAACTCATATAATCTTTTTGTAAGTCATAAACCCTAAATCAATTTTTCCAATCTACCTACATATTGTCACGCAATTGACGAATCGAGGATTATAAACAATTAGATCTTTCATATAATCGGGGGATGTAACATATTGTAGTAAAATGGCACTGAAGCGTGAAGAAAGCCGTGTCATCTGCCATACCAACCCTGATACAATCATCGCACTCATTGAACAACAGGAAGTAAGAATAGCCCAGCCTGAATCCCGCATCGCGGAACTGGAAGCTTGATTTAACCAGAACGGCGGCAGGTTCACGACATCCCCATCCATTGAAGATTATTGTCACCGAAAAACCACGCCGAGCACAAAAAGTGTCCACACTGCAGTTAGTATAACCGGGTGGAGTTCCCTCCTGAAGTGCAGTCATCCCATAATACAGTATGACTAACACCTGAAGGATGCTTAATCTGCCTCTGTGTTTATCCACCTCACCCCATATGACAGAGTATGTGAGGCCGTCTCTGACGTGTCTGGACGTCCCATGAGAAAAAATTACCCACCCAGGTTTAAGGGAGTCCGGGACTGTCACCAAAATCCTGCAGAAACCGAAGAAGAGATACATGAACTTCTGGCAGGGGCACAGATACTCAATGTAGATGGGAGATACGGGTGAACGTTATCCGGCAATGCCTCCACGTTGCAGATACCTAACTTCCGAGATGGTAAGATCACTCTGCCGCACCCCTTAATAATCAGGCTGAAGGTGAGAGCAGGATGGTCAAACTACAACAGAAAAATTTCAGGACTTTCAGGAGTGAAATGGGAACTTCATGGTTCTGCCGCGTCAGGAGGACATATCCCGACAATGAAAAAGAATGAACAACCGGTTATGGCCTCCATTATGGGAACTTTCAGGGGAAATTCGTTTCTCCAAAAGATCGCTCACAGGTCAACCGGAACAGTTACATCTTCTTTTTGTATATTTTCTGGATTGAGTTATATGGTGTATATAGATCTTCAACTTCCCTTCCCATATATTCGGTTTTTCCCATTATGTAGTAACCATCCATAAGGAGGGCGGACTGAAATATTTTTGCCAGCTTGTTCTTCTGTTCTTCTGTGAAATAGATTGTAACATTTCTGCAGAGAACAATATCAAGGTAATTTGTAATCGGCTTGCCACTCATCAGGTCGTGCTTTGAAAACTTAATCATCTCTTTTAAGTGGGGTTTTACCTGATATTTTTCATCATCCAGCAATGTAAAGTGTCTTCTGATTTGACTTTCAGTGAGATTTTCCAGTGTTTTTTTGTCATATATCCCATCTCTGGCCTTATTTAAGGCTTCATTATCAAGGTCAGATGCAAAAATAGTTATCTGTATATCAGACTTCGTTCTGGTCAGATCATAAGCAATAATGGCAAGTGTATATGGTTCTTCTCCGGTAGCGCACCCTGCACTCCAGATTCGAATTCTCTTTTTTCGTCGGATTATTTCTGGTATTACTTCTTTTTTAATCAGATCAAATACTTCCGTATCGCGCCAGAATTTGGTAACATTAATTGTCAGGGCATTTCTAAGGGCTTCCTGTTCTGTTTTGTTTTTCAACAGATATGTAGAATAGTCCGTATATTTTTCAATTCCATTTAACCGCATGCGGGAACCGACACGACGTCTGATGTAATCTTCCTTGTAATTTGAACATTGTATTCCAAGAAGTTTTTCTATGCTTCTTTTTAATGGAGGAAAATCCGGCATAATACTATATTTTTGTATTGAACTGTAATAAATTGTAATGAATTGAAACGTGCAGGACAGCTTCGCTTCAGGCATGTTTTCATGCTAAACGCACATGACCTCTTAAGGTCACGCACGATTTTATACTAAAAATGAGGTAAATTACTCATATAACCGATTTATGCGGAAAAAACAATTTTTATTTGAGATTTATTAAATTTTAAATTCATTCATTTTATTTTTCAGGTAAACGGCCATATCATTCATTTCATGCGTAACTCTCCCAACTTCCTCTGTAGAAGCACTAAGTTCCTGCGCAAATGCAGCAACCTCCTCAATCCGGTTCATATTTTCTTTTGTCATTAAGTCAGATTGTTCTACTGCATTCAGGACACGGTTTGTCAGGTTTGCCTGGTCGTCAGTGGCCTTTGAAATCTCAGTTATGCCCTGTGTAGCCACCTTGATATCAGCTACAAGCTGATTGAGTGCTTCAACTGATGCATTTACACTGTTAATACCAGACTGAATCTCATTATCTGACGTATGCATAGATGCAACAGTCCTGTCACTATTTTTCTGTATTTGATGAATCAGGTTTTCAATTGACTGGCTGGCATCTTTGGACTCTGCGGCAAGAATGCGGACTTCACTAGCCACAACAGCGAAACCTCTTCCATGTTCACCAGCATGCGCAGCTTCAATTGCGGCATTCAGGGCCAGAAGATTTGTCTGCTCTGCAATACCTTTAATCAGCCTTATAATATTATTAATTTCCTGCATCTGGACATTTAGTTCCTGAATCTCAGTAACACTCTGCCGGGATACTTCACTGATATTTGTTATTTTTTTGTGGGTGTCCCTGCCAAGAATTGTAGCGTTATTACCCTTTTCTGTAGCCATTTTAGCTTGTTCCATGACTTCCTGAGCGGTGCCTGCAATTTCTTCAACTGAAGCAGAGATCTCCGAAATTTCCCCGATAATCTCCCCCTGCTGTTTCATCAGGTTGCGTGTGGAATCTGTAGACTCCTGTGCATTGAGAGCCATCTGGCCGGATGCATTCCCTACTTGATCATTGCTCTGACTGAGTTCGTCAGAGGTATTCTCAATCTGATTGACACGCGTATTTACTTCTTCAAGAAGTGTCCTTATGGAGTCCAGTGCAGTATTGTAGTCAACTTTTAACCCGATGAGGGGATCACCATCATAAATTGGTATAGTGGCAGTCAGGTCACCTACTGTCATTAGATTCATCTTTTCAGCCATCTGTGCCACACTATCAGATAGTAATGCTTTCTCCTGCTGTGCCTCTTCCATAAGCTTTACTATTTCCTGCTCTTTTTCCCTGACAGCGGTCACTTCGTTATAAACTATCAGAATATTTGTGAGTCGGCCTGTGTTGTCAGTAATAGGGATGCCATATTGTTCCAGAATATGTATTCCGCTCGGTAGTTCAACTGTAACCTCACCATAACTGCGTTTTTTCTGTTTGATTACCTGACCCAGACCCTCTCCGTTTTGCTCAATTATTTTAAAGTCTCTTGCATTCATAGAGAGCAGTTTATCCTGTGAAATTCCACTCATATCAACATATGCCTGATTTGCAACTTTAATGTTAAATGCAGCATTCACGAGAAGAATCGGCATCGGATTTTCCTGGATGATTATTTCAGATTCTTTCTTTAAGCCTTCAATCTCTTTTAAATTTTTCTGGATTTCTTCAGATTCCTTTCTGTTTTTTGTGACATCAATATAGACGACAAGAGTCTTTTGATCAGTAGTATTTCCGTATCGCATTGGAATGCCATACTGTTCAAGGATGTAAGTGCCGCCTGGAAGTTTAACCGTCACTTCACCAAAGGACTTTTTTTGTTCCCCAACTGCCTGACTAAGTCCTTCCCCTTTTTGGCTGATGATATCAAAATCCCTGAGATTCATTTTCAGGAGTTTATATCTGCTAATTCCACTTAATTTTTCATAAGACGGATTTGTCCTGAGTATGTCAAAGTTTTTATCAATTATCAGCATTGGAATTGGATTTTCCTGAATAATTGCTTCTGAATTTCTGACTTTAGATTCAGCTTCCTCAAGATTTTCTCTTGTTATCTTTTTCTCTTCTGTTCTGACTGACTGCAGATCTCTTCCGAGTCGTGCAATTTCATCTTCTTTACCTGCTAAGAGAGTCTGCCATTCTGTTGTCTTTTTTTCTGTACTGGCAGAGAGTTCCTCCATCTCCTGCTTTATCCTGTTGATTTCATCACTATCAACAGAATGGACTTTTTGCTTAAGTTCTTCAATAAATTTTTTCTGCTCATTAATTTCATAATTCTTTTCTTTGGTTATGGATTCTGTTTTTGTCCTGAAATTATCTGCCAGTATTTTGAGCTCATCAATTTCTGCCCTGTATTTGAGTTCCAGTTCCCGGGTATTTTTTGTGAGGATTTCAGTTTCCTCATTTTTGGCACGAATCAGATTTTCACTTGCTTTTAGTTTTTTCTGCTCTTCTGTTCTGACTGACTGCAGATCTCTTCCGAGTCGTGCAATTTCATCTTCTTTACCTGCTAAGAGAGTCTGCCATTCTGTTGTCTTTTTTTTTGTACTGGCAGAGAGTTCCTTCATCTCCTGCTTTATCCTGTTGATTTCATCACTATCGACAGAATGGACTTTTTGCTTAAGTTCTTCAATAGATTTTTTCTGCTCACTAATTTCGTAATTCTTTTCTTTGGTTATGGATTCTGTTTTTGTCCTGAAATTATCTGCCAGTATTTTGAGCTCATCTATTTCTGTCTTGTATTTGAGTTCCAGTTCTCTGGTAGTTTTTGTGAGGATTTCAATTTCCTCATCTTTCGCACGAATCAGATTTTCACTTGCTTTTAGTTTCTTCTGTTCTTCTGTTCTGACTGACTGCAGATCTCTTCCGAGTCGTGCAATTTCATCTTCTTTACCTCTTAAGAGAGTCTGCCATTCTGTTGTCTTTTTATCTGTACTGGCACGGAGTTCCTCTGTCTCCTGCTTTATCCTGTTAATTTCATCACTATCAACAGAGTGGACTTTTTGCTTAAGTTCTTCAATAGATTTTTTCTGCTCATTAATTTCATAATTCTTTTCTTTGGTTATGGATTCTGTCTTTGTCCTGAAATTATCTGCCAGTATTTTGAGCTCATCAATTTCTGCCCTGTATTTGAGTTCCAGTTCCCGGGTATTTTTTGTGAGGGTTTCAATTTCCTCATCTTTCGCACGAATCAGATTTTCACTTGCTTTTAGTTTATTTTCTGCACCGTCTTTTTCTGTTTTGAGTTTTTTAATTTCTTCTTTTTTCTCAAAACCTGCAGTATCCAGTTTCTGTTTAAGATTCTCAATCAGACCTTTTTGCTTTTTAATCTCTTCTGATAGCGTGGATATTCTGTTTGTATCATCAGATTTGTTCTGATCAATTACTTTTTTTAATCTGGCAATCTCTTCATTATTTTTCAGTTTGGGATTTTTGACGCTGGTTTCAATTCCGGCAATTATTTTATTCAGAGTGGTTGCAAGAGATTTTAAATCTCCTTTGAACAGACCCTCATCTATCCTTTTGGAGAATTCCCCATTTTTTACAGATTTCAGGATTTTTTCAGATTCATCAGTGAATTCCTGTGTAATTACATTCTGAGAGGTGCTTTCGGCTTCTCCTTTCCTTTTTGGAGCTCCCATGAACAGGGCTTTTCTTCCCGGTCGCTCAGTTTTTCTGCTATCTCCTGTCATGATTAATTTTCACCTGTTTAAAATTCATTTTCACCATTTTTTTACGATATCTGCGATTTCACAATAAGCCCTGGCCGCCCTGCCTGTAGGTGCATAGTGGGATACCGGCATTCCATGTTGCTGTGCTTCATATATCTGAAGATCATATGGGATACTAAATACCTGTCTGAAGAGTTTTTTGACTTCCTCTTCATTTTTAAGAATACGTTCCCGGTCTTTTATTTCATCAGAGTCTGTATTTAAAAAACTCTTCAGAGAAGCTAAAATCCCGTCAAAAAAAGATCTGTTTTTTTCATCATCAATTCTGTTTTTGGTAATTATTGCCAGATCCGCAGAAACATTTCTTCCGACATTCTCTCTGATGTCATCAAAAATCATATTCAGGGCATCAACACCTTTCAGTGCAAAAAAACCACTGTCAAGAGTTACGATAGTCCTGTCTGCGGCAACAAGGCCGTTTAATACAAACTGTCCCATACTGGGGGGTGTATCAATGAGTACATGATCGTATTTTTGAGTAATAGGCTTAAGTGCCTCTCTCAGAACATTTATTCTGTCATCAATATTATAGAGATAAGGTTCAACACCCACAAGATCCAGAGAGGAAGGAGCAAGGTCAATCCCTGAATCTGTTTTAACAATAATGTCTCTCATATTGACATCAGGAAATCCTTCAAATACATTCATAAATACATCATAAATATTTTTTGACAGTGAATCCGGATTTATACCGAGGCCTGAAGTAGCATTGGCCTGAGGATCAATATCAACAACAAGAACTTTTTCACCGGATTTTTGAAGAAATCCGGCAATATTAAGGCAGGATGTTGTTTTACCTGTTCCTCCTTTGTGGTGTGCAAATACAACTGTAGAAATGGTGGTGTGCCTCCCTTTAAATTTATAAATGTTTTTATGAGTTTAGGAGTTAAAAAATAATTGTATATCATTCTCTGCCCTAATATGAAAACACTTTTTTTGCATTTTGTATAAAAATCAAAACCGGACGATAGTGTACCAGCACAATCTGACCTCAGATTGGCCTTGACCGGGAGAATTTATAGATTTGTATCGTTTTTTCTGTGAGGGTAACGCCTCATGTGAGTTTAACATGAAAATGTGCTGAAAATGTGCTGAAAATCTGTTTTGATTTTCAGATTCTGCCTCATGCAGTTTTTCTGTCAAAAAACAAATAATTTAAATCATATGGGTATTACATTCAAGTTAATGTTCGGGAGGAACAACTTTGTTGTTTTAATAGCATTAATTATCTTTTCTATAGCAATTGCCGGGTGTGTTTCAACATCATTCGGGAATGTGTCATATGATGGAAATGCCCTGTATATTCAGGTTATAAATGACGGGGAACCTGAGGAAATTGGGATACAGGTAACGATATTTAACCTGAGTAATTACCGGCAGACAGAAGTTGGCAAATATGTCAGTTCTGTCTATGCAGAGAAAGGTGTAAATGAATATCCTGTAACTGTCGACCTTGAACCTGGCCGGTACAAGCTATATCTGTATACAATGACAGATGGCTCACGCACTGGCTGTGAAATCAGGGATATTAATGTTTAAGCCTATGAAAAATCTAATTCCGGCAGCTCTTGGTAATGAACCTGCTGATCTTTTATTTAAAAATGCCACTCTTTTCAATCCCTTTAATTGTGAATGGGAGGAGACCTCAGTTGCGGTAAAAAACGGATATGTCGTGGGGATAGGTGAATACAGGGCCCTTAAGGAGATTGAGCTAGGGGGTTCTAAGGTTATTCCCGGACTGATAGATTCACATGTCCATATTGAAAGTTCACTCTTAACACCTGTTGAGTATGGCCGTCTTGTGCTAAAACACGGCACAACCACGGTTGTGGCAGATCCGCATGAAATTGCAAATGTTGCGGGTCTCTGCGGCCTTGAGTACATGCTCAAAGAAAGAGAGGAGTCACTACTGGATATCCTGTATATGGTGCCTTCCTGTGTCCCTGCGAGTGCAAAGGACATGGGAGGTGCCATACTGGAGGCAGAAGACTTAAAACTTTTTGTGGGGATGAAAGATATCCCTGGCCTTGCCGAAATGATGAATGTCCCGGGTGTTCTTGCGGGAGACCCGGGAGTCTGGGATAAACTGGAGCTTTTTGATATTATAGATGGCCATGCCCCGCTGCTTCGCGGAAAAGAACTGAATGCGTACATATTGGCAGGTATTCAGAGTGATCATGAGTGCACAGAATTAGATGAAGCCCGGGAAAAACTCAGGAGAGGGATGTATATCATGATGAGAGAGGGTTCTACTGAGCGTAACCTGAAAACACTCATTCCTCTTGTAAATGCATATACGGTTTCACGCTGTTCTTTTGCAACAGACGATCGTCATGCTGATATGCTTCTGTATGAGGGTCATATTGATGACTGCATCAGGAAAGCTATTTCATATGGTCTTGAACCTGAACTTGCATATCGTATGGCAACGCTCTCTGCTGCTGAACGCTTCTCATTACAGGACAGGGGCGCAGTAGCGCCCGGAAAACTGGCGGATTTCTGTGTAATCGATGACAGCAATGGTTTTGAAGTGAAAAAGACATTCAAACGGGGAGTTGAGTACATTGATCCCGGATATATTCCACGCTCTCCTCTTGAAAGACAGTTCTGCTCTGCCCCGATAACGATAAACTCACTTAAAATTAAAGGGAAAGGGAGGGCGCATGTAATAGGCCTCATTCAGGACCAAATCCTGACTGAAAATCAGATCATTGAACTCGATTCAGGAGAGATTCCTGATATAAAACGGGATATTCTAAAACTTGTAGTGTGTGACAGGTACCGTGGTACAGGGTGTGGTTTGGGTCTTGTACATGGTTTTGGTCTGAAGCGCGGTGCAATTGCCTGTAGTGTCTCCCATGATTCACACAATATTGTGGCTGTGGGTGTTACCGATAAAGAAATTATTCGTGCAGTTTCAGAAGTGGTCAACAATAATGGCGGGATGGTTATGGTTTTAGGCGATGAGGTAACTACCCTGCCCCTTGAATGCGCAGGTCTGATGTCAATTTTGCCCTGTGAAGAAGTTGTCTCTGGTTTTGAGAGGCTTAAAATGAAGGTGGCAGAAATGGGTGGGGCTGGTAACCCGTTTATGTATCTCTCATTCCTTGCGCTTACTGTCATCCCGAGTCTGCGTCTTACTGAAAGAGGCGTATTTGATGTGGTGCAGTTTACAGATGTTCCTTTGTTTTTAGAATATACAGACAGTGACAGAACGCCACATCCATAAAAATAACCATAGGAACAGCCCGTATAAGGAAAAAAACAAACATTCCTGGAAGTTTGATTTTTGACTATGATGCTAAATGGAAAAGTTCAGTACATCGTGGACTCTTATTTGCCATATTAGGTTCAGTACATCGTAGACTCATCTAACGAATTATATTCCCTATGTCACATCTAAGTAGTTTAATTTCTTCATTCACATCATAACCAAATTATTTTATCAACAGAGCAACATCCCGGTCTTGTGCTCTATAATAGACCTATAACCTTTGTTTTCTCAAGCAAATCGTAGCCCAGACATATTCACTGATAAACTCCTTACCCACGTCAAATATCTCGTTTAAAAGTTTGATCTCTCCATCCAGTACTGATCTGACAGAACAGAGACGGACTGTTTCTACAATCTACAATATGCAGGGGGACTATACATAATAATAGCAACTTAGAAATCAGGATACAGTGTAATAACTTAAGAATCAAAAACAAATAATATTTGATATTTATCTGGAGGAGCACTATAATGTTGACATTTGTTGGACTTGGGTTATATGATGGTCAGGACATTTCAGTAAAGGGACTTGAATGCATCCGGGCAGCCAGATATGTTTTTCTTGAGTCCTATACATCCTGTCTCATGGGGATAAAGATTTGTGAACTCGAAGAATTATATGGGAAAACAGTAATTGTCCTGAAAAGAGAGGATGTTGAACAATATCCCAAAAAGATTCTGGAAGCAGCAAAAGATGATGACGTGGTCTTTCTGACTGGTGGTGATCCGATGGTCTCAACGACACATGCTGACCTGAGAATCCGTGCACAACTGGCAGGAATTGATACACAAATTGTGCATGGTGCATCTATTTCAAGTGCAGTGTGCGGTCTTTCCGGACTACAGAATTATCGCTTTGGAAAATCCTGCTCAATTCCTTTCCCTGAACCTGGCTGGTTCCCTACAACACCAGCTGATACAATTATGCAAAACCTGAACCTGGATTTGCATACGCTTGTGTATCTGGATATTCAGACTGACCGGTATATGCAGGTACATGAAGGAATTGAACTTATTGAAGAAATGACTGCAAAGAAAGGATTTAAAGCGCCTGAATTATATGTGGGCATCGCCCGTGCGGGTTCACCTAATCCGGTTGTTATTGCCGGTAAGAGTGATAAACTAAAAAATGCAGATTTTGGCCCGCCATTACATGTAATTGTCATCCCGGCAAAACTGCACGTGATGGAGCAGGAATACCTTGAGACATTTGCCAACCTATGACATCAATTGAATCCTTTGCCCTTTGCTATAAATCAGCATTATCGGATATTGCGGTATGCGTTCCAAAAAAGACATACTACCATTATCTGGGGACTCAGATAATTGAAATGTGCCTTGCATATTCAAATGACGGATGGGGATTTTTTAGATCTGGTGATCCTGTCAATGCACTTGCATCTTTTACATATGGTACAGGGTGGCTGGATGCAGGACTGGCACTGGGAGTCATTAAAATCAGGAGTGATTCAAAGTTGTCCGGTCACAGGAACACGATTTCACATTTAAATGAAAACGTATATGAAGCGAAGCTTCAGGAACACCTTGAGGAAAAAGCAGAGAGATATTGCCGGATGCTAAAAAGTGCCTGCCAGGCACTGGATTATGCACCTGATAAGGAGTCTCCCATGATTCTCGCTGCAAATGAAATATACAATAAAGGAAAAGAGAATCTGCATGAAGGTATGCCGGTTCTTGCTCAGGGGATGTATGTAAATGCGCTTGCAAAGTTCAGTTATGGTTATGGGTGGCTGGATGTCGGTGTAAGGGCAGGATTGTTCTCCATTCGTAAAAACAGAGGATTATTTACGATATAATTACAATCAAACTCCAGACTTTGCATTAAAATGTGTATAACGCCTCAGAGTTCTGCACGTTTTTGAGCGCTGATGCCCACATTTTGGCATCTTTTAATGCCTGGCCAATTTCCTATCATAGTATCGTTGCGTATCGTTGCAGATTCTACCTCAATTATCTCACATCCAAACTCCTCACATTTCCTTTTCCTTCACCCGATCCTCCCACATATCCTACAACAAAAAGAGTTATTAACAATGGAATAGATATATCATTTAATTATGGCAGTCAACCAGTCGCAAGTAGATAACATACTTAGTTCTGCATCTGCTGATGATCCGGAAGTAAAAATGCAAAATCTTCAGGATGAAGTAGATCTGCTGAAAAAATCTGTGAAAAAACTACTTATTGATCTGCGGGAAAGAATGAATGAGATAGAAAATCCGTTCATTCTTGGGTCACAAACACCTCAGGCACCCCCTGTAGATATCCCTTTGCCTGAAGAAACAGTTGAAACTGAAGAAACACCAGTTTCCGAACCTGTTCCTCCAGAAATCACTCAGGAGATACCTCAAGCCATGACCAGTAATGTACCTTTGCAGCCTCAGGCTCAACCTTTACAGGGAATGTCTGCAACTGAACAACTGGCAGCAGATGAAAATCTTCTCCGTTCACTACAGGAAAAACTGGGAACCCTGAGCGGGCAGCAAAAAAAGGCTGAAGAATCCAGTGATCATCAAAAGCTTCGTCTCCACAAACTTCACCGGATGTTTGAGTGGACTGACAAGATGGTTAAAAAATATGGTCATGACCGGCTTGAAATAATGGTTGATACCTATAAAACAATGGGTTATCTCTCCATTGAAACCTGCCGGCAGGTAAAGGACATTGCCAGACTTATGCCGGACTCCCTTGGTGAGTCCCACGATGTCAGTTCAGATGAATTTGTATCGGAATTATATGTGCTAAACCGTATCCTCACACCAGCAGATTCATCTCTTGACAGGGATATGATTGAAGTGTTAATGGAGCGGAAAGCCCCTGTGGCTAAAGATTTTGCCAAAAAAACAACTCCGAAAAAGGAGGAAAGAGAACCCTGGACAGAGATGCTTGACAGGATCTGAGAATGTCAAGCGAAAGCTTCACAACTGCCATTTTTTTAATTACCGCCGTTATTGCAGCTGCAGTCCTTGTGAATGCTTTTTTTCCGATAATATACACCGCAACAACAACATTTACTTCCACATCTCATACAGCTGATGAAAGGCTTAGAACTGATATTAAAATTGTAAATTCTTATGCGTCCAGTGTTCCCGACCCAAATATTGCAAAAATATGGATAAAAAATGTCGGAACAACACGGATTGCAGATACTAAATTAAATAAATCGGATGTTTATATCGGGGCACCCGGGGACTTTGAATTTGCGATATTAACTCCGGGGGGTTCTGAATCTGATCCTTCTGAATGGGAATACGACATAATTGACATAGATTCTGCAAATGGTTACTGGGATCAGGGTGAAACACTATATATTGAAGCAAGGAGTTCTGAGATACCCGGTAATGGAGAGGATGTCTATTTCCAGTTTGTACTTCCAGGTGGAATAGTCTGTACAACAACATTCACATCAAGCGGATAGGAAAATGGGTGGTGCATCACTGATTGGTTCGGCAATTGCGCTTGTCCTTTTAATATTAACAGCATATATTGTCATTGGCGGTATCCTTTCAACAACAGAAATTGTATCGGTGGCTCAGAGTGACCAGTTTCACCAGTTGGAAACCAGAATGCGCACTGCAATTGAGATAACTGATGCAACTATTGTAGATAATACCACATTATACATACACTTAACCAATTCGGGTGGAGAAACCTTATTAAAGTATAAGTATTTTGATGTATATACATTAACAGGAACAAGTGTTGAACCGGTATACTATTCATATGTTCCACCTGCACCCGCACCTGCACCTACTGCCGGGGAGTGGACATACATATCAATAACTCCTGATTTAATCCATCCCAATGAGTTAGATCCGGGGGAAGTCATGAATATATCTGTAAAGTGTACCGAAAAACCCACATGGATACAAATAACTACCGGAAACGGCGTATATGATTCTGTCTATCTATAATGCTAAATAATACTAAACATTTGCAGGAGGGATATTATGCCTGATGACAAAGCAGGTCTTGGAGATATAATTGGAGGGGGCGATAAAAAAATTCTCTCCACAGGAAATGTCGAAATTGATAAAAGACTGGCAGAGGGATTACCTCTTGAGAGTCTGACACTTATTGAAGGAGAAAACGACACCGGCAAAAGTGTTATGACCCAGCAGATTATCTGGGGTGCCATGAAGAACAGCATGTGTGTTGACCTCTACACTTCGGAAAGTACTACAAAAAGTTTTATCAGCCAGATGGAATCTATGAGTCTTGATATTTCTGATTACTTTGCCTGGGGATATGTCCGCCTTTTTGCTATGCACAATGTTGGATTCGAGTGGAACGAGGAAGATATGCAGGGGATTCTTCAACGAATTATCAATCATATAAGGAACAGTCCTGCTGATGTAATTGTCATTGATTCATTAACACTCCTGACCGAATATACCAAACAGTCAGATCTTTTAACATTTTTGACCAGCTGCAAAAACCTGGTTGATCTTGGTAAGACCATATTAATTACCCTGCACACCTATGCTTTTGAAGAAGATACACTCGTGCGCATACGTTCAATTTGTGATGCACACCTTAATATGAAAAAAGCTCTTGTCGGCGATAAATACGTTATGGTAATGGAAGTTGTAAAAATACGTGGTGCAAGAAAAACAACAGGTAATATTGTGTCATTTGAAGTGCATCCGGGATATGGCATGAAAATCATTCCAATTTCCGTGGCGAGGGTGTGATAACACGGGAGAAACACTGAATACATCACTTAACCTGCCATTCAAGCCTGAAGAGATAGATGATGACATTGATGTCTATACAAATATCGAATCATCTGCTCTTTACAGAATGCTGCCGGCAAATGCCAAGGAGTATGTCGTACAAAGTCCGCATCTTCTCGAATATCTTTTATTATTTCCTGTAAATACATATGGTATCCCTCTGTTTTTTTCAGAATTAAAAAGGGATTTGAAAGGGATGGAAAACCCAAATATTATCTATCCGGCAGGAAATGAGACATTTATCCATATATTCCCTGACCAGAATGATGTCAGGAATTTTTATATTCCAATTGAACCCTCTTTCCTTCATGGTGTAGCTGCAACTCAGGTATATATTGAAGAGAAAATGATTGATGTTATTGACAAACTGAAAGACGATCCCATAACTGAGGAAGAAAGGGCTGAAGTTTTAAAAAAGGTTCTCAGGGAAATTATTTATATCAGAAAACCAGGGGAATCTTTTAAAAGTCTTAAAGGGGCTGCCGAAGAGAAAAAAGGAATTAAAGATCGCATAACTTCTTTTCTCAACAAAGATTTCAGTGCAGATCTTTCTAAAACTGAGATACCCGATAATATTCCAATGACACCTGATGGAAAATTTATTCTTTCAATACAGGAATATCGTTCCCTTGAATACCTGTTAATACGGGATAAAATCGAAATGGGTGTTTTAAAACCATTCCTTTCAGATCCATACATAGAAGATATCACCTGTAACGGAGTAGGTCCTATCTTTATTGAGCATAAAATTTTCAAAGGTCTTAAATCTGCTGTAGAATTCAGGGAAACAGATGAAATAGATGATTTTGTTATAAAAATGGCAGAGAAGATGAAAAGGCCGTTAACATATCGTGATCCTATAGTAGATGCAACCCTCCCTAATGGCTCACGTATAAATATTGTGTATGGCACTGAAATCAGTAAAAATGGAAGTAATTTCACTATCCGTAGATTTGCTGATGATCCACCAAGTATACTTAATCTCATTGAATGGAAAACAGCGGATTATGTTATGGCTGCATATGTATGGATCTGTATGGAATTTGGGATGTCCATGTTTGTAAGTGGTGAAACTGCAAGTGGGAAGACAACCACTCTCAATGCTATTACGACATTTATTCCTCCTGAAAATAAGATAGTAACAATTGAGGATACACCTGAATTAACATTACCTCATAAAAACTGGACCAGAGAAGTTTCAAAGGGTAAAGGTAGTGGTGAAGGCGAAGGCGGTTCAATAACTATGTTTGATCTACTTCGTGCGGCACTCCGCCAGCGTCCAAATCAGATACTTGTGGGTGAAATTCGTGGTTCAGAGGGTGCTGTGGCTTTTGGTGCGATGCAGACAGGTCACCCTGTTATGAGTACATTCCATGCAGCATCTGTAGAAAAACTGATTCAGCGTCTATGTAGTGAGCCGATTAATATCCCTATGACACATGTTGATAACCTTAATCTTGTTATTATCCAGAGTGCTGTCAGACGGCCTACAGGTGAGATGGTCAGGCGTATACTCAATATTAATGAACTGGTTGGTTATGACCCTGAGACTGGTGGTTTTTCATTTGTTGCCATGTTTGTCTGGAATCCTGTAACAGATGAATTTGAGTTTACCGGTCGTGGCAGCAGTTATCTGCTGGAGAATAAGATTGCAACAATACTTGGAATTCCTGATGACAAGCGTTCTGAAATTTACTTTGAAGTGGACAAACGTGCCCGTATTCTTGAACGTCTTCACAAGGCAGGTTATATGGATTTCTGGGATTTGTATCACATGATTGCAAAGATTAAAAAGCAGGGGCTCCTGAAGATAGAAGTCTGATATGTTTAAAAATATTTTCAGTAAACTCAGAGAAAAGAACGGTGGTACATTACCATTTGAAGGTGCAGGTGAGTCACTAAAAGAGCGCCTTAAACAGGTTAACGAAAACAAGAACGTAGGTTCTGACATCCTGTTTATGATAACCTATATGGCCTCAATAACAACGGCTAATGTTACAAGACCTGAAATTTTTGCATACACGTCTAAACGAAAAGAGTATCTTACTGCGAGATATATTGAGAAAGTTGAAATATTTGTAAAAAAATGGGGTTACAGTTATGCACAGGGTCTGGAGATTGTTGCTGAGCGCATAAACAATAATATTTTACAGAGTATGCTCAACCGTTACGGAAACGCCATTGGTTCAGGTGTCCCTGATGAAGAATTTCTTCGTCTTGAACTTTCAACAGTAAGGAGTGTTTATAGAAACACTTGTGAACAGGGTTTTGAGATGCTTAAAAAATGGGGTGATGCATATATCGCCCTGATGCTTTCAGGAACAATTGTCAGTATTATTATCATGGTATCAGTTGCAATATACGCTCCTGATGATCTTGATTCAACTTTAAATGGTTCATACCTGTTGGTTTTAGGAATAGCCCTCTTTGGTCTGGTAACGATGTACAGATCCATTCCGGATGACCAGAAATGTCATGGTCTCTCCGGAAGGGGAACATATGAACAGGAAATGATTCACCGGATGGAAAGGATTGTTTTGCCTGTTATTGCAATAAGCACGGTTATTTTAATGTTGATTGGCATTAATTTTGGTGTTGTTGCACTATTTGCAGGCCTCCTGCTTCTTCCAATAGGAATGCTGGGTATAATTGATGACACAAACATTATCCGGAGGGATGAAGACTTTGTTGTTTTTATCCGGGGTCTTGGATCGATAATGGGTGGAAAAGGATTCACTATTACTCCTGCACTTGCTGAAGTTGACAGGAAATCTCTTGTTATTCTGGGTGACTTTATTGACGCCGTCTATAGCAAATTGAATCTGGGACTGGATGAGATAACAGTCTGGAACCGGTTTACTGCAGACACAGGTAGCAATCTGATTTATAAATACATGAGGATATTTATGGATTCAATCACACTTGGAGGGAATCCGATTGAAATCGGAAAAATAGTCAGTACATCAATGCTTGAGATGACACTTCTCAGACAGAAAAGAGAAATGTTGTCAACGGGATTTATTGTGCTGTTAATCCCTATGCATGTGGCAATGATTGCGATTTTTGTTTTTCTGTACCGGATTCTTATCAATATGTCACGCGCGATTACAGATGTGATGGGGACCTTTGAATCAACAGCAAGCGCCATGAGTGACAGCAGTGGTTCGGTTGGCGGTGCTATGGCAGGTTCAATAAACATTTTTGTGAATTTTCCTGAAGATAAAATGGGTACATATCTAATAACAATGTTAATGATAATTACAATATCAAATATTTTAGCAGGTAAAATTGTAAAAGGCGGAGATCGATATATATTTTACTTCATGGGAAGCATTTTATTTGGATTGACAGGTATAATATATTTAGTGACACCGTTTGTTGTGGACATGATATTCCAGATTCCGACATTTGAGGCAATATAATGAAAGATAGTTCCCGAAGAATGATCCTGATGCTTACAATTGTTATTGTAGGTTCTGCCCTTATTTTTCTGGACGTTTCTACTGAAGTACTTATAGCAGGTACAATAGTCATAGGTCTGATCTCACTTATCGGACTGGGCATTCTCTCTTTTTCAGATATAAAGGAGAGTCTTCGGAGATTTTTCTGGACAATCAGACATCCTGTATCTATTTTAAGGAGAAAAGGAAAAACAGAAAAAAAGGCGAAAAAAGAAACAAAACAACAAATAAAACAACAAGGGGAGGAATCTTTAAAAACAGCACAGCCAGATGAAGTGGAAGAAAAAGCTGCAAAAAAAAGATTCTCTTTTCCATCTATTAAAGGAACTTCCTCCAGGATAAAAAATACTCTTTTTACTATTGGAAGGTCATTTAAGAAAGAAAAAAACGCACACGAAAAAACTGAGAAAATAAATTCCCTTCTTGATAAGACTATAGGTGAACCTATTGACGGCGAATCTCCCATTGAAATGGAAGATTTTGATGATTTTGATATCGGGGAAGAAGAGATGGAAGGGCTTGATCTTTCGGAATCCGGTCAGAATGTCACTGGGCACCCGGGAACAGAAAACTCCGAACCTGAAATCACTGATTCGCAGATCGCTGATATACTGGCTAATGAAGAGGCATCGTCCGGGATTGATCTAAATATTGAAGAAAGTGAATTTCCTGAATTTACATCAGAAGATGGTGTTTCTTCTGAAGAGAGTGGTGGTATGTCTGATTCGGGAACTGGTGATTTAGGAGAACTTTCAGATATATCCAATCTTGAATTTGAAGATGAGGATTTTGGTCAACTTGATGAATTAAGTCTGGATGATATCGAACCGGATACCGAACCAGATGAACTCCCTGAAGAAATTGAAATAGAAGATGTTGAAATTGGTGAAAGTGTTAAAGATGCAAGCCAGGCATCCGATGATGTAGATGCATTTGCAGCGCCTCCCGATGAGTGGAGTCAGACATCATCCATCCATATGGATGAACAGGATTCAGATGAAGAAATTTCATTTGGTCCGGATGGCGGCGATGAAAATGATCTTTTTGCAATGCTGAAATCTGATACCAAAAAGGTTGTTTCTGTTCAGGAAGAAAGTCTGGTAAGGGAGTTAAAGGATGTACATGTAGAAGCGGGTGAACTTGTTGAAGGACTTGAGTCTATACTGGATGGACTTGAAAAAAGATCACCGACTAAAAAAACAAAAAAATCATAATAATCTGAGGGATAAATGAAACAACTACCTGTTAAACTGGATTATGAAGATAAATGGATATCACTAAAAATTGGATTGGCAGATGACAAATTAATATTGCCGGATCCAATTAACCGGGAAATTCCATTTAAATCCATAAATGATGTGATCGAATCCAAAAATGCCTTAACTATAAATATTTCCGGAACCACACCTGAAAAACACAAAATTGCATCCATTCCAAAAGTTTTGAACATAATAAGGCGTAAAATCCTGATGGGATGCGCTGCATACAGGCTGATGGCATATTTTATGTCACCTGCAATTAAGGGAGGGGTGATGGTTAGTGATTCTAAGTGGGAAAAAGGAGCCGTTGCTATTTTAAATACAGGGATCTGGTTTGTGGCTCAGAATCAGCAGGTATGTATCCCTATTGCTGAGGTATCGGGAATTGATCAGACAGAAAGGGATGTGCAGGGAAAAAATACTGAGGTTGTCAAGATAGATCACGTTGAATTAGGGGAAGTTGTAACGAGTTTTGTCCTTTGTCCGCCTACGACACTCCAGGTTCTTTTTAATTACCTTAAGGATGCAACAAAAAGTCAGGAAATTGATACAGGTGCTATCGATCCAATAGCTGCGCAGGTTGCCATGCTTGTATACAGCGGTATGGATTCCCATGCCATTGAAAACATGGTCGGTCTTTCTCATAAGGAACTGGAAAGCCTCTATGACAAATTAATTGAGATGAATATTGCTGAAGTTGTTATGACAAGACGTGAAGTGAAATTAACAACCAAAGGAGTCCGTTTTGTCAGTGATGCTACAAAAATGTAAATCTTATTAATACAACAGTTTATATGGTGATAGGCATATATATCTCGAAACAGATCCGCTGCTCCCTCCCTACACCAACTTAGCGGCAGCTTAATGGACTTCAATTTTCCACTGAAATCTATATCCAATAAAATCTTTTCCATTTTTCAGGTCTCTGATTTTTAATATCCTTTGTCGCATCACACACAATAACTGAAACAGGAGGGAGACTGTCCTCCTCCCTCTCCCCTGATGTCAATGCCGACTTAAAAATAACCAATGAAAATCGCTGTTTGCGATTCACACCACCCTTCAGAGGATAGGTGTTGTTTTAGAAAGTTTCTTTGAAAACTTTCATTTCCATTACTTCTAAAAATGATGCTCGTAACTATAATTATCTCTCCAGACAAATATATGAAAGTACCAGATCATGAAAAATATCATAATAAAAGGTGCAAGAGAACACAACCTGAAGAATATCACTGTAGAACTTCCGCGTGACAAATTCATTGTCATTACCGGTGTTTCCGGTTCAGGGAAGTCAACGATTGCATTTGATACACTATACGCTGAGGGGCAGAGGCGGTATGTTGAATCACTCTCCACATATGCCCGGCAATTTCTCGGGCTGATGAACAAACCTGATGTGGATTCAATCGAAGGCCTGTCGCCTGCCATTTCAATTGAACAGAAGACCACATCAAAAAACCCGAGAAGTACCGTAGGAACCGTGACAGAAATATATGATTATCTGCGTCTTCTTTTTGCAAGAATTGGTGTTCCATACTGCCCTGAGCACAATATAAAGATAGAATCACAATCTCCTGAAAAAATTGCTGACACAATAGCCTCTGATTTTGCAGGGATTATTACAATACTCTCTCCTGTTGTCAGGCAGAAAAAAGGTACATATCAGCAGCTTCTTACAGATATGAACACTGAGGGCTTCACACGAGCTCGTGTTGACGGTGAAATTGTCAGAACTGATGAAGAGATTACACTTGAGCGCTATGTTAAACATGACATTGATGTTGTAATAGACCGGTTCACCCCGGATGACCGCTCACGCCTCGTTGAGGCCTGTGAAAATGCCCTGAAAAAATCAGACGGGCTCGTAATTGCAGCAGACAAAGACGGGCATGAACATATGTATTCCGCAAATTTGTCCTGTCCTGTCTGTGGAATATCATTTGAAGAACTCCAGCCAAGAATGTTCTCATTTAACAGTCCCTTTGGTGCCTGTAAGGAGTGCAATGGGCTTGGAATAAAAATGGAACTTGATCCTGCCCTTATAATCCCCGATAATGAGAAATCAATCGCCGATGGTGCAGTTGCGATATACCGTAATTTCCTTGATGGTTACCGTGTCCAGTATCTTGCAGCGGTAGCAAAACACTATGGCTTTGATGTTTTCACCCCAATTAAAGAGCTCTCTAAAAAACAGTATAATGCCCTGATGTACGGTTCACCTGAAAAAATAGAGTTTTCCATGAGGATGAAAAAGGGCGAGGCATTTTTCTCCCATAACGGTTTCTGGGAAGGTCTTCTTCCACAGGCTGACCGTCTGTATACCCAGACCAAATCCGAATACCGGAGAAAAGAACTTGAAAAGTTCATGCGCATATCAGAGTGCCCTTCATGTCATGGAAAACGCCTGAAAGAAAAAGTGCTCGCAGTAAGAATTGCCGGGAAATCAATTATTGACGTCACCAGTTTCTCAATCTCTTCCTGTCTTGCTTATTTCGATGAGATTGAGCTTACAGATCAAGAACAGGAAATTGCCCGCCAAATCCTCAGGGAGATTCAATCGCGCCTTATGTTCCTTGAACAGGTAGGGCTTGGATATTTAACCCTGTCAAGGAATGCAGGCACACTCTCCGGTGGCGAAGCACAGAGAATCAGGCTTGCAACACAGATTGGCTCGAACCTTACAGGTATACTTTATGTGCTGGATGAACCCTCAATCGGACTGCACCAGAGAGATAATCACAAACTTATTGAAACACTGCAAAAACTCCGTGACCTTGGCAACACACTCATTGTTGTTGAACATGATGAGGATACGATACGACGGGCAGACTATGTGATTGACATGGGACCTGGTGCGGGTCTGCACGGCGGTGAAATCGTAGCTGAGGGAACACCATCTGAAATTGAAAATAATCCTGAATCACTGACAGGAAAGTATCTCTCCGGCAAATTAAAGATAGTGACTCCTAAAAAGAGAAGAGCTGCAGGTTCCTGTATCCGCCTGAAAGGATGTCGCCAGAACAACTTAAAAAATATTGATGCAGATATTCCTATAGGCCTTTTTACTGTTATAACAGGTGTTTCAGGAAGCGGAAAATCAACACTGATCTATGACACCCTGTACAGAGCTTTAATGCATAAGATTAACCAGTCGCGGGTTATACCCGGAGATTATGACGATCTCTCCTTTGATTCGGAGATAGATAAGGTAATAGTAATTGATCAAAGCCCCATAGGAAGGACACCGCGTTCAAATCCTGCAACATATACAAAAGTCTTTGATGAAATCAGGAAGATTTTTGCGGAGACAAAAGAGGCAAAAATGAGAGGTTATAAACCAGGGCGTTTTTCTTTTAATGTAAAAGGCGGCCGTTGCGAAGCCTGCAGTGGTGACGGTCTCATAAAAATTGAGATGAACTTCCTGCCTGATGTCTACATTGAATGTGAAGAATGTAAGGGTAAACGCTATAATGCCGAGACTCTTGAAGTTAAATACAAGGGCAAATCAATTGCAGATGTGCTCGATATGACTGTTGAAGAGGCACTCTGCGTCTTTGAGAATATCCCTAAGATCAGAAACAACCTCAATACACTTTCACGTGTCGGACTGGATTATATTAAACTGGGCCAGAGTTCAACGACCCTCTCTGGTGGTGAGGCGCAGAGAATAAAATTAACCCGCGAACTTTCAAAGAGAGCCACAGGTAAGACGATCTATCTGCTTGATGAACCAACAACCGGACTGCACTTTCATGATGTAAATAAACTGATTAGTGTCTTAAATGATCTTGTGGGTAAAGGCAATACGGTTGTAGTTATCGAGCACAATCTTGATGTTATCAAATCAGCAGACTACATCATAGATCTTGGCCCTGAGGGAGGTGACGGTGGCGGCAGAATTATCGCAACCGGGACACCTGACGAGGTAACGAAAGTAAATGAAAGTTATACAGGACAGTTTCTTGCACCACTGTTAAAGAACACATGAGTGGTTCTCCCCCTTATGATAACTATAATCTGAAGATGATTGATCTCTCTGTACTCCCGGAAGAACCAGGCTGTTACCTGTTTCATGACGTAAACGGCACCATTATTTACATAGGGAAAGCCAAAAATCTTAAAGTCCGCATCTCAGGTTATTTCAGCAGACAGGAGAAGGATCCAAAGACTGAGGCACTTGTCCGTTCAATAGAATCTCTTGATTTTATTGTTACGGATAATGAAGTGGAGTCATTAATTCTTGAAAATACGCTGATAAAAAAACATCAGCCACATTACAATATTGATCTGAAGGACTCCAAAAATTATGCATATATTTCCATTTCTGATGAAAAATTTCCGGGAATATGGATTGCAAGGAAAAATACAGGTCCGGGTCTCTATTACGGCCCTTTCGTCTCTGCCAGAGAGAGAGATTATATCCTCTCAGTTGTTAAAAAAACTTTTAAACTCCGGTCCTGCAGGCGAATTCCAAAACGCCCCTGTCTGAGGTATCATATGGGTTCGTGTATATCTCCCTGTACAGGAAATGTTAGTACAGATGAATATCACGCTCTGGTTGCAAAGGCGGATTCTGTTCTCAGGGGAAACACAGAAGAACTGATTACAACATTAAACGCAGAAATGGCGCAGAAATCTTCAGAACATAAGTATGAGGAGGCGATAGTGCTTCGCGATCAGATAACGGCAATAAAACATCTTGATGAACGTCAGCATGTAGATCGCCGGAAATCATATGATGAAGATATCATAAACTATCTTATTCGTGAAGGTGTTGTCTATCTCATACTATTTCATGTGTACAGAGGCACTCTTACTGATAAACAGGAATATGTTTTTGATTTCTCTGATGAAGCTGTAGAGGAGTTTATTATACAGTATTATTCAGAGAACGAACCCCCGTCCGAACTTATACTACCCAAACCTGTAAGCGGGGCAATAACAGAATTTCTGGCTTACCAGAAAGGAAAGACGGTTCGGGTAAAAATACCCAGACGCGGGGAAAAAAAGGATCTTCTGAATCTTGTTGCAAAAAATATCGAACTTTCCTTCTTTGGCGGGGAGACAAAAGTTGAAGAACTCAGGAAGCGTCTTTTTCTTCCGGAACCACCTGTTGTTATAGAATGTTTTGACATATCGCACCTTGCAGGGACGATGATGGTCGGTTCAATGGTCCAGTTCAGATTTGGCAGGCCTGACAAACGTAATTACAGGAGATTTAAGATCAAAACAGTTGATCATGTGGATGATTTTGCTGCTATTGCAGAGGTTGTCCGCCGCAGGTATTTGAAGCTGAAAAATAACGGGGATGAATATCCGGATTTAATTATTATTGACGGCGGTAAAGGGCAGTTGTCTGCCACAGGAATGGAACTTGAGAAACTGGGACTTAAGATACCATTAATATCTATTGCAAAACGCGAAGAAGAGATATATGTGCCGGGATTTCCGCATCCCCTGCCAATAAAAAAGAATGAGAAAGCATCATTATTTGTCCGGGAGATACGTGATGAGGCACATCGTTTTGCTATAAAGTATAACCGCCTTCTCAGAAAAAAGGAGATAAGAGATGAGTGATTTTAAACCGGTTGCCACTTTTGAACCAAAAGGCTCACAGCCTGATGCGATAGATGCGTTATCCGGAGGTCTCAGGTCAGGTACACAATTCCAGACCCTTTTAGGGGTGACAGGGTCGGGAAAGACATTCACAATAGCAAATGTAATCAGTAAAATACAGAAACCCACTCTTGTAATTGCCCACAATAAAACCCTCGCAGCCCAGTTATACAATGAATTTCTGGATTTTTTCCCTGAGAATCGTGTTGAATATTTTGTCTCCTACTATGACTATTACCAGCCTGAATCATACATTCCACAGAAAGATCAGTATATTGAAAAGGACGCTCAGATTAATCCTAAAATTGATCAGATGCGCCTTTCAGCAACTGCATCTCTCCTGTCACGGGATGATGTGATTGTTGTTGCATCTGTATCCTGCATTTACGGTCTGGGGAATCCAAAAAATTACGGAAACCTTGGTTTTGAACTGAAAGTCGGGGATCGGGTTCTCCGGAATGAGATTATTTCCAGGCTTATTGACATCCAGTTTGAGCGCAATGAATTTGAGCTTGCACCAGGCAGGTTCCGTGTGAAAGGGGATACGATTGATCTCGTACCCGGATATTTCCACAATATTATCAGGATTGAACTTTATGGTGATGAAATCGACAGGATTTCTGAGATTGATAAGGTCACTCACCAGAGGGTTGAGCAGATGGATTATTTTTATGTGTATCCTGCCCGCCATTTTATTATCACCCCGGATGAAAAAGAAGACGCCCTTAAAACCATCCGTGCCGAACTGGATGAAGTGCTGCCTGATATGGGTATGTTTGAGGCTCACAGGCTGAAACAGCGTACTCTTTATGACCTTGAAATGATTGAGGAGACCGGGTACTGTAAGGGTATTGAAAATTACTCAAGACATTTTGATCGCAGAAATCCAGGTGAAAAACCATTCTGCCTGCTGGATTATTTCCCTGACGATTTTCTCCTGGTGATTGATGAGAGCCACCAGACACTCCCACAGATAACCGGTATGTACCGTGGGGATTATGCAAGAAAAAAGAGTCTTATTGACTTTGGATTCAGACTTCCGTCTGCGTATGACAACAGACCTCTGAAGTTTGAAGAGTTTGAAGCATATATGCAGAATGTGATCTTCGTTTCAGCAACACCCGGGAAATTTGAACTGGAACATTCATCAGAAGTTGTTGAACAGATTATCCGCCCTACCGGTCTTGTTGACCCGGAAGTGGAGATCCGGCCGGTTGAGGGTCAGGTTAAAGATGTTCAGGTTGAGATTTTAAAAATTATTGAGAGGGGAGACCGGATACTGGTTACAACACTCACAAAAAGGCTGGCAGAAGAACTGACAGAGTATCTCTCAGAAAAAGGTATTAAAACCCGTTATCTGCATTCAGATATTAAAACAATTGAACGTACAGAGATCATCCGTCAGTTAAGACTTGGCAAATTTGATGTGCTGGTGGGTATCAACCTGCTCAGGGAAGGTCTTGATATACCTGAGGTCGGATTCATCGGCATTCTTGACGCAGACAAAGAAGGGTTCCTGCGTGATACAAAGAGCCTGATTCAGATAATAGGCAGAGCAGCACGAAATGTCAACTCAAAAGTGGTTCTTTATGCTGACAATATGACAGATTCAATAAAAAATGCAGTCAGCGAGACAAAACGCCGCAGGGATCTCCAGATCGCCTATAACAGAGAGCACGGCATAGTCCCTGAAACCATAATTAAACCGATTCGTGAAAAAGAGGTGGATATCACTGATACAAAACATATCCCAAAGAACGAGATCCCCAATATGATTATTGAACTGCAAGCACAGATGCAGGACGCTGCAGAGTCCCTGAATTTTGAACGTGCGATAGCTCTCAGGGATCAGGTGAATAAATTTCTGGCTGAAATAAGTAAAGAAGAGTTATAGCTTCATATCATTCCTTCAAGGATTTTTACAGTTACAATGATTATCTCTTCACATTTTGTTCTGAACATGTTGGCTTCTTTTGCCCCTTTCAGTCCGTCTGGTGTGTTTAAGTCATAACCAATCAGTTCTGTACACTGAATGGTTCCAAACCTGTCTTCAAATTTCTCTTTAAATTCACGTACCTTAGTGTAGGTTCTCGCTTTTCCATTCTGATCTTTTGTTGTTGCTTTTCCGTATTTCAACCCGATAATCATAAGGGCACCGCTTACGACCCCGCACGGACCATTGGTGTGCCCGTAACCACCGCCAAGAGCACCTGAGACCTTCAGTGCAGTCTTTTCATCAAGCCCGAAATCATCATGGAATGCAGCAAATACAGCCTGAGAACATGAAAATCCATCTCTGAAATAACTAATAGCACGTTCTCTGTGATCTGTTCTGTTCATTTTTGTTCTCTTCATCACACCACTTCAGTTATCTTTAGTCTTCTGCTATCTGTACAAGTTTAATCTCATACCAGAGGTCTTTTCCTGCAAACGGGTGGTTAGCGTCCACAGTCAGGATTGTCGTTGTCACTTCTTTTACAGTAACAAGAGATTTCTGCCCGGTGGGAAGACTCAGTCGAAGAACCTGGCCTGGTTCCGGTTCATCAGGCAGATTCAGATTCAGGTTCTTTCTTTTCAGTTTGAAAACCAGTTTTTTCCTGTACTTCCCATATGCTTTTTTTACAGGCAAAAATATTTTCTTTGATTCGCCTTCTGTCATGCCGATAAGAGCCTCTTCAAAGGCAGGGTTAATCAGACCCTCACCGATTGTGACCTGATCTGGTTCTCTGTCCAGTGAGGTTTCTGCAATGGTCCCGTCATTTAGGGTGCTTGTAAAATGTACAAGAACCCGATTCCCTTTTTGAGCCTTTTTCATTCAGGTTCCTTTGTAGTTTTATTACTCAAAAATGGGAATTCTTTGATATCCCATGAGCAATATTGAAACTATCTTTTCAGGAGAGATTCAGTTGATCTTTCTCTAATATCAGACAATTTCAATAAGTTCAATTTCGAAAGTCAGGTTTTTTCCTGCAAGTGCGTGGTTTGCATCCACAGTTACTGTATCTTCTGATACATTTATGACGGTTGCAGGAATGGTCTGTCCAAGGCTATCTCTGATAGGTAATTCCTGGCCAATTTCCATTACAAAGTCTTTCGGAAGGTCATCAACAGATATATCCAGCACCAGATCTTCCCTGTGTGGTCCGTATGCATCCTCTACAGGGATATGAATGGTTTTCTTTTCACCTACTTTCATGCCTGAAATACCATCATCAAAACCTTTGATAACCTGGCCACTTCCAAGTGTAAATTTAAAAGGTTCACGGTCGGCTGAACTGTCAAAGACCGAACCATCATCAAGTGTACCTGTATAATGTACTTTTACCGTATCGCCTGTCACTGCAACCAATTTAGTAGATTTCTGCACCGATTCTCCTGTACACCCTGCGATTGCCAGAGCAAGTGTAAGAATGAGTGCCAGAATTATTAATCCGGATTTCTGTTTTTCCATATAGATCACTGTTATTATTTATTACAGAGTAGCCCCTGAAACATAAAGAAGATTGTTTTTTGAGAATTATTTTTATGCGAAACGCGCCTGACGCTTTGCCTCATGCAGATTTTCATATCGCATTATGCCCCGGATTCAACATCTCATCATTGGAAAGTCCCCTGAATGATACTGCTGCAAGTGCTCCTATCCGGCCGCGTCCGCCTGTGAGATAGACATTGTTATTAATCGCTGTTTCTTTAGCCTGTCTGACTGTTATAACAGACGCCCTTGCTTTCTTACCGAACAATCTTAGTTCATCAGATATTAAAAAACCCTGTTTGACAGCAATTCCCCAGTCAGGAGAGAGAGATTCTTCAGATACAAATCTCGTACTCAGGTCGGTTATATGGCTGACAAGTTGTGGTTCAACTGCAAGTTCAATAAAACTGCACGAATTTCCGGCTGTGCGCTCTATATGTCCGGGATTGAGCATTACTACATGATGACCAATTGGAATAACTCCTTTTAATTTCTCTAAATATTGCAACAGGCCGAGAGCAAGTGCAAAAGTTGCACCACCTTCAGTATTATCCGTGTCATCAATACCAATTACAATATGGGTTTGTGCCTGTGTGACCACCTCGCCTTCAACCAGATTGCCTTTCTTTTTGGTTCTGACATCACAGACACCCTCTGCCATTGTCATCATATCAGTAAGTGAATATGCGGGACCACCAATACATAGGATTGTCTGGACAATATTTTTGCCTTCGACCCTGACACCTGTCACGCCAACAGCAGGAGATGGGTATAACCCGATTTCTGCATTTTTTTCGCCCACTTCTGAATATTCAAGGAGTAATGTCCCGTCCCGTATAACCTTTGACAGGACACCGCCTGCAAGCATGTGGTGATAGGCACAGAACGCTGCGCACCCGCTGCTTCTGCATTCATGATATATGCAGACTACATCTCTGTCAATAGTCGTAAAAATACGACGGCATGAACTTGAGAGCATTGTATTTGATGTAACATACCTTGCAGGTGCCCGCCCCCTTTTTTCTTCCTTTTGTAAAATACACCGTTCTTCCACAAGCCTGTAAATCCAGTCCTGTACGGTGCTTCTGGGAATACCTGTTCTGCCTGCAATGTCTGTTACAGTAAAATGGCCATTTTCGAGGGTTAATTCCCTCATGTGATTCAGTAACAGTCTCCTTCTTTCAAGAACGCTTGACATGGCAATCACGAATGAACAACAGGTCTGAGATTATGGCACTGGCTGTTTCAAGAGAACCGGCACCTTTTCCTATTAATGTGATATCACCTGCGAGGTCTGTCTCAATTGTTACTGCATTTAGTGTGTCCTGCACAACAAGCAGGTGATGCTTTGATAATATTCTTGGAGATACGCGCAGGACACCGGTTTTTGGGATTATTTCAGCAATTAACCGTATTGTTGCATCCTCCTCTCCGGAAAGTGCAAGTGCATCAGATGTTACGTTATCAATGCCGGTAATTAAAACATCATCCAGTGATTTGCCCATATCCCACAGTGTATTTGCCAGAATCACAAGTTTAATAGCCGCATCAATCCCTTTAATATCATAAGTGGGATCAGCCTCCGCATATCCCAGTTCACGGGCTTCCAGAAGTGCCTGACTGTACGTTAGTTTTTCATCAGCCATTCTGCTAAGGATATAATTGCAGGTTCCGTTGAAAATTCCATACAGCCTTTTTATCTCATTGCCGGCGAGTCCGTGTTCAAGCGTGTGTATTATTGGAATTGCGCCGCATACGGTGGCCTCATATCTCAGGAGAACATTATTTTCTTCAGCAATTTTTTTCAGTGACTGATATTGCAGTGCAACGGGTCCTTTATTTGAGGTTACAACATGTTTACCACGTTTCAGAGCTGTTTTAATATATCCCAGCGCTGGTTCTCCTGTAATGGCATCTGTTGGTGTCACTTCTACCAGCACATCATAATCTGCGGATTTGATAATCTCTGTTACTGAAACTGATGTATCACCACAGGTACCCGTTTCCTGTTTTCTCTTCAGCGCCTGATTAATGTTGATGCCATTATTGTCAATAATCCCGCTTTTTGAATCAGCAAGCCCTGTGATTTTAATATCCAGATTTTTTTTGGAAATAACTTCGGCAATTCCCCTGCCCACGGATCCACAGCCAAGTATTGCAATTTTCAATATTTCTCCTCCAGAGCTTCAATAATAAGAATGTCTTTTTTCCTGGCCACATCATGCAGGATAAACAGAGCCTTTTGTATATCTGCTTCGCTATCTGATTTTATTGTTATTTTTGCAGATGATTTTTCTTCAATTGAAGGCATTAACATTGAAAGTTCGCCAACTTCAGCAAATCCCGTTGCATCAATCCGATCTACAGTATCGGCGAGATCGGTATGCATCAGGTGACCTATGAGAATAACCGAACGTCGAATCAGCAGGCGTTCCTCTCCAATCCTTACAATTTCAACACCCTGTTCCTGAATTTTTTCAATGAGTTCATTGAGTTTCTGCTCAGGCAGTTCAAGCATGATCTGAACATCAAGAGTATCGGTTTTTACTGACGGATCTCTCCGATGTATGACAGCAATAATATTGCCCCCCAGATCAGATATTGGAGTTAATGCGGCAACCAGCTGCCCCGGAGTATCTTTTATTTCAAGTTTCATTGACACCTGCAAATTAATACCACCTTTTATTGAATTAGATTGCAGAAAAGATAAGTCTTTTACAATAATGAATATGTCTGTTTTACAATATAGGACACTGTCAAATCAGGTTTTTTGGGGCAAATCCACATGAGGCGTTAGCCTCACAGAAAAAACGATAAAAGTTAATCCGGAATTTTAATTTTTATTCCAGACAGTGCCTGTAGTCTATGCTTCATACCCGAGTTCTATTTAAACAGAACCTGGTGCGCCCGTAACTATTTTTAATGCTTCGGAAATTTCCGGGAGAAGTTCTGCCGGAATACCCATAACCATCTCCTCATCAGGTATGCCTGAGAATTTGCGTGAACCGTCACAGCCCATTGAGAAGTTTACTTTTCCAGTCATATATGGCAGGGCAACTGTATCTGCGCACAACGACTGGATACCTGACATGGAAGACTCAATGCGACCACCGAGTTTATAGAGGATAGCCTGTGCGAGTTTCAGCATCATCCGTGGCTGGGCAACAATCACAACAACATGTGGATCAAATGGTGTGTCTTCCAGTGGTGCGTACACAGTAGCATAGGTTGTCGGAGCATTCTCTGACGGCGCATGAACATATGGTACATTATCTATTGTCCTCATGCAGGCCGCCCAGCTTTCGAATTTCCCGAGTTTATAATAAAATTCACCAGATTTGAGTGAGGGTGAAAGTTCTTTCAGGCCAACTGCCCATGCTCCGCCCATGCACTGGTGTTTGTCTATTTTTGCATAGAATATTTTACCTTCCCGTCGTGCAAGATCTACCATCTGACAGTGTCTCTTTGCCTCCTCAATTTCAGAGACCCCGTCAGGCAGACCCTCTTTGGTTTTTGCAAGTTTAACTGCAACAGGTGAGCCTTCAAGACCAAGATATGTTTTTAATGTCTCTGCAATCTCAGCATAAGGCAAGGATTTCTTCATTTCGTCATTCATATTAAACACTCCTGATTGTCATATTGCCAAAGTATTATTATTGGCATACAATCATGCATAGTGATCTGTATAATCTTATATATATGTGTGGATTGTTGCAGGATATCAGAGTCTTCGCAGTTTGCTGTCAACTTTTACAAAGAAATTTTTGCCTGCATTAATAAACCGGGCAGGGTCTGTTGATTTCCGGATGGTAATTACTGTCCCGTCATGTATTTCACTGATCTGTTGTCCGTCTAAAACAAGGCTCGCTGGTTTGTCGCTTTCAAGTCTGACGCGGAAATCCCGTTTGTAACTGATGAGGTGCGGCCGTGAAGAGAGATGATATGGGGCCAGTGGTACCAATAAAAACCCCTCTATAAGGGGATCTACAATAGGTCCTCCCGCACTCATTGCATATGCAGTTGATCCCGTAGGTGTGCTGATTACTATTCCATCTGCCCTGAACCGTTCAGCGGGAACTGAATCAACAATTATTGAAAAATACAGCATTTTTGCCGGACGGGATGTGACAATCACTGCTTCATTAAGTGCATCGCCAATATATTCATCATCAACATAAAGTGAAATCCTCATTCTTTTTTCAATATTAAATTCCGATTCACGGATTTGCCTGAAAAATGCAGGAGCTTCCGCAGGTTCAAGATCTGCAAGAAAACCTACTTTACCGTGATTAATACCGATAAGAGGAATCTGTTTTTTCATCTTCCGTACAGCATGAAGGACAGATCCGTCGCCGCCGATGATTATGGCAATATCACAATCAGAATCCCGAATATCAACTCCGTTTTCACCAATTGCTTCTGCTGTTTTTGTCTCAAAGATTACAGAGTTCCCTTCATTTTTGAGAGCCTTTGCAAGAGATATGGTATAATCAAGAGCTCTTTTCTCATCGAGTCTTGATATTAATGCAAATTTCATTATTCTTACACGCCCTTAACCAAGATATTCGATTATTTTTTGGTGAATTATTCCATTTGTAGCGATAAGACATCTGCCTTCACTGACAAGGTCCGGGTAAATGGCCGGTTCACCACATTTACCTGTTACAATCCCGCCCGCCTCTGTACAAATCAGCATTCCTGCAGCGGCATCTGTTACTCTGAGTGTATCGCGGATGTCGACAAAGCCGTCAATTCTGCCACACCCCACATAACATAGTTCAAGTGCTGATGCACCCATTAGTCGCCATCTCCGGATTTGGCGGCCAAGCCCGACAATCGTTTCAGGAGCAAATTTTCTTCCGTAGATACTCAGAGTGCTTTCTTTGAGAAAAGCGGTATCAGAACATATTATTTTTTTCCCATTCCTGTATGCCCCTTCGCCGTGTATGGCATAAAATGTCTCTCCATGCGCGAGGTCTTTTACGTATCCTTTTATTACACGCCCGTTCTCTGCATAAGCAACAGACATGGCATAAAACGGGATGCCGGATATTGCGTTGTGTGTCCCGTCCAGCGGGTCGAGATATACAGTACCTGCACCATTGCCGATTACAATATTTCCAAGTTCTTCACTGATTATTTTACCGCAAAGGTTATTGGAAGTCAGAAATTCAACTATAATGTCTTCGGCAATTTTATCAATTAATTTGGTGGGAGTCCCGTCTGCGCCCATTTTGACAAAGTCACCTGCTTTTTTCTCTCCGATGAGGTCAGAGATACTATCTTCAACAAGATTTGCCATCTCCTCACAGGCTTTAATGAATTTCATAAACCTTCCCTTTCATGACCTTTTTAGGTTGTATTTATTTAAGTTAATTGAGATAATAAATACAGAGATTGATCATTATGAAGGAACAGACTGAAATTGGGAAATTAAAAGAAGGACGTTATATGGTTATAGACGATGAGCCATGTAAGATTTTATCAATTTCAACATCAAAACCAGGTAAACACGGTGCTGCAAAGTCACGTATTGATGTCGTGGGTATATTTGACAACATGAAGCGTTCTGTTGTTCAACCCGTTTCAGCAAAGACATACGTACCAATTGTCGAAAGAAGAACCGCTCAGATTATTTCAATTGCAGGAAACACTGTCCAGATGATGGACAACAAGGATTTTGAAATGTTTGAAATGGATCTTTCTGAAGAGAAAGTTGCCAGGTTGGAAGCAGGTACAGAAGTGCCTTATATTGCCTCTATGGGCAAGAGAAAGGTCGAATAATTTTATGCAGTATTTCACTAACAATTTTTTTGCAGATGCAGATTCTGCTTATGATAACGCCGGATATATTATATTTGGTGTTCCTTATGACGGAACAACTTCCTATCTTGCAGGTACACGAAGGGGTCCTAAAGCTATTCGTGAGGTGACTTACAATTTTGAGACATATCTGCCTGAATATGATCTGGACCTTACGGACGTTCCAGTCGCTGATATGGGTGATCTTGAACCATATTCACTTCCGGATGCTGTAGTGGAACAGGTAGAAAATGCTGTACGTGGTTTTTGTAAGGGCGGCAAAATCCCGATTATGCTTGGAGGTGAACATTCCATCACACCCGGTGCGGTTAAAGCTTTGAAACCGGACTGTTTTGTTGTTTGTGATGCGCACCTGGATCTGAGGGATGAGTATGGAGGCACCCAATTTAATCATGCCTGTGCAACCCGACGCGTATTTGAAGATGGCGTTAGAGATGTTTTTATTATCGGAGCAAGAAGCGGGACAAGAGAAGAGTTTGAATTTGCAGCAGAAAACCTCCATCTATACACTGCTGATGATGTCAGAAACTGTGGGATAAACAATATTCTCGATGAAATTGCAGGAATGGTTTCAAAAAAGAAGATATATCTCTCAATTGACGCTGATGTAATAGACTGCTGTTTAACTCCGGGTCTTGGGACACCTGAACCTTTTGGCCTGACACCCTTTGATATCAGGGAAGTAATCAGGCGTCTTGCCCCGCATACAGTCGGTTTTGATTATGTGGAAGTCTGCCCGGTTGATGCAGGACAGACTGCTACTGTGGCTGCAAAACTGATTCATGAATTTATCGCGGTTCATTATATGGAAACTATCCTGAAATAAGAGAGGGGTGTATTGGGATAATACCGATATCGGGATTATACTGTATACTAAAAGAACTCTAAACCCGTAAACTCCATATTGAAATCAAACCCGGTCCTGACTAAAATCCGGACCTTACTCAAACTATACAGAAAATCCGGGTAATGCCATATTGAGACCAAACCAAATCCGGTCTACACTAAAAAGAGACGGGATCCAGATCCACGGATACTTAGGCTCTTAGTGAATCTGAGAAAACTCTGTGAAAAGTAATAATTCAAACTATTTTTCCTGGCAGGGGATGCAAAATCAGAATTATATTTGTTTTTCCCTGTAAAATAAAATGAATTCATAGATCATCATCAACAGCAGGACAAGACAACCGCCTGAGAAGAATGCCACTACAAAACCATGTACCGGGGATTCCAATGCTCCGGACTCACCATACCCTTCGGACGGAGTCGCCGCTGGCAGACGGAGTTGAGATTGGGGCTGCAATTCAGATTCGTCCGCCCCCTTCATAAGACCGGTTTCCGGCACGATTATATTATCCCCGGCAGACGGTAACGCAGGCAGAGGTCCCGTTACAGGAGAAGAAGTTTCAGTCACAGGGACAGTCCCACCCACAGTAGGTGCAGTAGGTGCCACATGTGCAGCTGTCATATCAGGTATTCCGGCTCCATTAGAGACTGGTGTCACACCCACATCAGGAACACCACTATATGCCACCAGTTCTCCTCCGCCTGTCTGCGAAATCCCCTGCATAAGGACAGGTGACATAGTACTGATCATTACAGTTGCCAGAAGAATAATTCCAAACAGTGAGATGTACTTAAGAAGGAGGGATTTAATATCCTTCGTTCCGGGGGACATTATAATAATCTGGTTGCAGACACCATACACCTTAACCTCCCTGCCCTTTTCACTGTATTTTTCCCGCACAATCTCAATCATACCTGCATCAATAAGATTTTCCACATGATATTTGACAGAAGTCATTGGAAGGCCAAGTGTATCGGATATCTCCGAAAGGGTGTGTTCCTCTCCTTTCAGAAGATCGAGAACATCACCTGCAGTACGGTTTGCCATCGCACGCCCGATTTTTTTTGCCCGGTCGTCACCGGGCTCAAGCAGAACCACACTGTCAGCCATTAAGCATACCAGTGATCAATTCCTTTCCTGTAATAAGAGCATCTTTTAGTTTACTCCTGTCAGTGCCGCTTCCCTGTGCCAGACCGGGTTTTCCACCGCCCCTGCCACCAAGAATACCACAGACCTCTTTTAGCACATCGCTGGCATTAACTGCACTAACACCTGACGCAACGACAACATGAATGCGGTCATCACCACCTGCGACAAGACACACACCACCGTCATTTGCAATTTCTGTCGCAATGGAAACAAGTTCCTTTGGCGATGCATCAACTCCATGCACAAGAACCAAAACACCGTTTATCTCATCACCACTCAGCTGTTCCTTCTCAAGTCCGGCAAGTTTGGTACGGAGGTGTTCAATCTCCTTTCTCTGCTCTTTCCATTCAGTAAAAAAGCGGTCCACTGCAGAAGGCAGATTCTCACGCTGCACACTAAGAGTCCCTGCAGCATTATCAAGGAGTTTTTCAACCCCCTGCATATATGAAATCGCAGCTTTACCTGCTGCAAATTCCAGACGCTCCATACCATCCTGAATGTGTTCAATATGGATAATCTTGATAGAACCTATCTCCCCGGTACTCCTGCAGTGAGTGCCGGCACAGGCCTGCACATCACCACAGACACGCACAATACGGATTTCCGAACCAGGAGGAACACCACCCTGGTACAGGTCAAACCCGTACTTTTGCTCGGCTTTCGTCCGACTCTCCCAGTCTGTGTAAACCAGCACATCATCAAGAACCATGCGGTTCGCCGCAATCTCAATCTTTACAAGCTCTTCAGGTGTAATATGCCTGAAATGCCGGATGTCAATACGGGAACTTTCGACACCTTTCTGTGCACCTGCCTGATGAATGTGCCGTCCAAGCACCTCGCGGGCAGCATGGAGAAGAACATGTGTCGCAGTATGATGGCGCATCATAGTCCTGCGGTGCTCTTCATCAATAAGACCCTTCACCCTGTCACCGCGTCTGAGACTGCCACCTTCAATCCTGTGCAGAATTACTTCTTCCTGTTTGATAGTAGTAGCAACCTGCACCATATTATCTTCACTCACAAGAGTTCCGACATCTGCAGGCTGACCACCACCTTCCGGATAGAAAAGAGACTGATCAAGGACAATATATCCATCAAACTGGTCGAGGACAATTGCCTCAAACTCAACATCCCCGGGCTGTTCATAATAGATCTTCTTTGTAGCGGGCAGAGCTTCTAACCTCTCCCTGTATACTGCAAAGGGATCTTTAGCCACAGTTTTTTCAGACTCAGAATGGACATCGGCAATTTGTGAGTAAAAATCATCAGGGAATTCCACCTCTGCACCCTCGGAGGAGGCAATGTCCTGCACAATTTCAGGCGGAATGCCATGTGAATCATACAGAGTTATGAGTTCTTTAAGAGGAACCGGTTCATTCTTATTTTTATATGAAAGTGCAAGTTTCCGGACAATCCGTGCCCCGCGTTCCATTGTATGTTCGTATTTAGCAATCTCATTCGCGACAATCTCACGAACTACACTGATATCCTGCTCAAATCCATCCATCCCGATAGATTCCATCTGTGCTTTGATGAGGTCTCCCAGGTTTTCGTCCATCTTAAGTTCCTGCATCATGCGCATGGTTCTGCGCAGGACAAGACGTGCAAGATAACCCTCCTGCACATTTGAGGGGACAATACAGTCTCCAAGCATATATGCAAGACACCGGGTATGATCAGCAATCGCATACACACGCTCAATAGGCCCCATAATCGACTGCAGTTTCTGGTATGAGACACCAATATTATCTGCTACCTGTTTTCTCATATCACTAAGATTCGACCCGGAGATATCCATAAGACCGGCATATTTTGCATTCAGCCCGAGAATTTTAGTAAACTCAGGCTGCTCCAGCAGGTCTTCAATACCTGCAGATGCCATCAGTCTGCTAACCATCTCTGGGAAAACCGCATCATAAATGGTTGGAGATCCCTTTGAAGCCCATACCAGACGCTCAAGTCCGTATCCGGTATCCACAACCCGGGTATCCATCGGGTAGAATATATCACCATTAAGATCAACCGGATTTTTGCCATTCGGTTTTTTCCCAAGGCTCATAAACACAAGAGTCGCAATCTCAAGACCGCCTATAAGAATCTCAACACTGGGGCCTGCGTTACCGCCACCAATCCATGGGTGCTCTTTATACGTCACTGCATTCAGGTCAGCACCAATGTGCTCAAGAAACATGTCACATAATTCAACAGTCCCATCCTTCCAATAGATTTCCTTTTCATCAGAGTTGAAAGCATGATGTGCCATCATCTCAAAAGTAGTCAGGTGTCTGCCGGTTCTACCCACCGAAGCAAGGTCATTTAAACGGATACATGGCTGAGATATGGTCAAAGGGTTTGCAGGAGGCGGAACTTCGCCACTTGTGACATAGGGCTGAAAATCGGCAATTGAGGCAATAGTCAGGTAAATATCATCTCTCCATCTCGCCGCAACAGGATAACGCCCAATCCGCGTATGACCATGCTGCTCAAAAAATGAGAGATATGCCTCCCGCATTTCATCCAGTGAATGTGCCCTGAATACAGGATTTCCAATAAAATTGTATGTCTCACAGGGTGCATCTCCGCATAGTTCGCGTTTGGGATCGCGTGTCCAGAATGTGGCCCCACATTTTTTGCAGATCTTTCTTTCAAGCCCCTGAGCTTTAAAATAATCAAGCTGACACTCATCTTCGAGCATAGAAAATCACGTAGTTAACTAAATAGTACTTTGTCAAACTGTAAAGATTGTTTGCTTTTTTCACTCACAAATCAGGTCTGTCCAGGTACCTGATTTATTTCACTCACAGGCCAGCCTGTCCTGATACCAGAAGGGAACTGTTTCATACCAGTTCATTGCAATCGCAATCCGGACAGCGATGATATGCGAGCATTCCCCTTTCCTGAAACAAAAACCACTGCATGTACAGAAATCATCCTCAACCACATATTCACCACTGGTACCTGTAACTACAAAAAAATCGAGATATTTTCGAACATTTCCACCTATAACTGCATCAAGTGCTTTTTTTCCACGAACTCCATATGCACGGATTATTTCGTCCCTTAACGCTGGTGTGATGCTATCTGCGCTTTGTAATTTCTTCCAGATCGAACTCATGGGGTTGTTATCATTAAAGGCGGGTCATCAATATATTCCCAGCCATTTCGTTCACCAAGCGCCCTCATGCCGGGAGCCTCAAGTGCGTAATGTGTTGCCTCAAGAAGAAGAAGGGATGCTTCACGGGCTATACTGTGTTTGAGTTCTGCAGACAAAAAAGCATCCGCGCCAAGTGAAACTGCTTCTTCCATCAGTACAGGGTCAAAACCGCTCCCGCCGACAACTGCGAGGCAACCCGGGTCATCAGGTGTACCATGTACCCGTAGAGAAACACCCAGCAACCCTGCAATCTCATCAATAGAGTGACTGCATTGCCCGACAATTCCAAGTGACATCTGTTTTACATTTTTTAACCCAAGACAGGACGCCAGTGTGTCATTGATTCCTCCACATGCATGATCAAAATTAGTATGCATTACATAGACATTCATCCCGGAGGAGAGGATTGAACCAAGCATTTGTGCCTGCTGGCCGCGCAAACTGTTAATTGGTTTCCATATGGGTGTGTGGTGTACTATAAGGATATCTGCACCACCCTCAATACATCTCTCAACAACATAAGGAGTTACATCCAGTGCACAGTATATTTTATTGACGTCCTCCACTCCTTCCACAATCAACCCGATTCTGTTTTCATCAAAATCTTCGGCAAGTTCCGGCGGGGCAATCTCTTCCATTTTCCCGATGAACTGATCAATATGCATACTATATGATCTTTCACAGAGGTAATAATAATTGATATTACTGCAAGTAATATTTCATAGCATTTAATATTCAAAAGAGACAACAATATATTATGAAAAAGTCCATCGACCTGATTAATACCAGAATTCGCGATGGCAATGCACGGGTTATTACGGCAGAAGAAATGCCCGGAATTGTCAGCGAACTTGGAGTAGAAGGCGCTCTGAAAGAAGTGGATGTTGTTACAACAGGCACCTTCGGCGCCATGTGTTCATCAGGTGCATTTTTTAATTTTGGACATGCAGATCCGCCAATCAGGATGGAAAAAGTGTGGCTAAACGATGTTGAAGCATATGCAGGCATTGCAGCAGTTGATGCCTACCTTGGTGTGACCCAGGAGTCTGAAACCAGAGGCAGCAGATATGGCGGCGCACATGTAATTGAAGATTTAATTGCAGGGAAGCAGGTAGGATTCCGTGCAATCTCAAAAGGAACTGATTGCTACCCGCGAAAGACAATCGACACAGAACTACTCCTTGAAGATCTCAATCAGGCAGTTATGTGCAACCCGAGAAACTCATACCAGTGCTATGCTGCTGCCACAAACAGCACTGAAAATGTTCTGCACACATATATGGGGGCACTGCTCCCCGAATGTGGCAACGTTAGTTATTCCGGTGCAGGAACCCTCTCCCCACTTGCAAATGATCCGCAATTCAGGGTTATAGGCAGTGGAACCCAAATATTTCTCGGAGGAAGTCAGGGCATGATAATCGGTAGTGGCACACAGTCCTCCCCGGCTACCGGATTCGGCACAATCATGACAACCGGCGATATGAAAAATATGTCGACAGATTTCATACGGGCTGCATCGTTCACCGGTTACGGAGTTTCTATGTATACCGGGGTAGGTGTGCCAATACCTGTACTGGATTCTGAGATCGTGCGCAGTACTGCAGTCAGGGATGAAGATATCAAAACATCAATTGTGGACTATGGTATCCCAAACCGGGACAGACCAACAATCAGAGAGATTACATACGCGGAATTAAAAAGCGGAATAATTGAAATTAACGGTGAGGAAGTAAAGACATCCTCCATGTCCAGCTACAGAAAGGCAAGGGAAGTTGCCCTGCACCTCAGGGACTGGGTAAGAGCAGGAAAGATGGAACTCACTCTGCCCACACGGCGGATAGATGTAACAGAGACAACAAAACCAATTTGCGAGACAAAGCATACTCCCAGGGTCAGGGAAATCATGAACAGGAATGTGCCATGCATTTCAGAGGACGAGAAGATCAGATATGCGGCAAAGAAACTCCTGAAGGGCGAGACAAACCACTTGCCTGTTGTAGATGACGAAAGAATAGTCGTGGGTATTGTAACTACCTATGATACTTCAAAGGCCGTGGTTATGCAGAGCCCGGGGTCCCAGGTCAGTGATATCATGACGAGACATGTTATCATAACTTCACCAGATGAGACGGTTGATGTCGCTGCAATGAAACTGGAAAAGAATAATATCAGCGCTCTTCCTGTCGTTGACAAGTCAGGGAAACTTGTCGGTCTTCTTTCAGCAATTGATCTGGGCAAACTGTTTGGGGCAAGGTGGAAATAATGAAATTCAAAGTAACTTTTTCAAGGAAAGGCGGACGTGAACCCCTTATTGCCCGTACTGTCATAGATACAGGTGTGCTCATTAATGTTGAGAGAGCCCGCATTGAATCAATGGCAGGTGAAGTCCTGATAGATGTTCCCGATGCTGATGCAGAACTGGTACGTGATACAATGCACAAGGCCGGTGCACGGGTTGAAACAATTGAAAATTCAGTTGTCAGGGACGAAACAGAATGTATTGACTGTGGTGCGTGCATCAGCATCTGTCCACAGGATGTATTTTACTTTGACGAAAACTGGTGCCTGGTACTCAGGCAGGACCAGTGTGTGCTCTGCGGAAAATGCGTCGAAAGCTGTCCGCACGGCGCCCTATCTATTCAACAATGATACGGGAACATTTCCAGTATAAAACAACCATCACTACCATCCTTGCAGATGAACAATCCCACATTGAAGCCGCAAAAGACGCAATGTTTAAGGCGCGCCTCGAACTGGAAGAGTTGATCATTCTGGATCCTTATTTTGGTTCAGCACTGGTGCCCCACCACACAGATTTCGGTAGTATTACAGCAAAGCGTATGTCAGACGCAGCAGAACAGGCAGGTGTGGGGCCGATGGCTGCAGTTGCCGGTACAATTGCATGGCAGGGTGTCGAAGCCATGCAGGATGCAGGCGCTGAATTTGCCCTCGTGGATAATGGGGGCGACATTGCACTAATTTCCAATCGTGATGTGAGAATCGGACTTCATGCAGGGAGTTTTGCATTGTCAGATCGTATTGCATTCATTCTCCCTCCACAGCAGGAAATATTGGGAATCTGTACGTCATCAGCGACAGTGGGGCCTTCAGTCTCATTCGGAATCGCAGATGCGGTCACCGTTTTTTCAGCGAATGTTGCACTTGCCGATGCGTGGGCAACTTCACTCTGCAACACTGCAACGGAATGCTTCAGTGAATTATTCGCCCCGCTAAAAGGTTCTTCTGTGGATGGCGTGTTTATATCAATAGGAAATGAAGTCTGCACCTGGGGTGAAATTCCGGAAATTGTCGCGGCAAAAGTGGATGAAAATCTGATTACAGCAGGCAGACAATTCAGATAGCATAATTATTGACATAATTAACTGCGTCCTGATATGCAGAACTGCCGGAAAACGTAGCCAGCTCTCTTTCACCGTCAGTCACAATAAGTTCGCCAGTTTCCCTCCGGACACTAAACACAATTTCTAAGAGGTCATGCTCCTCTATCATCAGCCCTGTTTTAAGCGCGGATGCTGGCTGAAGAATCATCCGCTCTTCTGCAAGTTTATCTGGAATTGTCCGGAAAAAATAATAAAACACCTGTCCTGCATTAAGAAAATCTGAAGAGAGTAACTCGTGTTTTAAATTTTTATCCAGAGTGTCCAGTAATTCCACCAATTTGTCATTATTCCCATCAGAAATGGCAAATATTCTGTCCGTAAGTTCAGCAAGTTCATAATAATCAGTTGTCATACGAGCCCTCATGTCACCACAATATACTATCCGGATTATTTATCCTGTTACTCATTTATGGCAATAAATTATATGTCTTTTTCAGGGCAATCTAATAATCGTGCGTAAAGAAGATATTGACTGGATGGTGTATCACATAATATCAGCAACAGATACGATAACAATTGAAGATATCTCCTCCCGATCCGGGTATTCCTTAGATATTATTGAATGTGCAGTTTCACGTCTGAAAAAAATCAACCTTATAGATCAGGAGAATGACAATGTCAGGGCACTCTCAATACCGGAAACAATTCTCAGGTGTCAGATTAAATATCAGGTGAAAGACAGCCCTATATATCTTGAAAATGGTGTGATTAAAGTTAAACCCGAATTTAGTGAGAAAAAATAATGAATGATATATGTATTCTGAGACTGGGGCACAGACCCGAGCGCGACCAGAGAGTTACAACTCATGTTGGTCTGATAGCGAGAGCGCTTGGTGCAAAAGGGATGTACCTTGCCGCTAATGATAAAGGGGTGCAAAAATCCATAGAAGATGTTGTCAAACGATGGGGCGGCGACTTTTTTGTTGAGAACGATGTTTCATGGAAAAAATGCATATATGAATGGAAAGATAATGGCGGCATTGTCATCCACCTGACCATGTACGGACTCCGGATGACAGATGTTATTGATGAAATCAGGACAAACAAAAAGATCCTGATCGTTGCCGGGGCAGAAAAGGTTCCCAGCAGCATATATTCTCTGGCTGACTACAATGTTTCTGTAACCACACAGCCCCACTCGGAAATTTCAAGTGTTGCATTGATACTTGACCATATCATGGAAGGAAAAGAACTCAATTCAGAGTATCCTGATGCACAAATGAAAATCATACCTACAGGGTGCGGAAAGAGGTTTGAAGAGTGAAAGGGCGGGTTCTTGTAGCCGGTTTTGCCACCCGCCATGTCGTCTGGTCTGCGTACAGGGCAGGCTATGAAACATATGCAATTGATCATTTCTGTGACCAGGACCTTTGCTGGTATACTAAGGATCACCAGATATTTGAAGAGATGGATGAACTCCCTCTGATGATTGCAGATCTATGTAAAGAGAAAAAAATTGATATTCTGGTCGTAACATCAGGTGCCGAAGATCTCATAACAGGTGTTTCAGTTTGTGGATCAAAAGCAGAATGTGCAGGGAAATTCTTAGACAAACTTGAGATCCAAAAATATTTTAATGAACTAAATATCCCTGTACCTCCTATTGCTCCGGACGGTGAATACCCCGCAATGATTAAGCCATGCCGGGGGTCGGGCGGATGGCGCAACCGGGTTGTCCATTCGGCAGAAGAGGAAGCCGCCTGGGAAGAACTCCGCCCTGAAGTTCCCTATGTCAGGCAAAAACCCATATCAGGCACTCCATGCAGTGTATCATGTGTTTCAAACGGACATGAGGCCCGTGCGGTGGCAATTAATGAGCAGATACTGCGTGGCGGTGAGGGAGAAAAATCATATGGTTTTTCAGGAGCAGTTACACCATTTTCTCCCACTCTCTCAGCAGATCTGATTAAAACTGCAGAAAAGGCGGTCTGCAGAAGTGGTTGTGTGGGTTCAGTGGGAGTGGATTTTATTATCAATGATAGTGCGTGGGCAATTGAGATCAACCCGCGTTTCCAGGCAACTCTTGACACTGTTGAAATGGCAACAGGGTGCAGTGTTTTTGAGATGCATGTGAATGCCTGCAGAGGTGTTATCCCTGACAAAATGCCGGTACCAAAACAGTATGCCGTAAGAAAAATTCTCTTTGCAGAACGAAATCTGACTGTCAGGAGTAATCTTAAAAACTTAGCCCCGCTAATTGCCGATATTCCACAGGTTGGAACAGAGATTGAAGAGGGATGCGCAGTTGTGAGTGTCTATGGCACTGGTGCAACCAGAAAAGATGCACTTGATATGTTAGATATAATTATTAGAAAGATGCACATATGTATGAGCAGATGGTAGCGGCAGACGAAATGCTTGAAAATGAGGCAACAAAAGTATATATTCTTCGCCTGATAGGCGAAGAAGGACTAAAACTCCTTGAAACATATCCGGACGGGATTGAATTCAGTGATGAAGAACTTGCTGAAAAAACTGAAGTCACCCTCAACAATATACGTCAGACTCTCTATATATTATATAGCAAACGTCTTGCAAAATACCGCAGAATAAAGAATCCCGAGACAGGATGGCTGACATATCTCTGGACTCTGCAACCTGCAAACCTTAATTTATCTATATCTGAGGATATGGAGGATGTTTTAGATAAACTGGAACAGCGTGAGCGGTATGAGGAAGAAAATGACTTTTACATGTGTAATACCTGCGGATTAAGGTACACTTTTGACGAGGCGCTCAGCAGAAATTTTGAATGCAATAACTGTGAGGTTAAATTAGAGCATTTTGACAATGAACTCCTGACCTCAGGTCTGAAAAAACGTGTGGCAGCAATGAAAGAAGCACTTGGGAAGCCGTGAAACAAGTTATTCACGCTGAAAAACTATTAAGAGAAGCGGGTTGCAGCGCAGACGTAATAACTCACTCCCGGGCAGTCCGCGACCTTTCACTATTTTTTTCAGAAAATTTACCTGTGGATAGAGAACTTATTGAAGCAGGTGCGATGCTTCATGACATTGGGAGATCAAAGACACATACTATTGCGCATGCACAGGTGGGTGCGGATATATGCCGCAAACTGGGTTTATCTGAAGAAATTGCCAGAATAGTTGAGTGCCATATTGGTGCAGGCCTAACGGCAGAAGAATGTGTAAAAGAAGGCCTCAGGCCAATTGACTGTGTCCCACAAACACCCGAAGAAAAGATTGTTGCCAATGCTGATAACCTGATAAGAGGGACTGAAGTGATTACAATAGACGAGAGACTCTCTATTTCAGCTAATCTCCCTGAAAAAATCAGAAAACGTATGCTGGATCTTTCTATTGAGGTTTCGGAGTTCAGATAATTAACTGCCTTACCTGTGGCAGGGATTTTAGTTCCTCATAGACAACAGGCGGAATCTCACCATCAATTATTATTACCAGTTTCGGGTCTTCTGAAAGAAGAGGATCTGTGACAAAGATCTGTCTGATAGAAAGGTCATGATCAGTCAGCACTTTTACTGCATAACCGACAATCCCTTTTTCAGCTGCATCTTTCGGAAGTACTGTGATCACAGTAAGGTTAAGTGACTCAGCAACCCGGCTCAGATCGGGAGTGACACGCAGATTCAGAAAAATATCGCAGATGTCCGGCATCGTAAGTATACGACGGGCAGTTGCATCGATAACACGTCTGTCAGTGCCTATTGCTTTTGAAATATGTGTTGCCGGCAGTTCAATTCCATTGCACATTACACGGCCTGATTTATTGATACTAAAACCGTTTTCCAGAAGAAATCTTACAACAAGCGCCTGTGATGGTGAATCTGAAAATTTCCGCAAAATATCTGCCCACATGTTAGCAGAATGTTATCTGAATGGATATAAATATACATCGGAGTAGGAACTGGCAGATCAACCGAATCAGTATAACAGAGATCAGAGTAGGAACTGTCAGACTAAGAGAAAAAGGCATAACTATGCAAATATTGTAACAGCGAAATATCACACACAAATCACAACATATTTCAGCTTAAGAAACGTTCTCTATAGAGTAACACAGGCGAGGATTGCCGAACCTGATCAAAAACGCAATATTGAAGATTTAGTATGAAAAGGGCAATTGTCACTGTCATCAGACAGCGACTGAAACCTATGCTTCATGGATGTTTTCTTCAAAATCAGGCGTAGAATCTGTGTTATAATAAATGTTGGCGGGGGTTGCCGAGCCAGGTCAAAGGCGCTAGGTTGAGGGCCTAGTCTCGTAGGAGTCCGAGCGTTCGAATCGCTCCTCCCGCATTATTATTATTATTATTTTTGAAATTTTAGTATAAAAGTCAAAATTCCAGATTGACTTTTATCGCTTTTTGTGTGATGGGCCAAACCATCATGTGCGTTTAGTATGAAAACGCTACTCGTTTTTTCATCAGACGGTGTCTGTAACTAAGTTATCATGCACGTTTTCCTGAAATTTCAAGCATCTGATTTAAGATTTGGAAAAATTACATGCTTTTCCAGCAATCGGACAGTTTCATATCATCCACAACAGACCGGGATTTCTCTGAAAGTCTTAGAGAAAAACGCACTACAAGTCCTTCTGTGGATTTCCCCGGAATACGGTCTTCTGCCCATATCCTGCCACCGTACTGTTCTATCAGGATCCTGCTGATATGAAGGCCAAGCCCCCGTCCGCTTTTTTTATGGGTGCAACGCTGGAAATATGAAAACATAATAGGTTTTAACTCATCTGAAACACCTGGTCCGGAGTCCTCAACAGATATTGTGGCAACTCCGTCTTTCTCCGTGACATATATCCATATACGTACATCAGGACCACCGAATTTTATGCTATTGCCGATCAGATTAATAAGTACTTCCCTGAGTAGATTTCCAGCCACTGGATTGCAGGCAATGTCATCATGACATATATCTGCATCAGGATACTGTGAAATCACTTCTTTTATTATCTGACTAAGGTCAACAGGAACGTGTTCCTCTTCTCCGCTATTTATCTCCCGGATTAAACTTACATTATTTATTATCTCGTTTATCTGCCGGACTATATCTGATATATATCCTGCATAGTGCTGTGCAAATTTATCATCAATTGCACTTAGCATATCTGCACATTCCATAATGGCAGATTTTGAATTTTTTCCGATATCATGAAGCAATACATCAAGGTAGAGGTTTGCCTCTTCATTAACAAATTCAAGTTGTTCCTGCAGCATACTCTTAAAAAGTGCACCGCCGATCTCCTTACCGATAGAACCGATAATCTCCTTATCCTCATCTGAAAAATAATACTGTTCGCTTCGTCCAATGTACATTGCACCCAGCACAACATTATCAGCAACAAGTGGGATGCCGACAAAAGAGAGGGCTCCCAACTCCTCCATAAGGTGAGAGTCAACCTGTCCGGGAGGGTGATCAGGCAGATTTTCAACATAATGCACCTGATTTGCAAAAAATATCAGGTTATATGGCCAGCTATGAATATTGATATATTTCCTTTTTTCCATAAAAACAGCAGGCACACCTTCTGATATAGCCATTTCCACCCTTTGACTATCTGAATACTTAAGGTAGATACAACCCATATCAAAATGCAGGAGTTCCAGAACTTTATTCAATATGGTTTCAAGCATTTCATCCAGAATCAGTGATGAATTAGCAATACAGATGATTTGATTAATTATTGTAAGCTGATGATTCCTAAATTTCATTTCAGTTTCTACTTTTTTCCGTGAGGTAATATCATGTACAATGGCAATTGTTGCAGGCTCACTATTGTAATGGGTTGGTACTGAATATACCTCAACATCTATCAGATTACCGTCGCTGTGTATTACCTTTCCTTCAACCCAGAAAGATTCCTCAGATGTATTATAATTCTCTGTTATATATTCTTCTGCAATATCTCTGCGACTCGCATGAATATATTTGAGGATATTCATAGCAAGCAATTCATCAGGTGCATTCACACCAAAGAGATTCAGACCTGCCGGATTGGCAAAAACTAACTTTCCTCCATAATGGATAAAAATTGGTTCCGGATGAAGTTCAACAAGAGAATGATAATGCCACTCATTTTTCTTTAATTTTTCCTCTGCCTCTTTTAAGCAGGTAATATCTGTCCCTGAAATAACACAATTGTTTGTACCGGAAATCCGGGCCACAGTGACGATCATGTAATACACCTCACCAAAACTATCAACAAACCGGACATTATGTCTCCACGGTACATTGTCAGGATTTGCTATTATGGTATAATAGTGCTCAAGCACAGCTTCCAGATCATCAGGATGAACAAAATCAGACAGGTTAAAATTCTCTTCAATTGTTTCTTTAGGCAATCCAATAATTGAAGAAAATTCCGGATTTGCAAGAACAACAACTCCATCTGAGTTTATAATAATCATTGGATTCCCGGTTGTTTCAAAAATTGCCTGATACAGACCCCTGCTGACAAAAATCTCTTCATTTTTTAAATTTCCGGATTCCATTTCGTCAGCCATATAAAACACCAAACTACAACAACAAACATCCCCAGAACTTAATCGGGAGGTAACCATTATTGCAATGATAAAAAATATCAGATATTAATATAAATGCATTTCCAATTGATGCGGGCATCAAACAGAGTACTCTAATATTATAGTGATCATGCGTTATACAGCGGGAGGTTAAAGATCCAGAGATTATATTTTACATTGGGTCTAAAAATGTACAGCTGAATATGGGGATTACCAGATGAAAGGTCATGAAAAATATAAAGGTGCTCTCTTTGATATGGATAATACACTCTATAATTTTGTAGATGCAAAAATTGCTGCATGCGATAGTGTTGTTGAACTCATAGGTTGCGGTGACGGCATGGAACTGCTGAGATATTTCCTGCAGAAAGGAAATGGTTATGAAAACCATAACAATATCCGGGATTATATGCAGGATCAGGAAGTCTGGGATGAAGAGTTGTACAAACAGGCATGCATCTCATATGAAGATGTGAAACTTAATTCAATCAGACTCTATCCGGGTGTGGAGGAAACCTTAGAAAAACTTGGTGATTCCGGCATGAAAATGGCTGTAGTTACAGACGCAGAAAGCAGTCAGGCGGAAAAACGCTTGAAGAAAACAAAAATATCCCCTCATTTCGAATGCGTCATTACCCCGAATATCTCTGGGAACAGGAAACCAAACCCGGAAACCTTTTTAATGGCACTTGAAAAACTCAAAATACAGACAAAAGAAGCGTTTGTTATTGGTGACAGCTTAAAGAGGGATGTGGAGCCCTGTAATAATCTGGGAATAACAACTATTTTTGCAAAATACGGGGACTGGACAGGTACCCCATTCCCCTCCATTAAACCGGATTATATTGTAGGGAATTTTTCTGAAATTCTTTCCATTATCGGGCATTACTCAGATCAAAGGTGAAGGCATATTTGGGCCGGAAAATGGCAGTGCTTCACCTTTCACCAATATCTGTGAACCTGTTTTTTTGATCTTGCTGACAATTATTTTTTTCCCGGCTTTTGTCATTGCGAAAACAGGGATTGCAGTGCCTCCCTGGATAAGAGCAGACCTGCCGGCATAAGACCTGATATGCCCCGATGCACATGAATAAACAAGGTCACAGAGATCAACAAGGCGCTCTGCTTCGTCTTTACCAAGACCTGTTACATGTACACCGACAATAACAGTCTCCGGATACTTTTCCCTTATTATTTCAGCATCATCCGGCGTAGCAACAGTCACAGCAACATGGTTGTACCCCATGTTATATGCCGCATCAACTCCACACGCCTGATCTATCACTGCAGTGTCAGGAAATACAACCCTGCCCCCATTTTCTTCTATACGGCCAATTACTTCCTGAATCGGACTTGTTTTCACAAGTCCTGACATCCTGCCACCAATCCCCTGCACCATCGCAGGTTTATCTGTAACAAGAGTGCCTGCACCGTCACAGACCAGCACAACACTATCAATCATGCCGGATTTTATTCCGGAACCCAGAAGTTCTGATGCACCAAACAGGACAAAGTCCCGGTCACACAGTACGTCCCGATCTTTTGTGCACATCCCGAACGAGCGGATACGCTCTTCAATGTTCGCGCGTATCGCATCTGCTGAGATAGGATCAACCGACACTGCAAACTTTCTGGCAAGCGGGCATTCTCTGATCAGAGGTGAACCAACAAAAACCACTCTGCCGTTTCTGATTACAACACGGGTTTTCCCTATAGCCTCAATTATATGCTCATCAACACAATCCATCTGTAACAGTATATACACCCAAATACTGATAATATTGTATATCCGAGGATATTGTGATGGAAACCACACAGGGACGTTCAGTAAGACACTCAGAAATCGACATTACACGTGGCATTGCAATACTGATGATGGTTCTTTTCCACATTCTTTATGACCTTTCATTTTTTGGTATTGCAGATGTGGGAGTTCACTCCGGGTTCTGGAGAGGTTTTGGTTACCTGACCGCAATTTTATTTGTATTTATAGCAGGCATATCTCTCTCACTTAGTTATGCATGCAGCAGCAGGGCACTGTCAGAAAAAGACCTGACAGTGAAATATGTTCTGCGTGGACTCAGAATATTAGGTCTTGGCATAATAATTACAATTGTAACATGGCTGTATCTCAACAACGGTTTCATTATCTTTGGAATACTCCACTTAATCGGCCTGTCAATTATAATTTCACCAGTATTTCTCGGTTATAAGCGCCTCAACCTTGTCGGAGGTATAATCATCATAATTGCCGGCTGGTTTGTAACTTTTATAAACGGGCCCTTATGGCTGGCATGGCTGGGGCTCCACCCGGAATCATTCTACAGTATCGATTATGAACCACTACTTCCCTGGTTAGGAGTTGTGTTAATTGGCGTTTTCACCGGCAAAACGCTGTATCCGGATGGGACAAGATCTTTCCACCTCCCGCCCATGAGAAATCCTGTTACAGGAGGACTAAGTTTTCTGGGCCGGCATTCACTTATAATTTATATGTTACACCAGCCAGTAATTATCCTTTTAATTGCAGGAATCACAGGAATTTCAATTTTTTAACTTTAAAGTGCAAAGAGGAATTTGATGAACAAATCTATGGCGTCATTATGGGGTTGGAAATATTGAGTTTGGAGAGCCAATTTTCAACTGTGTATCCGTCTTCAAGCAAGTCTATGAATTCTTTCAGCAGGTTTGTTCTTTTACTGTTGGAATGTACCATTTCTTTGTGTGTATACGGCATGGTAAGATTCGGAGTTTCAATACCATGAAGTATCATATTCATAATACCGATCACATAGGCGAGATTCTTTTTCTCTTTACCATAAAAGGTCTCTTTTTGCAGTATTTTGAGATTCTCTGTGGTTTTATCCATCCGTTCGCTTATGTACTCATAAGATTCACAAAGGAAACCGCATGAGCCGGCCGCAGCATCATATACTTTTTCCCCAATTTGGGGATCGGTTACCTGAATCATCGCCCTGATAAGCGGCCCTGGGCTCTAGTATTGTCCGCCATTTAGTATTGTCCGCCATTGCGCCACGCATTGCCCATATTTCTAATCCTGGACTCATACAGGTGGCTGAGTTAATGTCTGTTTTTTGTAGAGCGAAATTCAAACTCATCAGCATATTCTAATATTTCACGCAGGTTGTATCTGCTTTGTATCTTATTTTTAAGCTCAGAGAAAATCTCACCAATCATATATTCAATAGTCCGGGCAGATTCTGCTCTTTGCTTAAAACCTGCCAGATAAGGAAATAGTTGTCCATCCACAAACTGCACCAGGTCAGGACAGATCATAGCCTTTAATTATTGGGAATTTCTATAAGAGGCTGATCAAAACCACCTTCCTCCCGTTCTCCTCCCGTTCTCCTCCCGTTCTCCTCCCGTTCTCCTCCCGTTCTCCTCCCTGCTATTCCCTGCTCCTCCCTGCTCCTCCCTGCTACTCCTTGTTCCTCTGGGAATCCATCCAGTTTTACTGAATCGGTCCGGGGTATCTGCTCTCCACTGATGACCTCGGCCAGGGCCTGCAAGGAAGGAGGGGAATAGCCGAAACTCAGAAGGACCGTCCGCGCTTCCGGGAAGATCAATCCGTCCCGGGGATCCTTGAGCGCTATCAGGATCGCGGCGGGATGCCGCCGCAGCAGTTTCCTGATTAAAGTCTTCTGGGCGGGATGACGGCAGGAGTCAGCGGAAGCGATAATCAGTTGGCCGGAGGAGAAGGCGGAACTCAAAGTTCTTTCTTGCTCCCGGCGGGGAGGAGAAGCCGGAAGCCGGAAGGTTTTTACGGAAAACCCCCGTCCGCTCAGGTAGAAATCCAGCTGCTCTTCCCGGTCGTTTTTTTCTTCCACCTCTACCATCCCGGCGGCGGAGAAAGAAACCAGGTAAAGCCGGCGGCGTGGTTTTAAGGGAAGAATGGAAGAACGATCGCGCAGGAGCGTGATCGCCCGGCGGGCGATTCGCTCGCCTAAAGCATCTTTCTTAATCGAAGAGGGAAGACGGCGGGGATAGGGGGGAAGTTCCGCTTTGATCCTCCTGATTCTAGCGGCGCTCTCTTCAACTCTCCGGCGGAGGCGATGATCCTTCCGCGTGGCCGCGCTTAAAGTATTGAAGAGACGCTTCTGTCCTCGATGGGAGTGGCAGTAAAGCAGGAGGTCCGCTCCCGCCCGGAGGGCCCGGAGAGCTCCTTCCTCCGGCGAGAGCTGAGAGCGGACGGCGCCCATGCCGAGATCGTCAGTGATGATCAAGCCCTTATAACCAAGCCTTTTTCGCAGCAAATTCGTAAGAATCGCTTTCGAGAAGGTGGCGGGTTGAATCTTTCCCCCGTCCCAGGCGGGATAAGCGGCATGGGAGGTCATAATCGCTTTCACCCCCGCGGAGATGGCGGCCTGAAAAGGGATCAACTCTCTCGCCCTCATCTCGGAGCGGGTGGCTGTAATTACCGGCAGGCGGCGGTGGGAATCAACCCGCGCCCGGCCCTTCCCGGGGAAATGCTTGGCGGTGGCGATTAGCCCTTTATCCCCCATCCCGCGGATCAAGCTCGCTCCCAGGGCGGCGACCCGGTCGGGGCGGCTCCCCAGGGACCGGAGGCCGGTGGCGGAACTCCCGGCGGGGGAATACAGATCCAGAACGGGGGCCAAGTTCATATTGACCCCCAAGCGGAACAGTTCACGGCCGGTGATCTTGCCCTGCCGATAAGCCTCCCGCTCGCCGGCCACCCGCCCCAGGGCGAGGTTTCCGGGGAAGTCCGTCACCCCTTCCCGAAAGCGTGCCACCGGACCTCCTTCCTGGTCGACGGCGATCAGCAGCGGGGTGAAAGAGACCAGGGAATGAAGCCTCTGCAGACGGTGGCAGAGCTCCGCCACCTGACGGGGAGAACGAATATTGCGGCCGAAGAGGATCACCCCCCCCACCTTCCAATCCATGATCGCCTCCACCACCGCCGGGCTGATCTTATCGCCCTTAAAACCAACCATCATGATCTCGCCGGGAAGATTCAATTTCATAACAATAGAAAAATATTTTTTGAATGATCCGGATTAAATGTGATATATTTCCCGGTTAATTTAACTTTTTTCCCAGATATGAACAAGCAGCAAAATAAGCAGCGCTTCTCCCCGGAAGAATGGGACGCGATCAAGGTACACCGGTATTTCCTCTCCCGGAAGTTCTCCCGCTACATCGGCATCGCGGAGGCCGTGCGGAGCTGGGTGGAGGACTACGCGCTCCGGTGGAGGGGAGACCGGGTGAAGAAAGCTCACCTGGCCCAGATCGATGAGATCATGAAATACAAGTGGATCGAGTCGGAGAAAGCCGGCTGCGATCTGGGAAGGGAAGCGGTGCGGGACTGGATTGAGAGATACGCCGGCGCCTGGCGGCGGGAGTGGGAGAGAGCACGGAGATAAGAATTATATTTATTTTTCGGCGATTTATACCGCGGCTGCCTTTACCTGTATTCCCAGGTAAATTTTCAAGGTCTTCTGGATTCCGGACAAATCCTATGGATTTTCCGGAATGACGGACAGATAGCGTCAGCTCTCCGCAGGAAGTAAGGCGACACTTGAAAATTGGTTATTGCTGGTTGAACATTCGGATTTACTCATTCAGCTTTCGTCATTGATAATTGAAAGATACATCTTCCTGGTCTGGTCGGCGATCATCTCCCAGCTGAAAGACTCCTCCACCCGCTGTCGTCCCTGGAGGCCCATTTTTTTACTCAGCGCCCGATCCTGAAGCAGCCGGTTGACCGCCCGGGAGATCTGGCCGGCGTCACCCGGTTCCACCAGGATCCCCGTCTCCTCCGGGATCACCACTTCCTTGATCCCCCCCACGGAGCTGGCCACCACCGCCGTCTCACAGGCCATCGCCTCCAGGTTGATAATCCCGAAAGGCTCATAGACGGAGGGACAGATAAAGACCCGGGCGGAAGTGTAGAGCTGGATATTGCGCTCGTCCCCCAGGTTCTCGTGGATCCAGACAATGTTTTTCTTGCCCTTGACCTTCTCCATCATCCGGTCCTCGTACTCCTTGGTGTCCGCTCCCACCGCCTCGATCACCACCTGGACCGGGATGTCATCGGCGGCGTCAATCAGGAACTCCATCCCTTTCTGAGCCGTGGGACGGCCGACAAAGAGAACGTAATCGTCGGCGATGGAGTAGCGTTCTTTCAGCTCCGGGCTTAATGGAGTGGGGTTCCAGGTCTTTAAATCAACGCCATTGTGGATGACCACCACCCGATCGGGGTCAACCTGAAAGTTTTGCAGGATGTCTTCCTTCATCATCCCGGAGACCGCCACCACCCGGTCCGCGTTCTCAAGCCCCACCTTCTCCATCCAGGTACTGACCTGATAGGCCTCCGCCAGCTGATCGAACTTCCAGGGACGCAGCGGCTCCAGACTATGAGAAGTAGCCACATAAGGGATATTATAGAGCTTCTTCCCTAAAAAACCGGCCAGATGCGCGTACCAGGTATGGGTATGAATGACATCGGAGTCGATCCCGTCGCAGAGAATCATCAGATTGGTGAGGATGGTATTGAACATGGAATCAAATTTAGGCTGGACGGCGCAGTTCAGCCCGGGATCGGGATGATAGCCGCGCACCCGCAGGTGCTCTTGCTTCTCGTCCTGTTCCCCAAAACAGCGGACATCCACCTCCATCAGATCGGCCAGACAGCGGGCCAGTTCACGCAGGTGGACGCCGGCGCCGCCGTAAACATGGGGGGGATACTCTCGGGCGATAAAAGTTACTTTCATTGGTCTCCTTATTAGTTTTTGGGTTCTGTCAAAACTTCCCGTTTGTTTTATCTCTAACTATCTTTTTTAAAGCGAGTGAGAACCCTTATTTTTTCAATATCCAACAGCCAACAGGGAATATCCAATATCCAAGGAAAGACCCGCCATCGCTTCTTTCTTTCCCTTCTTCATTGGAAATTCCTTGTTGATTATTGGATATTCAGATCCTTTTTACCGTTTTCATGCTTTTATAAGGCTTTCGGCATCAAGGACTCCTTCAGAGAGGTTGTGATAGCCGGAAGATGGCCGCCGGCTCCTCCTCGGGGCTCAGGGTTATCACCTGTTCCCTCCCCCGCCAGGTCATCTGGCGATCGGTGATCAGTTCCCGAACTGAATATTCTTCATCGGAAGAGATCCCGAAGCTTTCCACCGGGACGGTAATCCTGGCGGTATGGGAACCGAAAGGATCCAGGTTGATCGCCACCAGAATAATATTCCGGCGGTCGGGGGAAGTCTTACCGTAAAAGAGGATGCCATCATCGGTGGAATTATAGAATTTAAGGTTATCGTAGTAATGCAGGGCGGGGTTCTCTTCCCGGATCCGGTTGAGCCGGCCGATATAATCCTTGATGTTTCCGGGTTTATTCCAGTCCCGCGTCTTATACTGGTACTTCTCGGAATCCTTATAGTTCTCGCTGCCCGCGGGGAGGGCCTCGTTTTCCAGGAGCTCGTAGCCGTTATAGATCCCGTAAAGCGAAGAGAGGGTGGCGGCCAGGGCGACCCTCATCTTGAAGGCCGGACGCCCGCCTTCCTGAAGAATCGGGGAAAGGATATCGGGGGTGTTGGTAAAAAGGTTTACCCGCAAGAACTCTTTCAAATAACTCCCGGTCAGCTTGCTGAAGTATTCAATCAGCTCATTCTTGGAGTTCCGCCAGGTAAAATAAGAATAAGACTGGGAGAAGCCCGCCCGGGCCAGACCTTCCAGCTGGTCATAGTCGGTAAAAGCCTCGGCTAAAAAAACCGCGGCGGGGTAGTCCCGCTTGATCTCCCGGATCAGCCACTCCCAGAACTCATCGGGCTTGGTATGAGGATTATCCACCCGGAAGGTAAAGACCCCGTTTTTAATCCAGAAGATAAAGATATCCTTAACCGCTTCCCAGAGGGGCCGATAATCCTGGATGGTAAAGTCCAGCGGACAGACATCCTCATACTTCTTGGGGGGGTTCTCGGCGTAGCGGATGGAACCATCCGGATTATGGAAGAACCACTCGGGATGCTCTCTGATCCAGGGATGATCGGGAGAGCAGTTGCTGGTAAAATCCAGGGCGATCTCCATCCCCTTCTTTTCCGCCGCCCGGACAAATCTTCGAAAATCGGAGATGGTCCCCAGCTCCGGGTTGATCGCCTTATGCCCGCCGAACTTATTCCCCACCGACCAGGGTGATCCGGGATCACGGGGACCGGCGCGAAGGCTGTTGTTAGGGCCTTTCCGATTGGTAATTCCTACGGGGTGGACGGGAGGAAGATAGATAACGTTAAAACCCATCTTTCGCAGGTCGGGAAGACGGGCTTCCATATCCCGGAAGGTGGCGCTCTCCCCCTTCTTCTTTCCCTGGGAGCGATGAAACATCTCATACCAGGCGGCAAAGCGGGCACGGACCGGCTCCACATATACCTCCAGCTCGCGGGGATAGCGGACCGTCTCCGGCCCGGTGACTTCGATCGTATATGAGTATATTCCAGCTTCCGGAAAAGAAATAGTTCCCTGAAAGCCGTTCCCTTCTCTCCGGATCATAGGAGCCGACATCCAGCCGGAAGAAGCGGAGCGGTATTTCAGTTCCGCCCGGAGGGACTGCGGCCCGCAGATATCCGCGGTTACGAGAAGAGGGCGGTCAACTTCCCGCTTGATCGGGTAACGCCCCCC
>JAYEIC010000017.1:0-16865 GCA_034659935.1 Methanobacteriota archaeon | reverse complement strand
TATCGGAAAAGCCGTAAATATAGACGAAAACAACGCTCCGCTCAACCTAAAATTGGACAAATTTACTGTTATCGGCTTCTTACCTGTGTTATACATCCAACTTATGAAGTTGATCGATCGCTATTTAATTACTAATTTTCTCAAGCCCTTCAGCTACTGCCTGATGAGCTTTATCATCCTCTTCATCATCGGGGACCTCTTCGAGCATCTGGATAAGTTCCTCCGGTCACCCCACTGGATAACGATGATGCTCAAATATTATCTCCTCTTTGTACCTTCCATCATAGTTTATATCACCGCGGTGGCAATCCTGCTTTCGCTGCTCTACGGCCTGGGCACCATGCAGAGACATAATGAGATTACCGCTCTGCGCGCGGGAGGAATCAGCATCTACCGGATAGTCACCCCCCTGCTTCTGCTCTGCTTCTTCATCAGTCTGCTGGTCTTTTATATCAATGAGACTATTGTTCCGAAGACCGCCCAGCAATCCGCTTTTTTGAAAAAGAAGGAGTTCAGCCAGAAAGGTCACTTTGATGAGATTATCCGGGAGGTAAGCTACTACAATCCCGTTACCCACCGCAGTTTTACCTTCAAAACTTTCAACCTGGACAAAAACTTCGGCACGGAAGTAAATATCTACGAATTGAGAGCTGATGGAAAGCCGATCCGCCGGATCAGCGCCCACCAGGCTCGTTTTCTGGACGGGCGGTGGTGGCTCTTTGACGGGATAATTTATTCCTTTCCCCCCTCCGGACTGCCCCGGAAGACCATCCTGAAGAAGGACCAATTTGACTACGAGGTTAATCCGGCCGATCTTCAGGAAGTGTACGATCAGCTCGCCACCCTCAGCTACCGCCAGCTCCGCCGGATGCTGGAACGTAAGAAGGGGTATCCCCCCCAGATCCTGCGGCGGAACAAGGTCGCCCTCTACCAGAAACTCTCCCTGCCCCTGGCCAGTCTGATTATGGGCCTGATCGGAACGGCCTTCGGTCTCAAGATCGGGCGGGGGGGGGTACTCTCCGGAGTGGGGATCAGCATGGTTCTGGGGTTCCTTTATTATGTCCTCTATTCCGTCTCCAGCGTCATGGGAAATCAGGGCCTGATCACACCGTGGCTGGCCGCCTGGATGGGAAACATCGTCTTCGGGGCGACGGGGATCTATATGCTCAAACGCCTCAATTAAAACTCCTGGGTTCTCAATCATATAGTGTGGGGAGATATTCTTCATCCCTTTCCTCCAGATAGCAATAACAAGAAATCCCAAATCCCAAGCTCCAAAATACAAATAAATTCCAAATTACAATGACCGAAATTACAAACCCCAGGCCAACGTATGATCTTGAATAGGGGACGTTTCTATTCACCAGTCCTGGAAAATTGAAATAACCGATCTCGCAAGGGCTGCCATGGGTTTTGGTCATTGGAATTTGTGATTTATTTGTTATTTGGAATTTAGTAATACTTATACATTAGCAACCCTATTTAACATCTAACCGAAAAATGGAAGAAGCAGGCACAGAAATAACTTGCGCCGGAAGAGGATTGGTTCTAAATTACCTTAAATTTTAAAACAAACACAAAACATTTGAATTGAGGTGAGATATGTCGGAATTCAAAGATTACAAGATCAAAGATATCAGCCTGGCCGACTTCGGCCGCAAAGAGATCGAGATCGCCGAAAAAGAGATGCCGGGGCTGATGGCCACCCGGAAGAAGTACGGCGCCCAAAAACCTCTTCGGGGGAAGAAGATCACCGGCAGTCTCCATATGACCATCCAGACAGCGGTTTTAATCGAAACCCTGAAAGAACTCGGTGCCGAAGTCCGCTGGGCCAGCTGCAACATCTTCTCCACCCAGGATCACGCCGCCGCCGCCATCGCCCGGAGCGGGGTTCCGGTCTTCGCCTGGAAAGGCGAAAATATCAAGGAATACTGGGAATACGCTTATCAGGCCATTACCCGGCCGGATGGTTCCGGCCCCAACCTGATTGTGGACGACGGAGGCGACGCGACCCTGATGATTCATCTGGGCTACGCGGCGGAGAACGATCCCTCCATCCTGGATGCCGAAACTGACGGAGAGGACGAAAGAGAGCTCTTTCTTCTCCTGAAGAGACTTCTTAAAGAAGAGCCGGGGAAATGGCATAAGATCGCCGAAGAACTGCAGGGCATTTCAGAAGAGACCACCACCGGAGTACATCGTCTCTACCAGATGATGGAAGAAGGCACCCTTCTGGCGCCGGCCATCAATGTCAACGATTCGGTCACCAAGTCCAAGTTCGATAATCTTTACGGCTGCCGGGAGTCGCTGGTGGACGGGATCAAACGGGCCACCGACGTGATGGTGGCCGGCAAGGTCTGCCTGGTCTGCGGCTACGGGGACGTGGGGAAAGGCTCGGTCCGTTCTTTAAGCGCCCTGGGCGCCCGGGTACTGGTCACGGAAGTCGATCCCATCTGCGCCCTTCAGGCGGAGATGGAAGGATACCGGGTGGTACAGGTGGAAGACGCCCTGGAAGAAGCGGAGATATACGTTACCGCTACCGGCAACAAAGACGTGATTACCGCCGAGCATATGTCCCGGATGAGAGATCAAGCCATCGTCTGCAACATCGGACATTTCGACCATGAGATCCAGGTCAGCGTGATGGAGAACCTGCCCGGGGTCGAGAAGGTTAATATCAAGCCTCAGGTCGATCAGTATATCTTCCCGGACGGGCACAGCATCTTCCTGCTGGCGGAAGGAAGACTGGTCAATCTGGGCTGCGCCACCGGCCATCCCAGTTTCGTGATGAGCAACTCCTTCACCAATCAGACTCTGGCCCAGATTGACCTGGTTACCAATCCCAGGAAGCCGGGGGTCTACCGCCTGAGCAAAGAATTGGATGAAGAAGTAGCCCGCCTCCATCTGGGAAAACTGGGCGCCCGCCTGACCCGAATGACCCAGGAGCAAGCCGATTATATCGGTTATCCGGTGGAGGGGCCTTACAAGCCCGAACATTACAGATATTAACGGAGGTCGGAAGTGGGATGAATTGGTTCTATGTGGAAAGACGTAAATTATCGATGTGACCAAATAACAAATTCCAAATCCCAAATAACAAATAAATCACAAATTCCAATGTTCGAAACCTTCGGCAGGCCGAGCGAGACACTTTATTTTGATTTTAATCCACTGCTTTCTTCAGTTCCTCCACCTTGTCTTTCTTCTCCCAGGTGAAACCCTGGTCTTCGCGGCCGAAGTGGCCGTAGGCGGCGGTCTTCCGGAAGATGGGGCGGCGCAGATCGAGATAATCAATAATCCCCCTGGGCTTCAAGGGGAAGATATCCCGAATAATCTCTACCATCTTCTCTTCCGCAAGCTTTCCAGTTCCGTGACAGTTCGCGTAGACCGAGACCGGCTCCGCGACCCCGATGGCGTATGCCAGCTGGATCTCGCAGCGGTCCGCCAGTCCCGCGGCCACAATATTCTTAGCGATATAGCGCGACATGTAGGCGGCACTACGATCCACCTTGGAGGGATCCTTACCGGAGAATGCACCTCCCCCATGGGGGACTTCTCCCCCGTAAGTATCGACGATAATCTTGCGCCCGGTCATCCCGGTATCCGACTGGGGACCGCCGACTTCAAACTTGCCGGTGCCGTTCACGATCCAGATGGTCTCCCCTTCCCGGTAATCATCCTTCAAGACCGGCTTGATCACCTCATCCAGGATGGCCTGCTTGGCTTCCTCCGTCATAAAACGACCGCTCTCATCCACCACTTCATGGAGATGCTGGGCGGCGATCACCACCCGCGGGATGGAGATGGCTTTACCGTCCCGAAATTCCACGGTCACCTGGGACTTCCCGTCCGGCCCCAGCCAGGGGAGAACTTTTTCCTTCCGAACCTGAGCCAGCTGATAACAAAGGCGATGGGCCAGCATAATCGGCAGCGGCATCAACTCCTCCGTCTCCCGGCAGGCATAGCCGACCATCAGACCCTGGTCGCCCGCGCCCTGCTCTTCTGAGGAGCCTTCCCCTTGCGTCACCCCCTGAGAGATATCGGGGGACTGATGCCCGATGGCGTTGAGGATGGCGCAGCTATGATAATCAAAACCAAAGCGGGGATCGGTATAGCCGATCTCCTTCACCACCTGCTTGACCAACTCCGGTACATCCACGTAAGCGGTGGTGGTTATCTCCCCTCCCACAATGGCCAGGCCGGTAGTGATAAAGGTCTCACAGGCTACCCTGCCCTGAGGATCGTCAGCCATTACCAGGTCTAAGACTCCATCCGAGATCTGGTCGCAGACTTTATCCGGATGACCTTCCGTTACCGACTCCGAAGTAAAGATATAATGTTCGGGCTTCATATTTCCTCCTTTTTATTAAGTTGCGCCCCCGATAAAATCGGGGGGCAGCTTAATAACGATCCCCCGACGCAGGCGTCGGGGGCCTGTCGGTTTAATTAATGCCTAAATTAAGCGATTCAATACGGCTAAACCGCACTATATTATCAACTCTTATTTTTCCCTAGAAAAATAAGAAAACTAAACTATCAGGGGAAAGATGGCAAGAAATAAATCCAATCGGAATTTCACCTTCTTCCCTCCTCAAAGTTATTCCACGGGAGGGGGGAGGGTGATGCCTTCAACCCCCCGGAGCGCTTTTCGAACTTCCCGGTCGATCTCCACCGCCGACCGATAGTTGAGCAGTCGGCGGGTTAATTCTCTTACCTCCGCCAGTTTGAGAGAGCGGATGATCTTCTTAACCTCCGGCACCATCGCCGGGCTGACGCTTACTTCATCCAATCCCATCCCCAGCAGCAGCGGAATGGCCAGGGGATCTCCGGCCATCTCCCCGCACATCCCCACCCAGATGTTATTGTTATGAGCGACTTCGATCACCTGGTGAAGGGAACGGAGGATGGCGGGATGCAGAGGATTATATAGATACGCGATCTTTTCATTCACCCGGTCCACCGCCAGGGTATACTGGATCAGATCGTTGGTCCCGAAGCTGAAGAAATCCACTTCCTCGGCCAGGATATCAGCCACCACCACGGCGGAGGGGACCTCGATCATGATACCCACCTCCATCTGGGGATCAAAGGGGATACCTTCCTTCTTCAGTCCGCTCTTTTCTTCCTCCCAGATCTCCAGAATCCGGTTCAATTCAGAGTAACCTGAGATCATCGGAAACATTACTTTGACGTTTTTATTCCGGCTGGCCCGGAGGATCGCCCGCAGATGGGTCCGGAAGATATCCGGCCGCTCCAGACAGAAGCGTACCGCCCGGCAGCCCAGAAAAGGATTGATCTCCGGAGGCATCCGCAGAGAGGAGTTAAATTTATCGCCGCCCAGATCAAGGGTCCGGATGATGACCGATTGGGGCTTCAGCTTCTTCGCCACCTCATTGTAGGCTCCGAACTGCTCTTCTTCGGAGGGAAGATCGTCGCGATTCAGGTAGAAGAACTCCGTCCGGTAGAGACCCACCCCCTGCGCCCCGTGAGAGATAACCGAGGGCAGATCTTCCGGCATCTCGATATTGGCGGCCAGGGTTACCCGGAATCCGTCCGCGGTCTCCGCGGGAAGGTCCCGGAGGATCTGTAATTTTTTCTCAAATTCAGTGATCCTCTTCTGTTCCCGGTGAATCCGGTTCAGGGTGGTCCGGGAGGGATTAACGATAAAAAGCCCCTTATTGCCGTCCACCACCACCAGATCGCCGTTGCGGACTTCGGCACTGACCTTCTTTAAACCCACCACGGCCGGGATGGCCAGGGAACGGGCCATGATCGCGGTATGGGAAGTTCTCCCCCCCACATCGGTGGCAAAGCCGATCACCTTCTCTTTATGCATCAGGGCCGTATCGGAGGGAGAGAGATCGGGGGCGATGACAATTACCTCCTCCTCCAGCCGGGCCAGATCCTGACGCTTGCGGCCGGTAAGATTGCTGAGAACACGGCGGGCCACATCCTGGATATCTTTAATCCTCTCTTTTAGATAGTCATCCTTGATCTGGGAAAAAGCCTGCTCGTACCGGGAGATTACCTGCTGAAAGACATACTCCGCGTTCAGATGCTTATCTTCAATCCCCCGGATTACTTCTTCAATCAGGGTGCGATCTTCCACCACCAGAAGATGCGCGTTAAAGAGATCGGTCTCCGACCTTTTCAGCCGCCGGGCCAGCTGCTGCCGGATGCGGAGAAGTTCCCGGCGGGTCGCGATCAAGGCATCTTCAAAGCGCGCGATCTCTTCCGGAACCTCTCTCTTCTCCACGGGATGCGGTACTACCGAAACTTCCTCCGTATCAAAGAGAAAGGCTTTTCCCTCTATCAGCCCGGGAGAAGCCGCGATCCCCTCGTAAATCTTTTCTTTCATCACTCTTCTCCGAATTTACCGGCCACCAGGTCCTCGACCGCCTGAACCGCCGCCGCGGCGTCTTCCCCCCGGGCATTCACCTGGATGGTGGAACCCAGGGGAGCGGCCAGCATCAATACCCCCATAATACTCTTACCGTTGACTTCATCTTCCCCCCGGCGAAAGGTGATCTCCGAGTCAAACTTACTGGCTACCTGCACCAGTTGAGCGGCCGGACGAGCGTGAAGCCCCAGCTTATTCTCAATGATAATGTCCCTTTTGCTCTCCATATTAATTAAGAAACCCGAATTTTAAATAAGCACCAAGCACCAAATTCCAAATAACAAATAAATCCCAAATTCAAAATCTCAATGACCAAAACCCGCGGCCGCCTAGGCTGGTTCCGTTGTTTTGATTTTTTCAGGATCGCGGAGTATAGCTTCTTTAATGAACAAACGAACGGCGTTGACAGACTTAGGAATTCCTTCTTCCAGATCATACGTCGGCCCATGGTTTGTGATTTCGGTCATTGGAATTTGAAATTTATTTGTTATTTTCAGCCGGAGGCTGATCAGCCTTTGGCTGAGGTGCTTGTGATTTGGGATTTAGTCATTCATTCTTAATTCGGGCTTCGTCATTTACTTACCGGCCCGCGCTGAGCCGGCTTTTAATCCGTCGATCCAGTTCTTCTACCGGATTGATCCCCATCAGCTTGGTCCGAAAGTTCAAGGCGGCCACTTCAATCATCAGGGCCAGGTCACGGCCGGGACGGACCGGCACGATGATGTGCGGGAAGCTGACCCCCAGGACTGAAAATTTCTGTTCATCCAATCCCAGCCGCTCATATTCTTTCTCCGGTTCCCAGTTTTCCAGGGTCACCGCCATATCGATCCTTTTGCGCTGCCGCACGCAGCCGGCCCCGAAAAGAGTGCGGACATCCACAATCCCCAATCCGCGGATCTCCATGTGGAAACGGGTCAACTCCGAACCTTCGCCCAGGAGATGCTCTCCTTCCACCAGCCGAACGTGGATGATGTCATCGTTGACCAGGCGATGACCTCGCTCCACCAGACTCAGGGTGCACTCGCTCTTTCCCACCCCGCTCTTGCCCATGATCAATACCCCCACCCCGTACACCTCCACCAGGTTGGCGATAATTGTCGTGCGGGGAGCGAACATCTCCTCCAGGGCGATGGTGCAGCGGTTGATCAGTTTGATGGTGACCAGAGGAGATCGAAAGATGGGAATGCCGGAGCGATTCGCTTCGTCCATCAGCTCCGGAGGAGGGACATACCTGCGGGCGATGATGCAGAAAGGAACTTTTCGGCGGAAGAGCTGCTGGATCCTGCTCCGGCGCTCGGCCGGAGAGAGCTCCCGCAGATAACTGATCTCCACTTTTCCCAGGACCTGCCCGCGGCGATTGGCGAAATATTTCAGGTAACCGGAGAGAGCCAGACCGGGACGGTTGACTTCCGAGATCAGGATCTTTCTCTTTAAACCCTTATTTCCCGCCACCAGTTGAAGCCGGAGCCTCTCCCGGAGATGATCATAAAATTCTTTTACCGTAATTCCTTTCATTTATCAATTAGCTCCCTTTGGTCGCTACTTGATATTGGGCCCGACTTCGTCGGGCCTGTTGGTTTAACAAAGTATGGTTACAAAACAAGGGGCTGATCGGGAGTTCTCCCAATTTTAGCAGCGCTAACTTCCCTCTATAACCAAAGCATAATTTTTGACTCTAACTCTTATTTTTGCGAAGAAAAATAAGATTAAAGCTCGATCAAGCCCAGGTTTCCGTCTCTTCGGCGGAAGATGACCCGCAACTTCTTCTCCCGATCATCCCGGTAGATTAAAAAAGAGTAGGTGGAAGCTCTCATCTTAAAAGTAGCCTCCCGCTCCATCATGGTCTTGACCTCAAAACCTTCCTCGCGGATCAAGCGGGGAAGCTCCGGAGGGACCACTCCGGCAGGTTCAGCCGAACGGTGTTTCCGCTGATTCTGAAATTTATCTTTCATCTTCTTCAGTCTCTGCTCCGTTTTTTTTACCACTCCATCCAGGGCCACATGAAGATCACTATGGGTGTTCCGGGTATTAAGCTGGCCGGCAGCGGCCCTCAAATTAACCTCCGCGGTGAAATCGGATCCCTCGGTTTCAACAATCAGACGAACACTTTCCAGGCGGTTCCAGATATGTTCCAGTCCTTCCAGCTTCCGGCGGGCATACTCCTGCAGCTCCCCCGTCAATTGGGAGCTTCGATCAGTAATTGTGATCTGCAATTCACACCTCCTTTTTTTTATAAATTTCTTTGAAATTCATGAAAGTTACATTGAGAACTGTTCACCTAAATAAATCTCCCTCGCTTTGGGGTCTTTAATCAGCTCTTCGGAAGTCCCGGAGATCAGGATCTTGCTCTCGTACATAATATAGGAACGATCGGTGATGGAGAGGGTTTCGCGGACATTATGGTCGGTCAGCAGGATCCCCAGACCCCGCTTCTTCAGCTCCAGAATTATCTGCTGTACATCAAAGACAGCAATCGGGTCCACCCCGGAAAACGGCTCATCCAGGAGGATTAGCTGGGGAGAGATCACCAGAGCCCGGGTTATCTCCAACCGTCTCCGCTCCCCTCCGGAAAGGGTGTAAGCCTTGCTCTTGGCCAGACGGTCCAGACCGAGTTCCTTCATCAGCTGCTGGAGGCGCTGGCGGCGCTGGCGGCGGGATAGTTTCTGGATTTCCAGGATGGCCATGATGTTCTGTTCCACCGTGAGATGGCGGAAGATTGAAGGCTCCTGGGAGAGATAACTGATCCCCAGCCGGGCCCGGCGGGACATGGCCATATGCGTAATATCGTGGCCGTCAAAGAAAACCCGCCCGCCGGTGGCCTTGATCAATCCGACAATCATATAAAAAGTAGTGGTCTTGCCGGCGCCATTGGGCCCCAGCAGTCCTACTATCTCCCCCCGGTTAACGTTCAGGGAGACATGATCCACCACACGGCGGTGCCGGTAGTCTTTGATTAAATTTTCCGCTTTTAGCAGGCTCCGGGGACGCATTATAAATTAGCGCCTGCGGCGCTACTTTATGTGGCTCCCCGACGCCAGCGTCGGGGAGCTGTTGGTTAAATACTGTCGTAGATTCTGTATTAGCTGGACTTCACCATTAATTCAATCGCCGAGGTCGAACTCCATATCCTCGTCGGGGACCAGCTTGATGTCGGAAGCGGAACTGACTTCCATCTCCTCCCGATCGAGATAGAAAGTAATCTTCTCTCCCCGCACCTGATTCTTCTTGTCCCTGATCATGGCGTCTCCCAGGAGAATAACCTTTTTTTCTTCCGGAAGATATAATACTTTCTCCGAACTGCCTCTCCTGGACCCCATCCGGATATCGATATTTCCAAAGGCTTCCATCTTCTCAATCTTCTTCTCGGAGGAAGAAACAAAGATGATCAGCTGATCCGAACGCAGATTTCCCCGGGGGTTGTCAACGCGAACATTCCGGTAGAAGGTGATCTTATTCTTCTGGTAGTTCATAAACAAATTGCCGTCACAGGTGATAACCGTCCAGTCCTCCGGCGGAGTGGGCGCCGGCCCGGAGGCCGCCTTCCCGGGAGAGAGAGCCGGCAGGTCAAAGGGAAAGAGGCCGGACCCGTCTTTCTCCTGGAGCAGCAGACGGACATCTTCCAGGATTCGAAGATGCTTTTGATCCGCCCACCAGAGGAGACCCTTGCCGGTCAGGACCATCTTCTCCCTTCTTACCGTAACCCGTTCTTTTTCCGCCCGGCCTTCCCGGGCCTGACTGTCATAGAGAAACCTGTCCACCGTAATCTTCAGGAATCCTACTTTCGGGTCGTGGGAGAGAGCCACCAGTTCGGTGATCTCCATATGGACAGGGTCAATCAGGCGGGCGCTCTCCCCCTGAAGTTCCCAGGTCATATCTCCCTTCTTATCGGGGATATAACGGACAAATTCCAGGGCTTTCTGCCCGCCCGGAATCGTGAACGGGGTGGCCGGAGGGGAAGAGGCCGCGGCCGATCCCGCCGGGATTAAACATAAAATAATCAATAAATTTTTTATCATTTCAGAGTATTCCCCCACAGACGGCGGGAATTTAGAATCAGATCGATCAGCGACCGGACCGCTTCCTGACCACCGGGAAGAGAAAGCCGATAATCCGCCGCTCCGTTTAAAGCGGGATGCGCGTCGGCCACAAGCACGGAAAATCCGGCTTCTTCCAGGACCGGAAGATCATTCAAATCGTCTCCCAGAAAAGCCGTTTCTTCCGGTTTACAGCCATATTTATTCCGGAGAGCGTTCAGGACAGACACCTTATCCCGGGCCCCCAGGTAAACTTCTTCAATCCCCAGTTCGTCCGCCCGGCGGCGGACCGCTTCCGACTCCCTCCCGCTGATCAGCGCGATCACCAGACCCGCGCGGCGGGCCCGGACCAGGGCGGAGCCGTCCCGGACATGAAATAGCTTTAACTCGCCCCCCGCCTCATTCAGGATGATCTTCCCGTCGGTCAGCACCCCATCGACATCCAGCGCCAGCAGGCGGACCCGGGCGGCTTTTTTAATTATCTCGGCGGCCACCATAACTTATCCTCATCACCATTTAACAGGACCATTTCCGACCCGCCTCGCCTTTTTTAGCAGAACTGTTTATACGCGTTTTATTGAGGTTTTGAAGCAGGAAATCAGGAGAGGCCGGCGCTGAGGAGATCCTGAACATCCAGCATCCCCACCGGCTCCTTCTTCCGGTTGACCACCGGGAGTTCATCCACCCGGCGGCCGCCCAGGAGCCGCAGGGCTTCCACCGCCAGCTTTTCCTTGCTTACGCAGAGCGGGCGGGCGGTCATTACTTTTTTTACCGGCTGATTCAGGAGATCAGCGGACCGTTCCAGGTGCCGGCGCAGATCACCGTCGGTAAAGATCCCGGTCAGTTTGCCCCGTTCGTCCACCACGCTGGCCGCCCCCGCCCGGGCGGTAGTTATCCGGCAGAGGACTTCCTTGACCGGGGTATCCTCCCGGACCACCGGGTTGGACTCCCCTTCCCTCATCAGATCGGAGACCTTTAAAAGCAGCCGCCGGCCCAGGGAGCCGGCCGGGTGAAGGCGGGCGAAATCGCTGGGCTTAAAACCTCTCTTCTCCAGCAGCGCCACGGCCAGAGCATCGCCCAGGGCCAGAGCGGCGGTAGTACTGGCGGTCGGGACCAGGTTATGGGGACAGGCTTCTTTCTTCACCGACGCGTCTATAACCACGTCGCTGTACCGGGCCAGGGTGGAGTCGTTCTGTCCGGCAATCGATATCAGGCGTAATCCCATCCGCTTGATGACCGGGATCAACGCTTTCAGCTCGGCGGACTCCCCGCTGTTGGAGATCGCCAGGACTATATCCTCCAGACCGATCATGCCCAGGTCACCGTGCAGGGCTTCCGCCGGATGGAGGCTCAACGAAGGAGTTCCGGTACTGGCCAGGGTGGCGGAGATTTTGCGCCCGATCAGGCCGGTCTTCCCCATTCCGGTGACGATCACCTTCCCCCGGCAGCTCTCCAGAAGCTTTACCGCCGCCTCGAATTCAGCTCCCAGTCCGGGGATCAGATCCAGGATAGACCGCCCTTCGATCCTCAAAACTGAGCGCGCGATCGTCAGAACGGACCGTGGTTTATGGTTTGTCTTTTTCATCCCTTTTTATCAGCCGGTCGATTTTTTTTATTACTCTCAGGAGACCGGGCAGTTCCGGGAGAGGCAGAACACTGGCCGCGTCGGAGAGCGCCTCTTCCGGCCGGTCATGCACCTCCATAAAAATACCGTCACAGCCGGCGGCCGCCGCGGCGCGGGCCAGGAAGGGGACAAACCGCCGCTCTCCCCCGGAAACCCCCGCCCCTCCCCCGGGAAGCTGGGTGGAATGGGTGGCGTCAAAGATCACCGGAAAGCCGAGATCGCGCATGATCGGCAGGGCTTTCAGGTCATTGACCAGGCTGTGATATCCGAAACTCACCCCCCGTTCCGTGATCATAATCCGCTGATTGCCGGTGCTCTTAAGTTTACTGATAATATGGAGGACATCTTCCGGGGCTAAAAACTGGCCTTTTTTTACATTCACCGCCCGCCCGGTCCGCCCGGCCGCCAGCAGAAGATCGGTCTGGCGGCAGAGAAAGGCGGGCACCTGGAGGATATCCGCCACTTGCGCGACGGCGGAAGCGTCCTCTTCCCGGTGAAAATCAATCAGGAGGGGGAGCTTAAAATCTTCCTTGATCCTGGCCAGTATCCGGAGCCCTTCACGGAGACCCGGGCCACGGTAAGAATCAAGCGAGGTTCGGTTGGCTTTGTCATAAGATGCCTTGAAGACCAGCCCGATCCCGGCCTCCCGGCAAATAGCCTTCAGTTGTTGCGCGATCCGGCGGGTATGCTCCTCACTCTCGATCACGCAGAGACCGGCGATCAGAAAGAGAGGCTGACTGCCCCCCACCGGGATGTCACCAATCTTGAATTGTTTGACTTCAGGCAACATAATGATCCTAATAATAATCAAGAAACCTCAATATTAACCAAGTACCAAGCATCAAATCCCAAATAACAAATAAATCACAAATCCAAAATTACAATGACCGAAACTTACCGCACGATACAGCAAAATCGGCGATTGAACTTCGCCCATTCTCCCCTGTATAACCGGTCCAAGAAAAACGTCCACTCTTCGAGTTCATAGCTGGGCCTGGTGTTTGTGATTTCGGTCATTGTCATTTCGTCTAATAAACCGCCGGGCCCGCTCCAGGTCCTCCGGAGTGTCAATCCCAATCGTCTCTTCTGCGGTCTCCAGCACTTTAATCTTATAGCCGTTCTCCAGAATCCGCAACTGTTCTAATCTCTCTTCCTTCTCCAGGGGGCCGGCCGGGAGACGGGCAAACTTCAGGAGGAAGTCACGGCGGTAGCCGTAGAGACCGATATGCTTATAGGCGGCCCGGGTTCCCGGATGGGGGATGGGAGAGCGGGAGAAGTAAAGAGCGAACCCGGATCTATCCGTCACCACCTTGACCGTGTTAGGATCGGCCGCTTCGGCCGGATCGGAGATCGCTTTCTTCAAGGTAATCGCCACGGCCTCTTCCTCTTCTCTCAACCGGACCGCCACCTGGTCGATCAGCCGGGGATCCAGGAGGGGCTCGTCCCCCTGGATATTAATCAGTCCGTCCGCCGACAGATCGCGGGCGGCCTCCGCCAGCCGCTCCGTCCCGCTCCCGGGGCGGGTGGAGGTCATCAGGACCCGGCCGCCGAAGGCTTTCACCGCCCGGACGATCTCCTCGTCGGCCGTAGCCACCCAGAGACCCTCCAGTTCCCGCGCTCGTTCCGCCGCCCGGTAAACCCGCTCCAGCACCGTCATCCCCTCCAGGTCGGCCAGCAGCTTCCCCGGAAATCGGCTCGCCCCGAAGCGGGCCGGTATAATCCCTAAGACTTTAATATTTTGGCTAGCGGTCATCTAATATGGCACCCGTATTTTAACAGCATTGCAATCCGGAATATTAATAAATTCCAAATAACAAATCCTAAATAACAAATAAATTCAAAATTACAATGACCAAAATTCAAAACAAATCCCCTGCCTGCCGTTAGGAAAATAACAAATATCAATATTCAAATAAATCACAGGTTCAAAATCACCAACCGACTTCGGCCAGCCGACAGTAGTAAACTCAAGCGCACTGGCAAACCGAAAGACCCGATCTTGGAGTTCAGAGATTGGCTTATAGTTTGTGATTTGGAATTTTGAATTTGTGATTTATTTGTTATTTGGTGCTTGGGATTTGTGATTTTAATAAATAGTTCAAGGTTAAAAATTGCATAAAAAACCTTTGCGGCGCTCTAAATTCAATCCTTTAACCCGATGATCCAGCGGGCGGCCTCCTCCAGGTCCGCGGCCACGTAATCCGGTTTCTCTTCGCCTTCCGCTTGCTGCCGGCTATCCGGAGGAGTGATCAAAACCGTCCGGCAGCCCGCGTTGATCCCGGTCCGGATATCCGTCAGCTTGTCCCCCACAAAGAAGGAACGCCTCAAATCCAGCCCGTGCCGGTTTGCCAGCCGGCGGACCAGGAGGGGAGATGGCTTGCGGCAGTTACAGCCTTCATCGGGATGGTGCGGACAGACCGCGATCTCGTCGATGGTTATCCCCTCCCGTTTCAGATCGCCGAGCAGGCGGCGATGAATATCATCCAGATCGTTCTCGGAAAAATAACCCCGGGCCAGGCCGGATTGATTGGTAACAATAAAGAGGGAAAAACCTTTTTCGGAGAGCAGCTTCAAGCCCCGGAGAGCGGCCGGGAAGATCTTCAGATCGGCGGGAGAACTGACGTAGCCGGAATCGAAGTTTATGGTCCCATCCCGGTCCAGAAAAACAGCGGCTTTCTTCATCGGGGGAGAAAACAGCTCCTTAATTCCCGGGAACTGGCGGTAGCGGTTCCTACCTTGCCCACCACCACTCCCGCGGCGCAGTTGGCCAGGTAAGCCGCCTGACGGAGAGTGGCCCCGGCCGCTAAAGCCAGGGCCAGCGTTCCCGCCACCGTATCTCCCGCTCCGGAGACATCGTAGACTTCCCGGGCTAAAGTGGGAATATAATAAGCTTTCTTTCTCCTTTCAAAGAGACAGATCCCATCCTCTCCCAGGGTGATCAGGACTGAATCCGCGGCCCACTTTTTCAGGAGGATCCGGCCTACTTTCTCCAGGGGGTCGGCCCGTCCCGCGCCGGCGGCGGCATAGGCCTCTTTTTTGTTGGGGGTGGCGATAGTCGCCCCGCGCAGTTTAAGAAAATTATCCCGGTTGGGATCCACGACCAGGACCCGACTGCCGGCCAGGCGAATAACCTCATCCACCAGGGACTGATCGATCACCCCTTTAGCGTAATCTTCCAGAATCACGGCGTCCAATCCGTCGATTATCTCCCGGAGGGTCTTCAGCAGCCGCCGGGAGTCGCCTTTCCGAATCGGAGAGAGATCTTCCCGATCCACCCTTAAAACCTGCTGATGTTCCGCCAGGACCCGGGATTTGGTCACGGTAGGACGGCCGGCGGCCGCGATCACCCCCCGGATATCGATTCCGGACTTTTTCAGGAGTCTCTTCAGCCGCGCCCCCGCCTGATCCCGGCCGATTACACCGGCCACGGATACCCGGCCGCCCAGAGCCCGGATATTGTGGGCCACGTTGGCCGCCCCGCCGGGAACCCAGCTCTCCGAGGCGACGCGGACCACCGGCACGGGAGCCTCCGGTGAGATTCTCTCCACCTCGCCCCAGATATATTCGTCCAGCATCAGGTCCCCGATCACCAGAATCTTCATCCGCCGGAAGTTATCCACCAGCTGGTTTAATTCAGCGAAATCAATATTAAAAATTTTGGTCATGAGAATTTGTCTTTTTTCTCTGTTATCCTGAACTTGTTGCTTCGGAACTTCAATAGCTTTTCTTTTTCCTATAAAATCCCAGGCGGCGCCTTGAACTGTAACCGCACTCTATTGAACCGGTAGGCCCCGGCGCGAAGCGTCGGGGACCAATATAAAGTAGCGATCGAAGGGAGCTAATTTATATTTTCCAGGTAGGCGCCGGGCAGCAGATAGTTCTGTACGTAATCCCGGATCGCTTCTTTCAGGGAGGTAAAGGGGTCGGTACAGCCGGCCCCGCGGAGGCGGTCGATCTCCGCCCGGGTATGATACTGGTACTTTCCCCGGAGATGATCCGGCAGGGGGATATAGTCGATCTTAACCGGCTTTTCCAGGGCCGCGAAGATGGCGGCGGCCAGCGTGTTCCAGGTCTGAGCCCGGCCGGTGCCGATATTGAAGAGACCGTTCTTATCGGGATGCTGATAGAAGTAAACGGTCATGGTAACCGCGTCCTTGACATAAACAAAGTCGCGTTCCTGCTCTCCGTCCGCGTAGTTCTGATCTTCAGATTTAAAGAGACGCAGGCGGCCGGTAGCCTGAATCTGCTCAAATCCCTTGCAGACCATACTCCGCATATCTCCTTTGTGATATTCATTGGGACCAAAAACGTTAAAATACTTCAGCCCCGCGATCCGGTCCAGCAACCCCTCTCTCCGGGCCCAGAGATCGAAGAGCTGCTTGGAAAAACCGTAACCGTTCAGGGGGCGGAGCCGATCGATCTCGTCCGCGTCATCCCGGTAGCCCTGCCGTCCGTCGCCGTAAGTAGCGGCGCTGGAGGCGTAGATAAAACGAACCCCTCCGGCGGCGCAGGAGCCGGCCAGGGTCTTGGTATATTCATAGTTGTTTTTAATCAGGTACCGGATGTCCTGCTCGGTGGTAGAGGAACAGGCCCCCAGATGGAAGACAGCTTTGATCTCGTCCGTCCAGCTCCGGGAAGTGATCCCGGAGAGGAAATCATCCTTCTCCAGGTAGTCCCGGAAGTTAAGCGAAGAAATGTTCTTCCACTTCTCGCTCTCCCGCAGGGAGTCGACAATGATAATATTGTCTTCTCCCAGCTGATTTAGCTTCCAGACCAGGGCGCTGCCGATAAAGCCCGCGCCCCCGGT
>JAYEIC010000016.1:0-5366 GCA_034659935.1 Methanobacteriota archaeon | reverse complement strand
GACATAAGACATATTGGCATCATAGTGCTGTCCGGTGTGGACAAGAATTTCCTCGTGCTCCTTTCTAAGCTCCCTTGATACTGGTGCACACTTAATAAACTGCGGACGGGCACCGACAATTGATACGATTTTCATTGGTTTTAAAACACCTCGTTTAAATAATGCTAAATTATTGATCTATTTTTTTGACAATCGGGTGACTGTTCTTATCCCCTCTTCCAATACCTTTGTACACAAACCCTTCTTTAATCCATAGATCAGGATCAATCACATTCCTGCCGTCCACAATCACAGGGGGTTTTCCATTTGAACAACCATCATCTGAGCATAGCAAATTCTGAATCACTCTGGGATTTAATCTGGAATATTCATTATGTCCGGTAAGAACTGCAATAACATCTGCTCCACTTATAACCCCATCAAGATCCTTTGATAGAGAAACACCGGGATAGTTCAGAACATGAGGATCATGCACTTTTACTTCAGCTCCCGCATTCAGACAGAGATTGTAATAGACCTCAGACGGAGTCTCTCTGGCGTCATCAGAGTTGTTAAGAAATGCCCAGCCAAGCAGAGCGATCTTTGCACCACTGATATCCTTTCCTACACGGGCAAGGCCATCTTTAGTAAGCGTAAGCATATGCTCCGGCATGAAGTCATTGATATGGCGGGCAAGGACGTACAGAGAATCTCTGCCTTCAGGATAATCAAGAGGTTCTGCTGCAACAACAGAAACACCCCGTTCCAGGTGATAGGTATCCTTCGTCAGACAGTGCCCACCAACTCCGGCACCGGGCCAGAGCATCGCCCGTGTAATCCCCTCACCCTTCAGAGAGTCAACACCAGTCCGGACGTCATAGAAGTTAATCCCCATCGCCTCACAGTAGAGGGCGAGCTGGTTGGCTGCTGCAATCTGCAGGTCACGGAAGGTGTTCTCCGCAGTCTTCGTCACCTCCGCGGCGGTCGCACTCATCGGGATGAGCTGGCCCTTGGTGAGCACGGGGCCGTAGAGCTCACAGGCACGCTCCGTTGACGGGGTGTTGATGCCGCCCACAATCCGGTCATGCTCCCGGATATTTTTCAGGAGGCGGCCCACCATCACCCGCTCCGGGGCATGGGCAAGACCAAAGTCCTCGCCTGCAACAAGCCCGGACTCCTCTTCAAGAATCTCGCGGGCCATGCCTGCGGTCGTGCCCGGTGTGATCGTTGACTCAAGTACTACAAGGGTGCCGGGCGTCAGGTACCGGCCAACATTCCGTATGCCTTCAATCAGGGGGGTGAAGTTCGGAATGAGGTCCTTTGGATTCTCAAACGGCGTCTGGATGGCAAGCGTCACTGCGTCACACTCAGCGATCTTTGAGAAGTCTGACGTGCAGGTGAATTTTGGTTTGCCGCCATTTTTGCCACCGTCTTTCCCGACGACCTTTGCAATCAGATCCTCAAGGCCGGGCTCATCACCTTTCAGAGGGCTAACACCTGAGTTGAGCATCCCAATCTTGTACCCTGAACTCTTTGAGTCCCGCTGGAACCCGTATACATAATCAAACTCAGGTGCATCAGCAAAAAGGACTGCCGCCGGGATGCCGACATAGCCCATGCCGATTACGCCGATTTTTTTAATCGGACCGCGTTTGTCAATTAACTGCTGAAGTTTGTTGTTATTGCTCATTTACCGGAACCTTCTTTTTTTGGATTTGGTGGAAATTACCCTGTTACCCAGAATAATTATAGTGGCAAACCTTTGGCACTATATAGCCCGTATAAGAAAAAAATCAAACATTTCTGGAAGTTTGGTTTTCGACTTTAACCTGATGATTGCTAAGAGTGCTAAGATTACTAAGATTATTTGCTGTATCATTTTTTATTGGAGCGGTCCTTTGAGTAGTACGTAGACGTAGTACCCGGAAGTATTACGCAGATACACCGAGACCCTCATACACAAATTATTTGCTCTCATCTCTTTTATTAAATCTCTTCTCCTGTGAATTCACAGAGGTTTTTTTTTGCCGGAATTGTAATTTATAATGACTGCTTTGTGATGGATTCACAAATTTTCACATTTGTCATTCCCTGTTCAGGCGTCACAGGGAAAGGCTCTCCTCTTTTTACACAGTCAATGAAAGTATTCAGTTCAGTCTTCAGAGGCTCAACTTTTCCTACCATTACCTTCTCTATGATGTTCTCCTGCACATACCGCTGCTCTTCAACATGATAGTGTTCCGGCTTTCTGTATACATAGACTTCCTGGGACATAAAATCGCCCTGAATTGTGAATTCCTCTTCCTCTATATGGATCATGCGTATCTTTTTGGAGGACTTTCTGCTTGCTGAAAGGTATACCGGAGTTTTTTCGAACTTAAATAAAGTCCCGCAGACATCAAAGGTGCAGACAGACTCCATCTTGTATTCGTGTTTGGATTCGTATTCATGTTCATGTTCGCATTCACATCCGTTCTCAAAGAGAGAATTAAATACAATATCAATGTCATGAATCATCAGGTCCTCAACAACAGAACTCCCGGTAACCCGTGCTGATGCCGGGTTGTGGCGTTTTATCTCAACATAGAGTGGATCTTTAATGATCTCTTTTATCTCGCTGACAATCGGGTTGAAGCGTTCGATATGCCCCACACCCACAGTGAGATCCTCAGGGATCATCTGAATAAGCTCTTCTGCCTCAGCAGAGGTGAGACAGACCGGCTTTTCAATAAGCACGTTAACACCTGCACGAATCACCTCCTTTGCTGTGGAACAGTGATACGGGGTAGGCACACACAGGCTCACTGCATCGACTGACTTTAACAGTTCTTCCATTGAACCGGCACATTCTGCACCGTTTTTGTCTGCAATATTCTTTGCTGCGGTTTCATTAAGGTCATAGATCCATACAGAATCAACCGCTTTTAATTCTGAGTAGACACGGGCATGGTTCTGCCCCATGATACCGACACCAATTACTCCGACATCCATAAAAATCAAATCCTGTTAATTGTTTCACAAATGTATTCGCATTCTGAAATTCCCACTCCCGGATGAACCGGAAGACTCAGGACCTTCTTTGAAAGCTCTTCAGAAACCGGGCAGTCCACCTTATGGCAGTCTGCCTTATTATCTCTCTTATTACCTGCCATATCAATAATGTCCGGCTTATTATAGAGGGGCTGCATGTGAACAGGCATTGGATAATGCACAGCAGAACCGATGCCTTTCTCACGGAGGAAAGCCATGAATGATTCTCTCTCCATTTTAAATTCATCCCCTAATTCCACAACGTACTGGTGGTATACATGAACCGAGTCATCCCTGCAGAAAGGTGTGGAAATACCCCTGCACTTCAGGTTGTCATTGTAAAAGGCTGCATTTTCCTGCCTCTTTTGATTAAACCCGTCAAGTCTGGAGAGCTGTACCCTGCCTATAGCTGCATTCAGATTGCTCATGCGAAGGTTAAACCCAGGTTCGGTATGGAGGTATTTTTCACTCTGGCCGTGGTTGATTACTCGCCTGACTTTTTCTGCAAGTCTGAAATCATCAGTAGTTACCATGCCGCCCTCGCCGGTCGTCATGTTCTTGGTCGGATAAAAAGAGAAACAGCCGGCATCACCAAAGCCTCCCGCTTTTTTGCCTTTGTATACTGAACCGTGGGCCTGGGCACAGTCTTCAATCAGGAAAAGACCATTATCTTCACAGATATCTTTCACAGGTGCAACATCAAAAGGCTGTCCAAAGAGATGCACACCAATGACAGCCTTTGTTTTAGATGAGATATGTTTTGCCACTTCATCAGGGTTTATGGTATAGGTTTTCGGGTCAACATCAACCATAACAGGCCTGGCACCGCACATACTCACCGCAGTTGCTGTTGCAATAAAAGTGAATGACGGGACAATCACTTCATCCCCATTACCAATACCAAGTGCAAGAAGTGCAGCGTGTAACGCGGCTGTGCCTGAATTAATACCGACTGCTTCCTTTGTTCCGCAAAATTCTGCAAATTCATTCTCAAACTGCGTGACAACAGCACCCTGTGCAAGCATGCCCGAACGCATTACTTCATTTACTGCGGCAATCTCTTCATCACCGATAATTGGTTTTCCTACAGGAATCATTGTTTTGCACCCTCAGGTAAATCCTTACACCTTGCAGGACTTCCAATCGCAAGCATTCCTGACGGGACATCTTTTGTGACAACGGAACCTGCAGCAACAAGGGCTCCCTCACCTATAACAACACCGGGAAGAAGGGTTGCATTTGCACCGACTGATGCATTCTTTTTAATGACCGGCCCTTTCAGATTATCACCGCCATGGGGCGGGTATGGATCATTTGTTAAAACTGCATTCGGCCCTATAAACACACCGTCCCCGATAGTAACTCCGGTCGGGATATATACAAGGCTCTGGAGTGAGACATCACTGCCTATTGTACAGTTTCCTTCAATAATTGTCCCGGTTCCAACAGAGACATGATCCCCGATGATTGTTTTTTCCCGAATCATCACATTATGGCCTGAAGAGAAGTTGTTACCGATTGTAACATCACAATAAATTATTGTTCCCGGGCGGATCACTGCATCTTCTCCGACAATAGTCCCGGTAAAATCAGTTTTATCCAGGCAGTCCCGTGAAGGAAAACCCAGTGTTACACCGTCAAAAATTGTTGAACCCTTTCCGATCTCGTTTTTTCCATATTGTAACACTAATAAATCACCGGAATCTTTTATAATTTCTCAGATAGATCTTTCGGAACAGAGCAGAATATAATCACTCCAATACCAGACTTATATTATTGAATTTTGACAGAGCAAGGTATATATGATTGCAATTGCGTTTCGCATTTTTGTTTGAATAAATAAGTAACTTTCGAAAATCCATATGAAAGTCAGTCCAGGGCGAGGTGAGATAATATGTTAATTCCAGCCTTTCAGGTTCACTCAGAGAGAGAGAGAGAGACAGAGAAGAGATTCCCCCTCAACTGCCAGCCTGTATATTGAAAAGTTCCCTGCCTGAGGGCGGGAGCCGACAGCCGGCAGTACGCAGGGCAGACTATGGATAACGTGATTGAGTTCCTGCCCGGTTACCAGACTAAAAATGCGATTCCGAAGTATCTTCAGATGGATAATAACGCTTCTTTTATCGGTGATTTAATACATTCAGGGCATTTCACAGTCGTGTCCGTGTGCTTGTGCCTCCATCCCGGCGTTGAGCCGGTATTTATCGCACCAGAGTCTGAGTAATACTGAGTAATACTGAGTCATACTGAGTCATACTGAGTAATACTGAGTCATATATCAGAGATCCCTCTTTTGCCGTTTTCACCCTCCGCACGGTCAGTCTGCATAGCCCCTCTGGTCAACCTTATAATCAGTC
>JAYEIC010000015.1:0-56792 GCA_034659935.1 Methanobacteriota archaeon | reverse complement strand
AATTTAGTTCTGTAATTTAGTTCTGTAATTTAGTTTTGTAATTTAGTTTTGTAATTTAGTTTTGTAATTTAGTTTTGTAATTTAGTTCTGTAATTTAGTTCTGTAATTTAGTTCTGTAATTTAGTTCTGTAATTTAGTTTTGTAATTCGCCACTATAATTGCAGTTATTGCATTTGCGCTTTTTTTCTCTGGCCGTACATCTCCCAAAAGGTTATATACCGTTAAACAAACCTGATTATTTACCTGACAGAGGTGTATATGATGAAAAAAATAATGTGTTTGTTAGTTCTGGTCTGTGTTTTTGGTATTGCGGGACTTCCCCTCACTGCCAGTGCAGCGACAGTTGGCGGTGACCAGGGATGGTATAAGGTGCACTGCAATGTTGATGGTGCACAGGTCTGTTTTGACGGAGAATATCAGGGTGAGATCTCCGGGGGGGTGCTCTCGGTCGCTGTGTATACCACAGGAACTCCGTATAAGGAGTACAGTGTCTCAAAAGATGGATATAGTACTGATACTCAGGAGGTAAAGCAGTACCCGGCAAAAGGTGAGACTGTGGACCTCTATGCTACCTTAAATCCGGTTGAAGCACCGGTGGGACCTATAGGCGGTGACCAGGGCTGGTATGTTGTGCACTGCAATGTCGATGGTGCGCAGGTCTATTTTGACAGTGAACTGAAAGGCCAGATTTCAGGTGGTGAACTCTCTGTATCAGTCTACACTACAGGCACTCCATATCAGGAGTATAGTGTACAGAATGCGGGCTACTATCCGTTCAGTGCCAAAATCACACAGTATCCCGGCAAAGGTGAGACTGTTCCCCTCTATGCTACCTTAAACCCGGAAGCAGCACCGACAAAGTCGCCGCTCTCACCGGTTACAGGAATTGTTGCCATATCAGTTATTGGTCTGGCTTCTGCAATGCTCCTTAGAAAGGAGGACTAATTCTCAATTAGCTGAAAGTAGCAATCACTTTCAGCAAAACAGTGCCTGAAGCCCAGGCTTCATGCATGTTTTTCATAAATTCTAAACTTTTATTTTTATTTTTGTTTTTGGACGTCCTGATTTTACATTTCTGTATCCGGCTGTTAATACCACCCTCCCCGCCAGTCAGATGGAAAAAAGTAATCAACTCTTTGGATCAAAATAATTATAACTTGTGTGGCAGGTGTTTCACATGAATACGGCAATCAACACTGGCAACAGCTGTATTTATTAAAACCGTGCCTGACACTGTGTGCGTCACGCGATTTGGTAGATAAATATGTCAGAGGAAAATTCCAGAACCCCAAAGATTCTGATAATGGATGATGAAGAAGCAATCCTTGATGTAACGAAGCTTCTCTTAAAAAGGGTTGGTTATGATGCGGATGTTGCATGGGACGGCATGGAAGCGCTTTCTGTATATAAATCAGCTCTGGATGAAGGGAAGTGTTTTGATGCAGTTATTCTTGACTTAAACGTGCCCGGAGGAGCGGGTGGGATGGATGTAATCGGTTCTCTCCTTGAAATGGACCCGGGTGCCTGTGCAATAGTATCAAGCGGGGACTCTGATGATCCGGTTGTCAGAGATCCTGCCAGATATGGTTTTTTGGGTGTGCTCTTAAAGCCATACAATTCTGTTTCTCTGGCAAAGGCGATTTCAGATGCACTGGATGCATTAAATGAAAAATTGAAGGAAAAGAACCCGGTGTGAAGAGATCTCTCTGGTGTGGAAGAATTCCGGAGGTACATCTGCCCGGGTATTTTTAGCGGTAGAATCCGTTTTGTTTGTCTTCTGATATCTGAGTTGTTCCCAGAGTTATTCTCTGAAATCCGGATTATTTTTCATCCCGGATAATACTGCCTGCATAGACACACTGCCCGTATGATATGCACCCGTCCCCGAAGGGGTATTCGCGGTTGACAACCGGTATCAGACCGGCTTTTTTAATCTCATGGATGATTGTATGCCTGATTGCCTGGTTGATTGCCACTCCGCCGCTGAGTGCGATCTTCTCCATGTTATGATCATATGCGGCACTGACTGCCATTTTGGCTATGCCTCTTGCAAGGTTGTACTGGAATGACGCAGCGATATCTGAAACACTCTCTCTCTCCATCCGGGAGAATGCATCTCTCATGAGTGTTGTTGTGGAAAGCACCTCGCCTCTGCTATCCTTTGCAACAGATATCTCCCATTTTTCAGGTCTGCCTCTCTGTGCAGCTGATTCGAGTTTCATTGCCGGTTCGCCATCATAGGTGCGCTCCCTGCAGATGCCGAGCAGTGCTGATGCGGCGTCTAACACTCTTCCTGTACTGCTGGTTTTTGCGATGTTAAAACCTATTTTCACCTGTTTTTCAAGGATGCCCAGTTCAGAATCGCTCCATCCGCGTGATGCCAGCAGTTCAGAGATCTGATTGTCAGGCAACATCCCGTATAACATGCGTTCAGGGAACTTTGTTGCGAGGTCACCGCCGGGCATCTGTACCGTCTCTAAGTGCGCCACTCTCTTCAGATGCGGAATTTGGCCTGCAAAGATTTCACCTCCCCAGACTGTGCCGTCATCACCGTATCCCACACCATCAATTGCGATTCCAATGCAGGGTTCGGATGTGGCTGCGGCGATATGTGCCCTGTGGTGCTGGACTGCAACGATCTCAGCCCCGCATTCCTCTGCGAGTCTGTGGGCATAGCGGGTTGAGAGGAACTGCGGGTGGAGGTCGTGGGCTATTATCTCATACTCGGCACCTGTAAGAGTACCTGTCTTCTCTACGGTCTCTTTTAAGTACTCAAGTGTCGGTGGGTTTCTGACATTTCCCACATGCGGGGACGTTATGCAGAAACCGTTTTTGTAAACTGAGATATTTGAGTTAAGTTCGGGACCGACACCGAGAATACATCTCTCTCCAAGATCGATCTGCATTCTTTTTGGTGCAAGTCCGCGTGAAAGCCTGATTATATGCCCGTCCCTGAGAACAGAATCGTCACATCGGTTCAGGATGGTCCGGTTGTGGGTGAGGAAGTAGTCCACGTCCCTGTTTAAGTGTGACATAGCATGGTCAATATCGGTGATCATCGGGTAACCCGGCACGTTGGCGCTTGTCATTATGAGGAATTTGTGCTGCAGGTGGGAGAGTAACATATGGTGAAGTCCGGTATACGGGAGCATGCATCCGAGTGTGTGGAGGTTGCTGACCTTCGGGTGGGCAAGTGGGTCACGTTTGTGTAAGACAACAATCGGGTGGGCCGGGCTTTGCAGGATTTCACGATCTTTTTTGGAGAGATGTGTAATCTCCTCAATTATATCGAGGGTTGCCATTATGGCGAGGGGTTGTTCTGTCCTGCAAAGCCTCTGCTTCAGGGTCTCTGCAGACTCTTCAATGCATGCGATATGAAAACCCCCAATCCCACGTATGCAGATAATCTCTCCGCTGTCAAGCAGTCCGGCCGTTTCCTGTATGGGATCTCTGCATGTCCAGATCTCTCCCTCACTGTTTAGTAGCTGTAGTGCAGGTCCGCAGGCTGCACATGCGATAGTCTGTGCATGATGGCGCCTCAGAGACGGGTCACCATACTCCTCTGCACAGGCACTGCAGATGGGAAAATCGTCCATCGTCGTCCGCTCGCGGTCATATGGGACTGCACGAATTATACTATACCTCGGTCCGCAGTTGACACATGACGTTGCCCAGTATCCCTCATACCTCCCGCCTTTTCTGTAGATATCTCTTAAGCATTCATCACATGTTGCCACATCTGTGGGAATGAATCCTGAATGTGACCCTTCAGTACTGTTGAGTATGGTGAAATCAGCCGGACAGTCATCGGAATCAATATCATTGACTGTGACACTGTCGATTATAGAGAGCGGTGTTCCTTCTGAAACTGCATCAAGAAATTCTGAAAAATGTTCTCCGGATGCTGTTATGCGTACTTCACTGCCGAGGTTCATCACTGTGCCGCGTATGTTGAATCTCTTTGCCCGGGAATATACAAAAGGCCGGAATCCTACCCCCTGAACAATCCCTTTGATAATAATCTGCCCTTTTCTTCGCATAGAATAGCCTTAAGAACCTTTATTCATTTATAGTACCATATACTGTATGGGTTTTTACTTTGACAGGACATATCAGAATAGTCAATGATCCACTTGAGCTTGTACCTCTGGTTATAACATTCAATAACAGAGAGTTTAAAAAAGTTTATGATATGCTGGCCAAATCATGGCTGACAGAAGAGGAACTATGTGCTGAAGTGGATGGCGAAAGTGTGTCGGAATGTCTTGCAATCCTGAATAAAGGCAATCTTATTGAAGATCAATGGAGGATGCCAAAACCGGGAGAATTACCAAAAAAAGAGTTTAAAACGACATATAGTAAATTTCGCGCGAATTTCCAGTGTTCAATGGACGATCTCGCTGATATTCTGCACATTTCTGTATCCACTGATGAGGGGCTGCGCAAGCTTGGAGATGATCTCGAAGTGGATGTTCGTAATGGGAATACGTCCTATAATGATATTGCAAGGAAATTAAATGCTACTCCGGTATTTGTTAAAGCACTTGCAAAGCGCATGCCACATCTTGATGTAAAAGGTCAGGGGTTGGTGTTAATTGACAAACCAGGAGAATGATCCTCTATATATAATTTTAAGGAGCAAGCGTGAGGCGACACGTTTCCAGATCCTTGTTGAGATTGCAGAGCACCAGCCTTCTGTCCGTCAGCAGGAGATTGCAGAGATCTTAGGAGTGACTCCGCAGGCGGTCTCGGAATATATCCGTGAACTTGTTGATGACGGGATGGTGGCATCGCACGGACGTGGAAGATATAATGTCACTCACACTGGTATTGAATGGGTGATGAACAATGCCGAGGCTCTTGAGTCTTATGCACATCATGTAACGCATGAGGTGATTCAGCCTGTAGTTGTCTGGACTGCGCTTTCTGCCTCTGATATCAAAAAAGGCGATACTGTCGGAGTATTTATGAAAGATGGCATGCTTTTTGCAGATTTTGGGAAACATGCAGCAACCGGCATGGCAACACTCGATGCAGAGAAAGGGATGGATGTCGGTGTCTCAAATCTCACAGGCATTATTGATCATTCTGAGGGCATTGTGCATGTCTGCAAGGTTCCGCGTATCGAAAGAGGTGGTTCCAGGAATGTGTCCCGGACTCTTCTTCTTGAAGTGATTGACGGAGTGGATGTTGTGGGTGCGGTAGGTCTTGAAGCTGATGTATCTTTAAAAGCAGTCGGAAGAGAGCCGGATATGTTTTTCGGTGCACGCGAGGGTATTATTGAAGCAGTTTTTCACGGACTGGAATGTGCTGTTATAATTGTAGATGAGGAGTTCACTGATTTTTTAAAGAGACTTGAAACAGCCGGTGTACGTTATGTCATCCATGATCTGGTCAGTGCATGAAAATTGTTGTTCACCCTCAGCGTGGGTCATACCACCTGTTTTTTTTTAGTGGGGGGCAGGTAGTTGCCACGGCTCTCACAGAGCTCTCAGGTACCGGTAAAGGATTTCGCCCGAAAAACTACCGCTTAAAATCCACAGGTAAACGTCAGTATACAAACACCCCGACAAAACAACTGATATCAGAGCTCAGAAAAGCCGATATCCGCCTGACAACAGAGAGCAAAAATTTTGAGTCTTTTCTTGATAATCTTCAGATTAAGTTTTCATATCTCAATGCCTGCAGGATGTGTCTCTATGAAGAGCGTGTCACGCCACTGAAGAAAAAAAATGCTGTGAAGTACGGGAAAGAACTAATCTGCCTGAACTGTGCAGGAAAGGAGCTTAAGCGTGAACTTGGTTATATCGGTGGCCTGGGTAAGATGTCATTCTCCCACATGGAGCGTCTCTTAGAGTTATATCTGGATCTTGACCGCGTACTCGCGATGGTTCAGCCTGAACGTCTTGACATGAAACAGACTGTCTTTGACAGAATTGAGGCAGATGCACAAGGAAAAACACAGGGTATAAACGAACTGCCGTTGCCGCCTGAGTTTCGGGACGCCTCAGGCGTTGAGAGACTCATGCCTGTTCAGCAGATCTGTGTGGACGCGGGACTTTTGTACGGGAAAGATCTCCTTGTTGTGGCTGCGACTGCAAGCGGAAAGACATTTGTCGGTGAGATGGCAGGGATAAAAAACTACATGGAAAACCGTGGGCATATGCTCTTTTTAGTCCCGCTTGTCGCACTCGCAAATCAGAAATTCCAGAGGTTTAGTGAGAAATACGGAAAGTTTCTGGATGTATCACTTCAGACCGGTGTGTCACGTATAAATCTCCCTGAAACCCGTCTCAGGGCAAAGAGGAATATCAATGCAGCTATTGTCTCAGGTACGTATGAGGGTATAGATAATCATCTCCGGTGCGGGAGAACACTAAAGAATATCGGTACTGTTGTGATAGATGAAGTGCAGCTGCTCGAAGATGACGAGCGGGGACACCGGCTTGACGGGCTGATTGCACGTTTAAAGCACATCGCCCCACAGGCACAGTTTATCTATCTTAGTGCGACAATCGGATCCCCTCACCTTCTTGCAAAAAAACTCAATGCAAAGCTGGTATCGTATGAATCCCGCCCGGTTCCGCTTGAACGCCACCTGATATTTGTCGAGCGTAAGCAGAAGATCCCGATGATAAAAAAGATGGTCACTGAGGAGTTTGGGAAGAAGTCTGAGAAAGGTTACCGTGGCCAGACGATCATCTTTACAAATGCCCGTGCGCGCTGTCATGTTCTTGCGGATGCGGTCGGGAAGAAGGGGGCAGCCTACCACGCCGGTCTGACATCAAAGGAACGGCGCAGGATAGAGAAGCGTTTTGAAAAAGGGGAGATTTCTGCTGTGGCTACTACTGCTGCACTTGCCGCAGGTGTGGATTTCCCTGCTTCACAGGTTATCTTTGATTCTCTTGCCATGGGTATTAAGTGGCTCACTGTGCAGGAGTTCTATCAGATGATGGGGCGGGCAGGCAGGCCGGATTTCCATGATCTTGGAAAGGTGGTTGTGCTTGCAGAACCAGGCGGGAGTTATATGAGAGATTCACGCGTGACAGAAGAAGAGGTTGCGCTGAGTCTGCTGAAAGGTGAGATGGAAGAGGTTTCTCCGGTCTATGATGATGAGCAGTTCTCTGAGGAGTATGTCTCAAACGTGATCGTCTGCGGTGGAGATGTTTCTGCACTGGATATCATCTGCGGGTCGATGGTTGGTGAAATGGAGCCAATATTCCCTCTTCTTAAGCATGAGGGCCTTGCTGAAAAAAAAGGCGGAAAGATTACCCTCTCACCTCTGGCAAAAGTCATGGCAGAGCATTTTATCGGTATTGATCGTCTGATTAAGATCCGGAAACTGATAAAAAAGTTAAAGGATCCTGTGAAGATCGTAGCTGAACTGGACTGTGCAGATGATGGAAGGGATTGAAGTGCATAGTTTACGAAGATATATATAATCCCAAAAAAATATGATCCTGGAAAAAGGGCAGTTCCGGTATTTCCGGTGATTCTGCATGTACTGTTTTTTAAGATATGCCAAAAGATCTGCCCTGCCCTGCCCTGTCTGCGGTGCAGCAAAATCAAAAATTGTTGAGGTGAACTGAAATGGTTGTCAGAGAAATCAGAAAGAATATTTATTCAATAGGTGTTGTGGACTGGAACAGGCGTGAGTTTGATGCGTTAATCCCGCTGCCGGACGGCACCTCGTATAATTCGTTTATTATCAGGGGAAGTGAGAAGACCGCACTGATTGATACCGTTGATTCTGCGTTTGAGGAGGAGTTTATATCCAATATTGCAACTCTGATCAGGATGGGACTTAACGGGCTGGATTATATCGTTGTCAACCACGCAGAACAGGATCATTCAGGGGCGCTTCCTATGCTCCTTGAACTGTTCCCTATGGCAACAATCGTTACAACTGAGAAATGCCGTGTTTTGCTTGAGAAACTGCTCTTAATCCCTGATGCGAAGTTTAAGATTGTAAAGGACGGAGAGACACTCTCACTTGGTGACAGAACGCTTGAGTTTATTCATGCTCCATGGGTTCACTGGCCTGAGACCATGCTGACTTTTGAGAGGGAGGATGGCATACTCTTCCCGTGCGATCTTTTTGGTTCGCACTATGCAACTTCAGATCTTTTTGTAAGTGATGAAAGGGCACTTTATGCACCTGCAAAAAGGTATTATGCAGAGATTATGATGCCTTTCCGTACACAGATACAGAAGCATCTTGAGAGGCTTAGTGAGTTTGATATAAAGATTATCGCACCTTCCCATGGTCCGTTTTATGACAGACCTGAAATTATTCTCAACCTGTATCGTGAATGGATATCTGATGATGTGCAGAACCGGGTGTTAATACCATATATCTCCATGCACGGGAGCACAGGGGCGATGGTTAAGCAGCTCTCTGATCTGCTTATTTCACGGGGTATAGATGTTGTGCAGTTTGATATCTCCGGAGGTGACATTGGCAGACTGGCGATGGAACTTGTGGACTGTGCGACAATTGTAATAGCTTCACCTACTGTTCTTTTTGGCCCTCATCCAAAAGTGGCGTATGCTGCTTTTCTGACAAACGCTCTGAAACCAAAAGCAAGAGTTGCAACCGTAATCGGTTCATATGGCTGGGGAGGAAAGGCAGTTAGTGATATTGTTGCAATGATTCACAACTTACAGGCAGAGTTGTTAGATCCCGTGTATGTGAATGGCTATCCTGATGAAAGTGCTATGGCTGATCTTGGAAAACTGGCAGATCAGATCCTTGAGAAGCACCGGGAATTCGGGATAGCAGAATAGTATCTACAGAGTGCCGGAAAGATAATTCAGACTTTCCGTCCTTAAATTACTTAGATCAAAAACACGGAATCCTTCCGCTCTGAGCTCATCCTTCCCGGCAATTTCCTTTGCAATAATGGCGTAAACTTCAGTCCTGTCTGGATTCTTCCATTTAACAAGGGATGATTTCTCCTTTAAGGCATTTAAAATTCCCTTTGCCTTCTTCTTTGAAAGAATCATCCATTTACACTCACATAAAAGAACAGTCCCGGAGATTTCATCAAAGCCGACAATATCGATCTCATCCTCCTTAAACCACCATCTGCCAAGTTGGGAAAATGAAATGTCTTCAAAGAAAAAACCAGTCCTTACAAGATCCATACAGAGATTCTCAAACATCTTCCCAAAATAAGGAGATATATGAGTCTTCACTGACTCAGGCATCTCAGATCCACTTTTTGTTTCAATCTCCATCCGGTGCGGATATATGACTGCAAACCAGAAATTCAGATATGGATCTAAAATCCTGTAATGCCTCCTCCGGTAACCGGCATGTGCAGTTACAGGTGCCTCATCTGCAATGAGGTACAGATTTGAGAGAACTGAGAGGTATTTTGAGACCATGCTTTTATCCAGTCCTGTTTTCTGGCAGATGGAGGAGAGATTTGTAAATCCGGATGAGAGAGAACGAAGAATTGAGATGTAATTCCCTGCCTCACGGAACTCATAATGCAGTAAAATCTCAGCCTCTAAGTAAAGGTATGAACCTTTGTTTATCATCTGTTGCGGGACATTCTCCCAAAAGCTGATTTCCGGATTAAACTGCCTGAGATAAGCCGGAATTCCGCCAATAACAGACCAGACCATTACAAGTTCCTCTTCACTATATGGCAGAAATTCTCTGATATACGGATAAAGAATCGGTTCAACCTGCCACTGACCTGTTCTTCTGCCATATAACGGACTTTTATATCCAAGTACTTCTGTCTCCATTGTGCTTACTGAAGAACCTGATATTATCAGCATTATATTTTCATTGCAGAGTATCAAATCCCAGATTTTCTGAAATACAGAAGGAACACTTTTATCCTTTGAAATGAGGTAGGAGAACTCATCAATTACTATTATGACTTTCTCACCGGTTGGCGGAGAGAAATTTCTGTGGCTTATAAGTGATTTAAAGAGAGTTTCCCAGCCGGGGAAAGGGATCCGTTTAAATTCCTGATCATTCAGATAATTTCCAGCCACATCTGCAAAGTCACGGATATTTCCGGATCTCCCCTCTTCTGAAGCCATAAAATAAAAGCCCGGGTGGTTTTGCAGAAACCTGGAGATAAGGGTTGTCTTGCCTACTCTTCTCCTGCCGTATATTATTATGAATTCCGGATTTTTTGTGTTGTAATGACTGTTTAGAAATTCCTGTTCATCATTCCGGTCAACAAATTTTTGTTTTATATTTTGTTGAGACATAAGTATACTACTCAATACTCAACAAAACTACTTAAGGTTATCCGGGAAACTTCCGCACCGGAATTTTTGGAAATATAGTCAGGTATACCCCTGATGTAGCAGTTGAGGGCAATAATCTCAGCATTGACTTTTTTTTGTATGTAATGGTGGTGGCGGTGAAGATTGTAGCGTTCCTCTCCTCAATATGGCGACCGAGGCAGAAAGCCTGAACAAGACCACAGGTTCTTCGGAGGGGGAGATCCTGTCAGTATATATTATTGTGTTCCGGTACCGGAACAAAAGGATAATAGACCGTCAGGTCGTTATTTTAACTAATGGATAGGATCGGGCAGTTATCGCTCATCGCAACAGACATAGGCGATATCCTGAGATTTACCAGTATCGGCACCTGTTTTCCACTACTTATATGCATATATTATCAGGAATGGGACCAGTTTCTTCCAATGGCAGCAGTGCCTGTCGTGCTTTTCATTCTGGGATCAGTGCTTATCAGGATTCCCCAACCTGACAGGGAGGCACGGCTCAGCCTTGCACTCTTTGCAGTTGCCCTGATATGGATGATCTGCGCAATTGTGGGTGCACTACCCTTTACACTAGGTGCGGGGATGCCGTATCTTGACAGCGTATTTGAGGCGATGTCAGGGTGGACTACTACCGGACTTACTCTTGTCCCTGATGTAGACGTAATGTCACATACTCTTCTCTTCTGGAGGTCTCTTATGCAATGGCTTGGGGGTCTTGGCATTGTTGCGTTTACGGTTACTATGGCTGCCAGGTCCGGCCTTACTCCTTCAAGGCTGTACCGTTCTGAGGGAAGGTCAGAGGCGTTTATGCCCAGTGTCGTTGCACAGGGTCTCCGGATGTGGGAGATATATATCATCCTGACAATCATTTCTGTTATACTTATAGAATTTTCAGGGATTCCGTTATGGGATGCCGTTAATATTGTAATGGCGGGGCTGGCATCCGGTGGTTTTACAGTTCATAGCGCCGGAATTTCTTATTACAACAATCCTCTGCTCGAAATGCTGATAATTCCTGTGATGATCGCAGGTGCACTTCCGTTTAAAATTTACTATGCTGCATACAGAAATAAACGGGTGAGTTTTTTCCATGACGAACAGGCACCTCTTCTGTTCCTGCTGATAGGAATCGGAGTTCTCGTGATCGTTACAGATCTGATCTGGTTTAACAATCTGGATACTCTCACTGCAGTTAGGCAGGGGCTCTTTATGGCAACTGCCGCTGCAACGAGCACCGGTTTTCAGGTTACGTCACCCTCACTCTGGGCACCGGTGACTGTTCTTTTCCTGACAATTCTCATGTTCATCGGAGGGTCTTCAGGCAGTACTGCCGGAGGTATTAAACTGAGTCGTGTTGCTCTTAGTTACCGTGGTATAGTCTGGTGGTTTAAGAGGATGTTTGTAAGCGCAAAGGTGCTTGTCCCGTTCAGGTATGAGGGCAGGAACATACAAAAAAATGTTGCGGAACCTGAAGTATCTAAGAATATGCTTGTAATTTTCATGTATCTGGTTGTCATTTATATTGCGGCAATCGTGGTGATGCATCTCGAATCCGGTACATGGGAGACAAGCCATGTTCTCTTTGAGATAGTGTCAGCGATATGCAACAATGGTATCAGCACAGGGTTTGTAAGTCCTGATATGACACCTCTCTCAAAAATAGTTTTTATCATGATTATGTGGGTGGGGAGGCTTGAAGTGGTTCCTGTTATTGTGCTGTTTATGGGGTTGATTAAGGGTTTTGAGAGGTGAATAGTATAAGATACCTTAATTCTCTTTCCTGCTGTCGGCTTCACCCGGGCAACTCTCCCTTCATCACATTTTGTGCCTGTGATTCTTCAGAATATCATATGGGTTTTCATTAAACAGTGCGTGAACGCTTATGCGACAAGCACGATTTTCTGAATTCTTATTTTTCCTGTAACTGTATATTCTCAGTCTGTAAATATTTTCACCGTTTTGTATTCTCCCCGCATTTACTGACTGTTTTCTCAGTGTCCGGACACTGAGGTGGATTTTGGCAGTATGTACAATTATGCTCCGGTACCGGAACAAAAGGATAATAGACCGTCAGGTCGTTATTTTAACTAATGGATAGGACCGGGCAGTTATCGCTCATCGCAACAGACATAGGCGATATCCTGAGATTTATCAGTATCGGCACTTGTTTTCCGCTACTTGTATGCATATATTATCAGGAATGGGATCAGTTTCTTCCAATGGCAGCAGTGCCTGTCGTGCTTTTCATTCTGGGATCAGTGCTTATCAGGATTCCCCAACCTGACAGGGAGGCACGGCTCAGCCTTGCACTCTTTGCAGTTGCCCTGATATGGATGATCTGCGCAATTGTGGGTGCACTACCCTTTACACTAGGTGCGGGGATGCCGTATCTTGACAGCGTATTTGAGGCGATGTCAGGGTGGACTACTACCGGACTTACTCTTGTCCCTGATGTAGACGTAATGTCACATACTCTTCTCTTCTGGAGGTCTCTTATGCAATGGCTTGGGGGTCTTGGCATTGTTGCGTTTACGGTTACTATGGCTGCCAGGTCCGGCCTTACTCCTTCAAGGCTGTACCGTTCTGAGGGAAGGTCAGAGGCGTTTATGCCCAGTGTCGTTGCACAGGGTCTCCGGATGTGGGAGATATATATCATCCTGACAATCATTTCTGTTATACTTATAGAATTTTCAGGGATTCCGTTATGGGATGCCGTTAATATTGTAATGGCGGGGCTGGCATCCGGTGGTTTTACAGTTCATAGCGCCGGAATTTCTTATTACAACAATCCTCTGCTCGAAATGCTGATAATTCCTGTGATGATCGCAGGTGCACTTCCGTTTAAAATTTACTATGCTGCATACAGAAATAAACGGGTGAGTTTTTTCCATGACGAACAGGCACCTCTTCTGTTCCTGCTGATAGGAATCGGAGTTCTCGTGATCGTTACAGATCTGATCTGGTTTAACAATCTGGATACTCTCACTGCAGTTAGGCAGGGGCTCTTTATGGCAACTGCCGCTGCAACGAGCACCGGTTTTCAGGTTACGTCACCCTCACTCTGGGCACCGGTGACTGTTCTTTTCCTGACAATTCTCATGTTCATCGGAGGGTCTTCAGGCAGTACTGCCGGAGGTATTAAACTGAGTCGTGTTGCTCTTAGTTACCGTGGTATAGTCTGGTGGTTTAAGAGGATGTTTGTAAGCGCAAAGGTGCTTGTCCCGTTCAGGTATGAGGGCAGGAACATACAAAAAAATGTTGCGGAACCTGAAGTATCTAAGAATATGCTTGTAATTTTCATGTATCTGGTTGTCATTTATATTGCGGCAATCGTGGTGATGCATCTCGAATCCGGTACATGGGAGACAAGCCATGTTCTCTTTGAGATAGTGTCAGCGATATGCAACAATGGTATCAGCACAGGGTTTGTAAGTCCTGATATGACACCTCTCTCAAAAATAGTTTTTATCATGATTATGTGGGTGGGGAGGCTTGAAGTGGTTCCTGTTATTGTGCTGTTTATGGGGTTGATTAAGGGTTTTGAGAGGTGAATGATATAAAGGATCTTAATTATTTTTCCTGCTGTCAGCTTCACCTGGTTAACTTCTCCCCCATTCACCACATCACTAATATCCTGACACAACTAAAATTACTATAATGAAACAAATTGCCCTGTATGGAAAGGGAGGCATAGGGAAGTCCACCACTTCTGCAAACCTCTCTGCGGCTCTTTCTGGCATGGGCCTTGATATTATGCAGATCGGATGCGATCCAAAACATGACAGCACCCGGATGCTTACACACGGGAAATGGATTCCAACTGTACTGGATCTTGTCCGTGAAAAAGGAAACCAGGATCTTTCAGTTGAAGAGATCGTATTTAAAGGTTATAACAATATCAGGTGCGTGGAAGCAGGGGGCCCTGAGCCCGGAGTCGGATGTGCCGGCAGGGGTATTATCGCAACATTCCAGTTGCTTGAACGACTGGATGCGATGTATGGCGATGTAATCCTCTATGATGTACTTGGCGATGTGGTCTGCGGCGGATTTGCAATGCCGATGAGAGAGGGATATGCACAGGAAGTATATCTCGTAACATCAGGTGAGCTCATGTCACTCTATGCGGCAAATAACATTTGCAAGGCAATTTCCCGGCTTTCAAAGCGGGTGCGCAACAAATGCACTCTGGGAGGCGTTATCTGCAACTCAGCAAATATTGCAAATGAGAGAGAACTTGTAGAGGAGTTTGCACGCAGGATAAATTCTTCCCTTGTGGCATATATCCCGAGAGACCGGATTGTGCAGATAGCAGAGGTCAATAAACAGACTGTAATTGAGTATGCTCCGGAATCAGGGCAGGCGGCTGTATACCGCAGGCTTGCTGAATGCATTTTTAATAATAAAAATATGTCAGTTCCCACACCACTGGAGACAGATGAACTCGAATCCCTTGCACTTGAATACATCGAGATTTGAAGGCTGTACAGTTACAGGTGCACTTTCGGTGAGTGCATTTGTAAATGATGCGGTAAGCATAGTGCACGGGCCCGCCGGCTGCTCTCATTTGAATATGAATCTCTTTCACACAACACTACTTCAGCACAATACATTCCGTTTTTTTGATATCATAACAAGCGGCATGGATGAGAATGATGTAATCTTTGGTGGTGAAAAAGCGCTCAAAGAGTCGATAACAACTGCGCTGGAGAGGAGTCCAAAAGCAATTTTTGTAATCAGCACATGCATCCCTGAAACCATCGGTGATGATATCCTTCAGATCTGTGCTGAGGACCGGGGAGTGCCTGTAATTCCCATAAAAAGTTCCGGATTTCTCGGAGGTTCGTTCAATGAGGGTTATGAATCTGCCCTTACTGCGCTTCTGGAGCTCGCTGAACCTCAGGAGAGGCATGACGGCGGTGTGAATATTGTTGGTGAAAAAAACCTTGAATTTGAGGTGGAAGAGAACTTCCTTGAGGTTGAAAGGCTGCTTTCTGCCTTAAATCTCGATGTCAATGTCAGGTTTGTAAGGGATGTGGACACAAATGATATCAGGAATTTCTGCAAAGGAGACCTTAATGTGATAAGAGATGACCAGACAGGAAATCTGACTCGTCATTTTGAAAAAACTACGGGTATACCCTCTGTTGGTTCATTCCCCACAGGTCCCGGGAACACAATAAAGTTCCTTATGCGTGTGGGAGATGTATGTGGTGTTGATTCACGCGATGCCGTGCAGGAGGAATTCGCACTGCAGGAGGAACTTGTAGCGGACTTTTCTGATCTCAGGGGAGAGACGATTACATTTGATTCTTTTGGTTTTCAGAACACAGATGCTCTGATTTTTGATGAAGTGGCACGGTTGATAGGTATCAGAGTGGATGATTCCGGGACTGTGATACCTGTTCCAATGGGCATGCCTGTCGGTACAACGGGTCTCAGGCATATGCTCAAGCAGTGGAGGAGGTTTATCCATGCGTGAATGCACGGGTACACCCGTATGGCCCTGTGCGATGGTGGGCGCAGCCTCCTGTTTAGCCGGTTTTTCAGATGTGGGTGTGGTTATCCACGGTTCGAGTGGCTGCTATTATTTCGCCGATTACGCGATTCCTGACCCTCTCTACTGCACTTTTCTTATGGAGGATGAGGTGGTTTTCGGGTCAGAGGAACGTCTGATTGAGATTGTTGAGGGGATTTCACAGATATATCCGAATATTGCTGTTGTCAATACCTGTGTACCCTCACTGATGGGAGAGGATATCCGGGATTTTTTATCAGGTTATAATACATTTGTAATCGATGCACCCGGTTATACCGGGCAGATGGAGGCAGGCTGGCATATGGCACTCAGGACACTTGATGCTTCGGTTGATGCAGAGAGAGAGGGTGTTAATATTGATGGTATCTGTTCTGTTGATCGGTTTGCACCAGGTAACCTGATGGAGATAAAACGACTTCTCGGAATGGCAGGGATATCTGTTGCCGGAATATTCTCTGCTGACACACTTGAATCTGTCCGGCATGCATCTCCGGTTACTGTAGAGGCCTGTCCGGCACTCTCCTCTGATATCGGAACTTCTGCAGGTTCACTTCTTGGCATTGATAACCTGAGGGATACGTTTGGACAGCTTGGCAATCTCTTTGAAACTGCGGATACAGACCCGGTTCTTGATGAAATTGACCGGACAGAGGAGGTTATTATAAAGGAGTGCGATCGTTTTCTCCGGCGTTTTGATCCGCCTTCTGCTGCAGTATTTTCGATATCGTCCTATGCAGAACTGGTATCAGAACTTTTAAGAGACTACCTTGATTCTGAGGTTGTCTCTATCGGGTGCCGGGATCTGCCCCGGTCCTCCGCCCCGGCCGGTCCGGGAGCGGGAGTCCGTATGGGGCATACAACTGACCTCAGAAGAATCAGGGAGATGATACGGTCTGAGACGCCTGATATTATCTTCGGGTCTTCATTTGAGAACACTCTCTCACCTGAGACACCTTTTGTAAGTCTGACATATCCGCTGAAAACCACGGCGATGTTGCATCACCGTCCTGTAGCAGGAACGGAGGGTGTTCTGTCGATAATTGAGGGTGTGTTAAACAGCCTGATGGCTGTGAAGAAGTAGCTGTTTTTTGGGTGTCGGTCTCTTCTCTTGTTTTTAGGTACTGGACGCAGATCTCCCGTTTATGTCCTGTAATATCCGGCAGGCACAACGATCTCAAAACGTGCACCCTTACCTTCTCCTCCTGTTTCGCTGATTGAAATCCCTGTAATGTCAAGAATATCTTTTACCAGGAAGAGACCCAGACCAGAACCCCTGCCAAACCCCTGATCAAAAATATGTTCTTTGATATCTTCAGAGACACCATCTCCGTTATCTTCAAAAACAAGAACTACTTTTCCATCTCTTTTATGGAATGATACCCAAATCTCCGTTACATCTCCTCCATGCCTGATTGCATTGTCAAGAAGGTTGAAAAATACCTTCCCAAGCATGGGATCTGCGAGTACCTCAAGAGAACCGGTTTCTATATCCAGAGTGATGCCATTGGGGGGAAGAAAGGCAGGAAGTAAACTGGCTTTGCTCCTGACAACTTCATACACATCCTGCCATTCAGGGTTTTTAATTCCCATATCCTGATAATCACGTGTAAATGAGATCTTCTCCGCGATTAGCTCTGTCATTCCCCCGATTGCGCTGATGTACTTCTGCATATCCGGGTCATCAGGCAGTATCTCTTCAAGTAGTTCGGTGTATCCTGACAGCCCTGTAATCTGATTTAAGATATCATGACGGGTGATGTCTGAAAGGAGGTTTAACTTCTTATTTGCATCTTTAAGGGCATCGTGGAAGATGTGCATCTCAGTTATGTCACGACTGATGCCTATCAGGCCTTTAACATTGCCTTTATTGTCAAATAGCGGGATTTTAATAGTGTCGTAAAAAACATCTTTTCCATTAACATCTGTTATCTGATACTTATCCCTGACAATTTCGCCCTTACTCATGACCATCTCATCGCTTACGTCATAACGTTCTGCCAGGTCAGGGGGCAGCAGTTCTTTATTGGTTTTACCCCGAATCTCTGTATATTTTAGTCCGACAGAATTTCTGAATGCCTTGTTTACCAGAAGATGCCGGCCGTTAACATTTTTCATACATATTGGATCAGGAATTCCCTCAATTAATGAAACAAGCAATGAAACAAGCTTATTTTTGGACTCAGTCAGTGCCTCCATTGTCTTCTTACGTTCACTTATATTAATAATAGAGCATACACTGTTCTCTGTCCCGGGGATCTCTTCGATATTTATCAGGGCAGGTATTGCGTCTCCTTCACTGTTAATAAAGGTAAATTCATATCTGTCTGGAACAGATTCTGGATCAACCCGGCGTTGTAAATGATATTTTTTCATTCTGGAAAGGTCGTACTCTGCTATAAACCGGGTAATTTTTATCCTGCCTTCAAGCTCATTTCTGAAACACCCTGAGATATTCTCCATCTCATGGTTTGCAAGAGTAATTATTCCCTTTTTGTCAATGATAGCCATTGCTGTCCCGGTATTTTCAAAGACAGTCCTGTACAGCACTTCTGACCGACTGATCTTCTTTTCTGCCAGTTTCAGTTTTGTAATATCATCTGCTGTAATTATTCCTGCAGGACTGCCGTGGTACTCTATTGAACCCCCGGCAAGATCCATCCATTTCTCTTCCCCCGTCTTTGTTATACATTTAACCTGGTAATGCCGGATATCAGCAAATCCGGTTTTCCTCAGTTTCCCCATCTCCGTCATCAGATCTCTACAATCAGGATGGGTAAACTCCCAGATTGTTGTATCCAGCAGTTCTTTTTCAGTATAACCTGTTATCTTTTCTGCCGCAGGGTTTGCATATATCCACCTGTCATTCTGATAGATCATGACTGCCACAGGGATCGATATTGCAAGAGTCCGAAATTTCTTCTCACTCTCTTCCAGTTCCCGGTTCTGTCTCATGAGCATCTCTTCACTGGCTTTTGCCTCTTCAAATGCTGCCTGCATCTGCTCATATGCAGCCTGGAGTTCCTCCTCATTCTGTTTCAGGCTGGTGATATCCAGCAGGGATATCACGCTCATTTTTGTCCCGGGGATCATACCGGCAGTCAGATACATATTCCGGAGATTTCCCTTTCCGTCCTGAAGTCTGAATTCATAGTTTTTTGGCACACTCCCTGGATCATCTCTTCTGGTCTGGTGGTATTTTACCATCCTGCTGAGATCTTCCTTTACTATGAATTCCGTCCATTTAATCTTACTCTCAATGTCCTTTTTTGAATGACCCAGAAGGTCTGCCATTTTACTGTTTACCTTTACAAAGGACGTATCCTCATTGAGAATTGCTGTTGGTGAACTGGTAAATTCAAAAATCGTCTTATACAACGTCTCAGAACGGATTAGTTCCTCTTCCGCCCGTTTCGTCTCAACTGCCTGTCGGATTTTATGCGTTAACTCTGCAAACTGTGATTTTGCCTCTCCACCTTTCTGGATGTAAAAATCAGCCCCACTATTTAGGGCTTCGATTACCACATCCTCTCTGCCTTTTCCGGTAAAAATAATGAAAGGTATCTCGTTTCCCCCTGAACGAATTTCTTTTAAGAAGTCAATCCCGTTCATCTCCGGCATTTCATAATCAGAGACTATGGCGTCGTAGGATACTGCCTGCAGTTTTTGCATCGCCTCTGGTGCTGATTTTACTGTATCCACCCGGAATTCACCGTGCTTTTCGAGAAATATTTTTGTAATATCCAGAAGAGCAGGTTCATCATCAACATACAGAAGTGAGATCATAATATTATCCTAAAATAGGAATTTATTATTATTAATTGTTCTCCACCCAAAACCTGTTCCCGGATTTGGCGGGTCCTTTCAGTTAAGGTGTGACTGCTCAACTGACTAAAATCAGTTCATATCACTGCCACAATTTGGACATTTCATTGAAGTCACTGCCGGTTTTCTTGGCATGGTACAACTGCACTTTGGGCAGATAAACGGGACGACAAATGGTCTGTTTACGTTGTTCTCCTGCATGATTGTCCGGTTTCCTGCAGTGCCAGCACTATTTCTCAGATTAATGTTCCCACTCAGGATGCCATAACATTGTCCTTCATTTATGGAAGTGGCTTTTAATGCCGCATCATGCACAGTAAGATCCGGGAGGACAACCTGAGAAACGCCGTTGTCCCTGAAAACCGCTGTGGCATTAGGGCCGAAGCGTCCGGCAACGACAATGTCCACTCCTTTTTCTGAAATTGCCTGCGCAGATATATATCCTGCATTTTTTGGGAGATCAGAGTTCTCATTTTTTATGATCTCTGTCCCTGTGATCTGCCCGTCGTCAATTTCGATAATGCTAAATGTCCTGCACCTTGCAAAAACAGGTGAGACCTTGTCATCCGGACCGCCTTTGCCTGTACAGGCGACTGCTATTTTCATGTACTATCACCTGATATTGGAATATCCCACTAATTGTTTATCTGAATATATTATGAGTGTATAGATTATGACTACAAAACAGGCAGGAAGCTTTCGACTTCAGTTGTGGGTAGTTATAGTGGCGAAGGTCTGGCACTATAAATCCAAAAAATAGTGGATTAATTATTTTTTCTGTCAATTTCACGCCAAACATGGGCAAATCTCTGGAGCGCAGTAAAGTGACCAAGTACACCAAAGATAACAAGAAGCCATCCTAATATGTGCATCCCGTACACGCCTGACGGGATTATTATATCCAGCACACCTGCAAGCATCAGGAGGACGAGACGGTCTGCCCGTCCCAGTATTCCACCGTAAAACCTGCCAACACCGACCGCCTGTGCCTGTGTCCCAAGATATGATGACATAAGCACTCCGGTCAGTGCAAAGACACCTTCCGGCCATGAAGCAAGAGGGCCTGCAAAAACACCGGTTATGATAAATATATCTGCATACCTGTCGAGTGCGTGGTCAAGGAAATCCCCTTTTGGACCTGCGGTGCCATGTTCCCTCGCAATCTCCCCGTCAATGGCATCAAAAATAGCATTAACTGCGACCATGATCACTCCAAGGGCAACTTCATTCAGGTAGAATGCAACTCCTGCAGCAGCCGCACCTATGAGTGCTATTATCGTGCAGGTGTTTGGAGTCAGCCCCAGTTTTATAGCTACCCTGACAACGGGCTTAAAAATTTCAACTGTATACGGGCGGAGATTGTCAAGAGTCATAGATATTTTCCAAGAAATTCTGACCAGTCTGTTAATCCATGAGATGGTGGGCGTTCTTTACGCATAAATGCCTCTATTGCATCGGCAACCTCTGCCGGTGCCATATCTGTGCAGTCCAGTTCCAGGATCTCTTCTGTGGGGTGACATTCAGTTGTTTCAATCAGGATTACGTCAAGTGCTTCTGCCTCGCTGTTTTCAGATATCTTATCTTCTTTGTATCCTCTTTTTCTGAGTCTTTCTTCGAGGATATCCGGTCTGCAGCGAAGTACAACTACCCTGTCGCAGGGCAGCAGGTGTGTCAGGTGGCCTTCAATGATACCGTCAGACGGAGTGAAATCTCCGGCCCATGCGTCCGTGTCCACGATACCTGTATGGCGTTGTACATCATCTTCCATCATATATCCGTCGATAGTATCGTTCTGGTTAATTACGCGATATCCCCGTTCTTTAAGGAGGAGGCTGACTGTTGACTTTCCTGTGCCGGGAGTTCCGGTAATTCCCAGCATCATATCTTCTCAATCTCTGTTAGGAAAAGTTCATTCTCCCACGTATCGCCGACATTTACCCTGATATAGTGATTGCCTAAGTCCGGGAAACTGGTGCATGACCGCACAACAACCCCTCTCTTTGCAAGCAGTTCCAGTGCCTCTTCACCAGTGAGAGGGGCTACGTCAAATAATACAAAGTTCGAACCGCCTGGATATGCGGGGTATTTTGTCTCATTAATAAACTTATCTCTCCACACCTGTACGTGCTCAATAATCCGTTTTACATGATCCCTGTCAGAAAGAGCTCCTGCTGCTGCAGCCGCAGATACGGAGTTTAAGGCAAAGGGAGTTTCTGCACGCATATAGTATGGCTTATACCATTCCGGGATAAAGGCATACCCCACCCGCAGACCTGCAAGTGAGAATGCCTTTGACATCGTCCTTCCAAGGATTAAGTTATCATATTTTTTAACAAGCGGGCGGTAATCCACATCTGCAAAGTCCACGTAGGCATTGTCCAGGAAAAGAATGCCTTCGATCTCTTTTAAGATCAGTTCAATGTCTTTTACTGATGTGGTGGTCCCGGTCGGGTTGTTGGGTGAACAGAGAAACGAGAGTTTTGTACCGCAACTCCCCTCAATGAATTTCTCCACGTCAACTCCGAAATCCTCTTTGCGCCTGATATACACAGACTCCCCGCCCTGTGCCTGAATTGCAAGGTTGTAGTATGAGAATGTAGGAGTGCTTACAGAAACCCGGTCACCGGGTTTTATAAGAGTGCGGATGACCGTTTCAATCACACCGTCCATCCCCACACCCGTTACAAAAGTAAAGTCCCCATGGTATCTTTTCAGTGCATCAGAGAGATCAGACATATGTTCGTCAGGATATCGGTTTACACCCGGTAATGCCTCTTCTGCCATTCGGATTGCTTCAGGTGACGGGGGGTATGGGTTCTCATTGCTGGCAAGACGGGCGATTTTCTTATGCCCTGCCTCACGTGCAATGTTCACTGCCTTTGTTGCAAAGACATATCCACCGGCACTGTAGCAGTCCCTAATTAAGTGCCGCATTAATGACCTCTATTGCCCGGTCAATGTCATTATTTTCAATCACGAGCGGAGGCACGAGGCGGAGATTTCCATGACCGGCACAGTTCACAAGCACACCATTTTCTGCACACTTTGCCTGGACTTCAGCACATCTCTCCCCTGCGGATATACCTATCATGAGTCCTGTCTGTCTTGGATTGTGAGCTGAGAGTCCCTCTTTAAATCGTCTGCCCTTCTCCTCTATGGACGGGAGAATATCTTCTATGACTTCAATTGTTGCAAGTGCCGTTGCGCAGGCAAGCGGTCCTCCGACGAACGTGCTCCCGTGTTCACTTGGGTTAAAGTCCAGTCCTTCCCGTGCAACCATAGCCCCCATGGGAAAACCGCTTGCAATGCCTTTTGCAAGTGTGATGATATCGGGTTTTACGCCCGAATGCTGGAATGCAAACCACTTGCCTGTCCTGCCCATACCGGTCTGGACTTCATCGCATATCATGAGTGCACCGTATCTGTCACAGATCTCCCTGACAGCTTCAAGGAAACTTTTGGGTGCAGGGATGATTCCTGCCTCACCCTGTATGCATTCGACAAAGATGCCAGCCGTATCCTCATCCATTGCATCTTCAAGCGCTTTTAAGTCGCCGAATTCTACAAATGTGCATTTTGGCTCGAGGGGTTCGAATGGTTCACGGATTGCAGGTTTATGGGTGACAGCAAGGGCACCCAGTGTCCTGCCGTGGAAACTGTCTGTAAATGCGATGAACTTCTTCTTTCCTGTTCTGATCCTGGCGAGTTTAATTGCACCATCGTTTGATTCCGCACCTGAGTTTGTGAGAAAAGCCCTGCCTCCTTCAAGCCCGGTAATCTCCACAAGTTTTTTTGCAAGTTCTCCCTGGTGAGGGACGTAGTAGAGGTTTGAGATATGGATCAGTTCCTTTGCCTGGCTGCAGATGGCCTGTACGACTTTAGGATGGCAGTGGCCGGTGCTGCAGACTGCAATGCCTGCTACAAGGTCAATGTATTCCTTTCCTCTGTCATCCCAGACGTGGCATCCGGAACCCTTCACAAGCATCAGGTTGCGGGTGAAGGTGTGCATGAAATATTTATCGTCCAGTTCCCGGTAATTTTTATCAGATTGCATTAATCTTCCCTCATATATCTTCTTTTCAGTTATTCACTCATACTCAATTGTTGCAGGAGGTTTTGGTGTGACATCATATACCACCCTTGCCACTTCCGGGATCTCTGAGGTGATGCGGGCTGCAATTTTATGTAATGTGTCCCATGACAGTTCCAGTGGTTCTGCTGTCATCGCATCGCGTGAGTGAACGGCACGGACTGCGATGATCCAGCCGTGAAGGCGGATGTCTCCCTTAACACCCGTGCCCAGACCAATGAGAGCTGCGAAACACTGCCAGGGGTTATATTCTTCCACGAGTTCTTCTTCGGCAATCGCATTTGCCTCTCTTACTATGGCAATTTTCTCAGCTGTTACTTCTCCGAGACACCTGACTGCAAGACCCGGGCCGGGGAATGGCATGCGGTGCTGAATCTCAGTCGGGAGGTCAAGTCCGCCTGCGACATCACGCACTTCGTCCTTGTAAAGGTCAACTAGCGGTTCGATTACATCTTCAAATTCAATATCAAGTGGCATTCCGCCGACATTGTGGTGGCTTTTGATCCCACCCTGACTCTCGATGACATCAGGATATATAGTGCCCTGAAGGAGGTACTTTGCGCCTGTCTGTTTTGCTTCACGCTCAAAGAGACGGATAAATTTCTCACCGATCACCTTTCGTTTTTCTTCAGGGTCAATGACCCCCTTGAGTGCCTCAAAAAATTCATCTGCCGCATCTACTGTCTTTAACCCGATGTGAGAAAAAAGACTGTAGATCTGCTCTGTTTCATTCTTGCGCATCAGTCCTGTGTTAATGTAGATTGGTATCAGTCTGTCACCGATTGCTTTTGCGGCAAGTTCCGCACAGACTGAGCTGTCCACACCACCTGAAAGTGCCATTACTACCTTTTCGTCTCCTGCCTTTTCTTTGATTTCCTGTATTGCTGTTTCAATAAATTTTTCAACATTTACCATTTTTTCACCTGAATTTTGTGACTGAATTTATTTCTTTAATCCTGTGATTTAATCCTGTTCTCACGACATGCCTTTACAAATCCAATATATGGCGGAGAGGGCTGTGTTGGTCTGGATTTGAATTCAGGGTGGAACTGAGTGGCAAGGAAGAATACATCTCCAGGGATCTCACAGACTTCCATCCTGTTTCCGCAGGTTCCTGTGAATTTCAGGCCTGCGTTTTCTATTGTCTCAATATATTCCGGGTTGACCTCGTAACGGTGGCGGTGTCGTTCAACAACATCAACGCTTCCATAGAGATCATATATCTTTGTCCCGGTCTTCAGGTTGATATGGTAGTCTCCAAGGCGCATGGTGCCTCCAAGTCCTTCCACGTCTTCCTGTTCAGGCAGAATAGCAATCACGTGGGTTCTATCCTCCTTGTTTATCTCCTCGCTGGTTGCGTCTTTTAAGCCTGCTACATGACGTGCAAATTCAATGACTGCAAGCTGGAAGCCCAGACAGAGACCCAGGTATGGCTTTTTATTTGTTCTTGCGTACTCGATTGCCCTGATCTTTCCTTCTATTCCACGCGTGCCGAAACCGCCCGGGACAAGTATACCATCCACATCTGAAAGTTCATTTGTTTCAAACGTTTCTGCATCCACCCAGAGGATATCAATTTCTGTTGACAGGGCAAGGCCTGCGTGCTTCAGTGCCTCTTTTATGCTGATGTACACATCCTCTATGCCGTATTTGCTGACAATTGCAATTTTAACCCTGTTTGTAGCCTCGCTGGCGACAAGCCGGTACCATTCTGTATCAGGCTCACATTTTTTGAGGTGTAACAGTTCTGAGGTGACATCGGCAAGTCCCTCTTTTTCCATCTCCATCGGCACCAGGTATATATCAGGTGCAGTGGCCGCACTGATAACAGCCTTCTGGGGTACGTCACAGAATGACGAAATCTTTCTTTTTGTGTTTGAACTCATCACTACATCGCTTCTGCCAACGATGATATCCGGGTGGAGACCTAATTCCCTCAGGACTTTTACAGAGTGCTGAGTTGGTTTTGTCTTATGGTCGCCCATATTGTCAACCGGAACAAGTGTTACGTGAATCAGCACCAGATCCTCTTCTGGAAGTTCACCGTGCATCTGACGGACCGCCTCTAAAAACGGCATACTCTCAATATCACCAACGGTTCCTCCCACTTCAACAAGGCAGATGTCTGCATTTTTGCCATTTTCAAGGCTGTTTTCTGCTGCGTTTTTGATATACTCCTGAATCTGGTTTGTGATATGGGGGATGATCTGGACTGTGGCACCAAGATAATCTCCACGGCGCTCTTTCTCGATTACTGTCTGGTAGACTTTACCTGTTGTAATGTTGTGGTCAGATGTGAGGCTGATGTCAAGAAACCTTTCGTAGTTCCCCAGATCAAGGTCTGCTTCTCCGCCGTCCCTGAGAACAAATACTTCACCGTGCTGTGCCGGGTTCATGGTCCCTGCATCTATGTTTAAGTAAGGGTCAATCTTTACTGCAGTTATGTGATATCCCCTGTTTTTTAGAAGGCGGCCGATGGAAGCAGCGGTAATGCCTTTCCCAAGACCACTCATCACTCCGCCTGTGATAACAATATATTTCAAAATCCCCTCTCCTGTTCTTTCCTGATAATTGATATGCCCTCTCAGTTATAGTTGCATATGTTACTGTATGGTTGTCTGTAAAAGGTGATAAAAAGGTGGATGACTCACCTTGTGTCAGACACTGTCTGATGAAAACGTGCATGGCCTCTCAGGGTCACGCACTGTTTAATGAAAGTGGCATTTGTCGGTTTCATGCAAAATGATCATGCAGAGGAGTATTTCCGGGGTTTGATCTGCCACCTGACTGATGGTCAGTTCTTAAAAAGAAAGAACAAAACTCATTGGCACAGGGAACTTAACATATACATAAAGTGGTGTGACTGAATGGATATGCAAAGTATGCTAAAGCAGATGTGCAAAAGCGATATAAGTGACTCTGATATCAAGGCAATCTGCAAGAGTCGTGGTTTTCCTGTCAAGGCGGTAACTTCCCGTGACATCTTTGAAAACTTCTTTATCTCCATGATTGGCATAAAGGAAGCACTGAACTCATTAACATACAGGGAAGTTGTATTCCTCCACCTGCTTAATAAGATAAACAAAGAAGTTGGTATCGGGTACTTCGGGAGACTGTATGGTTGCGCAGAATCTACGGACTGGTATGATTACAGGACTGTAACCCAGCGGTATAAAGAAACATTCAAACAGGTGAAGAAGAATTTGGTGCGAAAGGGTGTGCTCATTATCAGAGAGCAGGAAACATATACCAACTCTCCCAGAATGGAACGCCTGCGATTTCGTTTTCCTCCGGAATTTGGAGATTCTCTTCCACCTATGGTCAAAGCTTCAACATTTGAAGAAGCCGGGGATTTTAAGAGAGAGGTACTACGTGATAAAGTACTGGAGATTATCGGAGGGGAGCAAAAACCATCTCCTGTATCAGACAAAACCCAGTTCACAGTCACACTCAAAGATGGCAACCTCTTTATTGGAACTGAAAAGTTCAGAGTAAGGCGCCTGTTGGAATGGCAGCGAGCCTGCTGGCAGGCATCCGTCATCAGAACCGATGCCAGGCTGCGGAGTGGCGATATGGCTCCTGTTGACGTTATATGCTATGCACTCTCACAACTCAATGAACATGAATGGCTACCCGCAGACAGTCTCGTGGTAATGCTTGGAATATTTACAGGAGAGGATGCGGACCACCCCTGTGAAGAGATCTGTGAGGCTGGCCGGGAGTGGGGCTGCCTGGTAAAACTTATGGTGGATGGAAAGGCATACTATCGGTTACCTGACAATTCCCCGGAAGATACGACCTTATATTCGCCTGAGCATTATTTACAGATCGAGCCGGATGGTACAGTATCCTTAAATCTGATGACCATCCCTTATGGCGCACTGGAAGTGCTGGCTTCGGTTGCAACTCTGGATGTTTATAATTCTAATCTGCGAGCGACTGCAAGCCTCATTAAGATCGGGAATGTGCTTATGAGAGTTCGAAAAAAAGGTGTTTTTGCGTGGCTTAGAGAGAAATCATCCGGTTTTCGCACCGCAATTAATCTGGCTGAAGAGAGATGGGGTAAACAGATAATTCATGAAAACCTGATGATTGCACAGGTAAAAGATCTGAGCCTTAAGGTGCAGATTGAAAAGTCATTTGCCGATTCGCAAAGCATTGTATCGCTCCCAAATGATTATATTGCATTTCCCTGTGACCTGCTTCCCGCGATACAGGATGTTGTGGAGATGTCAGGGCATGTAATCAAAAAGATGAGGAATTAATGATGCAGCCAAACCCAGAGTTAACTCCGGCAAATACGGACGAACTGGACGTCTGTTCCAACCAATGCGATCTGCGTCATGATCTGCATGCTTTTATTGAATATCTGCAGGACCGCGATGTAAAACGGTTACACCGGAGTAATGACCTGAGCCGGGCTGACGCAAAGCGACTGGCAAAACTTATGAGTAATTCTTATACAATAGAAGAAGTCAAAACAAACGGATATTCTGAGTGGATAAATTATGTAGATAAACTGGCGTTTCTGTTTAAGTTCACAGACTACAACATTAAGGGGATATATGTAGGGTACACCAGTACTGAACCATCATTTCCTGACAATTACATTAAACCTGATACCAGAAGATATAATGAATTTATTAATTTACCACTTATAGAGCAGGAGAGGAAGCTTCTCGATTTATTAGTAAAAAATTATAATTATAATAACAATGAGTTTTACCATACAGGTGTGCTTGGCAGGCTGTCAGGGTTCCCTACCTGGGGTTCAGCGACTGGTGTTATGCGGGGACTGGATTTTGCCAGGGCCAGGCGATTTCTTCTTGAGGTGTTACAATCATGTACGCCTGGTGTCTGGTACACTACCGCCTCATTAATCCGATATCTAAAAGAGTATCATCCATTCTTTCTTATCCCAAAGAAGCCCGTGTATAAATATAAACGGGATGCAGAGGATGGTCGGTATGGCAATTTTCAGGAGGGTAAGAGGTGGGATAATGAGATGCAGATTTCAGAGAGTGATGCAGATGCATTTGAGCGGGTGGAAGGTCGCTATGTGGAACGATTCCTTGAAGGATTACCCTTTGTTTTAGGATATATCGATGTTGCCTATTCCGGGACAGAGTATAAGGGACATCTGCCCGAGATGAATCAGCTTCTGGCGTTTCGGGTCAGTGATAAGTTCCTGCACGTAATGAGCGGTGACATCACAGAACCCAGAATTACCGTGCAGCCGAATTTCGAGGTGCATGTGGAATCTGAATTGTATCCGGTTCGGATTCTTGCGCAATTGACAAAACTTGCAGATGTCGTAACAAAGGACAGGACAAGCATCTTAAAACTTCAAAAACAGAAGGTGCTAATCCAATTGAGCGAAAGAGAAGATCTTGATGTGATCAGGCTCTTAGAGGGTATAAGCGCCCGGAAACTGCCGCAGAATGTCCGAACAGAACTTGAAGAGTGGACCTCTGCTTCAGAAGCGTTCACTCTGTATGAGAATGCTGTACTTTTTGAGGGGGACAAAGATCTGCCGGAAATCGACAGATTCACGATTGAATGCATATCACCTGCGGTGAGAATCGTGCATTCGCCTGAGAGGTTGTTCACGCATCTTGAGCAGAAGGAATTGATCCCACTTCGCATAAAACATCGCTCTTCGGCTCTTACGCTTCTTCCGGACGGTGCACGCACAGTCTTTCCCGGACGAGGTTTGAGCGTTTCAAAAGCAAAAGCAAAAGCAAAAAAGTCGGTGACAATAAAACGTGAGGTCCAGGTTACATATCACTTCCCGGCAAAAGAATTGATGGAAGAATTCCGCAAACGACTTGTAGCTGCCAGATGCCCTGTTGCCGCAGACTGGAGCAGATTGACACTCTCCTTTGCCAGTCAATACGAACCAGAGGTAAAAAAAATCAGTAAAGCACTGAAAGAGAATTACACCATCAAATTTGAGGATATTGCATGAGTTCACAAAAGCCGCTCATTATCCAGAGCGATCGCACATTGATGCTTGAGGTCGGACACCCGGGGTACGTGGAATGTCGGGACTTTTTATCTCTTTTTGCAGAGCTGGTAAAATCGCCTGAGTTTATCCATACCTACAGGGTCACACCATTGTCGCTCTGGAATGCGGCAGCACTGGGTGTGCCGTTTAAAGAGATTGTCGGTGGTCTTGAAGAGTTCTCGCGTTACAGCATTCCATCAAATGTCATTGTCGATATGAGGGAGTGGTATGAGACCTATGGCAAGCTGGTGTTAGAGAAAGTCTCAGAGGAGTGCCTGGAGCTTGTTATAACGGACTCTGGTGTTCTGGAACGAATCCGCAACAATAAGTCATTAGATGAGTTTTGGGTGGATAACAACGGCCTCCCCGGACTCTTCATACCGCAGGTCAGACGCGGCGATCTTAAGCACGCACTGATAAAGGCAGGTTACCCTGTCAGGGATTTATGCGGGTATCTGGATGGAGAACGGTTCGATCTCACTCTGCGCAGCATTGACCCTGACGGCAACTCTTTTCAGTTGCGCGATTATCAAAAAGAGGCCGTAGATCTCTTTTACTGTGCAGGACAGAAGATCGGGGGCAGCGGAGTGATTGTTCTTCCCTGTGGTTCAGGCAAGACGATTATAGGACTTGGAACGATGGCTCAGATATCAAGTCACACTCTGATCATCGCTACCAATAATATCTCAGTTCAGCAATGGCGCACTGAACTTCTCTCTAAGACACACATCAAAGATTCGGAGATTGGCGAGTTTACAGGACGTGTCAAAGAGATTAAGCCAGTCACGATCACCACATACCAGATGTTGACATATCGTCGCACAAAGGACGATCCACTGGACAACCTGAACATCTTTACCGAGCATAACTGGGGGCTCATTATATATGATGAGGTACACATGCTCCCGGCTCCGGTATTTCGTGCAACAACGGCAATTCAGGCCAGACGGCGACTTGGGCTGACTGCAACACTGGTTCGCGAAGATGGTAAAGAAGATGATGTCTTTGCACTGATCGGTCCCAAGCGATATGATGTCCCCTGGAAGACGCTTGAGAGTCGCGGCTATATTGCAGAGGCCCTCTGTACCGAGTATCGTGTTCCTCTTTCGTCTGAAGAAGAGCTTAAGTATGCTCATGCTGATAAACGCGCTAAGTTTCGCATTGCGGCAGAGAACCAGCGCAAAAAAGAGCTTGTGTGTGAACTGTTAGAGAACCACGCAGGCGAGAGCATCCTGATTATCGGGCAGTTCATTTCGCAGTTAGAAAGACTTGCCAAATCATTGGGGCTGCCGATTATCACGGGTAAGACCGGACATGATGAGAGAGAGAAACTGTATGACGAGTTCAGACAGGGACACATCAATGTACTTGTGGTATCTAAGGTTGCAAACTTTGCCGTGGATTTGCCTGATGCCAGTGTCATGATTCAGGTCTCAGGTACATTTGGTTCGCGTCAGGAGGAAGCACAGCGACTGGGGCGCATTCTCCGACCCAAAGAGCATACCTCTCATTTCTACACACTAATCTCTAAAGGTACCGTTGAACAGACTTTCGGGACCAATCGTCAGCTCTTTTTGGTGGAGCAGGGATATACATACCAAATCAGATACTTTTAATATTTACAGGCCACAAAAAAAGTGCAATATTGTGGGAAAAATTGGGATTTAAAGGCATGAAGTCATAATTTTATTTTATTATATAAAGGTCTTTGAGTTAAAATATTCTGAGATGTGGAGATTTGCTGTTAAAAGACAGTTTTCATCCCACCACATGGATAAAAAAAAGGGGTTAACTTTCCTACTCAAATACAAACAGGTTCTCAACATATGGGCCACCCTGTGAATTATATTTAAGATATATCATTGCCCCGCCCGTATGTTCAAACATCCGCACTACGACTGGATGGTATCCGGCTGTCAGATGGACTGTCTCTGAGACATATTCGAGTGAATGAAGACCCCCGTTGTCGATGATCTCGGCACCGTCAATGAAGAGCCATGAGCCGTCATCAGATCCGAGGCAGAATGTATAATCATCTTCGGTCGTAATATTTAACAGTCCTTCAAACTTCACACTGAATTGATTCTTCTTTTCAAGGATACTGAATGGCCAGTCGTCTTCATCTGTATCTCCCCACGAGTCGCTGAAGCGGATTCTGTTTTCAGTGCGTGTGCTCACAGCGTTACTCCATCCCTCATCAGAGTAGTATGTGGCATTAATTCCGGGCAGGAGTGTGCCTCCGACAGTGATATAGTCTGTTTTGGTCATCGTATCTGCACCATAGCTGTTTTTGGCGGTGAGGCTGACTGTGTACGAACCCGCTGTGTTGTATGTATGCGAAGGATTCCTGTCTGTGGAACTGCTACTGTCCCCGAATTCCCAGTGCCATTCGGTGGCGTCATCTGATTTGTCGGTAAACCATACCTGCTCTCCTGTCATTATGTGCTGTGGGGCAGCCGAGAAGTCTGCGTGTGGTACGCTGATCGGGGTGTGGAAGAGTTCAGTGACATACCTGCGCGGGAATGACGGTGACTCATACTCAAGGTAGATTCTTGCCGCACCCGTATGTTCATACATCCGCACCACGACTGGATGGTATCCGGCTGTCAGATGGACCGTCTTTGAGACATATCTGAGTGAATGAAGACCCCCGTTGTCGATGATCCCGGCACCGTCAATGGAGAGCCATGAGCCGTCATCTGATCCCAGATAAAAGGTATAGTCTGCCTCGGTTTCAATATAGAGGAGACCTTCAAACTTCACACTAAAGCGATTCTCCTTTCCAAGGATACTGGATGGCCAGTTGACTTCATCTGTCTCGCCTGTCCCGTCACTAAAGCGGATGCGATCTTCTATGCGTGTGCCCGCAGCATTACTCCATCCTTCATCAGAGTAGTACGTGGCCACAATTCCGTGTGCATAGACCGGACCTGGTGGAGATGAACCTGAGAGTATGAGTGTGTGTTGCGCGAGCAGGACGTCAGTTCCTGTGTCAATGACAGAAACCACCCATTTTCCTCCGCCAAAGTCTTCGATCTGGTCTGCTCTGCCAGAGATATTATCAGTAACCCAGTACGTCTGATTGTCGCGGTAGATGTTAAGAGTGCCACCAGGCCTCCACTTTCCTGTCTTTAGCAGTGGGTCAACCTCTACATCTGTAGATATATTTTCACTCTGAAGTCTGAAACGCACCGACCATGTACCCCCTGCTGCTGCGGAGCCATACAGTGATACAATATCTCCACCACGATTTTCAAGAGAAATAGTACGGAGATCAGGTCTGGTATTTACTACATCCGCACTGGTGGCTAAATATGGTGTAGTGGTAAGATGGTCGTCCAGTGCGCCGGTTATGTACAGCATCACCCCTACCAGCATGATCACCAGAAAAATTATCAACACAATGCTTACAATCTCGGAGATACCTGTATCATACATAGTGTCGTGGTTTTTTTTCATGAGTCCTCCTGGAAATAGACATGTGGTAATCTATATGGCATAACCATTAATGATTTTCTATTATCCTTTTTTTATTCAATGGAATGTTTTTCATTTATCCAGACTACCTCATCCGGATTCATGGAGTGATTCTACAGGGCCATGTTTTTCATGAATGTAGGCGTCAACAAACTCTCTGAATACTTATCAATCAGAATGAATTGATAAATGATATAATCTCATCTACGTTTGTATAGGGATTTGTAGATGTGGAATGTAGATCAGAACCATTTGATTTATGGTATCTCCTCAGTCTCTCAGCATTCTTTAGTGCATTCTCTTCTCTATCCTTCAATGAATCATATATTTCTTTCACCTGTGGTTTTTCATAGTTCCTTTCGTGCTCTCTTAATTTTCTTATTGGTTCCCTGTTGCCGAGTCTTCCCTGATAATACTGGTAATGAAGTAAAAACCAAAATTCAAAATCCGGATTGGATATAATCAGATCCATATGCCTTGGCATGGAACTTATCGCTCTCCTGATATCTTCATCATTGGCTGTATCCATATCAAAAACGCAATAGACCCTGTCACCCCCATTCAGTCTTTCATAATTGGAGGAAATGTGCTTTTTGGCATAATCAACAAATTTTTTGCCACTTTTTATATTTGCAATGCGTGTTTCAATCTTTATATTCTTTCTACCGGTGAGACTGGATTTTTTTAACCTGAAATAGTTCAGTTCCGTATGGCCATCAGTATAAATCAAAACCAGAGGTCTTAGTGGCAATTTTTTGGTTTTTCTCTGTTTTGCCACCGTTAAATCCTCCCATAAACTATATCCGGCAATCCTCCATAACGTCCGGTATAATATGCTTTTTCAATTGAACGATCAGTCCTGTTTTCATAGTCATACAAAGAGAACAAATTCGTGGTTTTTGTATGTTTATCCTTTTCAGTAAACCAGACCTGGTCTCTTCTGAAAAAGTCAGTAGAGAGAATTCTTGTATTGTGTGTTGTAAAAATCAGCTGGGAATCTGCTTTATTAAACTCTGTATCATGAAACATTTTAAGAAGATACATAATCAAATCCGGATGTAGTCTTGTGTCAATTTCATCAATTACAAGAACACGCTGATGATTTTCAAGTGCATCGAGCCAGATTCCAAGGATATTAAAGAAAATACATGTACCGTCTGATTCAAACTCAGAGAAATCACTGACAATTTCCTGACCGTCATCTCTTATGTGTACGCTCTTCAACTCAGTTTTTGATAGTTCTCCATCATTAAATGATTTTTTTGTAACATGCTCAATAAATTCCCGCATTCCCGGCGGGATGCCTGATTTGTCCATTTTTATCACATTGCCTGAGATATCAGAGATATCAAAATCAGCATAATTTAAAATTTTAAGGACTTTATTTTTGCAATCCTTTGATTTATTAATATAATTTATGGTATGTTTATCTCCAATCCCGAAGATCGGTCCTAAAGTATGAAGATTTATGCTGAACCACTCAAACACAGGGCCGAATTTTTTATATTCATTGTTAGCTTTTGAGAGGAACAAAACATTATCTCCGGTATGTCTGAAAAGCCCGGATAATTCATCATCATCAACAAAAGTCTCTAACTGATCTTTCTCTCTTTTAAAGATATATTTCTCTGTTTTCCCTTTGAAATAGCTTAATTCCTCATTGATTATCTGATCTGCATTATAAGAGAACCTGTATATGTATTCAGTATTGTCAGTAATAAAATCCACTTCAAACCAGGTAGGTCTCTCTACAAATGCTTTACTTAATACAAATGGGGTATGTGGCAGTTTATCCCCTTTATTATTATTTTTTGAGTCAACCACAAAATCTCTTATGACCTGCAGAGCGACAATCTGATTTGTCTTCCCTGACGCGTTCGCTCCGTATATTACACAACTCTTAAGCAGTTTTTTAATATTTGGATTTTTCTCTATCTTAATCAGATTTTCAGGTTTTGAATTTCCTTTGGCAGCGAGCATACTGAATGTAGTTTTTTCAGATATGGACCCGAAATTTTCCACACTATACTCTATAAGCATAATATGATACTGGATGTTAATAGTCAAAAAGGTTTTCGTTCCAACGAAAAAATCGTATAATCTAAAACAATGTTCACTACATGAATGACTGCTGCATAAATCCCCAAAAACAGCCATTACGCTTATAGAGCCTGTTCATCCGGTGCTGATCCGACAGGACAGACTCCCCGGTACCTGAAAATACATCAGTAATCTTATAGCTATTCCTGTATCCTACTATTATAGTATGAAAATATTGTTTGTAATAGCACCGGATAAATTCCGTGACGAGGAATTTGAAGTTCCGCAGAAAGCTTTTGAAGAAGCCGGCATTGACTATGATGTCGCTTCGACCCGGATTGGTACCTGTGTTGGTTTCTTTGGTGCATCCGTTGAAGCAGGTATTACAATTGAGGATGCAAAGGAAGAGGACTATGATGCTATAGTAATTCCCGGTGGTATCGGAGCGCAGGATTCTCTCTGGGGTAACTCTGCCCTTCTGGACCTTGTAAAGAAATTTAATGAGAAGGGAAAAGTCGTTGCAGCGATTTGTCTCTCTCCTGTTGTCCTCGCGCAGGCAGGTCTTCTTGAGGGCAGGCAGGCAACCGTATATAAGAGTCCTGCTTCAGTACATGAGATGAAGAGTGGGGGCGCAACTCTTGTTGATGTGGCGGTTGTTGGTGATCTTAACATCATAACAGGAAATGGTCCTGATGCATCTTTGGAATTCACAGAAATGATTATTGAAAAACTGGGATGCTGAGTGCCCGGTATGGTGCCCATATCCGAGAAAGACTGCTCTATTGTCATCCCGGCCTATAATGAGGAGGAGAGAATATCGTTTTTTCTTGAGGATGCGGGTAATTTTGGCGGAACCCTGATCTTTGTATGTGACGGTGATGATAAAACAACAGATATTATTATGGCCTTTTCGGACGAACACCCGGATATTGATATAAAGTGCCTGAATTTCAACCGTCGTCTGGGCAAAGGCGGAGGTGTCCTTGAGGGAATTTTAGCCGCAGGCACGCCCTTTGTTGGTTTTGTAGATGCTGACGGTTCGACATCTGTTTCTGAGATGTTTGGCCTGTTCTGTAATCTCTCTGATTCGGACTGCGCAGTCGGGTCAAGATGGCTTTCTGCATCAGAGATTGTTGTAGGGCAGTCTTTGTGGCGCAAATTCCAGAGCCGGATCTTTAACTTAGCAGTACGTCTGCTATTCGGGCTTAAGATCTCTGATACACAGTGTGGTGCAAAAGTCTTTAGAACAGAGGCTGTCTGCGCAGTCCTGCCCTCTCTGGTCTCACGGGGTTTTGAGTTTGATGTGGAGCTGTTATGGCGCCTGAATAAAATGGGTTACCATATTAAGGAAGTGCCGATTGTCTGGGAAGACAGGGCGAATTCACGTGTCGGTAGTTCTGACGGGCTTGGGATGCTGTGTGCCCTGATCAGGATCAGGTTTGGTCTGTGAAAAATGTGGTTTGTGATTTGTGGCTGAGAGAATATATGATATGCATATTTTTATGTGATGATTCTGAAGGTGAGAGAAGATGAAGAAGTCTGTTTTTGTTAAGGATATCAGCGAGGATATGAAGGTTGACTGCCTGTTTGTCATTGAGAATCCGCAGTTAAAGGATATGAAGAGGGGAAAATTCATATCGTGTACACTGTACGATAACAGTGGAAAGATTGCATGCAAAATCTGGGGTATTTCAGGCAGGAACGAAGAAGTAGAGAGGATCTCTGAAAGTCTCCGGACAGGTGAGGTGTACAGAGTTTCCGGTGTTGCCAGGAGTTATAATAATGCACTGGAAATTAACATCAACGAAGGCATTAAATATCTGGGGGAATCTGTTTCAGTATCCGGGCTGAATGCGGATGATTATATCTTTTCACCCGTTGACCTCGTGCAAAACGAACAGGAAATCCGTCTTCTTATGGCTTCGATCGGTGATCTCTCACTGAAAGAAATGGTAAAAAATGTAGTTGATTCTGCGGGTGGTTTTTTTGAAAAGCCGGCGGCAAAGTTTATGCACCACGATTACCGGGGTGGTCTTGCCGAACACACACTGGAAGTGGCAAGGTTTGCATGCGCCTTTACTGATTCCATGCCACGTTTTGGAGTGAACCGTGACCTTATTCTTGCCGGTGCACTGCTTCACGATATAGGAAAATGCCGGTCATTTGAAAGGCAGGGTTTTGGTTATGTTGCGCTGCCCGAATATGATCTGATAGGGCACGTCACACTTGGTCTTTTTATGCTTGAGAAGAGTAAGGACTCAGTTAAAATCGATGATGTGATCTTTGGGCACCTGATGCATATTATTCAGTCTCATCATGGGGAATATGGAGAGATAAAACCTCATACAGGAGAGGCATGGGCTGTACACCTCGCTGATTATGCAAGTGCGACCCTGCGTGAGGTAAGTGATGATCTTGATGGTATGCCCGTAGGTGTAATACAGTACGGGAAGCGAAAGAAGGTGAGAATGTACAGGTTTGATAGTACAGAAACCGGTACAGAAACCGGTACAGAGTTTGCAGATGATGATGACGGGACCTCTACTGCTGCTGCTGTTTTGCAGTCTGTGAATGTAACCCGGGCAGAAAAGAGCAGGCAGGCTGCCAGAGAGGAGTCAGGGTCTGCTGCTGACGAAGAGGGATATGGCAGTGGTCAGACGCGGTTGTGGTGACGCAGATTTCTGTTTTTCTGTTTTCTCTTTCCTGAGTTTCTTCACAATTTAGATGTAAATGAGTGAATATCTGTGATAACCGAAATTCCCGGGATGTTTGTTCTTGCCTTTCTCCTTGGCCTGACCGGAGCACTTGTGCCCGGACCTATGCTTGTTGCAACAATAGATTCGTCCCTGAGAGGCGGGTGGCTGATGGGGCCGAAAGTAGTTTTTGGGCATATGGCGATTGAATTTCCGGTATGCCTGATTATTCTTCTGGGTTTAGCGGGTGGTGTCGGTGAGTATGCCGGTATTATTGCATTTGTCGGTGGAATTGCATTGATTGCCTTTGGTGTCATAACCATCAGGGGCAGCAGGGTAGCAACTATCGGGGATGTTGAGGGTATTGAGAGTGTTGGAGATGGTGATGTTGTCAGCCCTGTTCTGGCAGGGTGTCTGACAAGTGCCGCAAACCCGTATTTCTGGATCTGGTGGCTCACAATAGGGAGTGGTTTTCTGTTAGACGGGCTTCGTGGCGGCATAATTCTTGCAATAACTTTTATGGCAGGCCACTGGACTGCCGATCTTGGCTGGTACACGGTTGTTTCAGTGACAACGCACCGTGGCAGATCGTTACTGTCTGACCGGAATTACAGGCTGGTTCTTCTCCTGTGTGGCATTTTTCTGATTGTATTTGGTGGATATTATCTGTTGTCACTCTTTTTTGGGCGTGTTTAGGCTGTTTTCTCCGGGTGTGGAGTCATCCTGGCTCCGGCATATCAGGAACAACCCGTCGGCGGAGGCACGGTAGAAGTTCGGCACAGGGTTGTTGGATTTATTATTAACTGGCATAATTACACCCAAAAATCTGCTTAATGATCCCGATTATTTCATTCATGTTTATAGCTGTTTTACTCATTTTTCATTCCTCATTCTTCATCCTCGCTTAACCTCTCCTCGATCATCCGGCGCTCACGGAGAATTTCGGCGGCTAATTCTTCTTCAGTTGGCAGGTAAAGCATATATTTTGACGCAAAAATCTGCTTACGCTCATTGAGAACAGAGTATCTGGCAACGGCATCATTCTTATCAGTGCAGAGAATAAGGCCGATTGTGGGATTGTCATCTTTGGCTATGTAGAGATCATCAAACATTCTGACATAGCCATCCATCTGCCCGACATCTTTGTATGAGATCTCCCCCATTTTGAGATCAATTAACAGGTAGCATTTCAGGATGGAGTTATAAAAGACGAGATCAACATAGAGATCTGTCTCATCAAATCTCATTCTCTTCTGCCTTCCGACAAATGCAAAACCTTTGCCCAGTTCCATCAGAAAAGACCGGAGGTGTGTAATAATTGCAGTTTCCAGATGGCTCTCATGCAGAAGTGATGTTTCCGGCAGATCAAGAAATTCAAGGATATATGGATCTTTTAACGAATCTATGGCTATTGCTGTGGATGTGGCTATTTCACAACCGGACTTTCGCATCTCCTCCGGATGTTGGCTTCTCAGCATACGCTCATAATATTGTGAATGGATATGCCGTTCCAATGTACGTTTATCCCAGGTACACTCTGCGGCTTCCTGTTCATAGAATAGTCGTGCTTCTGTTTTTTTCACACGTATTAACGCCCGGTAATGTGACCATCCAAGCTGAGGGTTAAAACCTGTGTTTAATCTATTATTTTCCAATTTGTTGTTTTTTAAAGGAATTTTTGAATTCGCTACCCACTGGGTAACAAATTCATCTGATTTAATTGTTTTGGTTTTAGCATCACCATCAGAATTTTTTGAGGGGGGTGTGGGAGAAGATTTAGAAGAGGTTGTCAGGTTATTCTTATAATAATTTTGTTCCGGATAATCTGCCATACGATCAGGATATGTCAGATAAAATTGTCTGAATAACCTGAGGTTTGCCTTTGAAAATCCCTTGCCATACTGTCTGATTAGATTATCTGAAAGCTCTTCAAGTGTCTGTTTTCCATATTCGGCCCTCCTCTTTCCTTCCTGTACCTCTTCGACAATCTCCCTGCCGATAAACCAGTAGCATAAGACCATATTGGAATTTACGGCCCGGACGGTATTCGCTCTGGCCTGTTCAATGATAGAAGCCACACGATCAAAAAGAGTGCTATTACGGGCATTATTATTGCTATTATTATTGTTGGGGGAGTTTTCCCTGTTGTTTTCTTTTTCTCTGTTATTCCTGCTGTCCGGAGTCATTTTATTTCCTTCGTTTCTTCTGAGAGGAATTCTTTTCCTTTGGCTGTCAGCCGGTATTTCTGAAGCCGGCTGAAGGGCTTTTCAGGTATCGTAAATTCAATACATCTGTCAGCCAGCAACTTCCGGACGACTTTATTTAGCTGGCCGGAGACAGACTTTTGTCCCAGTCCGGTAGCTATTGCAGATTTTGCCATTGGCGCCGGTTCTTTATGCAACAGGCTGATGACACGGGTTTCCATTGACTCTGGCTGTGACTCTGGCTGTGACTCTGGCTGCGGCCTGATTTCAGGTATGGAAATTCCAGAATTTGGTATCGGACGTCTGAATATGGTTGTTACCCAGGATTCAGAAACTTCTATATTTGGTTCTGCCACCCCATAATCCCGGCACATCTGGCGGATTCTCCGTATCCCGCTGCCAATCTGTTCTACTAATCCCATACGCTGGAATATGCCGAAAAGGAGAGGATTGCGTGGTACGCTTTTTAAACCCAGATCTTCCTCCTGCATTCCGGCAGGCAGACCTCCGGGACTTAAGATCTCCACGCGGTTCCGGAAAATATAGATCTGCACATTTGCTGTGGAACGGTAATCACGGTGGACTATGCCATTGACCAGAGCCTCACGCAGAGCTTCGACCGGTAATTCCAGCCGTTCATTCCGTCCTGTCGCATGTGGAATAAGTGCGGTATTGAGCCTTGATTGCAAATATGCCATACATTCCTCGTAGATGGAATAGAGATCACCTGTATACTCTTTGCGATCAAGAATATGCACTTTATCAGTGCCCTGAAAGAGAGCACAGGTTACTGTGGCACTCCTGCTGATTCCGGTTATGTCATCGGTCAGTAGCCAGGCCCCGGCATGTGTTATTCTGTCTTCATGAATTAGGTGGAGATTGCGCAGAGCAATGTGCATATCCAGTCCTTTGGGCAGCTGTGTCCTTTTGACAAAACGATCCTTTACCTCAGCAGGCAAAACAGTGTAGTCATCCGGAAGACTGGATTTATCTTTCATAATCCAGAAGCCATAGACAACCTGTATTTGGAATCTACGTAGTCATCCGGAAGACTGGATTTATCTTTCATAATCCCCGTTCCTCATATTTCAGGCTCCTCAAAGTTCTCTTTTATCGTTGCTACAGGATGCACTGCTCCGGCACTGAGTTCCTCTGGCTCAATGTGAATCTTCTGCAGGGTTTCCTCAAAGTTAAAGCCCTCATTCACTTCCTCTGGAGCAACACCAGCATAAAGTATGTGATGAATTTGCCAATTCCAGTCTGGCTTATCCGGTTTCATGTAATTCCTCCTGATCTCCGGCCAAAAACACCCTGCCTTTTTCAGTTAACCGGTACTTCTGCCTGCTGCTCTTAGGTTTGTCAGGGATTGTCATTTCTATGAATTCATTTGACAATAGTGGCCTCAATACTACGTCTCTGAATTTTGTTCTGTTACTCCTAACCGGTAACACTCATCAAGTCAATTATTCCGGAATCTTTCATGCATATTTGCATGGTTTTAACCTGTTCCATATTTGGTTCAAACCTGGCCCCCACATGGTCACGCCCTGGTCCCAACATAGTCCCAACATAGTCCCGACTTGGCCCCTTATCCAATGGAAGTTCGATTGTTTCTGCCAGAAATACAGTAACCCAGACCCTCATCCCAATCTCTTCAATCACCGGCTCAGGAAGATTCAGTTCTTCTGCTTCTTTTAACATACGGCGAAAACCACTGCCCCACTGCTCAATCAGGTCCAGTTCTCTGAACACACGGGCAATCACACGGTCCCTGATCTTTGAAACACCCTGCTTTACATCCTCTATTGTCATTCCGGGAAGTAGGATGCCGGGATTTTCTATCTCAATCCGGTCATCAAAAAAGGCGATCCTTATAGGTGCACCTCTCTGGGAATAATCCGCATGAACAATGGCATTAATCAGGGCTTCACGAAGAATTGTAAGGGGAATTCTCCATACATCCTTACGCCGGATTTCAGAGAAGTCCGCGCCTCTGAAGGCATGTTTCTTAAGAAAAAGCATTACACTTTCAACAGCATCAGGAAGATTTTCGTAGATCCCGGTATGGTCGAATATGTATGCCTTATCTGTTCCTATAAACCGCCCGCACTGAATCCACACATCCGGAAAATAAAAATCCCTCTTCTTTCCAAAAAGAAGTATAGCACCTATTGTCGGTACTAATTTTCCCTGTACCTGAGTCAGAAATTTAAGAGTTACAAGTTCCTCTTCGTTTAACTCCTTAACTCCTCTGAACCTTTTTCTGGCAGCATCAATATCAAGATCACCGGCAGACAGATCAGGCATGGGCATCTCATCAAATGAAACACCAGAAACACTCCTCTGAAGTTCAGAAATCAGTTCCCTGTCGGCTTTTCGGTTAGTAGAGCCCAGTCGTACATATACACCATCAGCAGGACCTTCTTTCTTTATCCAGTGCGGGCGTGAACCGCTCGGATAGACCTCAACACCTAACAGTGTTTTATCCTCTACTGCTATCATCTCAACATTGGGAACAAGCCCTGGGGCAATATTGTCGTCAATAAGACTGCAGAGGCGCTCTTCCTCGTCAAGAGGTTCTGATACGCCTAAAACCTCTCTCGATTCATCCTCAACACCGATAAGCAGGCGCCCTCCGGCGGTATTCGCAAACGCAACAAGAGTTTTTAGTATATTTTTCGGAGAGGAGAGATCACGCTTGAACTCAAGCGTTTTCCCTTCCGGCATTTTGACAAGTTCAGAGGGTGGAAGATTCATCATGACTCCTTCTGGATTTCCGCACTGGCTTTAAAATTTCCAACTGCATCACGAAAACCGGCAGCCTTATTTCTCTCATTAAATGGAGGAAATGATATTGGTTTTCCACCCTGACCAATATCTTCATACACTGCATAACAAAATGCACCATTATATCTTTCCCGGATCAAGAGTTCATTTTCCGATGGGTGATCAAATATCCAGAAAGGAATTTCATTCCCAGGATCCCGGCCTTCCAAAAAATCATCCTCAATGATCTTTTCCCTGAGGAGTTCTGTCTGACTCTCAATTTTCATATTATATGCTGTTCCGTTGAATGAGATTGTATGATATTTTATATAAATAACCGCCTTTAAAAACAATTGGTTTTGTGAGAGATCGTGTTTTGGGAATACACCTGTCAACAATTGTTCCAATCCCCTGAGATTCACATACCCTGGCAGCGAGACTCATATGATAAACTGAGCAGGATCTCTCCTGACTGAAAAAAGATTATTTTCGTCTGATTCTCACAGATTCTGCATGTGCATGGAGTCCTTCGGCAGTGGCGAGGGTTTCTGTGATATCACCGAGGACTTCTAAACCCTCTCTGCTGATGATCTGAATAGTTGAAGTCTTGCAGAAGTGATCTACATTCAGGCCAGAGTACATCTGTGCATATCCTGCAGTGGGAAGGACGTGGTTTGTGCCGGATGCGTAATCGCCGCAGGCAACAGGCGCATACGGACCTACAAATATCGACCCTGCGTTTTTGACACGGTTTAAGACCGTAAGCGGGTCTGCCACCTGGATGGAGAGGTGTTCGGGTGCAATCCTGTCACTTGCCAGGATGGCTTCATCGAGATCTCTGACTATGATATAACCTGAGTGTGCGAGTGCTTTCTCTATGATATCTTTCCTTGGCGCTCTGTCAAGAAGGTGTCTTACTTCTTCACCTACTTTTCCGGAAAGAGATTCGTCTGTGGTAATCAGCACACATGCCGCATTCGGGTCATGTTCTGCCTGTGCGAGGATATCTGCGGCAATGAACGTCGGGTTTGCCGTTTCATCTGCAATAATTCCTATCTCGCTTGGCCCTGCAGGGAAATCAATCTCCGCATGGTCACGAAGCTGCATCTTTGCGGCTGTTACAAATACGTTGCCAGGCCCTACAATTTTCTGTACCGGATTGATTGTTTCAGTTCCAAGTGCCATTGCAGCGATTGCCTGTGCACCACCGATCCTGTATATCTCGTTAACGCCTGCAATGTCAAGTGCGAGAATTGTCAGAGGGTTTATTGGGGGGGGTGTACAACAGCAGATCTCCTTTACGCCTGCTACCCGTGCAGGGACTGCCGTCATAAGAGCTGTTGACGGGTATGAGGCCATTCCGCCGGGGACGTATGTGCCGATCCGATCCAGAGGTGTTGTCTTTACCCCGAGAGTTACTCCGGGTTCGATCTCATTAAGCCAGAGATCACTTCTCTTCTGGAGTTCGTGGAATTGTGTGATGCGTGCCTCTGCTTCAATGAGACTTTCGGTAAGCTGTGCATCCACTTCATCATACGCTGCTTCACGTTCCTCTTCTGTAACTACAAAGTTTTCCGGTTTAAGTTCAGTCTTATCAAACTTCTTTGTATATTCTACGAGTGCGGAGTCTCCCCTCTCACGTACGCCTGCAATGATCTCTTCAACCGGTCTTCGTACCCCTTCGATACCTGACCTCCTGTGTGAGATCCACTTTTCAATATCCAGAACATTCCACATTATGGAATTAAATGAACCGGAGAATACAAAAATGTTGGTTATGGTTGCGATATGCAGATGTACGAATCTGCAGATGTACTAAACACTCTCCTGATACTTTTCCTTATTCTCTCCGCAGTTAATCACATCAAGTTAACAGTATTGCCTCAATATAATGTATAAACCTTTAAATTATCCTGCAGATTAACTACTCTATTATGAAAAAGTTAAACATATTATTTTTCATCGGTCTAATCATGTGCTCCACAATCTTCATCTGTGGGTGTACAGGAACAACTGACAACGGTCAGGCTCCTGCCACTGCGGAAAAAACTGAACTAAAAGTCTTCCATGCCGGCAGTCTGGCATCTCCGTTTGAGGAGATGGAAGCGGCATTTGAAGCTAAACACCCAAATGTTGATGTACAGCTTCACCCTGGCGGAAGTACGGCAGTGTGCAGGGAGATTGTTGACCTTGACAAGTCCGCAGATGTGTATGCATCAGCAGATTACTCGTTAATTCCAAATCTGATGGTGCCGGACGATACAGACTGGTATCTGACATTTGCAAAGAACAGAATGGTGCTCTGTTACACAAACGAGAGTCTCTATGCCGATGAGGTAACGTCTGAGAACTGGTATGAAATCCTTGCAAAGGATGATGTCAAGTGGGCATTCTCTGACCCGAACCAGGATCCGTGTGGATACCGCTCACCAATGGTTATCCAGCTTGCTGAATCATATTATGGCAATGACCAGATCTTTGAGACAACAGTCGGTGCAAACAGTGCAATAACTGTGACTGTGGATGATGGCGTATACACTATCCATGCAACCGATCCTGAACCAAAAGACACTCTCCAGATCAGGCCAAAGAGTGTTGAACTGGTTCAGATGCTTGAGGCCGGCGGCCTTGATTATGCATGGGAATACAGGAGTGTTGCTGTTCAGAATAACCTGAAATTTGTTGAACTTCCTGAGGAGATTGACCTGTCCTCAATCAAATCTGCAGACACATATGCAACAGTGCAGACAGAATGTACAGGTGGCATGAAGAAAGGCAAACCTATTGTGTATGGTGTTACAGTACCCAAAAACTCAAAGAATCCTGGTATGGGACTGGAATTCATAAAAATGCTTGTCACTGAGACCGGACAGGACATTATGAAAGGGCAGGGTCAGCCACCGATTGTTCCGGCAGACGGTTTCGGCTCAGTTCCTGCGAGTATAAAAGATCTGGTTAATATCCAGGCCTAATCTTTTATTTACCCTGAGAATCAAAGATTTAGTATATAAATCACGTCGTGATTTGTCATCAGAACGTGTGAGGCTGACGCCTCATGGGGGCTTAGCATGAAAGTGGTAATTGCTACTTTCATCAGACAGTGCCTGAAACCTGAGTTTCATGCACGTTTTTAAAGACCATTTAATAAACTGACCTGTAGTTTTGATTCTGATATGATCTCTCTCTTTCAGGTATCTAAACTGCTATATTACTGATCCAGGAGTTATGGAATGGAAAAAAAGGTAAAAAAATACATTCTTCCTGACCGTTGTCTGATATCTTTCTCACTTGTGGGTGGACTGATCATCGCACTGACAGTCCTTGCACTCATGAATATGGCGGTGAAAGAACTCAGTGACATCCCTCATATCTTAAAAGTTGCCTCTGATGCAAAGGTCATAGATTCAATTGTGCTCACGATGGGTGCCGGATTTAATGCGATTCTCATTCTTCTGTTAATCGGAACACCTCTGGCATATATTCTGGCCCGCACAGACTTTCCCGGAAAAGGGATTGTTGAGAGTCTCGTTGACCTTCCTGTAATGCTCCCGCATACTGTGGCAGGAATCCTCATTTATATTCTTTTTATGTCACGCGGACTTCTGGGTGCCCCGTTAGAAGAGATTTGTCTCTCTTTTGAAGATGCCTATCCCGGCATTGTTGTGGCAATGCTCTTTGTATCCTCCCCTTACTATATCAATTCAGTGAGAGCGGGGTTTGAAAAAGTGCCTGTTCATCTGGAGAATGTTGCAAGAACGCTTGGTGCGACACGTTTTCAGGCATTTATACGGATTGTTCTCCCCCTTAGTGCACGCCACATATTCAATGGTTCGATTCTGGCATGGGGTCGTGCGATTGGTGAGTTTGCAGCGGTAATTATGATCGCATACTATCCGATGGTTATCTCAACACTGATCTATTATCGCTTTACGACCGGAGGGATAAAGGAGAGCAGTACAGTTGCCTTTGTGATGATAATTGCATGTCTTGGTGCATTTTTTGTACTCAGGTATGTTTCACGTTTCCTGGGGAGATATGATGATAGAGTTTGATAATGTCTCACTGACACTCGGTAGTTTTTCGTTAAAAAACATCTCACTTACGATTAATGAAGGAGACTATTATTTCGTACTTGGACCTTCAGGTGCAGGGAAGACAATCATCTTAGAAGCGATTGCCGGTCTGCACAGGCCCAATTCGGGTAGTGTGCTGGTGAGTGGTGAGGATCTCTGTAACAAACCGCCTGAAAAAAGGAAAATTTCTCTTGTTTATCAGGACTACTCACTCTTTCCGCATATGACTGTTTTTGACAATGTTGCCTTTGGTCTGAAGATGCAGAAATGCCCTAAAAGGGAGATCCGGATGAAAGTCGATGATATTCTGGATCGATTTAACATATCCCACCTGAGGGATCGTCATCCCCTGACAATGAGCGGAGGAGAACAGCAGCGTGTGGCACTTGCGAGGTCACTTGTGGTGAATCCAAAAATTCTGCTTCTTGACGAACCGCTTTCAGCCTTAGACCCCCTCACACATGAGAAATTCATCAGTGATCTGCGGAGGCTGCACAAAGAACAGGGTCTTACGATTGTTCATGTCAGCCACTCAAGACAGGAGGCATTGTCTCTTGCAAATAATGTAGCAGTAATTATTGACGGGAGACTGGTCCAGGAAGATACCGTTGAGAGTGTTTTTAATCGGCCGTCAACTGAGGACGTGGGGAGGTTTGTTGGCATTGAAAATATATTCCGTGGCAGAGTGAACCGGAATGACGATAGTCTGATAAATGTTGATGTGTGCGGAGTAAATATCTCAGCAGTTGGAAATTACCCGGACGGGACTGAAGTAAACCTGTTTATCAGGGGTGAGGATATCATGCTCTTCCAGACAGATGGTGCTGTGACAAGTGCAAGAAATACTCTTGAGGGTGAAATAACTTATTCATTCCATGTTGGTTCCGTTGTACGTGTGAATGTTGATTGCGGGATCCCTGTAAGTGTACTGGTTACAAGGCAGTCTTTTGAAGAAATGAATCTTATAACAGGTAAAAAAGTGATTGTCAGGTTTAAGGCCACAGCAGTTCATGCTGTCCCGGTAAAACCGGGTGTTGCAGAGATATAGTGGAGAATATTTCTTTCTGAACTGGTGAGGGTGTTGCACGAATGAATTTTACCGGCTTATATGGTGATAAAAAAAATATTCGTGCACAGGAACGTACAAAGTTTTTACCCCCATGATAGTTCATTGCAATACCTTTATGTATGAATAATAATATACGAAGAACTTTAAGGAAAACCATGAATGATCTTATTTTGTGTACAGGTATTGGCATAATAACTTTTATTATCGGTCTTGTATCTGGTTATTATGGGCTTAGGGCATATTATGAGAAGCATTTCATTGCTGTTGCCAGTGAGTGCAGGGATACAGATTCGATTGAACCGCTCCTTAATGAACTTGAGAGGGAGACATAGATGACCTGTTTCAGAGGGATGTTTTTATGACTGTTTATCTGAGCTGCCTGCTAATCTGCGTGGCTACGGCTTGTTTTGGTTTTTTAATAGGTTTTCAGCTGGCCCATATCTATTATTGCAGAAAAATGATTGTCCTTGCAAAAAGGTGTATAAATACCGGTACAATTGCTCCTGTTCTTTTTGAAATTGAGAAATAATCCAAAACCAGGTGACCCGGTTAAAATGAGGCTCATCTTTTCTTCTCGTTCTCTTTTTATCATTTCAGGTCAATATTCTTTTAGATGAAAGTGACTGTGCTTGCCAGCGGCAGCAAGGGCAACTGCTGCTACGTAGAGGGAGACAGTGGAGCCCTTCTTATTGATGTGGGCATAAGTGCAAAAGAAACCCTCCGGCGTCTTGAGTGTGCGGGTGCTGACAAAGACCGGATTTCAGCAATCCTTGTTACACACGAACACTCTGACCATATCCGTGGTGTTGATGTGCTCGCAAGGCGCCTTAGCGTTCCTGTAACAGGGACTCATGGGACGATATGGGAATTTGAAGCGTATCTGAATAAGACGAATAAATCAGGTAAACCAAAGATACTTCCCATGATGGAAACACACAGAGTTACTGAGAAATTTGATATTAATGGGTTTTCTGTCGAAATGTTCTCAACGTACCACGATGCCTGTGATCCATCTGGTTTCTGTATAAGAGAAGGTGACACTGTTTTTGGTTTCTGCACAGATACCGGGAGACTCACAGAAAAAATCAGGGAAAAACTTGCTAAATGCGATGGAATTGTGCTTGAGAGCAACCACTGCCCGCATATGCTTGAGCATGGCAAATATCCGGTTTTTCTTAAACAGCGGATCCGTGACCCGGATCGGGGTCATCTCTCAAATGAATCCGCATCCGAATGTTTAAAATGTATAGGTTGTGACTCCGGGCAGGTGATCCTTGCGCATCTGAGTGAGGAGAATAATACACCAGAAAAGGCCAGGGAAATGGCGGCTCTGGGTCTGGGGCTCTATTATGAGGAAGAGTCCTTACATATTGCAAAACAACATGAAATCTCTGCTTCAATAGTGTTATAGGTGTCAGAAAATGCAGTTTATAGACTTTGCACAAATATGTGAACGGCTTGAGATGATACCGGCAAGACTGGAGATGATAGATATTATTGCCAGTGAACTGCCGGCTCTCTCTGATGAAGAACTTCCGTTTTTCATCCGTTTTTTGATGGGCAGGATATTTCCTGACTGGACTTCTCTAAAAACCGGTATCGGGCCGAATCTGGTATATGAAGGGGTTGCATATGTGACAGGAAAGAAGAAGAGTGCAGTTATTGATGCGATCAATGCAGGCGGTGACGCCGGCCTTGCAGTTGAGCACCTTCTTGCAAACAAAGAGCAGATGTCCTTTTTCACCGAAGATCTTGATCTTGTTTCGGTATATCATGATTTTGAGTACGTAGCAGATGCAGAAAGGTCAGGTTCACAGAAAGAAAAACTCCGGGTGATAAAGAGACTGTTTGCAAACGCTCAGCCTCTGGAGGGACGTTATCTTTCCCGTCTTATGCTTGGTGAACTGCGTATCGGCATCGGTGAGGGCAGTATGCGTGATTCCATCGCTAAAGCGTTTGATGTGCCCTCAGACCTTGTTGAACATGCCCAGCAGGCCGTAAATGATCTGGGTGAGGTGGTGCTTCTTGCAAAGAAAGGGCCCGAGGCACTTGCAGACGTCAGCATTGAATTATTCAGACCGGTAAAAATGATGCTTGCCCGGCAGGGGACAATAACAGAGATGCTTGCAGAACATGGTGAAATTGCCGCAGAATGCAAGTATGACGGCACAAGGTTCCAGTTTCACAAATCCGGTGACGAATGCAGGATATATTCGCGTAAACTTGAGGAAGTCACCGGAGCAATTCCGGATGTGGTCAGAGATCTTCTTGATTCAACTGAACATGATGTGATCCTTGATGGTGAGGTCATTGCAGTAAAGGACGGACGCCCTCTGCCGTTCCAGTTTGTTCTGAGGCGGTTTCGGAGGAAACACGATATTGCATCGCATATGGAGGAGATAAAACTCGTACCTAATGTATTTGATATTCTCTATCTTGATGGTAAGACACTGATTGACCTTCCCTTTTCAGAGAGAAGAAAACATCTTGAAAACTCCGTGCATTCATCTGTCGCTCCACAGATTGTCAGTGGGGATTCTGAGTATATTGAGTCCTTCTACCGTTCTGCTCTGGATGAAGGGCACGAGGGTATCATGGTGAAGTCCCTGACCTCGTGTTATTCACCTGGTATGAGGGGGAAAGAGTGGATAAAAATCAAACCAGCGGTCGATACGATGGACCTTGCAGTGGTTGGTGCAGAATGGGGAGAAGGGAAACGTGCGCAACTCTTTGGTTCATTTCTTCTGGCCTGTCAGGATAATGGCGAACTGATCCCAGTTTCGAAGGTTGGTACAGGTTTTTCAGATGAGATGCTTGCTGTTGTCTATGATATGTTAAAAGATCTTGTCATATCCAGATCAGGGAAAGAGGTACACTTTGAGCCTGAAATTGTTTTTGAGGTGGGTTACGCTGAAATACAGGAGAGCCGGAATTACCGCTCAGGTTATGCTCTTAGATTCCCGCGTTTTATACGCCTGCGGGATGACAAAGGGATAGATGAGATTGAAACACTTGAACAGGTTGGAATGCGGTTTATTGAGCAGTCAAAATGATTTTTACGTGTTTTCTGTGTCTCAGCCGAAATATTCCGGGAATTATATGCGTTTACTGAATCTAAAAATCGAACAGAGTTTTTTGTGTCATAATTTCAGGTACCAGTCTGCTGTGGGGAACCCATTTGTCCGAACCCATAATCTCTGAAGCGGTTCTGACAGCGTCCTGTAGACTATTGCACTGCACAGGTGTTGCCTCCAGTGCTTTTCTTGTAGCTTCCCGGATTACCCATGTTCCGAGTGGTGCCCAGTACTCACCTGTAATACGTCTGATTATAACTGCTCCTGCAGATCTTTGCAACCGGTTGAGGTGGTCTGCAACAGCAAGCCTTCCTGAGTAGTAGGCTCCGGCGATAGGAGAATAACCTTTTTTCTTCCGCCTTTCACCGTCACATATGATTGTGTCACTATCCTGTGACCAGAGGCTGTTTTTCTCCCAGATTTCAATCATTTCATATTTCCAGTCCCCCGGAATCAGGATGCAGATAATCTGGTTTCCATACAGTGTGGCTGAGAGAACCTGTACTGACTGAAGTGGAGGGAAACGGGCAGCGTCTTTCCTGAGACGGGCGGATACCATATCGTCAACTGCTGTAATTCCCCACTTTGTGGGAACCAGATGTCTTTTAACACCTAAGAGACCCGATGTTAATAACTGGCTGATATGGTAGACATCTGTCCCTTCTTTATACAGTTCACTGACGGCCTCTGTTGCCCTCATGTCTGTATCTGATGTGATACGGTCAACTGCCCGGCTGGTTTTTCCATTGTCAAGTACGTCAAATTTCTTAATATCCCCTGCAAGCCCTGTCGGTGCAAGTGTGCCATCGAATTTCAGGTCAAATAATACCGGTTTTTTAAAAGAAACTTCGACGTCGAGAGGCACGTCTGAAAGTGCGATTTCCTGTATCTGTCCTTCCAGTGGGAGTGAGGAGAGGTCAGAACTGCCTCTGATCGTTTGTGCCCGCACACCCACAATCTCCTCGATCGTATAACCCTTTGAGAGCCAGGATTTTGGTGAATCACTCTCATTAATCAGGAGTGGTCCGCCTGAGGGATTGGGGTAGCCCCTGCTGCCGACAAAAACCGAAGGTGCACCTCCCATGTAGCTGTCAGTACGTTTTATCTTCAGTGTGGCATGAAACCTGCTTGTAACCGGACATTTTGGTAGGCCACAGAGGCCTCTCCCCTTACACTCGGCGCAGAGTGTTCTTTTGTTCATCTGGTATCAACCACTACTTTTATCTCGTCTTTCAGACTCTCAAGGGTCTCTTTCACCCACAAAGACCATGTATACTGCCTATCTGCCTTGAGCCCTGCCGCAATTTCCGCACCTGTTTCATCGTCCCTGCCGTTTATGACTTCAATGACAACAGAACCTTTCGGGTATGAGGGTGTTAGTATGGTGTCTGCGTCACCGTCGGTCACACCAAATACCGGGATGCCGAGATGAGAGCCGATATGACCGCAGACTGCTGTTGTGTCATCGCCAATGCTGAGGAGACCGCATGTCTCCGGGCCTGTTTTTTGATACAGTTCACAACCTGCATGGTCGATTATAACAATATTTCCGGATTTACATTTTATATCGGCTTTTGCCGGTGATTTTGACCTGATTATTCCACTTTTGCACCATGCGGAAGTGATATCCAGTGGTCCGTTTCTCCTGAGTTTTTCAAACCCGTGAAGTTTGTTGAGAAGTCCTGAAACGGCTGTTACTTCTCCTTCATGTTCACTGAGGACCACAGTCTCTGCGTCTGCGTACCCAATTATAATGCCGTTTATAAATACAGATTCTCCGGGTTTGCATCCCCTGATCTCACGGGTGCCGGGTTTTACTGAATATTCGGACTGTTTTTTACAGAATTGGTATTGTAACTGCTCTGAGAGATATTCTGCAACAGCTCTGTTTCCTTTGTTCCAGAGGATAACAGACCTGTCTGCACACTCAACCTGTATGAGGCCGGTCTCTTCTCTGATTCTTTCTGCAATGATGTTGCCAAAGATTAGACCTGATTTCTGTGATTTTGCATGATTCAGAAGGAATGCCGGTTTTGTTTTGTCTTTTAGTTCGGCAATTCGTGAGGGTGGCATTCCAGTGCACTGGCAGTCAATGCCTGATTCTTCTGCTGCCGTACGTGCCATAACTCCTGCCACTACAACTGTTTCAGGTCTGATTTTCCTGATTACGTGATGTATGTATCCACTGTCAAAGGGTTCAGGACCATGCACCACCATTGAAATGTTATCGAAATTCTCCATTTTTCACTTGGAATATATTTTAGTGTTAGGTGTATTATAGGTGAGGCAGGTCTCATATTGTCTGGTGAAGTACTCTCTTAAGAAGGTGGTGAATTACTCTGGTCAGAAGGCTCTGAACTTCATGCTCTGCCCAAAAAAGAGGGATTTTGTCTGAATATGTTCAGATAAGTGTATATTTCCCGATTCCTGTTGTTAATGAACCTTCTGCCTCTGTCCACCCTGTGGCGCTGCCTGTTATTTCTGTTGAGATAGTGTCCGTATATCTGTTATATCTCTCATTACTTCCCCACCATTCGTTTCTTCCTGTCGCTGTAATTTTGATTGCTGTAATGGTGCCGGGTTTTGCAGCATACGAGGCAAAAATATAGCTTTTATAACCAGTCTGATCTCCTGCGCTGAAGATATCCGTTTTTGGGGCAAGCATAAATTCTGAATCTGAGGGGTTTTTTGTCTCAATGAGTCTGTCAGTTAATATCGTTGCACCGAATGTAACCGGTTCGCCGGATTCTCCGTCCGGTGAAATTGTGTCTGTTTTTATTTTAAGGAAAATTTCTTTATCTGAACCAACAAGTTCTGTTTTCCAGCCGGCAGGCATTCCATATCCTTTGCCGCTGACTATTGCTATACCTATAGGCGAGTCGTCTCCTGTTGACGCAAGCGGGAACATCATGGTTACATCTTTTAGTGTTCCTGTGGCTGAAATTTCAACTTCATAATTATAGGTGCTGTTCACATTTATTCCGGCAAATTCAAACCCTTCCGGGAAATACATGCCGGAGATTAAGATAATTGCACAGGCCAGTATGGTACAGGCAGATATTATAGATATTAAGGTTTTTGTACTTTTTTCCATAGTATATCACTTCTGCAGGATAACGCATATCAGGTGGTTAAAGGTTGGTGGTCAGAGGTCTGTTCCTTCAGGTGTTCCTTTAGAGACTGGTGCATAAATGAATTTTATTGGCTCAGAGGAGCAGAGGTAAAATATATGTGAACCGATAAATGCCCCACCGTCATCCGGAACCATGCTCATGCGGAGATCCATGAGACGCCGCTCTTACAGTTTTGTGCATCCAGAGATATTCTGAAGGGGTGAGTGCATAATTCCGGGCATTTTCCAGGAATGATTCGATTATAAGAGCCTGCTGGGAGCTCCAAACCTCATTTGGAACCTCATTGACCCATTCCGCATATCTCCTGACAAAAGCCAGTCTTTCCTGCCGGTTTTTTTCTCTGTCAAATTTCAATTCCATAAAGTTCTCCATTGACATGCAGGCATTCCATAAATGATCTCAGCAGATTGTTATCAAGCCTCTCCTTAAACACAACCCAGAGATACATTGCATCCTCAATATCCTTGTCGCTACCAGGATAGAGTTTATAGGGGATCTGAAGCTCAATGGGGGATATAAAAAACCGGATGTCCTCGAAGGTTACCGTTTTGCGCTTGTTTATCGCGTAATGGTCAAAATCGTCTTTCAAAAATTTTATTTCAATGTTTGGAATAACCATTTCTTCTTTGGCAATCCGCACAGCCAGCCGGTCACAAAGCATTGAATAGATCTCATCAATGTTGTCCGAATTCAAAAAATAAAAACCCTGTGCAGAGAGATCCAAACAAAGCGATGAAAATGTATCTTTATCCATATGATTGATTAGAAGATCGATATCTTCAGTACCTCTTGCTCTTCCAAAAAGAATTGCAACATATCCACTGACGATAACGTAGCTGGTATACTGACTGATGATATCGGTAACCGTTCCCACAAACTGATCGAGTCTGGTCACAACTTTGCCTGTAATGTGTAGAGTTCCATCAGAAGTTTCTTTGATCTGCATTCTCAGTTTTAGCTATGTGTGGTGATCTATATTATATTAATGCCGGGGATTCTGTATTTTTTATTATTGTTACGTAAAAAGTGTAAAAAGTTAGTATGCAGGGTTATTTTGGAAAATAATGCTGAATCCTCTCTTCTCTCTTAAACCCCTTTATACCTTTAAACATTGATACTGCTAATCCGGAATTGATTGTTTGGTAGGTGAACACCATTTTCATCAATACAGGAGGATAATATTTTTACCAGTTAAGTTTAGAAAAAGTATTCAGTCAACAGCCTCTTTAGTTGTTCCTTTAAGGCAGGCTGGCTTATGAATCTCTGTTTTCATAAATTGTTCTATGAGTTTCAGAGTTTTTTCCCTTCCGTTCTGAGATACAAACTGAAGAGAAAAGTCCGGTGGTGTCATACTGAGTGCAGTATCAAGTGCAGACTCCAGTGTCTCTTCTGTGAGATGTCTGCCATCAACCAGTACCCCTGCATTAAGGTCCATAATCTTCCTTGCATTATTCCACTGTTCCGGGTGTGATGGGTCAATTATCATGACAACAGGTTTTCCAAAGAAGAGTGACTCATGAAGAGTTGTAAGGCCCCCGTGAAGGATGGCGACTTTTGCCTTTGCAAGGTATTCGTGGAGGTCGGGAACATAACCGAATGTCCTGAAATTATCTCCATCTTCCGGAAGTCCGGGCGCAGTTGAAAAGACCTCGAAGGACAATTCAGTGCGTCTGTCTGCGATATTTTTCAGCAGGCCATACAGAGGTACTTTGAATGGTTCTCCTCCGAAACTTGCAAATATTGTCTCATTTGTGATCTGGTAATTTTCTCTTTCCAGCTCCATCATCGGGCCGACAAAGTGGTATTTCATCCCGTTTTTTTCTCTGGTACTGATATTATAACCACTGATAGTATCTGGTGGTGCGAAATCCGGAATAATTACTGCATCGGGTATTGTCAGGTAACTTTCCACAATAAAACTCAGCAGACGCCACGGCAGAGAGTCGCCGTCTTTTGCAGTTGAGAACCTGTTCTGGTTTGTCATAAAGAATGCGGGGATCTTTTCCAGTTTTGCGGCAGGGACTGCGGCATACATGGTGTCAGCAATAACGAGATCAATTTTGTTTAACCGTATTAAGTGTCTGACTTCATTCATTGAGTGGATGAGATCAAGCGGTACACCTTTTGATGCCCAAAGTGTCTTTGAAAAGCTGAAAAAACCGTTATCTCCGTCCAGCCTTACCTCATGTGGAACCCTGTGAAGGCGGGAGATGCCCTGGCGTTTTACGAACTCGTATGAGTTTCCGTATGTGGCTATATGGCAGCTAAAACCATGTTCTTCCAGGTACTTTGCAAGTTTCACTGACCTTGAAGCATGACCCAGTCCTTCCCCGCAGACGACAAATAAAATATTCATCAGATATCTCTCATATTTTCATATTTTTAGATTTTTAGATTTTCAGATTTTCAGATTTTTAGATTTTTAGATTATTAGATTATTAGATTATTAGATTATTAGATTTTCAGATTTTTAGATGTTAATTGAGTTTGGTAATCCGTCTTTTTAGTGCTTGTTAAATATTCACAGATATTTTCCTGTCGTGTCAAC
>JAYEIC010000014.1:0-5475 GCA_034659935.1 Methanobacteriota archaeon | reverse complement strand
CAAGTTCATTAATACTTGAACCACCCATAATTGTATAATCTATATGGTTTGTACCACCAGTAGAGTTAACATTTCCTGTGATCTGGACAATCTTCGCTCCCTGAACATCTCCTGCCATACCAAACACAAATGCACCAATCACTGCTGCCAGAATGACAGTGATGGCTACCATGAGGATTACACCAATAACAGGTGAAACTGCCTCTTCTCTTTCTGTAAATCTCATGTAATTCACCTTAAATGTACAACCTCTGTGATAGAAGGTACACTATATCTCTAATTGATCTGATGATAGATAAATATTTCTTCATTGGATTTGATTTTGTGCACTTTGTATAGATAATTTCAAAAATGCTCCCTGAATCTGAAACATTTTCAAAGATCAAATATGGTCTCTCAGATGATTCATGGTCTGACAGAAAACCTGCCACTTAGGGATGGTACAGCATTGAGAAGTGCAGAAGAGATAAAATCTTTTGAGCATTTAAATGCCTCTGTAATTTCTATCCGCGTCCTCCGATTCATTTTCATCTCCATCTTCATCTCCATCTCCATTTTTCTCTCTGTTTCCACCACTGTTCTGCCCTCCGGTTTCTCCCTGATTTTCATCTCAACCGGCATATTTGTTGCAATATTATTACTCATACTCATACTCATACTCATACCCTGTGCCAGATAACCGGCCATCGCAGCAGCAAAACAGCACCCGGAACCATGCACCTGACAGGGGTGCCGCACACCCTCAAGAATGAGGCTGTTTTCATCTGAAAAAACAAGTACATCACATGCCCCCTGGCTTTCCTCAAGATGCCCGCCTTTTACAATGACAGACTCTGCACCGAGTTTGAGTATCTCTCTGCCTGCGGCTTCCATATCTGAAATATTCTCTATTTTAGTGAGACCACTCAGTATTTTTGCTTCTTCCAGATTTGGTGTGACCACTGTTGCACGTGGGATGAGTTCTTTAGTCAGGCAACTGACCGCCGTACTGTCAAGGAGTCTGCTCCCGCTTGTTGAGATCATGACAGGATCGACAACAACAGGTATATTCTCAGGAAGAATGCCTGAAACTGCATGTATAATTTCTTTATTTGCAAGCATACCGGTTTTAAAAGCCCCGACAGAAAAGTCATCGAGTATCGCTTCTATCTGCGCAACTACCGCTTCAGGCGGCAGTGTCCAGACACCTCTTACCTCTTTTGGGTTCTGGGCAGTAATTGCAGTGATCGCTGAACAACCCCACACACCAAGGGAAGCAAATGTCTTTAAATCTGCCTGTATACCTGCCCCTCCTCCTGAATCAGACCCTGCGATTGTGCAGGCACAGGGTATCTCCATCCTGTTCATATCACTATCAGATATCATGCAGAACCTTCTTATAACTCTCTGATTACAGGAGCTGATTTGACAGTTTCCCTGCAATAGAAACACAAAATATTCACAACTGAGATCAGGAGATTAATAGACCTTATCTGGCATCCACATAGCTGAACCTTTTCTGTTTCTTTAATAGTTAGTGAGTACAAACAATTACCATGGATGTTGAGGAATTCGCCAGGCGCCAGATCGCAGCGGGTACTGATAAAGAGGAAACTGCACGGCGGTTGCAGAAACATATACTGAATATAAAAAAATGCTCTCCTGAATATGCACTGTCTTTTGCAGATGCAGTTGTGAAAGAAGTCATAACCACATCAGGGCTTGAAGGTGACTTTTTCTCATTTACCCCTGCCGGTGTCTCCATGGGTGAATTCGGTGTTGGCTCACGTGGAGCAGGCGACTTTTTTGCCCACCGCCAGTTCCCGAAGATCATCGGCAGTGCCGGGACTGGCCCTGAGGTAGATGTCAGTGTTGCTGAGATGGATGATGCGGGAGCAGTCAGAGGAGACGGAAAGTACATCATCTCAACAGTGGACGGGATGCATTCCCGCTTATCTGATTTCCCTTTCCTCGCGGGATTTCATGTAACACGCGCGACGCTTCGTGATGTGTACGTCATGGGTGCAAAGCCGGTCTCACTCCTCTCTGACATCCATGTTGCCGATGACGGTGATGTCGCAAAAGTGTTTGACTATACAGCAGGCATTGCAGTTGTCAGTGAAGCGATGGAGATCCCCCTTGTCACTGGATCTACTCTTCGCATAGGAGGTGACATGGTACTCGGCGAGCGTATGACCGGTTGTGTGGGTGCTGTAGGAGTTTCCGATCACTTAACAGCGAGAAAAGCAACACAGCCCGGGGATGTAATATTAATGACCGAGGGTGCAGGAGGGGGTACAATTGCTACTGCAGCGTTATACTCCGGTTTCCCCGAAGTTGTTGACAAAACAATCAACCTCTTCTTCCTCAAAGCCTGTGAAGCACTGTTGAAAAGTGATGTTCTTACTGAGATACATTCAATGACTGATGTCACAAACGGTGGTCTTCGTGGTGATGTATATGAGATGGCAGAGACCGCTGACTGCAGGATTGTAATTGAGGAGAAAAACCTGAGAGGCCTTGTACAGCCCGATGTGTTAAAGATGCTCGACAGACTGGAAATTGACTATCTCGGAGTCTCACTTGATGCACTCCTGATTGTCGCACCGCCGGAGTCTGCTGATGAAATCATCCGTGTTGTTAACACTGCAGGTGTCAGGATGGAGCGCATAGGTTATGTGGAAGAAGGTTCTCCGGAATCAATTCTGCTGGAAGATGGGAAAGAAACAGACTTCCAGCCAAAATTCAGGGAATCTGCATACACTCCTGTGAAGAAAGTTGTTGATACGGAAAAACGCAATTTTGAAGAGATGAAAGAAAAAGTTGAAATGGCTGCCGATGAGGCTGTTTTGAAAAAGACGCGCGTCTTAACTCTTCTGAATAAACCAGACAGGCAATAGTGACCCTGACCTGTCTCATTATTTTATTCACATAATTTTAACATGACAATGAGAGTCACATCCGGCATGAACAGTTTGCAATTACCCTTATAAGCCAATAGAATTCATTCGTGGAGCAACTTCTGGTGAGTAAAAAAATGGTTTTTGGATTACATCCGGCCTATACTTATATTATATGTTTTTACTACCAGACGGTCAACAGATGATAACACATATGAGCCACCGGTTTTTGTCAGACCCCCATCCACAATAGAGGATCCCGTGAAGTAGTTCTCCCATGCTTTTGAATAATCGTCAGCAGAATCCTTTGTATAGGTTATCGTAACACTGCGACCAGCACCATTTGGGTCATCAACTACATCCGGTGCCTCACACATACTCATAGGCAGATTACCAATACCACCAAGGGAATACGTGTTATCAGCTTTAAACCGGGTTAAAAATATCACAAAGGTACCTGTATTCCCATCATAGAACCAGCGTGGTTCTGCAAGCATTGTTGAGCCCTCGCCGTTCTGCTCCCGTTTTACAATGGCACCGTTTTCAACAGTTATTACTGTATTCCCTCCGTCAGAAGTATACTGTACTTCACCAGGCATAAAAGGACCAATACTACCCCCATCCCAATAATCTATCTGAAATGTCTGAGGAGTGTCTGAAAAATCGTGCACCCACAAAGAACCTCCGGCAATATTCATACTTACATCCCGGTATGGAACATTGGAATGAGTCAGGAGTTTTACATCACCCTGGATATTGATCATCAGCTGCTCCATGTTTCGGTCATCTGTTGAGATCTGCTGATCAAGAAGCATCGGATACCCATAAAGTGTCACAAGTCCTATGCCCATTACCGTGATCATAAAGAGCAGCATAAATCCAATTGCCTCAGATACACCGCTTTCATCATTCATACTATGCAATTATATCTCTCCTTAAAATCCACTTGAATTATATATAACCCGGTTTAAGTTGTAGCCTGACGTATTCCCCATGACTGGCAATGTCCCACCAATACCTGCAATGGCAATATTACTTGCAACATTACTCGACAGACTTCCATCAGTAACAATGATCTGTTGTGAGGTGCCCGTCTTTAGCGGATTCAGCATGACCCGATAATCCTTGCCTCCAACATCGTAAGGCAGATCAAATACAGACTCTATCCGGACATTTCCTGTTCTCCTTCCATGTTCATCTTTTGGAGCAATGATGTACAGGTCTACAATTCTCGTACTCACCCCGTTTCCTATATCAATATAGTGATGATATTTTAGATTGTCAGACGGCCCTTCAATAAAAACAAAGTTTGTTGCGAGTATAACTGCAACGAACAGAATCATCAGAACACTGGTGATCATAATATTCGCAAGCAGACTGCTCACGGCCTCACTGTTATCTGTTTCTCTGTTACGGAAGTGTAGATGTCTCATCATACTCCACCACACCATTGTTAAAATGTATGCTCATATTTATATCATCTCCAGACGGGGTAAGACTAAAGTTACAAACAGTGTTCAGTCTGTTTATTGCCAGCATGGAGATATCCTTCCTCAGATTGCCCCGAACTCCAGGATTATCTACTATCCCACTATTGCCTGAAAACCCAATAATTTCACTCCTGAGATCCTGTATATCATCCTTTGGAAACTCAAGGACCCCTTCAGACGTGCTCTGACCAACAAGCGTAGACTGGCTGAGAATAAAGGAAAGAAAGAGAATTCCAACACATACCATAAATCCCATCAGGACTATCCACTGTCCTTCATCATTCAGTCTCTCCATAACATTACCTCCATAAGAACTTCCTGTTCTCTGGAATCCACATAAACAGGTAAACCTGCAGGTTTGCCATCGCAATAATCACAATAGATCCACCTTGTCACACTGACTGCAGACTCCCTGCAGATTAATTCTCCACGGGTTGAATTCGAAAAGTGATAATTTTTGATGTCATTAGTAGCAGCATCCTCATCTCTGTAATATACTGTTGCATTGTAATGGATGTCATCAATATACCTGGTTGCACCGGTTACATCACGCAGATAACCAGTAAAGGAAGACTTAAAGAGATCAGGCGTATTCCCCTGTACACACCTTTCAAGAACGCTTCTTTCTGAATCCCAATCTGCTTCAGTCCGGTTTACCGGCGTATCCATCATCATAAGTGCATCACTTCCCATCTGTTCCAGCTGCATATCTGAGATGTGTGCATCACCGGGCACAAAAACCGTTGCTGCACCAAATACAAAATAGGCTGTTATAAGCATTATCGCAGCCGCGGTAAATCCTTCAATTGTATACAGTTGCCCTTCTTCGTTTACCACACTGCCACCTCCACTACACCATCTTTAAGCTGAGGGGCCGATACTGTCAAGTAATTATAATTAAACGTGCCACTGATGTTTGTCCGTGATGGCGAATTATCGAAGGTGTATATTATTTCAATCTGATCTGTATCTGTTATTTTTCCATGGTAATCTTCCGGCTCCACTATAAGAGAGATATTTGAAGTTACATCATATGGTAGCGAAGGCGACGAAACCCCATCAATAGCCGCAGGATACAGATTAAAAGGTATGCCTCCTCTCTTGAG
>JAYEIC010000013.1:0-23386 GCA_034659935.1 Methanobacteriota archaeon | reverse complement strand
GGATACGCGGTCGAAAGCGGCCTACCATACGTAAACCCTGGCATCATCGCTGCCCTTGCAGGGATGGACATATCAGACATCAGTGAACCTTCCTCTTATCTGCCTCTGCTCAAAGAGAGACGCAACCGCAATGCCCTCACTGAAGTGAAGGAGATGGCAGCCAGACTGCGGCAAGTCCACAGGGAAAACGGGGAGCGGTTTTTGTAACGTGAATATAACATTAAAGTCAAAAATGCAGGCAAATCAAAGAAAGCAGGACTGAGAATGATATTATCTCTGGATATTTTTGCCGGGAAAAATAAGGGGAATTCTTATTTCCCCACCTCCCACCACATCTTAACCCTTGTTGAGGCACCTGTAATGGTTATAGTATCTCCACAATCTTTGACACGTTCTGCAAGATAGTTCTTTAAAATTTCTTTCTGTTCAGGTGTCTTTACACCATACTGTGGACTGAAATTTATAACGGCTTCGTCAAGAGAAGAAAAACGGTTGATGTGTCTGAATTCATATGTTGCAATATTTGGGTATATTCCCATCCCATAGAGAATATTATAGATTACATCACACTTGGGCACAGGACAATACTCTATTCCATGGAGAACAGGCCAGAGATCCTTTGAAGCCTCCTCCCAGGAATTTTTACCGGCAAACCAGTATAGATAGACCCACTTTGAAGAAGCCATGTTCATCTTTTCAATAGCCTTCTTTATGTCAGGTACTTCAAGTGAAAAAGAGGCAAATACAAGATCGTAGGGGCCACTTAGCTCTGTCATTACATCCAGATCTTCCCAGCGCTTCTGTACAAGTTCTATATTATCTGTACCTGATTCCAGAATTTTCTCCCGAAACACCTCACACATTCCGGGAGCAGGTTCAACAGCAGTCAGACGATTTACCTTAGAGGCGATAGGGATTGCAAGTGCACCGGGACCTGCTCCAACATCTAACACACTGTATGAAGGTTCAAGAGGCAGGCCTTTAAGTGTATTATTGATTCTTTCACCACCGTTCTCGTGCGCCATATTCCAGAAACGAAGTGCAGAATCATAACTATACCACATCTCAGGGCAACCAGGAATATTCTCCTGATTAATATGAGATTTCATTTTTTCAATCCAGACGTCTGCCCAGTCTGTTTCTGATATATTCATTAGATCTCATCTGTTATGTTCAGGTATTTTTGTGTAAGTGTTGTGGCAATCAGTGCTGTTATACAACCGGAACCAAGAAGGAGAAATACGATAACAAGCTGATACTCGGCAGCCCATATTGGATCAACCCCACCGATTATCATGCCTGCCATCGTTCCGGGGAGAACCACAATACCAAGTGTTTTTAAGCGGTCAATAGATGGAATCAGAGCCGCTTTTACACTTTCGCCAAGGAAAGGACGAACTGCTTCTTCCTGTGTCGCACCAAGACAGAGAGCAGTCTCAATCTCATTATGATGTGCTTTTATCTCACCTGAAAAACGGTTCATTGCAAGTGAGCATATTATCATGCACCCGCCAATTGTCATACTTCCAACTGTGATTAAAAACTCAGGTTTAATGGGTATTACACCAAGGAGAACCAGAAATAAGAGAGCAATTCCGGAACCTGCTGCTATTGCAGAAAAAGTTACAATAAACGGTTTATTAATTCCTTCTGCCCTTTTTGAAGAGGTCTCTGCTGCGATGACTACCATCACAGCAAGAACAAGGAGGACTAACAGCAGATTTTCAGACCTAAATACGGCAGCGATTACCATTACTACTGCCATTAGCTGAACAATCGAACGGAGGGTGGCAGTTACAATCTCTTGCTCCAGATTAAGCCTGAATTTAAATGAGAGAAAAATGACAAAAACAACCAGTATGAGCGATAACAGCATATTTATAAGCCCTTCAAAAGGGTCATAGATAACACCGGACATCAAATTTCCTCCAGATGACCTTTTTTTATCCTCAGGATTCGCCGGGAGAGGCGTCTGGCCTCTTCCATGTCATGTGTAACCACAATTATTGTCATTCCGTAATCTCTGTTCAGCTTCCTGATCTGATCGTCAATTACAAGTTTTGAGGCCTCATCCAGTGCCGCAGTGGGTTCATCAAAGAGTAAAATCGCAGGTTTAAGTCCAAGTGCTCTTGCAGTTGCCACCTTCTGTTTTTCACCACCTGAGAGTTTTGAAGCATCTTTTGTCAGATATTTGAGCGATAAACCAACATTCTCCATAAGAGTGGTATAATCAGGTACCGGAAGATTCCGGTTGGCCCTGAAAGTAAAAGGATAGGCCAGATTATCTTTAACTGTTCCTGCAAAAAGCACAGGCAACTGCCCGACAAGGCAGATCTGCTTTCTTACCTTAACTGGGTTCATTTTCCCGGTATCCTGGCCATCAAGCAGGATCTCCCCGGCAGAAGGCTTAATCAGACGGTTTAAACATTTCAGAAGAACTGTTTTTCCTGCACCTGAAGGGCCGGTCAGGCAGAGACACTCACCCTTTGAGAGACTGAAAGAGACACTGTCCAGTATATTTACCCCATCAGAGTTCACTGTTAAATTCCTCACTATGAGAAGATCGGAATCTTTTGTCTTTTTCATGTCTCTCTTTCCCGGGAGATGTATTCAGGACAATACAACATTTATTTCCCTGATATAATAGTATTTTCAGGAGACCCGGAGTCAGATTAAGTCAGGGAAGTTTTGGGTACAGAATAATTCTGAAAGTTGTTTTGTCAATTATAATATGCTCTGTAATGACAGAGTTCACTCCTCTTTTGTCCCGCACACCAGAAAACCGGTATATGAACAGAAAAAACGGTTGTCTGCATCCGATTCCCGTACTTCATCAAGCCACCCTTTTGCATTACAACCCATAACAATCCCTGCTTCTGCTGCCTGTCTGGTAGTGTTGATAATATCAAAAAGCCGGTCTGCGAGGGTAAAGTCTGTAATTATGAGCGTTTCCGGGAAGATTTCAATATTGGTTAAGCCCGCATCCACAAAGTAGCTGTATAAATGCCGCCCAATGGTCCCGTTCTCAAAGCGGTCGCTGAAGAAGTTCACAAGAGACCGTGTAGTAATCTTATCTGCTGAACTGATTGTGAAAGTCTCCCAGTCAGGTTCAATTGCAACCATCTTCCCGCCCGGCCTGAGCACTCTTGCCATTTCCCCGATGACAGTGCAGGGATCCGGTACATGCTGAAGAACCCGGTCAACTCTGGCTGCGTCAAAGGAACCCTCCCGAAAGCTTAGCTGATGAGCATCCGCTGTCCGGAATGTTATCGGAAGTTTTAGATTTTCCAACCGTTTTTCTGCCTGATCTATCATTATCCGGCTGGCATCAATAGCAAGTACAGATCCGGATCTGCCTACCAGTTCTGCAATGGCAACGGCATCATATCCAAGACCGCATCCAACCTCAAGGACAGATGAACCCTCCCTGATGTGCAGCAGTTCAAAACTCCTTTGCTTGTATTCCTGGAAATATACAAGTGAATCAATAAGGTTTAAGTATTCAATAAAGGCATTTTTGTCTGCCATATCGTCAATACTGGTAAATCCTCCTGCAAGATCATTACTCTCAGGCATCGGTTTCTCCTTCACTAGTGAAAGGGCTGCCAGCATAAATATATATCATGATTTTTGCTGGGATGTTCGGTATTTTTTCTTGTTCAATACACCAGGGACCATGCCATATACTCATATTCTCACCGAAATAAAAAACTGATGAAGGTCATCATTGATTAAAGGTTGTAGCTATAATCTACAAAAAACATATAATACTCAGTAAAATAACAAAAACTGAGAAAATGACGCCAATATAGCCTAATTTCTTAATATCTGACCCTTTATTCTGCATTTTTGATCACTTTACAAGTTCGCTTCATATGCATCGCAACACATGTCCCGGCCTGCATCGCAGAAACACTTCTGGCATAGATACATACCATGCACGGTTGTAGCAGAAATACAAAGAGTAGTAAGTTCAGCTAAAAACTAATGCAGCGGTTACCAGTCAGGCAGACAGCAGAGCAACCAAAACCACCCGGTATCATAATTGCAGGACATTCCGTACATGACCAGGCATAACAATACTCTTGCCCGTTTCTGGATTATAGGCGTAACTTAATTCTTGAACTTCTCCCCTGGGTGATTTAAACTGGATTGATGCGGCTAAAATCTTAACCAAAGAGTTATCCTTTAGTGTTACCTGAATGGTGTATGTCTTACTATCCTTCTGTGTAAATCCTTTATCTTTCAATTCCTTCTGTGTTTTAACGAATGTATCACTTTTCAGAACCATATCGATGTCTTTTTCTTTTCTGCACCAGTTGTCTCCGTTGTAATTTTCTCAGGAACATTACTGCTTTCTTTACTTCCAAAAGACGTTTTAGGCTTGCACGCCATAGTACTCACCAGTAGCAATGCCGGCAACACAGGCAGCGCCTGCATTCCGATTTTCCCTTTCATATTATTCTCTCCGGTTTTCGTAATACTGAAGGCAGGACCGGACAAGCCTTAGTGATCCTAAAGCTAAATACAGAAATGCCTCCGGGCAGCGAGGGGTTCATCTGACTGTGTGAGATGAGATGAGATGACCCCCAAGCCATAACGTAATCTTGTCTCTTCCGGTATACATTAGTTCGTTCGACGAATATTCAGTAGATCGATGAATGTTCAGTGATCAGACGAATATTAAGTGATCTGATGAATGTATGATGAACCTGTCCTGACATGAAGAGCCACGCTCTTTTTTCACTTACAATTTTTCAGAAAAGACAACGTTATCCCGCGAAATAAGAGGCGGGATGAAAAACCTTTGCCTCCTACGGTATACAGACCTAAGACAGGCATATCAGTCCCCCGAGCAGCAGATATTGCCCGTCGGCAAGGAGATCATACATAATTCTGTTGAGTTTGTTTCCGGTGAACTACCACCCGTCACCCGTTCTGGTGACAGGCGGGATGTCATCATTCAGGCGGAGCAGGATGTTTCTGAACCAAAATCTCATTCAATGGATGCTGCTACCATTACCATCTCATCTTTACCCAGAGTACCTATGATGCAGTATGAGAAATTCTCATCGCACCACTGGAGTTGGTTCTTTCCTTCGCTGGCTATGTACATCCCTTCGGTCCCATCAATAGTCACCTGCATCGCTTCTCCGGTCAGTAGTCCCGGGCAGGGTTTATCAGGTGGAGAGATCTCTGTGATGCAGAGTTCATCGTCTCCCAGGGTATAGATCTGGGACGTTTGGCCAGCCTCTTTCCCATAAAACAGAGCGTATTGAAATACATATCCTTTCGGGACATACGCAGGGATCCTGATATACGATCCAAACCGCTTTTTGGCCTGGTCCGGAGTTTCGGCACGTAAAGGTGTTATCCGACCGGTCATTTCCGGGGTTACTTCGGGCTCTGCACCCTCCGGTGGAACAAATGTGCATATGTCTCCTGATATGTCGCTGTTCGTTCGTATATTGGAATACTCAGCTCGTACAATCGGGATCCTGGATTCGTAAAAGAACTCAATCTTTTTCACCATCCACGAATCGCTGTCAATCCAGATGCGAACTCGTGAGAAGAGAATGAGAGAATACTTCAGCGGATCGTCCGGCATCGCCTCGACGACATACGTTGTCTCTCCGTCGATGACTTCTTCACCGATGTATGTCGGTTTGTTTTCCTCCAGGACCCTGGCGGCGATCATCTGACAGTCCAGTTCAGTAAATATCGTTCGCGTCGGATCTTCCACGGTTCTCTGCCGGTAACGGTTCTCCGACGGATAGTACCACCATAGATCTCTCCCATCCGAAACTGCAAATGTACCGGTTTCTGTCTTTGGTGATTCAAGATACTCAACCCGATAGCAATAGGGCTTTTTCACCATTATGTTCATCGTTTCCACAACAGGAATCCCAATTGTTAAACCAGTGGTTCTTGAAAGAATTGCCGAGTAGTCCCTGACACTTTCCTGATGCCGGGTAAACTGATCGGCAATTTCATCGGCTGTCATCTCTTTGTTCCAGCTATCCGTGCACCCAGACCCTGAGATCAGTGCAAACAGAACAACCAATATGAGACACTTATGAATCATCCTTCACCAACTCAGCGATAGTGGCTTTACCTGCTATGTTACGATAAAACTTAGACGCTCGTCCTTTCATCATAAATAAAATCCTTCCTCTTCCCATGAAAAATAGTGAAATAGGTATTTGGTTTCACCATCTGGAGTCGCAATAGGAGCGTGTAAATAGTTCCTTACTCTGATCTCCGCCCCAGTAGTAGTCGATATGAACATAGTCATCGGGGGTGGGGCCGTTATTGTACTCAAACGCATCCTTTGGTTTATACCAAGTTGCACTTTCCCAGTTCCATTCATCCTTCACAGGGATAGTCTGTGCCATGAAGAAATATCCACTTGCCGTTGGATCAAGCCACAGTTCGGATGAACCATCCAGGTGGTCTATAAATGTACTTGGGGATGTGTCGTCATCGTATCGGTAGTACCACCAATCGTCAGTGCTTGCATCGTGGAACCAGATCTCATAAATCCCAACATTATTTCCTATTCCAATCCCACAGTAATACTCATATTCATGTGGCAACGAACCACGAGGAACATCAATATAGGGCTGGGGATATATTGGATTGGGTGCGGGATCATCCCAGATTACCGGGAATAGCAGTACCTTTCCTCCATCAGTTTGATCATGGTATGCAGCTACCAGTTCGATCGTGTCTCCTTCATTCAGGTAGATCTCTCTTTCATGATAAGCGCAATATCCATACTCCCTGTTTGAGTAGTAATATGGAGTAATTTTACCGGTCAGATACGTAATCTGCCGAGGGCTTTTGTGATTGAATTGAATCCATTCACCATATAAATCCCAGTCTTCTCTCGACTTTTCGTATGATAACAGTTCATTTACCTGAATTGATTTATCTTTTTCTCCACTGATGGACTTCTCCATTTCTCCGACATTTGCGTAAAACGTGAAATAATCCGTTGGGAAGTTAATGTTGACGATATCGGGATCCTGATTCAGGTAATCAAACATGGTCTTTGGCATCCGTAGAACCGCGGTCTCTTCATTTTCATTGATTTCCCTGAAGATATGGCATTCAGGATGATCAGCCATGCATGAGAACACTTCATCGAACTTTGATGCGGGAAATGATATGTCAATAATGTTTGCATCCTTACTGGCATCATTCGTTAAAATCCACTTATACGGAAGAACAATTGAGATCATTTCGGACTCTTCAAGTGGCGTTGCAGGCTTTGCATCCTTTAGATAATCCGGGGGAATTGAATAATGATGTGCAGTGATTTCATCATCCAACTGTTCCCCGGCACTCACCGCTGGCACAATCACTACGCTCACCAGCAACAATGCCAGTAGCACAGATAGTGCCCTCATTCCGATTATTTTTTTCATATGTTATCCTCCTTTTTCGAACCGGAGGTAAAACCAGACAATAGCTTCAAGTAACCTTAAAGCAGATGTTGTTTTGCCTCCGGGCAGCGAGGGGTTCATCTGACCTTGTGAAATGAGGTGAACTCCAGGCAACAATTTACTCTTGTCTCTTTCGGTATACATTAGTTCGTTCGACGAATATTCAGTAGATTGACGAATGTTCAGTGATCAGACGAATATTAAGTGATCTGATGAATGTATGATGAACCTGTCCTGACATAAAAAGACACGCTCTTTATTCACTTACAATATTTCAGAAGAGACAACGTTATCCGGCGAAATAAGAGGCGGGATGAAAAACCTTTGCCTTCTATGGTATACAGACCTAAGACAGGCATACCAGTTCCCCGAGCAGCAGATACTGCCCGTCGGCAACGAGATCGTACATAATCCTGTTGAGTCTGTTTCCGTTAAAGAGAATAATATAGCCCTGTACATAAATTGCGATACCGGCGATAATTGCTGTTTCGACAGGTGACAGGTATCCTTTACAGAAGACGAGTACAACCACACTGCTGATAAGGTTCATCACTGACAGGAGAATTCTGGTACTCCGTATACCAATGATCACCGGAATAGTCTGCACGCCTGATTCGGCATCGCCTTCTACATCCCGTATATCAAATACCGTTGAATTGACAAATGAGAGGAAAAAGAAGAAGAAGAGTCCGACTGCGACTGTCATCCTCCCGGCGCAGAATCCTGTGAATACAACCGGCAGAAGTGCAATTGGTATCGCCCACGCAAGTCCCACAATGAAATTTTTCACAAAGGGGATATCCTTCAGGCGTCGGTACTTAAACCCGCGGGGCAGAAGCGGTATGCTGTAAAAAATTCCGCTCACCAGCGGAATGGCTGTGATCGCCACAGCCGTAATTCCACAGATCCCGGCGCATGAATTCTGTAATTCTCCAGGGTCTTCCTGAAGCCGGAGCAGCTTGCAATACCTCGCCTTTATCTCACACCATCGCCGCTCAACATTCAAATCCCGTTTAGCTGGACGATTAGGACATGCATGTTAAATAGTGTCTCTTCACATAGGCTATTATGGTGATTATCCAGAGTGATCGGATGCTGAAAAAACTGGGAATTGTTGCAGTGTTATTCCTGTGTTGCGTATCTGTCGGCTGTATCACTGATACCGAAAATCCGGATATGACGCCGCCGAAAGAATTTCTGGAAAAACAGAATATAAGTCAGGAATATTATGATAGATTAGTCGTATCAGACCCGAATAACGCTACAGCGTGGTGTATTAGAGGTATGTGTTACAATAATTATTACGATTACAATAATTATTATGATCAATACGATGAAGCGATGGAAAGCTGCAATAAAGCGCTTGAACTGAACCCGGAATACGGGCTAGCCTGGTATCTGAAAGGAGTTATTCTGATAAATACAAATAAGAATGATGAGGCAAAATTGTGCTTCCAGAATGCAACAAAATACGATATCAGGTTGACACCATATGTACCATCTATTTAAAATATGTGTTAATGGAGATTTCACTCTTTTATTGATTGTTCTGGGAAACCCGGATGTAAACAAGATCTGGAATGAAAAAATGCAATTTGGAGTATTTAATACCCCTGTTTTTGTTCATGAATAATACATGGATCCCGTCTGAAGAATCTGGCTATAGGCCTGTGGGATTGCTCCAGCTGGAAATGTACCCCAATGGGAGGATACTACTTTATAGTAACCTTGTGAAGGGAACCATTTTACCTTGAGTGTTTCTACAAAATTGGTCCAGTATCCATTAGCAGATCCAGTATCCACCTGAGACCATGAATTTTCATCACTACTGTAGAACAATTGAGCAGTAACATGCATATCCGGAAAAATACATGAAGCTCTTGAATTAGCGAACCAGTTTATTCCATAAGGTATGGGACCTATATCAACAGTATTCCATACTGAATAGGTGATAATACTTTTTGTTTGGGAAGTTCCTTTCGCTTCGCATTTACCGGATGTTTTTGTGACATCCTGAGAAAGATCAGGCACGGTTACTTTCATTGCATAAAATTGTGCTTTTTGATCTTCCGTAAGCCTTGAAAAATAATCTGGATTAACAACTTCCAGATATTCTCCTGTACTTACTTCTTTTCCGCCCATTTCATTGAAAAAGGCTGAAATATTTGCTGTTTTTTCTGCACTCACCGCTGGCACAATCACTACGCTCACCAGCACCAATGCCAGGAGCACAGAAAGTGCCCGTATTCCGATTATTTTTTTCATATGTTATCCTCCTTTTTCGAACCGGAGGTAAAACCAGACAATAGCTTCAAGTAACCTAAAAGTAGATGTTGTTTTGCCTCCGGGCAGCGAGGGGTTCATCTGACCTTGTGAAATGAGGTGAACTCCAGGCAACAATTTACTCTTGTCTCTTTCGGTATACATTAGTTTGTTCGGCGAATATTCAGTAGATCGATGAATGTTCAGTGATCAGACGAATATTAAGTGATCTGATGAATATATGATGAACCTGTCCTGACATGAAGAGCCACGCTCTTTTTTCACTTACAATTTTTCAGAACAGACAACATTATCCGGCGAAATAAGAGGCGGGATGAAAAACCCTGCCTCCTATGGTATACAGACCTAAGACAGGCATATCAGTCCCCCGAGCAGCAGATACTGCCCGTCGGCAACGAGATCGTACATAATCCTGTTGAGTTTGTTTCCGTTAAAGAGAATAATATAGCCCTGTACATAAATTGCGATACCGGCGATAATTGCTGTTTCGACAGGTGACAGGTATCCTTTACAGAAGACGAGTACAACCACACTGCTGATAAGGTTCATCACTGACAGGAGAATTCTGGTACTCCGTATACCAATGATCACCGGAATAGTCTGCACGCCTGATTCGGCATCGCCTTCTACATCCCGTATATCAAATACCGTTGAATTGACAAATGAGAGGAAAAAGAAGAAGAAGAGTCCGACTGCGACTGTCATCCTCCCGGCGCAGAATCCTGTGAATACAACCGGCAGAAGTGCAATTGGTATCGCCCACGCAAGTCCCACAATGAAATTTTTCACAACGGGGATATCCTTCAGGCGTCGGTACTTAAACCCGCGGGGCAGAAGTGGTATGCTGTAAAAAATTCCGCTCACCAGCGGAATGGCTGTGATCGCCACAGCTGTAATCCCACACATCCCGGCTATAAAAAACGCAATAGCATACGCGGCAAGGGATAAATAAAATAGAATCTTCGCATACTTTTTCGTGAATGCATAACGCTCGGAATGGTTGATTGCGTCTTCGATCTCGTCAGTTTTTCTGTTTAAGTTGTATACTAAAAAAGGTAACAAGGAACATGATCAGACATGCCGCCAGAGATATCGGCATGTCCTGCAGCACAGAAGACACGTACGCCATTGATATGGCGGCAATGCAGAGGTACAAAGAGCTGTACATAAAATAATTAAACAATGCCCAAAGATTCAGGTCACTGTTTCCAGGGGTATGCTCAAATCTGAACATACATTACCGTGGATATAGGTATTTGACATTAGTTTGTTCGACGAATATTCAGCGATCCGATGAATATAAAAGAAACCCTGATGAGATTCAGGAGAAGTCAGTTCACAGCAACGTGCAGGGTCAGATGATGCTAAATTCTTCTGATAAATCCTTATAATAAGAAAAGAGGCGCTCACCCCATGCAACGGCCAGCCTGTCAGTGCTGAAGAGATCGCTTGAGATATCATATTTTAAATCATTATCCATACACATTCCAAAGGACAGGGTAGAATCGGTTACCGTCAACCCGATTAAAAGAGGTGTGGGTGCTACATAGATCCTGAAGTGATTAGATCCTGCAATTTCTTCCATTTTACTCCGGAACGGTTCATTCCTGAGCTCTTCTGCAATCTCGGCGTTTACCACCATCTCTACAGGCACCCCTGCTTTTACCTTTGCAATGAGGGCATCTGCATGAGGGTGACTCATGAAAGAGGAGATGATGTGTATATGTTCAGTATCTTCCAGCATCTCAAAAAAACACTCAAGGACAGAGTAAATATTAGTACTGGAAGTTTCAACGATCCCGGAATTATAGAGGTCGCCGATGTCACGCAGGAACGTGGGAGGAATAGCTTTGAGATAGTGTGTAGACCAGAATTTTGGATTTTTGCTAAAAAGGATAGTTGTTCTGATGTAATCCCGTATCTGCGATGAAATTACTTCACCCTGGGGGGTAAGATGATAGGCATTGTCAAGGAATCGTATATGATGTATTCCCTCTAAAAACCGAATCTTCGGAAGAATAGTCTGCGAAGTACTTCCTGTCAACCCACGAAGTTCTGCAAGGGTTTTATCCCCCTCACCCAGGGAGATCATGATCTGCAGCATCAGCCTCGATCTGAAGATCTTCTGGATAATATCCAGATATTCGTTCAAAATTTCAAGTGTAGGCATTATATCACTCACGTTTCGCTGGTATTTGATCCCAGATCAGAGATTCCTGCAAATACCTCTGCAGATTTCTTTATCTGTACAAAGAAGTTTAATACCTTCTGTTGTAGTTCTGAGAGTTCCGTCATCAAAACTGTTTTTACCTTTGATTACAGCAATTGTCAGAGTAATATACTCAAAAATCTCTAATATGCTTTCAGCACAAGGCTTTTTGAATGCGTTTGTCCAGTCCTTTCTTTTGGGTTTTGGCATAGGAAAAAGACCGGACGTAAATCCTTTTTTCGTCTTGGCTATAATCAATATCCTCAAAAGATGTACTCAGAGAAACAGATTCTTCAAATTCCTGTGTAATTAATACGCACGGTGGGTGTATCAATCTCATACACGCGAAGGTATTTCCTGATTCAGTCGCGATTCGATTGAATTTCAGACTTCTTCATCAGAGATTTTTTCGAGAATGAGGCAAAGGCGTTCGTCTGAAAAATCAAGTTCCCGGACCTCTTTTCCAGAAAAGGCACTGAGTACGTTGACAGGGCGTTCTGCCCATGGCTGAAGATGACTGTCGTCTCACTATTTTTCCCCAATAAATGAATGTCAAGTCATAATCTACCCCTTATCAAATAAAATTGTTATAACTTAAATTAAGTAGATTAATTAAGCAAACTTTATTACTTTAAAGCAACTATTTATTACAAAACTTATTGGAATTTATATGGATTGGATTACCATGAAAAATTTAAATTTTAAAATTAAGGCATTTGTTTGCTTTTTAATGATATTCGCACTGGTTTGTATGCCTGTATCTGCAGGTGAAGATTCAATTAAAAAAGTTGCTGAAGAGATCTCAGAAGATTCAGATAAACTTTTTGAACTCTCCGAAGCTGTACTTCTGCAGACCAAGGTTATTGTAAAAGATGAGACCGTTGATCAGGATATACGTGCCCTTGCAAAGACAATCCATATGGTGTCTCATGAACTTGAGGATATAGCATCTACAATGCAGGAAAAGTCCGCAGAACTTCAGATATTGATCACAGATCCGGTGAAAAACAAAGCTGCAATTGAAGAGACAATCGGTGATATTGAAGCAGAATGTAACGAATTCAATGAAAAACTGACGGTCCAGCATGAAAACGTACATGATCTTGTCTTCAGAGTGCCTGAAAGCTGCGAAGCAAATGCAGACGCAACACATGACGCAGCACATGAAGCAGAAAAAGTTGCAGAGCATGTTCTTGAACAGACACAGGAACTCACAGCAGCACTCAGTGCACCACCATCACCTGAAAACACACAGTCCGCTTCTGCAACAACTACAAATGCAAAAACTCATGTAAGTCCGGGATTTGGTGTGATAGCAACAATCGGTGTACTTTTTGCTGTTCTTTTTGCTGTAAGGAAAAACTAAGGAATTGAATTTGGGATTCACTCCCCTTAAATCATATTTTACGGGAGTGATAAAATCTTAAAAAAGTTAACCAGAACAATCATCCGGAGAATTATAATATGCATATTTCAGACGGTGTACTTTCTCTGCCGGTAATAATTGCCGGGTGGGTTATCACCATTGTCCTTCTTGCAGTAACGCTCAGGTGGGCATCCCGTCGGGGCGATATTGCCAGCGAAATCCCCAAACTTTCGGTTTTGACCGGAGCATTTTTTGTGGCGTCACTGATTCACATTGATATTCCTCCCTCAAGTGCCCATCTGATTCTCAACGGGCTTTTGGGGATTGTACTTGGCCCGCTCTGCTACGTTGCAATGTTTATAGGGCTAACTTTACAGGCACTTCTGTTCCAGCATGGCGGGATTACTGTTATTGGCATCAATACCCTTAATGTCGGTGTGCCGGGCCTGATCTGTTACCTGACTTTCCTTGCAGGTTATAAACGCAGGATATCACTTCCTGTATTGGGTGGTATCTGCGGAGGACTTGCAATAATTCTTACAGTTGCCTGCCTTGTCTGTGTACTTGTTATATCAGGTGACCAGTTTTTCGTTGTTGCACAATTACTCGCAATTGCCCATATACCAATTATGATTGTAGAAGCAGTTGTTTCAGGTGCTGTGGTAGGCTATCTTGTCCGTGTTAAACCTGAATTGCTTCCTATTCCACTTAAAGGAGAAAAACCACTTAAAGGAGAAAAAAAATGAAAAGAACGAAAACATTTGTATTGCTTTGTGTTGTCCTTCTGCTCATCATTACCTGTATAAATCCTGTTTCAGCACACAAAGCTTTTATAGGTGCTTTCCTGACCGGTGATTCCGGCGATGAAGTAATGATTCGGGCATGGTATGAAGGTGGTATGCCTATGGCTGATGCAGAAACAATCGTTTATATTGTAGATAATGGTGAAAAGGAGATTTATCTGGAAGGAATGACTGATGACCAGGGATTTTTTACTTTTGAACCTGAATATGAGGTGACACAGTATAGCATCAAAGTTGAACAGACGGGACACCGTGCAAAAATGGACCTTGATCTAAAGGATGGTGCATCTACAGGATCCACCGGGGCTGAACTTCCGTTATTTGCAAAAATTATTGCCGGATTTGGGTATCTGACTGGCCTTGCAGGAATTGCAATGATTTATAAAGCTCATAAAATGAACAAATAGAATCAGGATAATAATTTATAAATAAGTAGGAAATTTGATGTATTATCCTGATATAGATAAATATGCAAATCTAAAATCACCGATCCACAGTTTAGAACCGTGTACAAAGATAATTTCATTTACCATTCTGATTTTTTCTGTTGTATTTATAGAGAAGATGGATATGGCAGTTTTTTCACTGGCTATAGCTATATCAATTCTTTTATTATCACGCCTTCCTCTGAAATTTATTCTAAACCGCGTAAAAGTGATTCTGGTTTTTATAATTCCTATTCTTATTCTGATGCCTTTTACAGTACCCGGTACAGTTCTCTGGTCTTTTGGTCTGGTAGTTATTTCAAAGGAGGGCATTTATTTTGGATTTCTTGTTGCCATCCGGTCGGTTACAGCCATCATTCTTACAATAACACTGCTTGGGTCCCAGAAATTTGAGACTACACTTAAAGGACTTGCTCTTCTTAAAGTGCCTGATTCAATCATCCAGATACTTCTTTTCACATATCGCTACATTTTTGTCATGATTGATGAATTTATCTGCATATGGAGTGCAATGAGGGCAAAAGGCTATACGTTCCGGGCAAACCGGCCAGGTTTATTAATAATTGGAAATCTTGTTGGCATGCTGCTTGTGAAAAGCTACGAACGGGCTGAAAGAGTATACAGGGCAATGATTGCAAAGGGTTATACTGGAAAACCAGTTTCATTTGCACCGTTTTTAAAAACTGGCAGGGATTATTTTGCCGGAATTATTATCATAAGTCTGGCATTCGGGCTGCATCTTTATCCGGTGATGATTTCATGAAAAAAGCTGTTAAAATAGAGAACTTAAGCCATCAGTATGCTGATGGCACAGTTTCACTTGAAAATATTTCCCTTGAAATTAAAGAAGGGGAGCGTATAGCCATTCTTGGGCAGAATGGTGCAGGCAAAACCACGTTGTTTCTCCATTTAAATGGCTCTATAAAAAGTTCAGAGGATAATGTGTACATTTTCGGGAAGAATGTTAAAACCATGCCTATCAGTGAACGCATTCATAAGGTGGGTGTCTTCTTTCAGGATCCTGATGATCAGCTATTTATGCCAACTATCTATGACGATGTGGCATTTGGCCCGTCAAATATGGGACTTTCACAGTCTGAGATAAAAAAAAGGGTAAAAAAAGCACTTGCAACAGTGGGACTTTCCGGTTTTGAGGACAGGGTTCCTCATCACCTGAGTTACGGGCAGAAAAAACGTGCAGCCCTTGCTACTGTGCTTGCAATGAAACCAAAGATTTTGGTTCTTGATGAACCGACTGCAAATCTCGATCCGAAAAACCGGGCAATTATAATTGGCCTCATTAATGAATTAAACAGGGATCTGGGAATTACAACCATTGTCGCCATGCATGATGTTAATGCCGTTTCACAACTTGCAGACCGGGTTTTTGTTCTCAATAAGACAATAGTTGCCGGAGGTACTCCGCATGAAATATTTTCTGATAATAATATGTTAAAAGAAAACAACCTTGAGGCACCGGAAGTTTATAAACTTTTCAAAATTCTTGAATGTTATGACTGTAAATGCAAATGTCCGCCGCTTGCAATGACAGATGTGCCTGATGTTGTTGATAGTTTGTTTGATGAAACCGGCGGTAAGGTGCAACTGTGCAAAGATGAAAAAACCAGTGATAAAGTTGCATCTTTACTGGGCAGATTTAATTATTATTTTTAAAAATATGTTTGGAACTATAATGAAGAAGTGCGACGGGTAAAGCGGTATAATACATTGCGTACGGAATAACGTTGCGGGATTTGTTCCCTGTATCCCCATTGTGACATGGGGCACCACGTCAGACACGGTGCGGTGTGAAACTCACAAGGAATGTGGCGAACCTGGTACCTTGATCCAGTTAGTATCATGCCGTTCCGTATATTTTTGGGTTGACCAGATCCTGGTTTCTCTGTCAAAGTACCCTAAAAGACCTTCTTCACGATACCTTTTCTTGATATTGCAAACACTCCCCCGACTTGGTCTCAGTATCTTTTTATCTCATTTTCTGTTCATTCCCTGCCAATCAAAAGTAAAATGTGGGCATGGGTTATTTCTCTCGTATTTTTCTTACCGGTTTTCACAAAAGCAGGGATCTGCCCGGTCAGAAACGAACATTACCCCTGCATACACAGTGCAGCAGTAGAAAAACAGAGCGTATTCACAGGAGCACCCCCACCACTCCACTTATCTCCCAAGCGAACGGAGTGGAATTACATAGGGGTTCTCATCTATGTCCTGTCCAATCATCGCATCCACACCATATACATCCCTGATTACCTCCTCTGTTAAGACATTGCCCGGAGTTCCGGTACAGTGGATATTTCCATGATTTAAAATCACAAGCCTGTCACAGTAACGGGCTGCCATATTCAGGTCGTGAATTGCCATGACAACCGAGATGTTCTCTGCTTCTGTAAGTTCATGTATCAGTTCCATCACCTCGATCTGGTTTCGGATGTCAAGAGCACTTGTGGGTTCATCAAGCAGGAGCAGGGGTGCCCCCTGGGCAAGGGCACGGGCGATCATCACCCTTTGTCTCTCTCCTCCTGATAGTTCCCTCACTTTTCTGAACGCAAACATCTCAATTCCAAGCATTTCCATCGCGTTTATGACCGCCTCCTCATCCTCAGATCTGACCTTCCAGTTCAGGTACGGCCTCCTGCCCATCAGAATCAGTTCAAAAACCGTTGCCGCGGAAACTGTGGTATTTGACTGCGGAACATACGCTATCCTGCGGGCAATTTCCAGACGGTCAAGCTCTTTTATATCCCTGCCGTCAAGTTCCACACCCCCCCCCTCAGGGTGAAGGATACGGTTGATGCACTTGAGAGCGGTCGTCTTGCCTGAGCCGTTTGCCCCCACAAGACCAATGAATTCACTTTCTCCAACTTCAAAACTGACATTATCCAGTACAGGCTGGCCTGAGTACCCAAATGAAAGTCCGGAAACCTTCAGAGTTACCATCCTTCACCCCTTCGTGTCATAAACAGGTAAATAAAGAACGGCACACCGATAAATGCCATCATAATCCCCACAGGCAGAATAGTCGGAGCAATAATTGTGCGTGCGAGACTGTCTGCAGTTAAGAGGAGAACGGCGCCTACCAGTCCTGAAAGAGGGATGAGCACGCGGTGGTCCACGCCGACACAGAGCCGGGTTATATGCGGTGCAACAAGACCTACGAATCCTATAGTTCCTGTAAAACAGATTATTGAGGCTGTGATAAACGCACTCAGGAGCATGAATGCCGTTACAGAATGTTTCACATTCACCCCAAGACTCGTGGCTACCTCATCACCCTCAGAAAGGGCGTTTATGTCCCATGCCTTTAGGATCAGATATGGGATCACAACAACGAGAATGAGGGTTACAAGTCCTAATTTTCCCCACGAAGACTTATCCATGGACCCAAACATCCAGAAGACAACCGCCTGGTTCATCTCTGCAGTTCCAATATACTGCAGAAGTGAAGTAACAGCAGAGAAAAGGTACATGATCGCAATCCCGCCGAGTACCATCGTCGTCGTGTTCATGCCCTGTGACCGTGCCATCGCAAAAACAGCACCGGCAGCAAGGAGAGAAAATATAAAGGCATTTGAAACGATTAACCACTCGCCACCTGCAAAACCCGCACCAAGCACGATTGCGATTGTGGCCCCGCAGGCAGCAGCAGATGATATACCAAGAGTAAACGGACTTGCAAGCGGGTTTCTGAGTACCCCCTGCATTACTGTTCCGGCAACAGCAAGGCCGAAACCTGCAGCAACAGAAAAGAGCACACGGTGAAGCCGGTAGTCCCAGACAATAACCATAGTAAGTTCAGAGACCTCAAATGTGCCCGGAAACAGCCCGGCAAGCACCGCACAGTATGAATCCACCCACGATATCCCGGCCGAACCAAGAGTTACTCCAATGCCGATTAAAAGGATGAGGGCAGCGAAGAGGCCTGCACCAAATATGATCTGTTTTTTCTGCAAAGAGGCATATTTCTGCCTTATATCGTCACTGTTCTCACCCATCTGTAATCTCCGCAATCAGGGGTATACAAACGCCCCGTCAGTTACCGCATTGCAGTCAGAACGCTGGAATCTCTCTATATATTCTCTGTGTATCTCCCCTGGATTAAGACTGCCAAAGATCTCCGGATAGAACCACTTTGCAGAGTAGGCTGTCCCGATAAAGAACTCAGGGCCCCCGAATATATCATTGTGGATTATGTGCATGCGGTCGTCCTGTACTGCCTGTAAACTATTCCAGCCCGGCCTCTCTGAAAGCCTGAGATATGTCTTCTCCATCTGATCTATGTCATTGCCATTATATCCGCCAAAAGAGAGAGATTCTGATCCTACCAGTTTGATAATTACTCCGGGATTGAGTATAATAACAGACTCCGGGTCTATCACCGGATAAGCGGTTGGTTCGTCTGCAAAAATATTTTCACCACCCGCAAGGGTAATCTTCTCCTGGTAACCGGAGCCGGCAGAACCAGTCTTGTAATCCACCCAGGTCTCAAAGTAGACCCTGACACGCTCATTTTCCGGGATTTTACTGAGATTTTCCTTAATTGGTTCCATGACACTGAGATAGAAGTCACGGAAATCTTCTGCACCTTCTTTTCTTCCTGTAACAGCACCTAACGCCGTAATTTCGCTCTCATATGTTGTTGGTTTAAAGCAGTCAAATCTCAGGATCCTCACATCCGGGATGGTGGAGGAGAGTTTTTCTGCAATTTCATTGCAGCTTGAGTTGCTGCTGGTGCCATACAGAAAGACTGTGTCCGGGTTGAGAACCACTATCTGTTCGTAGTCAGGGGACCATACACTCCCGATACTCTTTGTATCTGCAAATTCAGGGAAAAAAACAGTGTCTGCCTTTGTGTATTTGTCAATACCGACAATTCTTTCCATAGGAAAACCGATCGAACGCAGGGTCTCTGTTGTTTCACCGTTAAAGACGACAGCACGCCGGATGGGCCTGTCAAGAGTTACCTCAGCTCCTGACGAATCTGTAATCACAAGCGGCATGCCGCCCCAGGAGGCATACACAAAGGCAGCGTTTATAACAGTATCCCTTCCGGGGTTGTTACAGTCTCCTCCCATATACTGTGAATCAAGGAGATTGAGGATAACTCCTGAGAGATACTCTTCAGTTACCAGATCCCCTGAACTGTCATCCCCGGCCAGTGAGTCTGCTCCCACAGAGACCGGTATGATAAGGCAGAAGAGAATGACAATCACTGCAACAGGTACACATTTCACAGGGAATCCCTCCTGCATATGCAGACGAGAACTGCAAGTAGAAGGGCAGACACTACCGGAATGAAACCAAAGCCGGGTGACTGCTGAGTACCGGACGGCTCACCCGGCAGATGTTCGTTTGCCGGGGCAGAAACGGCCCCTTCTGAAACAATCCCTCTCTTTTCTGTCACAAAATCCTCCCAGACGCCGCTTATCTCCGGGATATCTCCGGAACCGATAACTGTGTATGTCAGGGGTTCACTCTCATAGATGACGAATGCAACCATATTTCCGGATACGCGGAGATGCGACTCAGGAGAGGAAGACCCGGTGTAATCTACTCCGTCGGGCATTGTTTCGACAACTCCTCCGGCCGCAATACCCTGCGGTGTAATTGTAACAAGATATTCTGCACCCCCCGTACCATCTCCGTCAATCTCGGTGACGGTCCGCATCACTCCTGCAGGACTGCCAGCCACAGGCATGATAATTATGGCTATGCATAGTAAGAGAAATAATTTTCTTTCGGCACTCATTGTACTAACATATTTCCCATAAGTGTTAAATTAGCTTCGATGAACTCTCCTGAAAAAAAGTTGCTCTGGTGACTGCCCGGTCACCAGAATGCTATCTCTTCTCTTTCAGGTTAAATATCAAAACCGGGCATGATGCGGGAAAAAAAGGGTAGTTCACTTCTGTTCTCCCAATTCATGCGCAGTCCGGCTACGGTTTCCGTGATAAGATATACAGTACTCCTCCGATGCCTGCAATGGCAATTACCCCCGCTACGGGCAGTACCGGGAACCCGGACATAGTATCAGGAGCTGACTCTCCGCTGTTATCTGCGATCTCACCTGAAGAATCCCCATCAGATGCCGGCGGCACATTCCCTGGCGATGAGAGTGTGGGAGAAGGAACGGTGGTGCTGTCAGGGATGACGGTTTTATCAGGGTCAAATGAGATTGAAGACTTTGTGTCAGATGTCCCCGGTGAACTACCGCCTCCTCCTGGCGGTGACGAACCCCCGCCACCTGGCAGAGCGAGCGCAGCAAGGGAAAATACAGAGAGTCCGTCTGGAGAATCTGCTGTAAATGTATATATGCCGCTTACAGGGCCTGACCATTCAACTGCAAGTTTCTGTGAAACCGGCGGGTTTTTCTCATTGTCATATCTGAATATCACGACATTCTCAGGTCCGCCATGCGCAGAAACCCAGGTCTCACTCACTTTCATTACAATCTTTGCTGAGGTAATCCCGTCTTCACCATTTACGATGTTTGTCTTTTGCAGGTTGAGGGTGTATGCAGTATCAGCAATCTCTTTCCCCTCGTCTTCTGCAATCAGTGAGAACGCAGACTGTGCATCTGAATCCGGCATTTTTGCAACCGAAGACAGAATGGATGCATCAGAGCCGGGCATGCGGTTCATCTCAATCTCAAAGTGCGTCTCCACAATCCCTGTCGTGCCGCCTACATCAGCAGAAACCCTCTCACTGTTTGCCGTAACTCCGGATATAACTGCGTTGATTTCACCTGCCGTTTCGGTAGGCGCTTCGGTGGTTTCAATCACAAATTCGGACCAGCCGCTTCCCTTTTCTTTGGTAAGCGTTATTGTTGTTCCGGATGTACTGAGAGTCGCACCTTCTGAAGAAACAATATTTCTGTCAATTGTTATCTTCTGCTGCCCGCCTCCGGCATCTCCGGTGCTCAGTTCATTCAGGTTAAATGGGGAAGTGCCGTACGAAACAGGCGTATCATCACTGCCTCCCTGTGAAGAGGAGTCAAATGAGAGCGCCAGAACCTCTGAGACCCTGCTTTCAAATACTACCTCCTGATCTGCCTTTATACCGCCCGTCCAGAAGGTGACTGATGCTCTGTTATTGCGGTCTGCCTCTGTCCCATGAACTTCAAGGCGATCACCGAATGCACCTGAACTGCCATATGTACCGGCAGTTGTTGTTGTAATCCGTCCCCTTTCCATTGAATTAATCTTAGCGATAATAACCGTCCCCGCAGGTGCGGATGAACCGTCAATTGTCACTGAACCCTGGAATTCCATAGGTATCAGTGGTGCTGCGGATACCGCACCCGCAAGCATAAAAATAAGGAGAAGGGCAGATATCAGTTTTAGTTTCATAAATACCTCTGTTTACCTCTCAGATTCATATAGTTGTCAGTTGTGTATTTTTGCTTACAAAGACCCAGTAGCCTTCAGTCGGGTACATAAATTTGTCAGCTTCTCCGTATATCCCGGTGCCTCCTCTCACAACAGAAGTATTGTACATCTGAGTTGCCGGATTGAAACCGGTTACCTGTGTCCATGCACCAGACGTTGCGCTGAGGGCTGTTTCATGACCTGCCTTCTCCTTTCCGGGGTGGCCTATTGAATTCCATCCTGCATACAGTGTCTTTGTATATGGCTGTGAACACGCCTCATCACCAAACCAGAACGGGATATCGGCCGTACCATCTGAATGCACCCAGATACCCTCAAGTGGATGTACGACATCTGAGGCTTCCATTGACACCATGGAGTCTACAGAGGCATCATACTGGTAGATGCGGTAATCGCCGGTTGTGACACCGGAAAATACTTCTTCTGCCGTATTCTGCCCGTCCATGAGGCTTCTGGGCGTTGAAATAAAGTTCCACCCGTTCTTTAGGTGTGCAACCACATCAGGAGAACGGAGGATGAGAATTGCATTTGCAGCAAACATCGTCTCTTTATTTCCTGTCTGCTGGAATGCCACGATATTGTCTCCGTTTGTGATCTGCTCTGTCGCGTCAAAGGAATTTACACCGATCTGGTGCAGGGCACCGTCTGGTGCACTCCATGCATTGTCAGCTACTTTGTCCCCGTTTATCCATAATGCACCCTCAGGAGCGATACCTGCAGGTACGAATGTCACAAGCGTTGCACAAACATCGTTTTCGGAGTTAAGAGAATCAAACGGTGCATATGCGTACGTCTCATTAGCTGAAACATGATAATCGGGGTTCACATAGAGCTGGTCATAGCCCTCATTTAAGATGACCTGTATATTCTGTGCTCCCTCGTACGAGTATATGGTGACGAGCATACACCCGTGGATTGAAATCTGCTTGTTCTGGCTCAGATCCTCGTTGTTTGAGAAAATTGCAGAATTCCCGGATGAATCAAATATATCAGTCACATTGTAGATGAGAGCGCCTGACTTGTAATTGTACGAACCGAAACCTTTCCTGTCCGAATACGTCGCATCCTCAGTGCCTGTCAGGTCATTACCATTGAAAGCCAGTGTGTAATTGTCATTTGATATTGTGTCTTTGTAATCAAAGGTGTAGTACACATAGAGCCGTGTCTCTTCAGTCACAGCGTCTGCCGGTACCGGGAGGTCGGCGTCTGTCCACGACACAGTATAGTCCGGCTCAGACCATCCTGAATACCCGCTCTTATACACACTGTCACCTGCTGAATAGAGGCAGTTGCCGGGACCCTGCCAGTCAATTACAGTCTCAATATCAGGCTTCGTGCTGTCTGTCCACCTCTTACCCCTGTAACCATTGTTTACAACTGTCTTATCAACAGAATACACGTTGTTTGTCTCATCAGCTTCAGTGA
>JAYEIC010000012.1:870-5777 GCA_034659935.1 Methanobacteriota archaeon | reverse complement strand
GTGCCCGGCAGAAGATCACACCATTCAACATCAGTCCTGCCATCACTCTCCATGGAATATATGTCAACGGATGAATTCATGGAGTCCGCTATCGAAGAAGCCAAAAAGGACTGACCTGAGGCGGCATCCCCATCGGCGCTGTGCTGGTGATCGACGAAAGGAGTTGGCAGGGGTAATAATCGCAGAGTGCAGCAGGGCAGCCCCGGAGTGGATCTTGGTGGAGGAAAATTTAAATCTCAATTACCTTTCCAGCTCCGCCTGCAATATATTTTTCAGGATAAAGTCTTTTAAGTTCGGCTATGTGCTGGGTGCAATGAACGGGACAAAGTAATTCCAAATCCCCAAATAATTCATAGTCACTGAACCCATGGAGTCCTCCAATGATTCCATAGATTTTGCCAAATTGCCTGGCAGTATCCAGAATATTTCCCATATGAGGGTGAGAACAACCAACAATAATTACAATTCCTTTATCGGTTTTAACAGCCATACTTTGTTCAATTCCTTCTAATTGACCGGTAGAAAATATATTTTTATGAATTTTGGTTGGTTGAGATATGGTAATCACATTTCTTCCTTTTAATCCATGAAAAGATGACGGAACATAAATTTTTGCTTTTTTATTTTTGGCCATAAAATCAGTTAGCCCTCCTGTATGGTCAAAATGGAAATGTGAAATGAAAACTTCATCTATTGAGGACGGATCAATTCCCAATTTTCCCATATTACTGAGCAAAATTTTCCCATTTCCCCCAGTATCAAACAATATACCGGGAACATTTTCAACTTCCACTAATGCGGAAAAACCCCAATCTGCCTGAAGATCTTTCCGAAAAACAGTATTGTCATAGATGATAGTAATTTTCATATTTCAACTGCTTACTCCTCGAAATCTTATTTATAACCATCTAAGATAATATTACTTTATATCACGATATTGGTTCAATATCACTTTTCAATATGATATTTCTCAATTATTGCCCTTAAACAATATATTTTCCAAAAATACAGACTTAAGGCTAAAGCCTGCCGTATTTTTTATGTGCCTTTTCGATGGTCATTAGTTCCAGGATTGTAACAGTTGTGTTATTGTTGTCTATGAGATAGAATGCGGTGTAGCTTCTTGCAATATGGATACGGTACAGATTATAGTCAGGCAGATTGAGAAGTTCTTTATCTCCGTTTTTTCCGGGCCAGGGATCATCATGCAGGATTTTTAGTTTCTCTTTTACAACTCTGCGATTTTTTTCCGGTAACTGTTCTAAAAAGGCCAGTGCAGTTTTGTCAATCTGCACTTTATGCGTCAAAGTTAATCTCCACAAAATCGCCGCGTTCTTCGATTCGCTTCATATCTTCAACAAGGCGCATTTTTCTCTCACGTTCAGCCATCTCGGAAAGCAGACTATTAAATGTCTGTCCGGGTCTTTTTAACTCCGAGACCTCGGCCCAGACTGCTTCTGTGACAGGTATTCTCTTGGTTGCATTCATGTACGTATTGTAAGGATTGTAAATGCTTATAATTTATCGCATGAAAAATCTGAAAGGTTCTGAAAGTAAGTACCGGATACCACAGTGATGGAGAAAGGAGCGATAAAGAAAAATAACCCAAAGAAGCAAACAACGATCACCGGTAAAGGGATATAAACAGGTAACACCGAAATAGTGATCAGGATGGCCAGAATCAATACATTACATATCGAAAATTTCCGGGCAATCGGTGAACTGGACTATAATCCCCACCAGATCAATCTCATCACCGGGCAGAATAATACCGGAAAATCGGCCCTTCTGGATGCTGTCTATATCAATGCCACCGGTGAAGTGATCAGCCCCTCAATATATTCTGCTAATGAAACTTATAATATAAAAAATCAGGAAACGCAGGCTGTTATCAATTCGGACATAAATCATGTAACCATCTATAAGAGTCTGGAAGACTGCCGGAAAGCAGATCCCGGGAGTTATGCAAAAGTCAGGGGATATATCAGTGAAGTGTTTTCAGATACTATCGAGGGCGATGAGGAGTACAAGGATCAGTATCTGGCAATTATCTTTGATACTACTGACTTTGTCATCACCATTTCTGACGATAGCTTCGGTATCACTCCTTATTTTCCGGACGGAAAGGGGGAACTGCTGAAAAAACTTAAAAAGTTGAACCAAATGTCAGGTGAGTATGCAGATGCATCAGGGAACTTCAGGCCGGGCACTTCAGGGGGAATGCGGCTATTTCCACCAGCGATACCAATATGGGGGCATTATATGTCCTCTACAACCTTTGAGAGAATCACCTTGCCTGTGAATAAACTCTCTCACAGCGATAAATTCCAGTTAGAAAGAATCGGAGATAAAGAGATTCATCTGCTGGAAAAATTCATCAAAGAACACAATCTGGTAAAAAACATTGAGCGTCTGACCCAGAAGAATGTGCTTTACCGTAAAGACTGTGAAATTGAAGAGATCCCGATCTCTGCCCATGGTGACGGATTCGTTGCGCTTCTCACAATCCTGCACAACCTTCTACAGTCAGAGAACGGCATCCTCATTATCGAAGAGCCGGAAAACCATCTCCACCCACGATATCTCAGCCTTCTTATTGAGACCCTCTTTACCTACTGCAAACAGCTTCAGGTGCAGGTCTTTATGGCAACCCATAGCTATGATCTTATCCAGGGGGCACTGGAATACCCGGAGACAGAAGAAGAAAAGGGGATGTTGCTCGTCTCAAAAATGACTTCTGATGGTGAAACTATTGAAAAATTCGATTATACCACTGATGAAGGGCTAAAGGTCGTAAACGAACTCTATCTCGATCTTCGGGGCATCTAAAAATGCCTGAAAAACGGGTCATCCTTTGTGAAGGAATTCATGATGTCTATTTTTTCTCACTGCTTCTGAAGGAAAGGGGGATAAAACCTCGTACAATCACGAAAGAAGCTCTCTCTTTAACAAGAGAACGAACTCCTGAAGCAAATGCCATAAGAGACTTTATCAGCCCGACAAAGGGGAAAGGGTTTCGTTATCTCATCAAAGATGAGGAAGGGTGTGTAAATTGCATCGAGAATTTTACAGTTCTTTATGAGGAAAAAGACGACCGGTATGTCATGTTCCTCTGTCTTGACGGAGACGCACTGAATCTCAAAAAATTGCGGCAGCAGACCTATAAGCGATTCAAAAAGGACATTCTGGACCCACAGTCAGATTATTTCCATCTGACTAAATGGGAGCCAAAACATTCTGTTTTCTTCATCCCCAAATCATTGGAGGATCAGGTACATGCCATTACCGGCAAAAATTTAGATCGGTCGGACCGGGACTATGTAAAACGGGTACTTCGGGAATTTATACAAAAATGCAGAGAAGAGAAAACAGACTGGTTCATGGAACTCGAAGAGGTGCTCTTCCAGAGATACCATGCAGTCTGATCATAGTAATTCTGATTCCGGCAGCATAATACTCCCTTTCTTCCGAACCGTTTCACAGGAGAACAAAAGCATCTGATTCAGCGGTGGTTCTCCGGGATCCGTACTCTGCATCCTGGGAGTGGGTATTCCTTTCTCTTTTCAACCTCTGCTCTCTTACCCAGCTCATCCTCTCTCCTGACTCCTTAAGGCAATGGTCGACTCCGTGCCGTCGGTGGTCGGATTGCTGTGGAATAATAAACATACTATATGAGGAGTCAGAAAACCGTGGAAGAGGAATATTAAAATAGAATTCATTATCTTGTTTGAAAAAATACCGTTCACTCAATAATTTTCCCTTTGGGAGAGTTCTACACACGGTGAGCATATGGAGTATCGTTCTGGAGATATTGTAGCATTGAGAGACTGCCTCTGGCGTGTTGATTCCGTCAGCGGAGAGATCCTTTCTGCAACCTGTATTGACGGTGATTCGATGGATTCCCATCGTTTTTTTGTTCCGTTCGAGAAGATCAGAAAAGGGCAGATTAATCCACCGAATCCGGAAAAGATTGGCGATGTCGGCACCAACCGTCTGCTGGTCCAGGCGTTTAGGTATTCCATGATCCACGGAACAGCGCCATTGATGAGCCTTCAGACCAGTGCGGTCATTCCAACCGAATACCAACTGGCTCCGGTCATCATGGCACTTAATCAGGGAACACGGGTCAGGATGCTCATTGCTGACGATGTGGGTCTGGGCAAGACGATCGAGGCAGGACTTATTGCATCGGAGCTTCAGTCACGGAAACTTGCATCCCGGATTCTTATCATCTGCCCCCAAAACCTCAGGGAGCAGTGGCGGGATGCATTCCGGTACTTCTTCCGGATAAATGCAGAGATATTTTCATCGGTGCATCTTCGGGGTCTTGAGAAGAATATTCCTCCGGGAATGAATCCATGGGAATATTATCCATGTGTCATCACCTCTATCGATTACATTAAATCCGAGCGGATCCGTCCGTTTGCTCTCAGTGCGGACTGGGACTGTGTTATCATTGATGAGGCACATCTCGCCGCAAAACCGCACCAGAGCACCGAGAAGGAAAGCATCTCGATGCTGAGGCACATTATGGCAAAAGAGATAGCCAAAAAGGCAAATCACCTTCTTCTGCTCACCGCAACACCTCATAACGGCTACACCGATACGTTTGCCAGTCTCCTCAGGATGCTCGACTGCGGAATTGTCAGCGGTCCGTTACATGAACCAGTGATCGACCGGGCAGCGGCAAAGGACAACGTCTGCCAGCGACGGCGAAAGGATGTGGTCGACTGGTTCAGGGCAAACGCTGCCGAGGACAATCCCTTTCCAACCCGTGATCAGAAGGAGGTGTCGGTCGATCTGGCATTTCCCGAAGAGCGGGCGAGTCTGAATAATCTTGGAGATTACGGTTCAGAACTTTTGGATATAGCCAGAAAGGACGACCGGGCCGTGGTCCGGACGATAGC
>JAYEIC010000012.1:0-860 GCA_034659935.1 Methanobacteriota archaeon | reverse complement strand
GGGGTCTTTCTTCGCCACGTGCACTGCAGATATCACTTACCAACCGGCTCAAAAAGATCAGGGAGAAGATAGAGGAAAAGGACGAGAGCCCGGAGAAGTCCATCTCAGTGGAGGGGGCAAAAGCAGTTGCTCTTGATGGAGAGAGTGGAGAGGATCTCTCCGATGAGGAAGCATCCGAACGCCTAGACCAGGTGACCTACGGAAGTCTTTCGGCACTGGAAACGGAGGCAGTACATCTCCAGGATCTGATCCGGCAGGCACGCAGTGTGACCGCAGCAAAGGACAGCAAACTCCGGGAGCTCACGAAGAAAGATGGTTATCTGGACATGGCGATGCGGGGATATTATGGTCCGAAGAAGGTTATCATCTTTACCCGCTACAAAGATACTCTGGACTATCTTGTGAAGGAGATCCCGAAACGACTGAAGCGTGTTAGTTCATCAGATGTGTTTGGCGTATATGGTGACCTGAACGAGAAGCATCGGCGTGAGGTGATGGATGCGTTTATCAGGACAGATCACGGGATCATGGTTGCGACAGACTGCATCAGTGAGGGGGTAAACCTCCAGCATATGGCCAACCAGATTGTCCATTACGAACTGCCGTGGAATCCGAATCGCCTCGAACAGCGGAACGGCCGGGTAGATCGGTATGGACAACCCGAGCGTGAGGTGCACATCCGGACCCTTATTATGCGGGACACCCTCGATGCGAAGATTCTTCGGGTGCTCTATGAGAAAGCACAGCAAATCAGGGAGGACTATGGCTTTTCGCCGCCGTTCTTTGGAGATGATGCCGATGTTATCTCACTTATCAGCGATATGGGCCAGGCTGTGGATCTGCCTCCGGCACAGCGGAGT
>JAYEIC010000011.1:0-5894 GCA_034659935.1 Methanobacteriota archaeon | reverse complement strand
TCCCCTCTTTTTTCAGGAACAAACTAATGGCGTAAATAGTTACAAAAAATATAAGGTTCAAAAGTCAGAAGTCAGAAGTCAGAAGTCAGAAGTCAAAATTCAAAATTCAAAATTCAAAACTCAAAACTCAAAACTCAAACTCAAAAACCCTCACACTCCCAAACCTTAATCTTAATGCCACAGCCCGACAAATAGATCAATACATGGAGATAGAAGATGCGTACCCGGTTCTCAAGAAGTACTTCGGGTACAGCACATTCCTCCCCCACCAGAAAGAAATCATATCCAGTCTTTTAAGCGGCCGTGACGTGCTCGCCGTAATCGCCACCGGTGGCGGAAAATCGCTCTGCTACCAGCTCCCGGCTCTCATGACAGACGGGATGGCACTTGTTATCTCTCCTCTCATCTCGCTCATGAAAGACCAGGTGGATACACTCAGGGAAAACGGGGTCTCTGCCGCATATTTAAACAGCACACTGGATTACAAAACCCAGAAGAAGACCGAGGCAGATGTCCTGAGTGGCCGGATAAAACTCCTGTATATCTCTCCTGAACGGATGGTGCAACGCTCGTTTCTTTCGTTTTTAAAGAATGTATCTATCTCCCTGATAGCTGTTGATGAGGCTCACTGCATCTCCCAGTGGGGGCATGAATTCAGACCCGAGTACAGGCAGTTAAATATACTTCCAAAGGAGTTCCCCGGTGTTCCTGTCATTGCTCTCACTGCCACTGCTACCCCGATGGTGCAGGAAGATATAACAGAGCAGTTACAGCTTAAAAATCCTGCACTATGTATCGGGAGTTTTTTCAGAAAGAACCTGCATTACGAAATTCGGGCAAAACAGAATACAGACGGGCAGATTCTGGAGTACTTAAACAAAAACAGGCGAAAATCGGGGATCATCTACTGCAACAGCAAAAAAACGGTAGAGAGCTTAGCTGACCGTCTGAGGAGGAACGGGATTTCAGCTCTTCCATACCATGCAGGACTCTCAAAGCAGATACGGGCAAAAACACAGGATAAGTTCATCAGAGATGATGTTGATGTCATCATCGCCACCATCGCCTTTGGGATGGGTATTGATAAACCGGATGTCAGGTTTGTAATCCACCATGACATCTCAAAAAGCCCTGAACACTATTACCAGGAAACCGGCAGAGCAGGCAGAGACGGCGATATCGCTGAGTGTATACTTTTCTACAGCCGTGGGGACCGTGTAAAGTTTAAGTACTTCATTGACCAGATATCAAACGGTGTTGAGAAGCGGGTCGCCGCAAAAAAACTGGAAAGTATGATAGATTTCTGTGAAAGCCGTTTGTGCCGCGTAAAGTTTATGCTCAACTATTTTGGGGAGACGTTCTTACAGGAAAAGTGCGGGACGTGCGACAACTGCAAAAATCCAAAGGAGATATTTGACGGGACAATGATTGCAAAGACTGCTATAAACTGCATAAAAGAGCTCAGGCAGCCTTTCGGTGCCTCATATCTCGCAGACCTGTTACGGGGTTCAAAAAACAAAAAAGTTCTTGAGCACTCTCATGAAAAACTGCAGACATACGGGAGCGGAAAAAACCATTCAAAAGACGAGTGGCAGTCTTATATCAGGGAGATGATACGCCTGGGTTACCTCTCGCGGGAAGGCGACCGTTACCCGGTTGTCGTCTTAAACCCCATGAGCAGGAGGGTGCTCTCAGGAGAAGAAAACGTCTGTCTCACAACACCTGCTGTGACTGTTAAGACAAAACGTGATGTAACTGCCAGTTCGGGTGCAGGACTGCTTACAAAGTTAAATAATGTCAGAAAAGAGCTGGCAGACGCAAAAAACGTCCCGCCCTATGTCATCTTCCCCATGTCCACTCTCCGGGAGATGGCAGACAAAAGGCCGGAGACCCCTTCTGCCCTCCTGAAAATAAAGGGTGTGGGAGAAGTAAAATTAAAAAAGTTCGGGGATCTCTTTCTCTCTGAGATTGCCCGGTACAACAGCAGAGGGCAGGATAAGAAACCCGCTGTTTTGGCAGGGAAACAAAATTCCAGGACCACTACTGTTGAAAAAACCCGTGAACTCTACCTGGAAGGTCTGACAATCAAAGAGATTGCAGATAAGCGTGACCTCACTGAAGAGACCGTCGGGTCGCATATTGAAACACTCATCCTCTCAGGTGAGGATATCAGAATTGATGACATTGTAAGCCCTGTAAAAAAGGAGGCAGTTATAAAAGCTATATCCACGTTTGGCCCGGATAGCTTAAAAATGTTAAAAGAGCATTTAGGCGAGAGGTACACATACAACGAGATCAGACTGGTCCGGGCATACTGGAAAAAACACCCATAACGTCCTGATTTTTTATCTCCTCTCTTTTTGTTGTCAGTTTCTGGTCTTTAAACTTTAATTTTCTCAGTGTCAGGCAGAGTCTTGTCTGCAAAAAATGCGGATGGCCCGTGTTGTCTCAGGCGCAGTTCTGATGAAAGGGGTATTCTTTTATTTCACACAGATCCACAGAAACAATCCAGTCCCTTCTCAGATTAGAGAATCTCATACACTGTTGTCCGTTCTCTGAGTTCCCTGTCAATGTTTCCTGTAATGCGTTTCATCTCTATAGGGTTGAGATAGTCAGACTCCTCTCCGCCTGCATCAGTGGAGACGTCATCACAGAACATAGTGCCGCCGAGATCATTTCCTCCTGCAAGAAGACCAGGTTGTGCCATCTTGTTCCCCACTTTACCCCATGAAATCTGTATATTGTCGATATTGTCAAGGAAGAGGCGTGAAACCGCAAACATGAGAATATCCTCTCTGCCTGTTGGACTGCCCTGCACTTTTCCTGTGGTATACAGTTTTGTATTCCGGCACAGGTATGAGAGAGGCACAAGTTCGGTAAAACCACCCGTCTCATCCTGTATGTCACGGAGTATTTTTAAGTGTGTAACCCGGTCTCTTTCATCATCAACTGAACCGTACATGATGGTAGAAGTGGATTTCAGGCCAAGATTGTGTGCTTCTTTGATAATCCTCACCCATTCTCCTGTATTGATCTTTTTTGGGCAGATTGCAGACCGCACGTTGTCAACCAGTATCTCGGCACCAGTGCCCTGCAATGTTCCGAGACCTGCCTCAATAAATGTTTCAAGAGTCTCTTTTGTTGACATGCCGCTTTGTTTTGCTGCATATGCCACCTCCTCGGGACTTGCAGTGTGAATATCTGCCTCAGGGATCACCTCATGCACCCATGCGATCATATCAGCATAGTATTGTACAGTAAAATCCGGGTGTACACCTGAAAGCGGACAGACTTCAGTGACCTGCCTCTCTTTTGCAAGAGCTGCCATCTGCTGGATCTGTTTTTTTCCGTGAATATATGTACCCTCAGACCCTGCCGGTCTCCCAAACCCACAGAATCCGCAGAGGTTCTTGCAGATATTTGTGATGTGAATGTTCTGGTTTCTGACATAAGTGACTATATTGCCCACTTTTTCCTCTCTTAAACGGTCTGCCGCAGAAGTAACCTCCCATACATCCCGGCCTTTCACTTTCATGAGTAATAGTGCTTCTTCCTCTGTCAGTCTGTGTCCGCCCAGTACATCATCAAGTAGTTCCTGCATAATTCTCATTCACCGTTTCTGTTTTTTGTATTATTTTTTCGTATTTTTCGTATCTTTGTTTTTATTGCGTCTTTTCATAATATACTCATGAGCAAACATAAGCAGAATTACGATAATTGCAAACTCAATAATATGTAACGGGAAATACCCAACAAACGGGATGGAAAAGAGAGCCTTTCCTACAATCCATTCCTTTTTGACCGGTTCAATCTGACCAATGCTATTGAAACCTGTCCGCTGGTCAATGACCGGATTATTGTCACCTTTTGTGATATAGCCTGCGTGCGGGCTGCCTTCGTACCATCCTAAGGCCCTGTGGATAATCGGGTGAACTGAACTCTCACCATTCGGCTGGTAGATGATTACATCACCATACGGCATATTCCCCTGCATGTCAGGGTGCGTGCCAAAAGGTGCATAACTGATATTCTGTCCCTCTGCCCAGGTGGTAAGTTCACCGAACCTGTCCTGAGCCACGACAAAGACAAGATCGTTTTCGTTCATATTGGGGGTCATACTTCCGGATTCGATGGCCACAACTGCCGGCCATGTCCCGGAAACAAGGAAAAGAGCAAGTGCAATCCCGCTCACAACAGCCATTACCCACAGTATATCTCTTGCAAAACAGATGGCTGGTTCTTCACTATTCATAAACTCCCTGATTACAGAGTCGCCATCCCTCTCTTTTCCTGAGTCCTTCATTGTATCTGGTAATTTGTCACTCCCATCACTTTAATACTAACTTTTTGTCTGGAATCAGGCAGCCTTTTAGAATCATTCCGCTAGCGTAACCAATAAACACTATACTGAGAATACCAATTTTATAATCAATGTTAGGGGAGACAGAAATTGTGGAGAAGTTCCTTGGGACAAACCTTCAGGTGCATCCTGATGTGGTCCGCTATCTTAGAGAATCAGACAATCCTTCGTCTCTCTTTGATGAAATTCTTACACACGTCCCGCCTGATGCACTGGTAGTTCTCCCGCACCATATCCCTGGCTGGAAACCAGAGACAGACGGGATGAGATTTCTTGCGGATCCGCATCTTGATGTGATATACGGAAAGGCAGTAATAGCAAAAAGCGGGGTGGATTTCAGAGATTTTACCTATTTCTTCAAAAACCGTTACGAAAAACTTTCAGGTATGCTCAAAAGCAGAGGTGAGTCCATCCCCATATCAGCACTCACCCAGACAACACGCTACCGGCAGGTAGACTGCACAATTACCGGCATGGTTGTGGAAGTCAGGAACACTGGAAAAGGACACAGGATGGCCCTTCTTGAGGATCCTACTGATACTATTAATGTATTATTCAACAACAAACGTGATGTATTTGAAGATGCAGAGAAACTCATTCCTGATGAGGTTATCTTAGTAAAAGGACAACTCTCAAACGACGGCAACCTTTTCTTTGCATCTTCACTCCATCGCCCGGATATCCCGATAAACCATGCCCCGTTTAAAAGTGAAACCCCCGGCAAAGTTGTAATGATATCTGACGTACACGTAGGCAGTAACACGTTTCTCACAGAGGCATGGGACAGTTTTTCAGACTGGCTCCCTGAATCAGATGCCAGGTATCTGCTTATCGCAGGTGATTTGGTGGATGGAATCGGTATCTATCCAGGGCAGGAGAAGGAACTTACCATTCCGGATATCTACGAGCAGTACGATGCCTTTGGCGAGATGCTCAGTGCGTTACCTTCAGATATGGAGATCGTAATCTCGCCCGGCAATCACGATGCCGTGAGAGGAGCCGAACCCCAGCCTGCATTAGCAGGCGAGTTCATTCGTAAATTCCCTGATAATGTGACCCTCGTTGAAAATCCGGCCATGGTAAACCTGCAGGGAGTCCGGGTACTGTTATACCACGGCCGGAGTTATGATGACATGATCTCCATGATTCCGGGTGCAACATACACCCATCCTGAAGTGATGATGCAGGAGATGCTCATCCGGCGGAACTTAACCTGCACCTATGGGATGAGGACACCCATATTTCCTACAAAAGAGGACAGGATGATTATCGATCCGATACCGGAGATTCTCCTCACAGGTCACGTGCATATCAGTGGAATTGTAAATTACCGTGGTGTTCTCTGTGTAAACCCCGGTACATGGCAGTCGCAGACCAGTTTCCAGAAACAGATGAATATCCAGCCAACACCTGCAATGGCAGTTGTTGTTGATCTGCAGACTATGAAACCTGAAGTTTTTGATTTCAGTGGTGATCTCTGATAAAATGGTTCAGGGGCACTGATTAGCGGGTCTCTGCCTGAAAAAGAGTTTTT
>JAYEIC010000010.1:0-6004 GCA_034659935.1 Methanobacteriota archaeon | reverse complement strand
TGAAGTATCTTCCGGTGATCAAAATGCAGGGCAGGGAACTTGTGAATATCCCTGAGAGGGATCCGAGGATTCTCTTTGACCAGATGGTGGCATATTATGTACGAAAGGGATACATGGTGCCGATATCAAGCCCGGACTTTCAGCTTGGGCTTCACCAGAGATTCATCGAAAGAGATGGCATGTACTTCCTGCCAAATCAGGTGTCGGAGTACGACAAAAAGAAACTCGCCGGGGCATCAATTGCACAGACCACACTGTTTGTTACTGATGAGGCATCTGCGATTCAGTGGTTAAGACTGCACTTTAAAGAGAGGCCAAAGACATTTCAGGAGATCCATCCGGAATTTATACAGGAGACACAGAGGGGATGGAGCAAAAACGAGAAGGGTCTTGAACTCTCTGTTCTGCTTGAACAGAATTTCCTGAAGTATGATGGGAAGGGCGATGTTCCAAAACAGATTGTCAGGTACTTAAGGGCGAACTGGAAGGACTTTAAGGGACTGCCCGATGACCATATCTCAATTAAAAAGAAGGCGGGAGACAGATGGTATGTACCTGATCCAAACCATGCATCTGATCTTGAAAAGCTAAGGGAGCGTGCACTTCTCCGGGAATTTGAAGAGTATAAGAAGGAGACAAAAAAGCTGAAACTCTTCAGGATTGAAGCAGTCAGGGCCGGATTTAAGAAGGCATGGCAGGAGAAGGAATATCAGACAATTATTGATGTGGCAAAGAGGATTCCTGTAAAGGTGCTGGAAGAGGATCCGAAACTTCTGATGTGGTACGATCAGGCTGTGACGAGGATTGGGGAGTGAATATAATAAATTCAGACACCTCTTCAAAAATAAATTAATTTGATATATTCCGATAACCAAAATGAAACCATTAAGAATAAAACCATGAAACCCGGCGAATGGCTCTACAGCACAACCCACAAATCAGCATGCAGACTCCTTGAAGAAAACGAACTCTGGGGAAACATCACCTGCCGGGTTATTCTTCCTGACAAAAACACTATTGTAACCGTCCCAAAAGAGACCTTAAAACCATTAACCGGAGAATTTGCAGAGATCAGTTCATACCATATCAGATATGTCGCACTGGCGGCAAAGCTTGCAGATATCCTGGAAGGAAATCCGGACAGCGAAGGAAAAACAATTCTCCTGGCACCGGTCGAATCAAACGTAATCCCCCTGCCCCATCAGCTCACTGCCCTTAACCGTGCGGTATCAAATGAAAGAATAAGATACCTCCTTGCAGACGAGGTGGGTCTTGGAAAAACCATCGAAGCCGGCCTTATAATGCGGGAATTAAAACTAAGGGGACTCATCCGCCGGATACTTATCGTTGCACCGAAAGGTCTGACAGAACAATGGGTATCAGAGATGAAAACTCACTTCAATGAAGATTTCAGCATTTTACTACCCAAAGATATACAAACACTAAAAAAACTGGCACCTTCAATTGAAAGTATATATTCAGGCGGGATAAGTTCTGATTTATTCCAAAAAGACATCAATCCCTGGACAGTATTCAGCCAGGTAATCACCCCGATGGACTCGGTAAAACCTTTGGACAAACGGAAAGGCTGGTCAAAGGAAAGAATCAGTCTCTACAACAAAGATCGGTTCGAAGACCTCATCACCGCCGGATGGGACTTAATAATAATAGACGAATCACACAGACTGGGAGGAAGCACTGATCTTGTTGCGCGCTATAAACTCGGTAAAGGTCTGGCTGAATCATCACCATATCTTCTCCTGCTCTCTGCAACACCGCATCAGGGAAAGACAGAATCATTCTTTAGACTGATATCACTTCTGGACCAGAAGATGTTCCCTGATTCAGAAAGTATAACCCGTGAAAAAGTAGGGGAATACGTAATCAGAACCATCAAAAGAGATGCAATCGACTCTGAGGGCAGGCCTCTTTTCAAACCGAGAAAAACCGAATTATACTCTGTAAAATGGCTGGATCACCATAACAGGCAGAAGGAACTGTACGAAGCGGTAACAGAATATATAAAAATCGGGTACAATGAAGCAATCAGTGAAAAGAAACAATATATCGGCTTTTTAATGGTACTTATGCAGAGACTTGTCACATCAAGTACTGCTGCAATAGAAAATACACTGCAACACCGGCTTGAAGTATTATCAGAAATTGATACCCCGTACACATATCTGTCAGAAAAAAACAGACCGTATGAATCAGAGATAACTGATGAAATCTATGATATGGACGGACAGGAACTCCTTGATACAGTAATAAATTCAGGAGAAAGAAGACTGAGCAATGAATCCGGCAAAGTAAAAGAACTCTTAACACTTGCAAACGAATGCAGGCAAACCGGACCGGACGTAAAGGCAGAAGCACTCATAGATCTGATATACAAACTAAGAACCGAAGAACAAAACCCGGATCTAAAAATACTGATCTTTACGGAATTCATATCAACACAGGAGATGCTCTTTAAATTCCTGACAGGCAGGGGATTTTCCGCTGAAATCCTGAACGGCAGGATGTCTCTCGAAGAGAGAAACCGGGCACAGGATAAATTCATGCAGGATGCACAGTTTTTAATCTCTACTGATGCAGGAGGAGAAGGTCTGAATCTTCAGTTCTGCCATGTGGTAATAAATTATGACATCCCGTGGAACCCGATGAAGCTCGAACAGAGAATAGGAAGGGTTGACAGAATTGGTCAGGAACACACAGTAAAAGCAATAAATTTTGTATTTGAAAACTCCGTCGAATTCAGAGTCAGAGAAGTACTGGAAGAAAAACTTGCAATCATCTATGAAGAATTCGGTGTCAATAAAACCGGAGATGTTTTAGACTCTGCAATAGCAGGAGAGATATTTGAAGACCTCTTCATAGAAACGATCATAAATCCTCAGACAATAGAATCATCAGTAAATCAGGCGGTTTCCAAAATTCATGACGAAATGAAAGATATCAAAAAACACTCGGTCATAAACAGCATATCAGATCTTCCTGACATTGAAATATCAAAGAAAACAGGCAGTCATCCGTTTTCATACTGGATTGAGAGAATGACAATCTCATATCTCCTCTCGCACAATGGAAGCGTAAAACAGCTTGTCGATTCATGGAACCTTACCTGGCCGGACGGAACAGAATACAAAAATGCAGTCTTCTCAGAGTCGGGAAAAACTCAAAAATACGGATCGGTATTCCTCACACCCAAAGAAAAACAGATCAGGGAGATTATTTCTGATATTCCCGAATGTATTCCGGATAAACCGGTACCGCAAATATATATCCCTGATCTGCCGGAAAATGTATCCGGCTACTGGGGATTATTTGAAATCAGTTTTTCGTATGAAAAAACGGATGATAATATAGAGACACTTCGTTTCATCCCGTCAAAAAAGAAAAAATATCTCCCTGTATTTTTGTCTGAAGATAACATGAGCTTCAGACAGACCGCATCTTTCATATGGGACTGCCTCCTGTCAAAGTACTACAATACCCTGACTGTGTCTGACATCGATACATCAACAGTGATCACCGGAAAACTAATTCACGAAGCAAAATTGTCCGGTGAAGAAATATTTAATGAATTAAAAGAAGAGCATAAACAACATATTCAAACTGAAAAGATACGTGCCAATACATCATTTTCTGCCAGAAAAAGAGCGATTGAAAAGACAGGACTTCCTGAGGTGCGTAATTACAGGTTAAAAGAACTGCAAAAAGAACATGAATTATGGCAAACGGAAATTAATTCCGCAGAATTAATTATTCCAAACCTAAAACCGCTAATCATACTAAGAATAAATAAGGGTCGGGAGTAAAAATGGGGTGGCGTGACAGCATACTTAATGAATTTATAACTGATGTCAGCAAACTGACACTGGTAGCAGATCCCGACGGATTGCTCACAGAAGAGGTACTCGTAATAAAACTCCGAGAAAAAGGCTTTGACATAATCGAATACGAGGACGCCATCTCATTTAGGTATGCATACGAAACAAAATACAGATCATTATGGGATAGAGGACTAAAAACAGACCTTGTAGTTGTTTTAAGAACGCAGGAATCTGATCTTGAAAAACTGCCGTATGATATTTTTGTAACAGGTCGGTCCTTATCATTCAGCATAAATAAAATATTTCCAAATCTGAGCAGTCCTGTTATTGAAAAGCTGGATAAAGCACATTTTGAAAAATTATTTAAATCACAAAATAAATGTTTAACACAAAGAATAGGAGATAACGCAACCAGGGATTTTATTCTGGAAAATGTATTTGAAATAAATCCGGATTTGATAAAAACAATTCCACAACTCCTGAATGTTCTTCTTCGTATCCACTACTCCGGGATAGAATTACCGTATATACTCAATCAGCGGATTATAAAATCACTAAAAAAGTCAGATGAATTCTCTACATGGCCTCTCGAACTATTATTCTCTGAAAAAAAATCATTTTATGAATTCTTACAGGAAAGATGGCCCGTATTTGTAGATTCATACAATTATCTCAAAGATGAGGGCGCGCAAATAATCAGATTTGAAGAGAAAACATATGGTCTGAAGTATCCCGGGCCGGTTAATATACCATTTGATGACAAAGATGTAAAAATATACATCGATGATCTCTTTGCCGAAGGAAAATTACAGCCGGTATCATGCCTAAACAGCGAAAAATTAAAAAATACATGGATTAAATTTGGAATCAAAGACAATACACAGGAAGAATTCATCTCACGTATAGAACAAAGACTCCTCAATCTTGAAGATTCAATCCCAAAACCCGAATGTATCCATTCAAAATGGCTCTCTTTTGCATCAGATTATGCCAGACTTAAATCTCTGATTTATGGCAAAAACTCCTCAAAATTTGAAGTCAGTCCACGAATCCGTAAAAAATTTACAGAATTATCGGATACAGTTAATAATTTATTCTCAGAATGGCTTCAGAAACGCTATCAGAGCCTCATTAACCTCCCGCCGATGCCACCTGTTATAGTAAATCAGATACCCCGGTATTTGCAGCGGCAACGTGAAGATAATTCATCAAAAAAAATTGCATTAATTGTTATTGATGGATTATCCCTTAACCAGTGGTTTTCAGTAAAAGGAGTATTACAGTCTCAAAATCCATCTCTTGACTTTAATGAAAACTGTACATTTGCATGGATACCCACACTGACAAGTGTCTCACGTCAGGCAATATTTTCAGGAAAAATCCCTTTCTATTTCTCTGATCATATCAACACTACATCAGGGGAATCAAAATCATGGAAAAATTACTGGGAAAACTCAGGAATCGGCAACTCACAAATTGCATATAAAAAAGGCCTGCTGGATAAAAATATTATGGAACATCTGACATCCGTATTTAATCCTCAAAAAACATTAATTGCAGGTTTTGTAATTAACAAAATTGACAATATTATGCACGGCATGCAACTGGGAGAAGAAGGAATGCACAATCAGATTGAGCAGTGGTGTAAAATGGGATTTTTAAACGAAATGATCTCATATCTTCAGGATAATAATTTTGATATATGGATCACGTCTGATCACGGCAATATCGAAAGTGAAGGTATAGGCAGGCCTTCAGAAGGTTCAATTTCAGGATTAAAAGGTGAACGTGTACGAATTTTTGGTGATCAGATACTCTGCAAGGAAGTTGCAAAAAAATACTCATCCGCAATTGAATGGAAAACTCCCGGCCTTCCCAAAGATTATTATCCATTATTTGCTTCGAAAAATTCATCATTTACGACAAAGGGAACGAAATCGGTTACTCACGGCGGAATTTCAATAGATGAAACAATTGTACCGTTTATTTCAGTATTTAAGAGAGATCAACAATGAAGCGCCATGAAATGATTGGAATAAAACAGGCAGTCCGGCTGGAATGGATAGATAAAACCTGTGAATTATTACTTGAAAATAAAACTGAAAAAGAGATCCGTACTGTTCTTAAAGACTATTTATCTGACAAAATGGGCAGAGGAATTATTGAAA
>JAYEIC010000009.1:0-60368 GCA_034659935.1 Methanobacteriota archaeon | reverse complement strand
TGTCGGGCTGTGGCATTAAGATTAAGGTTTGGGAGTGTATGGCCTTTTGAGTTTTGAGTTTTGAATTTTGAATTTTGAATTTTGACTTCTGACTTCTGACTTTTGAACCTTATATTTTTTGTAACTATTTACGCCATTAGTTTGTTCCTGAAAAAAGAGGGGAATGGCGGTGTGAAACACAAAATTGCGTTTACCATTAGTTCAAAAAGAAACGTTTGCCACTAATAGTCAAATTTCCGTGCCGGAATTATGGATATTGTTCTGTCTCCCAAAATTATTTCGTCCTGCTGATTAAATGTGAGGATATAACCTTTATCCAGGCCGAACGCCTCCATGGCCTCTAAAAGCCCGTTTATTTCCCTCTCCTTATTACGGGTGTTAACCTCATAGCAGACCTGAATTGCCTTTGTAATCCTGGTTTTTTCTTTGACCAGGAAATCGCATTCTCCATTTTCTCTGAAATAGAATATCTCCCTGTACCTTTTTCTAAGCTCAAGAAATACATGATTTTCAAGAAGTCTGCCGTAATCATCTGAAAATCCAATGGAATTGGCACGGATAAAGCCATTGTCTATAGCATATACTTTTTTCGGGTTAATCTGCCTGCTTTTTAAAGAATAACTGAATCTTGGCAGAGTAAAGATGATGTAGGCGTCTTTTAGAAAATCCAGATAAGATGAAAGAGTAGTGACTGAGCCTATGGATGTAAATGTTTTTTTAAGTTTTGAAAGAGTGAATTCCCTTGATATGTTTCCAAGCAGATATACAGCAATCTCAGTTATAACTTCCGGATTTTTGATATTATGCCTGTAAATAATATCCCTTGCAATGATATCTAACAGGAGATTCTGATGCACTTCATCCATTCCGGTTCTTAAGAACTCAGGAAAACCTCCCAAAAAGAGATATTTATGAAACGAATCCTCTGAATCTTTCAGATCTGAAAAATCCAGAAATTCCCGGAATGAAAACGGGAAAAGTTCCATTCTCAGGTTTCTTCCGGTGAGTTTGCTTCCCGGTTCTCTGCTCAGCAGGGATGCGTCTGAACCGGTAATTATCACTTTTTTGTTATTATCCAGAAGATATCTGACATAAGATTCCCACCCGGAAAGATTTTGAATTTCATCGAAGTAATAGAGGTCATTTTCCCCGGAATCCCGTGCAAAAACCTCCTCAGGCAGTTCAAAATCTTTTAATTCAAGTTCGCTTAAGCGTGGGTCTTCAAAATTAAGGTAGTTGAATTTCTCTTCTCTGTTCATTGACTGGAGAAGAAGAGTGCTTTTGCCGCATCTCCTGATGCCGGATATTACAATGGCAAAGTTTTCTATTGGGTTTACTTTTTTGAGATCCTGTCTTATTATCCCTGGATTGCGATTTTTTATATTATGTCTCTGTGACCCGACAATCTTTGAGAGTTCATCTATCAGGATCATATAATATAGGAATGCACCTGGATCATAAATAAGTTCTCCATTCCCATTGGACAGTATTGATCAATGCCACTGGACAATATTGATCATTTGCATTGGAGAGAGAGACATTAACCATGTCCGGGGCGGGCACAGTCTGAAAAATCAGTTGTGAGTCGGGATGTTGTATTTAATTAGAGTTCACTATCGATCAGTTCATCCTGAATTTCTGAAAACCAGGATTAGAAATTTTAAAAATGAAAGGCAAAAACCGACTACCTGAATATAATTTGTATAATCAATTAAAATCTGCTATTTAACATCTCTATTTAAAGACTTGTCAAACAGCAAAAAAAGGTATATAAACAGACCAAGTGGAAGTCAAAAACAACAGCGAGTGATCGAAGTGAAGAAAATTATCCTGCGAAGGCAAACAAACAGGGGAAGGGAAATGTACCGGGAGGTGTCAATAAATCCACCCATCCAATGGCAGATTACTGCTACATTTAATATTACCACCAAATTTTGATGAGATACAAAAATTCCTGTCTTTAAACTTTCAGCCTGATAACCTTCTAATTTCAGATCACAAATGAGTGAAAGGCAAGTATTTGGGTCTGCAAAGGATACTTTACAAACCAAAAACTTTAATAATTCACACTGTTAACAAATATTCATGAGGCCCGTTAACGCTGTGAACAACATTCACCTCCCACCATCAGCAGTTGCAGTATACAACCTGTTAAAAGACGGTCAGCCACGAACATTTAAGGAAATCTCTAAAACAGCAGAGATTGCACCGAGAACTATCAGGTACGCACTAAAAAAACTGAAAGAAAACGGACTAATTATAGAAAAATTCAATTTCCATGACGCAAGACAGGTAATCTACCAGATAAGAGAGATAATTGTTTCAGAAGACATCTCAACTGTGATGGCATTATGACTCACTCCCTCTGCGATATCATGACCTGTGACACAATAGTGCGCGAATATCTCCCGCAAATCCGTGCAGAACTGGTCTACAGGCTTGTATACAACAAAGGTATCCCACAAAGCAAAGTGGCACAGTGGATGGGACTATCAAGAGCTGCAATTTCACAATATATCAGTAAAAAAAGAGGTGAAGGTGACATTGAAATCTCAGACGACCTTAATAACATCATTGAAAAATGGGCAGAGGGCATAATCAACGGGGATGGTACTATCACCATCTGCGACATATGCCAGTGCATGAAAAAAAAAGGGATTCAGACAGAATAATCTCTTTTAGGGGAGGTCAATATCCCTGATAAAAGTCCATATTTACTGTTAATTACTGTAACACCCAAAAATGTAACGGTAAATCAATTACTGTCACGTCAGGTTTGAGAGTTGGCACTTTTACCATAAAGAGGACGGTCCCTGCTCCGATCAAAAATTTTCCGTATCCCATTCAAAATCTATGAAATTATTAAATAAGACAGCAATTCACTCTCTCTTCTCAGTTTCAACCATCTCATCAACCGTATCCTTCATCCTCTTAAGCACGAAACCCCGCTCAGTATCAGAGGCAGGCGTCTTTACAAACCGGCCAGTTTTTGTGAAGTACAGCAGAGGAGTGACAGGTACACCAAGGATACGCTCAGCAGCAGTGGCATACACAGCCATCTGAAGCAGGTATTTCTCTGCCTTTTTTTCTTCATAATAACTATCCCCGCCATGTTTATCCTGTTCCGGCATCCCCTCACCGGATGTCGCACTTTCCCGGATCTCATCAGTCTTATAGTCAATTACAAACCACTTTCCGTCTGCGATCTTAACAATCCGGTCGATTTTACCTGACAGGCGAACACCTTCAATCTCTCCTGAAAAAGGCACCTCACAGTGGCTTTCCACCGCAGACTGCATAATATCAGTTGAGAGGAAGATTTCATAGAGTTCCTGCAACTCCCTCTCTGTTTTTTCATCACTGATGCCATATGGCAGGAGCACAACGCCCGGATTTTTACCCTCAAATACACGGTGAACCACAGTACCCCGGATATCCGGCCTGCTGATCCCCTGGTGGGAGGCAGACGGACGCTCCGGGCGTTTTTTCCTGTATATCATCTCATATTTCTCAGGTGATTTAGAGAACAATTCAATCTCACTCACAGTGAATGAGCGTTTCTCTGCAGGGTGACTGTGTCTGTGACTGTAACCAGGACTCCGGGTATCAATACACTTATGAGTCTCATGAAATGGCAGTTTTCCCTCCACACCTGAAACTTCAGTACCTGATTCAACCTCAGTCCCTGCTTTGACCTCAGGTACCGTAATCAGTTCAGGAGCAGGCACTCTGATCTCCGCTCTGATATTATCCGGATCTCCTGTGATCTTCACCCGGATTTCTCCTGCATCAGGTACTGTAATTATTGCATAGCCACTATCTAAAAGATCATATGTGAGGTGCAGACAGCAGCATGTCCAGTCAATGCGGTTTTTGCAGGCAGAGAGTTCCTGCTTAAATTCCTTCGGCTCAGTCCCGCAGAGGATCAGATGGTCTTTTGCCCGTGTACACGCCACATAAAAGAGCCTCTTCTTCTCAGCTCTGAGTTTCTCATTATTCTCATGCCTGAGAATTGTGAGCATGGCCGAGTCAGTGAGCTCATAGGCATTCTCAGGATCAGGAATCCTCACCCCGACACCATACCTCTCACCGATTAGAATAGAAGACGCATCGGTCGTCATGCCGGATGCCATATCAGGCAGAATTACCACAGGGAACTCAAGCCCTTTTGAGGCGTGGACTGTCATGATATTCACAGCATCTCCCGTTTCTGTATCAATCCGGGCCTCACCCTCACTCAGATCATTTTCGATCGCAAGGGTAACACCGGCAACAAAAGAATCAAGAGACAAAAAACCCTTCTCCTGTTCCCCGCGTGCAATAGAGAGAAACTTTTCAATATTTGCGATGCACTGCTCCCCTTCAGGCATTCCGCCGTATACCCCATATATCCCGGAATCCTTAAGTATCCGGTTTACAAGTGCAACGGGGGGTTCCCGACGGGCGTATACCAGCCAGCCTTCGAGCAAACTGCATGCCTCTGCCACCTCAGGACCGGGATTATCCCTTATTTTAGCCCAGAGAGTCCTTCCTGACCCCTGTGCAGCCAGAAAAATCTCAGCATCAGAGAGACCGAAATACGGCGACCTCAGGGTACCAAAGAGGGCAGGATTGTTATGCACATTTGTGAGGAAAGAGAGCAGGTTGTAGAGATCGAGCACCTCCTGACGTCCGTAAAAACCGACACCTGCGTGGACATGATATGGGATACCATACCGTCTCAGTGCCCACTCAAGATAAGGGAGAGTCTTACGGCGCTCAAGGAGGACTGCAATATCACCATATCCGGCAGGACGGGGCGGTACAGACTCATCCCCACTGCCTTTCGGGTACACTGTCTTATCTTCTGTTACGATAATATTCTGGATTTTTCGTGCAACCATCTCGGCCTCAGAACGCCGGTTTTCTTCGGCCCGGCTCTCCTTTGGGCAGAGAAGTAACTCAATTGACCCGTGTTCATCCATCCGGTGAGGGGCCGCTTCAATCGGTGAATACCCAAATTCCCAGGGTTTTTTCGTATCCTCCAGGAGACGGGCAAAAATATGGTTTACAAACCCGATCACCTCAGGTGTGCTGCGGAAGTTCATATCGAGATTAATCTCCTTCCCTCCGAAATCAGCCTGTATCTTTTCCTGTGTGGCCTTAAACTGCGTCACATCCGCATCCCTGAAGAGATATATGGACTGTTTTGGATCACCCACAACGAATGCTTTCTTATTATGTGAAGTCACCTCACCGATGAGAGACTCAATAATCCTGACCTGGACAGGATCAGTATCCTGAAATTCATCGACCATAACATACCGGTACCTGTCCATATAATGTTCCTGTACAATCTCCGGATGCTCCTTAAAGAGGCATGAGGTCAGATATATCATATCAGAGAAGTCAATCGCACCCTGACGCTGTTTTTTTGCATCAACAAGGCGTATAAACTGGTGATACACACTGCTGAGATCTTTGAGAAAAGTGAGCGTTGCAGAAGTAAAAGGAGAATCTGCCTCAGACTCAAGGTTATAGATTACGAATGACGATTCAATACTATCTTTTAAGGTACCATAGGACTGCCTGAGAACCGAAAGGTCACTTCCAAAGACCTTTTTGCTCCCCATGTTTCTCTTCCCTTTCAGGTTAAAGAGCATGGAGAGTGCCCTGCAGACAGTATCTGTCTCCTCATCCGGATCTATTGCCTGAAGGTATGGAAGGGCATCTGCGAGATACTTTGTCCCGGAGTCATCCCCATCAATATAAATACCTGCCAGTTCTTTCAGTGCAGAAACAGCACTGGCTGCCTGTGTGTCTGCAAAAAAATCCCGTACAGCCTCCTCTTTTCTTGCGGAGATTATCTCTCCCCATTCTTTTACAACACTCTCCGGATCTTTATCGAGTGCTGCAAAGAAGGCCTCCGACGTCTCTCTCCACCTGTAGAGTGCACGTAAATACTGCCCCAGATTCCAGGGTCCGACTCCCCTGAGAGCAGAGATTAAGTCTGTGCGGTCACCGGGCCGGGATTTGCCATGCAAAATCTCTTTTATCGAATCTTCGATTATCATCCCTGCCTCTCTCTCATCAAGGACTGCAAAACCCGGGTCAATACCCGCTTCTATAGGAAAATCCCTCAGCACCCGTGAACAGAAGGAATGAAATGTAGATATATTTGCCCAGAGAAAATCTTCTTTTAGTTTATCCCACTTCGCACCTGTTTTCTCTGCAAGTGCCCCCCGTACACGCTCCTTCATCTCCTGTGCGGCTTTTTCAGTAAAAGTGAGTGCAAGAATATCCCCTACACCCAGGTCAAGAGTCTCAAGCATATCGATGTATTTAGTCACAAGAACATGCGTTTTTCCGGTACCTGCACCTGCGGTGACACAGAGACTCTTTGAGTGATCAAGCGCCTCCCTCTGGCGGTCTGTAAGTTTATTCATCTGTATCCACCTCTTCATCAGCCTCAAAGAGCCGCAGTTCACTGAACCGGCAGATTCGTGTATACTCACAGTATGCAGGACAGCGTTTTTTATCCTCAGAGAGAGTGAAACGCCCGTCTCTGATACCCTTTATGTAAGTACCGGCATATGCGAGTGAATTATTGAGAATTTCCCTGAAGTCGTCATCTTTCCCCAGCCTTGCAGTTTTATAGGTACTGAAAGATTCTTTCTCGTTTTTATCCCAGATTTCAGCCTTGTTAAGTACTTCTTTTCCCCCTACCGTATAGTAAGACCCTGCAACCCCCTTCATCCCGGTGCGAACTTCCATTGCTCTCAGGTACAGGGGTAACTGGAGGGCATAACCCTCTTTTATATCAGCGAGAGTGGGATGCCTGCCTGTCTTATAGTCGGTCACCATGAATGTCTCTCCCTCTCCCACATCCACACGGTCAATGCTCCCGCGTAACCTCAGGACTTCACCACTTTCAGTGTCAGACGGGATTGATACGGGATCCTCTTCTGAATGTATATCAGACCTCTTCTTTCTGCCTTTCAGGCCGAATGAATATTCAAACAGTGTCGGTATAAAGGCGCTCTCCTCATGCTCCTCTTCATGTCTGAGAAATCTCTCGAGGATCCCTTCACCTTTCCCGGTCTCACCGAGCATCTCCTCTTTAAATACCTCCCAGACCGGGTCATCGCGTTCATAGCTGAGCATGGCCTCCTCTGCAATCTCAAGAATCTGCTTTAATGATGTATCATGATCCTGTCTCCGGATCTTTTCCGCACCCTCCGGCATTTGAGAGAAGAATCTGAAGAGGATTTCATGTATAAGGCTTCCTTTCTCCAGTGCAGAGAGTTCAAGTTCAGTTTCAGGCAGAATACCTACATACAGGACGTTTTTGAGGAGGTAGCGGAACGGGCAGGAGGCGTAGTTCTCAAGTGCAGTAGGGGAGTAGACCCTCTCCGGGCCTTCCTTCTCAGCAAGCAGTGCCCGGATCTCCTCATTGCCTGTAAGAAGACCGTCATATGGTGAATCATACCCGCCACGGCGGTGGTAATTCTCAACATTAATCCTTGCAGCAATCTCTGCACAGTCTCTCTCTCCCTCTGCGTGTCTGCCCATGGAAATCAGCTTTCCCGCTTCAATCTCTGCAGACCGTTCTGAGTGGGAAAATATACCACTCCCCCATTCTCCTGCTATGCCATACTCATTTAAGTCTTCGACAAACCCGGATGAAAGAAGCGTTTTATCACCATCTGACTGCGGATAACTGAGATATACCATTTTTTCTCCTGAGATGAGTGCTGAGAGGAAGTAGTACCGTTCACTCCGGAGGATGTCACGGCCTGAGAGCGTTCCCATTGCAGAGACCTCCCGGTCATTTGTAAACGGTAGTCTGGAGGCCAGTTTTGGCATCTCACCTTCAACAAGACCTGCAATAAATACATACGGGTACGAGAGCTGCTGGAGTTCGCGTATACCCATCACCTGGATAGCGCCTGCATCTCTCTTCGGATCTTTTCGTCTGCCTTTCACCATCCGGGAGAAGAGAGAGTAGAAACCGGAGGGAGTTATTTTCTCTGATGGAATTAAGCGTGCTGATGCTTCCAGATCATCAAACAGACGGCAGAGTAGCATGCATTCTTCTGCTTCATTTCTGAGAATATCCGGGTTGCCTTCCTTAAGTGGACTCATAAGACCAAAAGAGTCTGTCAGTCTCCGGAAGGCCGTTACGAATTCGTGTATGGTTTTTGCTCTCTCAATGGATTCGAGTTCGCTAAAAACATCTGTAAGATAGTCCTGTACATTCTTTATATGGGCAATGCGGTCTCTGAGATTATCAGCACCTGCTTCATCTGTACTGGCTTCGTTCTCTATTCTCGCGACCAGTGCAGAAAGCCGTGTATTCCAGTTATTTTTTCCGTCAACTACGCCTGCTTCACGTGATAACAGGTCAATATCACTGCCATCATAAGAGATAGGTTTTCCGTCTTTTTCGCGCCAGTATGAGAAATACGGCGAGGAGAGTAGTGTGACCACATCGTCACGCCGGTACCGGAATACAGGGACGGCAAGGATAGAAAATGCTGCCTGGATCAGAGGTGACTGTGCAAACGGAAGGCCGGTTGATGAAGTAAATTCAATCCCGAAATCAGGGAACACCTCAGCAACAAGCGGGGTCGATTGGGCAACTTCAGGGAACGCGACTGCGATATCCCCCGGATAGATGCCGGTATCAGTCAGTGTCCTGCACTTTTCTGCAATTTCACGGATTTCATCCATCCGGTCTTTGCAGGATGCAACAGTGATTTCAGCAGATTTACCTGTATTTTTTCTCTTATGCTGGGCAGAGGTATAAATATCAGCTCCTGTATTGCCTGAAAAGAAACGTCCGCTCCTCAGGAAATTTTCCTGAGTCTCATATTTATCTTCAGTCTGATCTTCAGAAGACAGGTCAATTGTCTCATCCGCTTCCAGCCACCCGCCGTTGTCGCTAAAAACACTGCTGTTTTTTGCATATGGGATAGCATAATGCATCTCCTGTGCATGATTCTTCAGGGCAAGAATGAATGCCTGTTCAGAGGAGACAGGTTCAAAAAGACCGTATATCCAGACTGTACGGATTTCACTGGTTCTCTTCTTTAAGTATTCTTCTGACCATTTTATTACTGTATAGCGGTCAACAAGGTTATTTTCCCGAAGAAAACCTAAGTATGCATCATATATTCCCCTGATCTGACTGCTCTTTTCACTCTGAAGTGAACGTAAACATTCCGGATAAGAAACATTTCGCTGTACAAAAACCGAAATGAGAATTCTCAAGTCATTCACCTGACGTGCAGGGTTACCATTACCGGTAAAAAGAGAGAACTCATCTGGATGTGATGAGAGAAGAGAAGAGAGAATAACTGATGCTTCTGCATCTGATATCAGGGTTTTAGAGGCGGCGTGACTATCAAAAACTGATTCAGCAAAACCGGAAACTGTAGTAATGTTGTCAGGAATTATAGTGTGCCCTTCAGTCTCCAGTTTCTGCCTGATTTCACGGGCGAGACGCGCCGTTGGAAGAATGATTACAGTCCCAAAGGGATCTTTCTCTGCAGATGTAAGGAAATTGTTAATAAACTCATCCGCCTCCCCCCCCGGACGTGTCCTGTAAAGAATAGTGTGTGCCATCCGGTTTGATCTCCCATCTTTGAATGTTAAGTGTTTATTCGCCGTTGGTTAATATTAATTATTGACCCTGTGGTGTGAAAGTAATGCATCTGTTAGCATGAAAAAAACTTCACCTGTTTTCCTGAATAGTTTGGGATATTTGCCGGATAACTGAAAACAAGGACATTGGCATTGCACCAACTCAAGCATGGCACCATGAGTTCATGTCAGAAAAATAACAGGAAAAATAAGGTGAGAATGGTGCTGAGGATTTGATATTATTTCCAGTTACTGTTTTTTAGTTTTCCTTCCGGCCAGAGTATTGCTTAGCAGTTTATGGATTTTTGTTGCAACTTTTTCAGTCATTTCAAGGGCAATTTCGTCATTTAAGATATCACCCACATGGTAACCTCTGCCATTGACATATCCGAGGTAGCAAAACTCATGGGTGTTAACAAAACCTTCAAGAGTTTCAAGCGTCCTGTCACACCCGCGGTATGCACATACGGCCACTACAATTGCATTTTTGCCAGCCAGTTTCCTGTCATGATACAGAGAATATGTCCTGTCCATGAAGTTTTTGAGCTGACCACAGACATCATAGTAATATGTGGGAGAACCCAGAATTAACACATCACACTCTACCACTTTTTCTGCGATCTCATCCCAGTCATCGGAGATAATGGTACACCATTTGGATTCTTTACACTTTTCGCAGCCAATACATGGTTTTATCTCTTTGCCTGAAAGAGAGATAAATTCAGTTTCAATCTCATCACACCCGTTCTCTTTTACATTATCCAGTATTTTTTGGATGAGAATTGCAGTATTCCCGTTTTTCCTCATACTGCCTGAGATCCCAAGCACTTTCATAATACTGTATCCTTGATTTTTAGTTATTTGATACTTGTGTTGATTGCATTAGTCCATAAAGAACCTGTCAACGAAGGTTTTTTCTGTCAAATAAGCTCATGATATCAGGTCCGTAGATCAACAGACTCACATCAATAATTGTGGCTCATATTAACCGGTTTGACAGGGGCCATAACTTTCAGATGTATATTCCGTCTCCAAAAGAGGAGAGGAATTTCTGTGAAGGAGATGTTACCCCCATTTTCATCCCATATATGTGCTCATCAGCATTCTCTGTGCGGCTGCGATGTGGTCGCTGCCTCTTTCCCTGACAGGCATATCGTGCCCCGGGTAGAGTTCATCCACATCAAGTTCTCCAAGCCTGTTTAATGATTCCTTCAGATCTTTCACACTGCCTCCGGGGAAATCAAAACGTCCGAATCCTCCGTTCGTAAACACAGTATCGCCTGAGAACAGTATCCTCTGCTCCCGGGAGTAGAGACTGATACTCCCCGGTGTATGGCCCGGCGTGTGCAGTACCTCCAGTCCCCCAACCATGTCACCGTCAGAAAGGATGATATCAGGTTCTATCACAGGGAGGCGTGCGCCGAACATTAATGACAGGTTTTGCCCGCCATCATTGAGTCCGTCTGCGTCAGCAGCGTGTATGGCAATCTTTGCATCACACATATGTGATATTTCAGCAACATGTGCGATATGGTCAAAGTGACAGTGCGTAAGAACTATTACCTCAATATCTTCTTTATGCGGGCTTGCGGCCATCGGCAGTGCACCCGCGTCTATGAGAACATTTTCATATACATAGGCATTTGCGTAAAAATCGTGACCCGGAATCCATTGGACTGGCATGAATAATAATAAGGTTTACAGACAAATTTATGTTATGCAAACCCTGATTCAGGAATGTCAGAATGGCATCCCTCCGGAACTCAAAAAAGTCGCACGTGAAGAAGGACTTTCTGCCGATAAACTGGCAAAAGGCATCACAAGTGGCCGTATTGTAATCCCGGCAAACCCAAGGCGGGAGCACTCCCTTATTGCAATTGGTGAAGGGTGCAGGGTAAAAGTCAATGTGAATATCGGAACCTCAGGGGTACGGTGCGACCCGGACCTTGAGATGGAAAAGGGCAGAACTGCACTCAAAAACGGTGCAGATGCCTTAATGGACCTCTCTACCGGTGGAAATCTCACAGAAATCAGAAAGAATATTCTCACTTTTGACACCACTGTCGGCACAGTGCCGATATATGATGCGATCAGGAGAGCCGGTAGTGCAGTTGATATTGATTCAGACCTGCTCTTCAATACAATACGCGATCACTGCAGAGAGGGTGTTGACTTCCTGACGCTTCACTGTGGCGTGAATCTGCAGGCGCTTGATGCGCTTAAAAAAGACCCGCGGACGATGGGCGTCGTTTCACGGGGCGGGGCGTTTCACACCGTGATGATGGCGACATCGGGTGAAGAGAATCCCCTGTACTCGGAGTATGACTATCTTCTTGAGATCCTTGCTGAAGAGGATGTTACAATTTCACTCGGTGACGGTATGCGTCCCGGTGCTGTTATTGACGCAGGCCGGCGTGCAAAGACGACTGAGTACCTGACACTCGGTGAACTCGCGCAGCGTGCAGAGGAGGCAGGTGTCCAGAGAATGATTGAGGGTCCGGGTCACATGCCGGTTGACCAGATCGAATACAACGTGAAGATGATTAAGGAACTGACCAATTATGCACCTCTCTACCTGTTAGGTCCGCTCGTCACCGATATCGTGCCCGGATACGACCATGTCACAGGTGCAATTGGCGGTGCAATTGCGGCAATGAACGGTGCTGATTTCCTCTGCATGGTCTCCCCTGCAGAACACCTTGCACTTCCGGATGTGCATGACATAGAGGAAGGGACAAGAGTTGCAAAGATCGCCGCCCATGTTGGTGACACTGTCAGGTGCGGAGATGCATGGTTTGATGACGGAGAGCGGCAGATGGCAGTGGCACGCCGAAAACTTGACTGGAAAGAGCAGTTTTCCATTGCCATGTTCAGTGATCACGCCAGAAAGATGCATGATAGGGACGGTGAACTTGACACCTGTTCGATGTGCGGGGACCTCTGTGCTCTCAAACTCGTAGAGGATATCCTTGAGATGAAAGAAGAATGATTTTTTTTAAAAAAATAATTTTTATAAATTTCTAAATCTGTACTTCCGGATCTGCCTACAGATTACATCTCCACTCTTCTGACATCCCCACGGATATATGAACAGATTACTCCTGCAGTACAGAGAACTGCAGCAAAAGCAAAGGCGATATGGATGCTCTGAAGCAGTTCAGAGTGAGAAGCAGCGGTAATCTGCACCTGTCCTATGATAACTGAGAAGATCATCATGGCAATACCCATTGAAAGCATCTGTCCTATCAGACGCATCGTCCCGGTCATACCGGACGCAACACCGTAGTGTTCTTTTTTGACAGAACTCATAATCGCGTTCATATTCGGAGATGAGAAGAAGGCCAGACCTGAACCGAGGAGCATCAGAATTCCGATAATTACCAGAAGCGGTGTATCTTCTGCAAGGAATGCGAATGCTCCGAGACAGAGAGCTGTAATACCCATTCCTGCGGATGCAACGACTCTCGGCTCGAATATATCCGAGAGTCTGCCTGCAAACGGGGAGAAGAGAGCCATCATCACAGACTGTGCAATAAGCACAAGACCGGCAGTCATCGGGTCAAAACCGCGATTATACTGGAGGTACAGACTCATGAGAAATGCCACCGATGCCGTCGCACTGTAGTTTATCAGGGCTGCAAGGTTTGAGAGGCTAAATGTCCTGTTGCCTGAGAAGAGACGGATGTTAAGGACAGGACTTTCCACACGGAGTTCATGGACGATGAATGCTACAAAGGCGATACAGGCGACGCCGATTAAAACAAAACCTATGACTGAAGGGATGAGTGAAAGCCCGTATATGAGAGAAAAAAGCATAATCCCGTATATCAGTGCACCGGTGCTGTCAAACGGTCTTCTGTTGAGATCTCCCCACTCCCCTCTGATTCCTGTTACAGTTAAGATAAGCGTGAGGAGACCTGCAGGCACGATTATGAAAAATATGCTCCTCCAGCCGAATGCAACAGTAAGAACCCCGCCAATTAACGGACCTGCCGAAAGGCCGATGTATATCGCTGCAACTGTTATGCCAAACACCCGTCCCCTCTCAGAAGCGGGAAACGCGTAACTGAGTATTGCAATCCCTGTAGCGTAAATCATCGCCCCTCCCAGACCAAGCAGGACTTCGCAGGCAATCAGCACTGGTGCAGAAGTGGCAAAACCGCAGAGAAACGCGGCAAGAGTGAAAATGCCCATTCCTATGGTAAAAATCCGTTTCAACCCATACATATCAGCAATGCGTCCGGCAGGCACAAGAAAAACAGCTGAAGTCAGGAGATACACTGTAGGTATCCACCCGAGGGTGACTGCATCCACACCGAATTCTATACCTATGAGCGGGAGGGCGATATTGGTCGCCGACCCGATATATGGCGTGATAAATGAGGCCAGCGTAACGGCAATGAGAATGATTCTCAGTTCAGCCATGCTGATTTTGCCGTCCGCAGGTGTATCTGTTATTACGTTGCCAGCCACTATTCTGACGCCTCTCTCTCCTTATTCATATCAATTAACCGTTTTGTGTACACACGTGCAAAGGTAAACGCGACCACGGAACCGATGGTATTTCCTGCCAGAAGTCCCCACCAGACACCGATAAGACCCCACCCGAATGTGACTGCAAAGAGCCATACAAACAGAGGACCGAGTATAATAGACCTCAGTATGGTAACAATTAATGCATACATCCCTTTACCCGTTCCCTGAAAGAGTGATGATGAAAACATTCCTAATGTGATTGTCGGATAGAAGAGGCATATGACCCGCAGAAATATGATGAGATCGGGTGCGATATGTGCAGATGCCTCTGAGAGAGTGAATACTGCAGCAATCTGAGGAGCAAATATGAATGTCACAGCTGATGTACAGGTTCCGAGAATAAGGCCAAGTTTTGTTGCATACAGGTGTGCAATCTCCGTGTTTTTGTAAATATGTGAGCCATACGCTGCTCCTGCGACTGGGACAACGGCAGTGCTGATGGCGACAAGAGGTGTAACTGCGATACTCACCACCCGCCACCCGACTGAATAAACAGCGACACCGTCGGTGTCTGAGACCATGATAATTATCAGGTTGAGGATAAGCATGGTGAATGCCATTGAAATCTGCTGCACAGATGCAGGAAGACCAACCCTCAGGATATCCCGGATCACTGATTTGTCCGGGGTAAATCCCCTGAGATGAAATGAGACATATGTATCTCTTTTTACTACCATCCAGTAACACATTACCAGAGATGAAGTGAAAAGTGAGAAGATAGTCGCACATGCTGCACCGGCGATGCCCCAGTTAAATGTATAGATCAATATCGGATCAAGGATGATATTCAGTATACTGGAGATGCCCATGGCATACATTGCACGCTTTGCATCCCCCTCACTCCTGAGGATGGCATAGGCGACGTTGGTAAAGAATATAAAAAACGAACCCAGAAATATAATTTTCCCATATTCGGTGGCCATCCCTGCAGCACTCCCTGCACCAATCAGGATGAATATGCTGTCTGCTGCAGAGTAGAAAAATATGGTAAAGAGGAGAGATGCCACTACCATCATTACCAGGAGATGTATGGCAACCCTGTCTGCACCTGCCTTGTCATCTGCACCTATACGCCGGGATATCGCTGAGCCTCCACCTACCCCAAGACCGTTTGCAAGGCCGAGTGCGACAAAAAAGAAAGGGAATACGAAACCGATTGCTGCAAGTGCATCTGAACCTAAGCCCGATACCCAGAATGCATCGACAACATTGTAGAGAGCAAGAAGCGTCATCGCAACGATCATCGGGAGTGCGAGTTTCCTGACTGCCGCTTTCGGATCGCCTACGAGTATTTTTACCCCTGCAGTCTGTTTTTTTCCGTGTGGCGTCTCTGTTTTTCCGTGTGTCCGGGAATTCTCCGTATTGTCTGGTTTAATATTCATTTATTTCTGTCCCGGGTTTCTCATTTTTTTCGGATTTTATATTATCCGCTATTTTTCTGAGCAGTTCTGCGAATATCTCCCTTTCGTAATCATCAGACTCTGAGAGGAGAAGTTCACTCTGTTCCTGCCCTGTGGCTGGGATCTGTCTCTGCCTCTATTCCTTATTTAGTGAGAAACAGTCTCTATGTACGCCGGATAAAACCCTCTCCCTCAGGCTTCCTGACACCGCAGGCGTAATTGTGCCCTGATCATACCTGCGCCTGTCCCTGCAGGTGTTTGCCGGTTCACCCCTTCCTCATAGTAAAGTGCCGTCACAAAAGAAAAATATTGCTTCTGGGGTTACAGGCTTTTTGTCTTTTCCCTAAGAAAAAGTGGGCTGATCTGAAGAAGTACGAATATATCTCTCCGACTGAGTCTGGATTTGTATCCTTTATTCGGTTTTTCAGATCCTACTCGTGAATATCTATGAGATATGCGGACATATATAGTTGCACCTGCAACCGGTCTGTAAAAATAAAACAGAGACTTCAAACCCTTAATTTTACTCGTGGGAATACACAACAATTGTTACGTTGTCAGTTGAGGTTTCAAGTGATTTTTCAAACAGGAGGCCTGCCACATCTGCAGAGCCCCCTACGGCCATTCCTCTTCTCACTATATCAGGCAGAAGATCTTCACTTATGTAGTCGTGCACACCATCACTAGTCAGGATCAGAAGATCGCCACTGACAAGGGTCTGTTCGTATATATCAACATCAAATGAGAGGCCAGGTACATTGTCAACCAGATATCTCATGGGGTGTTTTTTGGCCTCATCTTCTGTAATTAAGCCATTGTCTACGAGTACCTGTACCGGTGACTGGTCTCTTGTCCTGAATTTTATTACATCATTGACAATATATGCCCTTGAATCACCCGTATTTGCGATAATTACGCTATCACCTGTAATCACTGTTGATACAAGTGTGGTGTCCATTCCGCTGTGGTCTCCTGTGGCGCTTTTTATTATGGTTTTATGGGCTTTTTTGTAGAGAGAGAGCAAAAGGTCCTTAATCTCCTCCTGAGACATGCCTTCTGCGTATCCTGCAGAGAATAAATCAGTGAGTGTGTCAACTGCAATTTTCGAGGCGATCTCACCTGTGGCCCATCCACCCAGACCGTCAGCTACAGCAAGAAGATATGCATCTGCAACTCTGATTCCTGCCCAGCAATCCTCGTTCTGCTTTCTTATGCCCTTATAGGTGATGCCAAAGAACCTGTCATCTCTGATTTTTGTGTTCAGATCCGAAAAACGCCTCTTATTCTTCTTTATATGTCTGAACGGTATGTTCATCTTTAGATTCATATTCTGTTATTCATATTCTGTTATTCATATTCTGTTATTCATATTCTGTTATTCATATTCTGTTATTCATATTCTGTTATTCATATTCTGTTATTCATATTCTGTTATTCATATTCTGTTCGTGTTCACCTGACAGACTATGCAAGTGTAGTGCTCTTCAGATATAGTTTTTGCCTCACATGAATCATGAGTCTGTCAAAATCAGCCCATATTAGTTACAATTAGCAAACAGAAGTTATGTTGATGCCAGAAATATCCAATGATCTGAAGGCATTTTCATAATTTTATAAATGGTAAAGATATGATACGTAAACAGAAAAAATTTCCAACCGTAAAATCCCTGTGGTTAGTTATATCAATTAATATGACATATTGTTTGATATGACAGAAGAGGGAATCAGGGAGCCCGCAGCAGTCTATTCCAGATCAAGATCCTCCCCACGCCTTGAAACGATAAGGATGGTGGAAGAGTTCATCAGGGAATGGAGCGGCCATTACAAAAGGCGTGCACTCTGGGAGAATCTTCCAAAGAAGATGATGTACCAGACATACAAGGAGATTATTAAGTATCTTCTGGAATCAAACAAGATTGCAATCGATTGCAAAGGCTATGTCGGATGGATTTTTGATAAGGATCTCTATGAAAGGTATGCAAAGAGCCCTGATCTGAGGGTCAGATAATTTTAATTTTGGCTATCTGGATGAAGAACCGGATTTTTGAATGAGATGCACACTTTCTTTTGCAGATAAAAAGATTAAGGCTGAATGGGACCGGCTCAGTGCTTCAGGAAAGGGAGAGGATAAAAAACTCGTCCTGATGCTGAATCGGGCTTTTGATGCAATTGAAGCCGACTGCCGTTTCGGTGTGTACATTCAGAAGAAGAAGATTCCAAAATATTATACAAAAAAATACGGTGAACTGCCGAATCTCTGGAAGTACAATCTTTCGGATTCGTGGCGGCTTGTATATTTCATAGCCGGTGAGGGCGGAGATCCTGTGAGTGTCGTTGTCGAATGGATGAACCACAGAGAATATGACAGAAGGTTTGGGTATGCGTGATATGCAAAAAACAGAGTGCTTCTCCAAAGAGGGAGAAAGACCCAAATTAGCACTGGATGAACAGACTCTGATATCTCAAATTGCCAGATAATTATTGAAGTTAAATACTTATGGAATTACCATATCATTCTAAAGAAATATTTTTTATAACTCAGGGCAGGTACATTCAATCAATTTAACCTGGTTAACCCATCCTATCTTCAAAACTGAGAGTTTATATCTTCTCACAAACAGATTGAATTAGTTATTTCAAAATAAATGAGTTGATTGTTTTTAGTTAACATGGATTGGTTTGTATGAAAACGTGCATGTCCTTTCAAGGTCACGCACTGTTTGCTGAAAGTGACAGTTGCTATTTCCATGCTAATGTGAAAACTTTAATTCTGTTCAATTTATATTTGAAATTATGGATGTTATTCTTCTGGTATCTATGGCAATTCCGTTTGCCAGTGCCACAGGCATTCCTCTGCCGGATAATTACAGCCTTTACATTGAGACAGCCAATTCACCCCGTTTTGAGGGTTATAATCAGGGAGATAATTAAAATGAAAATATTTCTTGCTATGGATGACGCAGATAATCTGAATTCACGGGGCACAGGAAAACTTGCGAGAGCTACGGCGGCTGAGATTATGAAGGAATTTCATGTTGAAGGGATCACCCGCCATCAGCTCTTTGTACATGAGGATATCCCATTTACATCTCACAACAGCTGTGCTGTAATTCATATTGAGGCAAGGGAGAGGGATGACAAGGACTGGCTCTTTGAGACCGCAAGGGAGTGCATGCTTAACGATTTTGTGGAAGGAAGTGACCCGGGAATTGCCATTGCATGTGCGGATGAGATTCTTCCACCACTTATTGCATTTGGAAGGGATGCCCAGAATATTGTTCTGAATCAGGAAAAAGCAAGGGGCCTTGCAGCAAATCTCGGGATCAGGCTTGAAGGTCTTGGAGGCACCGAAGACGGCGTGATCGGTACAATGGCCGGCCTTGGTCTTGCAAAAGGAGGCAATGACGGCAGATACGTGCTCTGCGGTTCTGTCAGGAACATATCGGGCCCTGCTAATGTCAAAAGCCTTCTTGAAGCGGGAATTGATGCCGTATTCACTATTGACGGAGATATAGTAAACGACGGCAGGATAATCATAGAGAAAGGTAAATCAGCAAAACCCTGCCCTGTTGATGGCAGAAAAATCCTGTTTGTAGAGAATATTGACGGCCGGTACCATGCTGTAAAGAGAGGATAACCGGCGTGTCAGGCATGCATAGCTATTAATACCCCCTGACGAACATCTAACAATCATGGAGGAGAGATTCCCATATGGCAGAAGAAGAGCACAATATGAATGATTATGAAGAGATCTGTGCAGGATTCACAATTGAGGTGCCCGAATACTACAACTTTGCTTATGATGTTATTGATACATGGGCAGAAAAGGACCCTGCACATCCGGCAATGCTCCGGGTCGACCAGCAGGGGCATAAAGAAACCTTTACGTTCAGAGATATGACAGACCTCTCCACACAGGCGGGAGTTCTTCTTGCAGCCTATGGCATACAGAAGGGTGACCGTGTCGTCCTCCTGCTCCCACGCGTCGCCGAATGGTGGATATTCTGCCTGGCCTGCATCAGACTGGGTGCTGTATTTTCTCCCTGTACCTCAATGCTGACACCAGGGGATCTCCGATACCGCATCAATACAGCAGAGATCAAAGCGGTAATTACCGATCGTGAGAATGCACATAAGATCGATGAGATCATGGACAACTGCCCGACACTCAGAGTCCGGTGCCTGACTGACGGCGAACTCCCCGGGTGGATAAGTTATCAGAAAGAAAAAGGGCTGCATCTCCCTGCAAGGAGACAATATCACCATAAAACCCGCTCTGATGACCCGATGGTCATCTATTTCACCTCAGGCACCACCGGAAAACCAAAGATGGTCCTTCACACCCACGCCCTGGCACCCGGACATATTACCACAGGAAAATACTGGCTCGATATCAGAAGGGACGATCTCCACTTCACTCTCTCAGACACCGGCTGGGCAAAGTCCTCATATGGCAACCTCTTTGGCCCGTGGCTTATGGGGGCCTGCACCTTTATCTATGACATCAGGGGTAAATTCAGACCCGCAGATATCCCTCCGATCCTTGAAAAATACAAAGTAACAACATTCTGCGCACCGCCGACTGCCTACCGGATGCTGATGCACGAAAACTTAAAAAACTACGATTATTCAAAGCTCCGGTACTGCACAAGCGCCGGTGAACCCTTAAACCCCGAGGCGATGCGGATCTGGAAAGAGGCAACAGGCCTTGAGATCCATGAGGGTTACGGGCAGACAGAGACTCCTCTCTGCATCGCATCCTTCCCGTGCTTTGAGGTGCGGGCCGGATCAATGGGAAAACCAGCCCCGGGCTGGCAGATCGAACTTCACGATGATGATGGCAAGCCGGTGGAGATCCGTAAAGAGGGACGGATTGCAATAGGTCTCGACCCCCGCCCGGTCGGGCTTTTTACCGAATACCTTGACAATCCGGACGCAAACCGGGCAGCCTTTGTCTCAGGATGGTACTACACAGGGGATCTGGCATACATAGACGAAGACGGTTACTACTGGTTTGTCGGGAGGGAGGATGACGTGATCACGAGCTCAGGCTACCGAATCGGCCCCTTTGAGGTGGAAAGTGCCTTACTTGAGCACCCGGCTGTTCGTGAATCTGCAGTGGTGGGTTTACCTGACGAAACCCGTGGAGAACTTGTCACCGCCTTTGTCGTCCTCTCCCCCGGTTTAAAACCCTCTGATACCCTGGCTGGTGAACTGCAGGAGCATGTGAAGCAGACCACTGCCCCGTACAAATACCCACGCAGAGTTGAGTTTGTCGATTCACTCCCAAAAACAATATCAGGAAAAATACGAAGGCATCTGCTGAGAGAAGAGGGGAGTTGTAGTTAATAATGTGGGTGTGAGAACCAGACTTGCAGGAAAAATTTATTTTTCAGGACAAATGAGACCCTGTCTTCTCAATCCACAGGTGTCCCAACCATATCAGCAAAAACAACGTGGTTGCAAACTCCGGTATCACAAATGCCGCAGCTGCAACACACACAGAAACTACAGGTATAATCAGCGTCCTTCTCTTTGACCGTTCTATTACTTTAGCACTTACCTCAGGAACAAGCAGGTGATTATCTTTTGATGCATGACAGACAATCCCATAGTAAATTATGCCGATCATGAAGAGATTAAACGCATAAAAAATAATTGCCCCAGGTGAATCAGGGAAATCACCTATAACTGCCGTGGAAAATGGCATCAGACAGATGAAAAACAGTGAACACATATTCAACCAGATGAAGGTATTGTCAACATGTTGGATATTGTGAAACATCCCGTGAAGCCTGATCCAGAACATCGCAAGAATCACAAAAGTAATTGCATAGTGAAATATCTGCGGCCAGAAAAGAGAGAACACCGCATGGTAATCTACAGGAGCTCCAACTGAGAGCAGTTCATTAACACTGATATCAAGCACAGCGATAGTCATGGCAATTGCAAATATACCATCAGTCAATCCCTCAATGCGATGCTTACTGAGGATATAACCATCTGCCTGCTCAGGAGAGGAAACCATGCATATTTTTTCACGCAGAAGATATTAAACTGTGCTCATGCAGTTACGACGGAGAGCGTGAATCAGAAATCATATGAAATTGTCACATAGCACACATATAACTTTCATTGGTTATGCCCGTCCAGAGGCTTCGTCGTGTATCTGAAGCATCAGGATGAGAATATGCATGACTCACGTTGTGTCAGGCGCAGTTCTGCTGAAAGTGGAATTGCCGGTTCCATGGCAGACACCAATTGTCACGATTTACTGTACATCATGTCCTGTTTGATCTGGTCAGAAGTCTCAATATCCCTGAAAAAAATGTAAATGCCATTCAAAAAGCCCTGATAAAAAGCGAGACGCGGTTTTTGGAACTCGTAAATCTCCTGCCATTACCGGTGTTTGAAACCGACAGAAACGGAGAGTTTACATTTGCAAACAAATCCGCACATGAGATCTTTGGTTACCCGGAAAGTGATCTGACTGCCGGAAAAAATATTGTGGAGATGGTCATTCCTGAAGAACGCGGGATCGTCGCCACTCACCTTGATATGTGCCTGAACGGGAAGGCAATTGACATCTCTGAATATACCGCTCAAAGGGAAAACGGGAGTACATTCCCGATAATTATCCATTCTGGACTGATGTCAGAGAATGATTCCATTTATGGGATTCGGGGTGCTGTTGTTGATATCACAAAATCAAAGGAATAATAGGGATTAATGGGGTTTAACAGGGATTACAGGATTAGCTGAAGAGACAGAAGGTGCTAAAGATGCTGCACAAAAACACAACTTTCCTCTCAGGTATCACAGGATACGATATCTCAAACCAGAGTACCTGCATGTCAGGGTTAATCCAGCCTATTTAATCTCCACTCTCTTCCCGGTCACCATGAATATCACTTTCTCACCCATCATGCAGGCATGATCCCCGCACCGCTCAAGATACCTTGACACCATCACGTAATCGATACACCTTGTGATATTCTTTGGATCCTCCATCATATAGGTCACGTTCTCACGGAATATAGAATACCTGAGGTTATCAACACTACTGTCACGAAGAGAGAGATCCTCAATTGCCGTAAGATCCCAGGTATCAAACGACTGTAAAACGTCACGAATCATATCCTCCACAAGATCCGCCATATGCCAGACTGATTTTAGATTTTTCAGGTGTGTTGTGTCAGACAGTTCCTCAACAATAATTGCAATGTCCTTCCCATATCGCCCGATCCTGAATAGTGAGGAATTCATCTGGTTTATGCAGGCAATTGTCCTCAGATCCTCACCCATCGGCTGGTACAGGGCCACAAGACGGAGAGACTGTTCTTCGATCTCATTCGACCACCCGGCAAGCCTCTTCTTTCTCTCGTTTACAGTATCGGCAAGCACAGTATCCAGATCTCTCAGGGCAACAAGAGCATCTGTAAGCATGCCGGTTGAAAAACAGCTGAATTCTGTAACGGATTTTTTCAGGGCCAACAGTTCCCCGTGGTATTTATCTGTCATCTCTGTAACCTCTCATCCAAATCTTCCTGTAATGTAGTTGTTTGTCAGTTCCTTCTCAGGGGACTCAAAGATCTGCAGAGTTTCCCCAAACTCAACAAGTTCACCGAGATACATGAATCCTGTATAATCAGAGACACGTGCTGCCTGCTGCATGTTGTGTGTAACAATAATCACCGTGTAATTCTCTTTTAGTTCAGAGATCAGGTTCTCGATCTTTGCAGTTGCAATCGGGTCGAGAGCAGAGCAGGGTTCATCCATCAGGATTATTTCAGGCTCAACCGCGAGAGTGCGGGCAATACAGAGCCTCTGCTGCTGCCCGCCCGAAAGTCCCATCGCAGGATCAGAGAGACGATCGCAGACCTCATCCCAGAGTGCAGCCTGTTCCAGGCTCTTTTTTACAATTCTGTTAAGAACCAGTCTGTCCTTTATCCCGTGCACCACCGGTCCGTATGCCACATTGTCATAGATAGACTTTGGAAACGGGTTTGGCCTCTGAAAGACCATACCTACCTTTTTCCTGAGATGTACATAGTCTACATCAGCGTCATAGATGTTTTTCCCACGGTATGTGACCGTTCCTTTGATCCTGCAGGTGTCAACGAGCTCATTCATCCGGTTAAAGCACCGGATGAGGGTGGATTTCCCACACCCGGAGGGGCCAATCAGAGCTGTCACCTGTTTGGGGAGGATTTCAATATTTATCTCCTTAAGAACCTGATTTTCCCCGTAATAGAGGTTTAGGTTTTCTGTTCTGATAACCGGTTTCTCTGCCTGCATTAAATTCACCATTTTATTGTCTTCTGATAGTGGTTCCGTATGAATATCGCAATCATGTACACGAAAACGACAAGTGCAATAAGCACAAGTGCTGTCCCGTACTGGTTTGTCTCTGCACCCGGCACGTTTGTGGAGAGGACAAAGAGGTGGTAAGGCAGCGCCATCACCGGTTCAAAGACCGAGTCCGGGAGAAAACGCCTGCTGAATACCACTGCTGTAAAGAGGATCGGTGCCGTTTCTCCTGCCACACGCCCTATACTCAGTATAGCACCTGTAATAATCCCCGGCATTGCCGGAGGCAGTACCACTCTTCTTATTGTCTGCCACTGTGTTGCCCCCAGTGCAAGGCTACCTTCCCTGAGAGAGTGTGGAACGCTTTTTAGCGCCTCCTCAGTTGTCCGGATAATTGTGGGAAGGATCATTAACCCCAGTGTAATCTGACCCGCAAGAAGCGAAACCCCTATATTCAGGTACAGGACAAGGAAGGCAAACCCGAAGAGGCCAAATACAATGGAGGGAGTCCCGTTTAAGAGATCAACCCCGGCACGGATGAACTTCGTAAGCCTGCACTCACGGGTGTATTCGGTAAGATAGATTGCAGCCCCGATACCAATCGGCAGAGCAAAGGCGATAGAACCGAAAACAAGGCATAGTGTCCCGACAATGGCCGGGAAGATACCCCCTTCCCTCCCAAGCCGTGACGGTGACTCAGTAAGGAACTCGGGTGTTATGGCAGGGAGACCGTGTATGACAATATCTGAGAGTATTATTGCCAGCACCGCAAGTACAATTCCAATTGATGCCCATATCAGACCGAATGCCACCTTCTGGGCCGTTTTCACGGACAATTTTCCCTTCACCAGGATTGCAGCTCCTGCAGTAAGTGCAATTATCGTGGCAGTAATGATATCTGTAATACATGCGAGGATTACAAACGCAATCACCAGACCCATTATCCGGAGCTCATTTCTGTATAGATCAGGTATCTTAAACTGGAAGAGGCGGGTCTTTACCGGAGATCCTGACCTGCCGGCGTTTATCCTGTTTAAGATGAACATTGCTGAGAGATTGACGATGAGCGTAATTGCAAGAAGAAGAACCGCAACAGCAAAGAGGGCATGGTAATGCGTACTCCCGATTGCCACCTCTCCCATTTCTATACCCAGAGTTCCTGTAAGCGTCCTCACCGGAGATAAGATATCTGTAATCGGGTCAGGGATAATAGCGGCATTTCCTGTAACCATCATGACAGCCATCGTCTCACCGATTGCACGGCCCATGCCAAGAATGAGTGCAGCCGTGATGCCGGAAATGGCAGAGGGCACAATTACCCTGCTGATTGTCTGCCAGTGAGTTGCTCCAAGACCAAATGAACCCTCTTTATATTCACGCGGGACCGCACTGATTGCGTCTTCTGATACGCTGATTATCGTCGGGAGTGCCATTATTCCAAGAAGTATGGAACCTGCAAGCCAGCTCTCACCTGACGGGACATCAAAAGTGACACGGAGCCAGTCTGTGAGAATAATCAGGCCAAAGAAACCATACACAACCGACGGGATACCTGCCAGCAGTTCAACAGCCGGTTTCACAACTGCCTTTACACGTGGAGAGGCAAGTTCCGAGATGTACACTGCACTGCCTATCCCGAGAGGGGTGGCAATCACCATGGCACCGATTGTGACAAGTATTGTACCTGTGATCAACGGGAATGCACCGTACGAAGGGACTGCCCCCGCCGGGTTCCATGTACTCCCAAACAGGAAATCAACAACCCCTATCTCCTCAAAGGCAGGCAGACCGTCCTTTAAGAGAAATATCAGTATAAAAAATACCGCAAAGACGGCAAAAATTGCCGTGAGAAACCAGACCGAACGGATGGCCTGTTCAGTAAAACTGCCGTTTCTCCTGCCTGCGGTAATATGGGAAACGGATCTTTTCACGTCTTCAATAAGAGAACTCTCTGTCATTTTTCACCAGATGCGGACAAGGGGAGTGAATACTGATATACTCCTGATTTTCATTTACGGATCTAATTCGTTTGAGTGAGGTGATATAGTCAGAAGAGGTGAGTTCCCGGCCTATGCCAGGGGCACAAACCCTTCCTCTGCTACCAGTTTCTGCCCATCAGCACCTGTAATGTATGCAAGGTACTCTGCTGCAAGCCCTGTTGGCTCGCCCTTTGTAAACATATTGAGTGAACGGGCGATCGGGTAGTCGCCATTGATGACGTTATCAACAGTAGGTTCAACGAACTTCCCGCCGTCCTTAATCTTCACTGCGAGAAGAGTGTTGTCAATATATCCAAGACTGACGTAGCCGACTGCACCTGGTGTCTGGGCAATGGTCTGCTTCACTGCACCGTTTGAGTTTTTCTCAAGCTGGGTCCGGACAAAGTCTTCCTTGTCCATGACTGATTTATAGAAGTATTCTTTTGTTCCGGAGGCACTGTCACGGCCAACGACAACGATTTCCATCTCATCCCCGCCAAGTTCCTTCCAGTTGGTAATCTCTCCCTTATATACGGACTTTACCTCGCCAATTGTAAGCTTTTCAACCGGATTGTCTCTGTGAACGATGACAGCTATACCATCACGGGCAACAACATGCGAAACGAGGTCAGGATAAGTCTCTTTCTCGGCCTCCTTTAAGTCACGTGATGCCATGCCGATATCAGCGGTGCCTTCACCAACCGCCTGCACACCGACACTTGAACCACCACCGCTGACTAAGATATCAGCATAGAGATTTTCTTCCATGTATGCCTCTGCAGTGAGCTGTGCAATTGGAAGAACAGTGGTTGAACCTGTGACTCTCAGAGTCTCAATAGTCTTTGCCGCGGAACCAGTGTTTTTATCTCCCGTGCTGCCAACGCAGCCAGAGAAGAGTGTTGCAAGGAGAATCAGGCCTGCGAGAGCAATGATCCCCGGAACAGATAATAACTTCTTCATGGTTACTCTATAGACTAATCTCAGTCCGGCATATATAGGGATGATCGAAGTAGAATATATTAGAATATATGAAGACTATTGAGGACTATCTTTTATATTCGTAGAATAGATCCTATTACAGAATCATGGAGACCAGAAAAATACAGGTGAGTGGCGGTTCATCCTATATCGTCTCACTCCCAAAAGAATGGATTAAATCAAATAATATACAGAAAAACGACCCGGTAAGACTTGACATCCAGCAGGATGGTACACTGCTGATAAACCCAGACACTGAATCCAGAAAAGTTGAGATGGTAAAGGTCTTTGAGGTCAGTCCCACAACAGACAGGACACAACTGCTCAGGTACCTGATAGGTGCATATATCGCCGGGTGCACCACTATCAGGATTACCACTCCCGGACGCCTGCCACCATTTGTTGCAGAACTGGTCAGGGAGTTTACCGGCATGGCAATTGGTCAGGAGGTAATTGAGGAGACAAATACACTGATTGTCTTAAAAGATCTTTTGAATCCGGCAGAAATGCCATTTGAGAGCACTCTCAGACGTATGCTGGTGATTGTTCGGGGTATGCACGAGGATGCACTGACCGCCCTTGAGGAAGGTGACAGTCTGCGTGCAGAGAACGTGATCAGGCGGGATAATGACGTTGACCGCCTCCACTGGCTTGTTGCACGGCAGTTTGACCTTATAATCGGAAACGTAAACCTCTCACGGGAAATGGGTGTTACGGTAAGCGAGGCAGCCGATTATTTTTTAATCAGTAAGATCATCGAACGGATTGGCGACCATGCCACAAGAATAGCAAAAAATGTCATCCGCCTGACAGAAGACGGATGCACACCGGAGATTACAGAGATTATCGGTCAGACGGGATATTCGGCACTCAGGATATTCAACCGGAGTATAGGTTCGTTCTTTGAGAGGGATATAGAAAAAGCAAATTCAACAATTGAGATGGTTGGTATTTTAGAATCGGACTGCCGTGAAATTGGCAGAAATGCCCACAATTTCAGCCCGGATATGGCCATATCGGTTGTTCATATTGCAGACAGTCTCAGGAGAGTAGGTGATTATTCTGCAGATATCTGTGAAGCTGTGATTAACCAGCTTGTTATGAGTGAAAACGTGCATGACCACTCAGGGTCACACACTGTCTGATGAAAGTGGCATCTGCCACTTTCATATTAAAATGAAAAAGATACCTCTTCTACAGAATATTCTGTTTTTCTTTACTATATCCTCAGAATTTCCTTTATCAGTTTGATGTACTCAAGATAAAATGAATGCAACCTCTGGATTTCCGCACGTACAGGATCATCACCTGTGCCTGCTACTGCGTACGTCTCATCAGCTACTGCAGTAGCAGCAAGTGCAATAGTCTGTGTGGGCGTGGCTGTTTGTGTTGCTGGTTGGGTGGTTACGGTTGGTGTGGGAGTCTGAGTAGAGGTCACGGTCGGCGCATCGATCCGGATATACTCTGTTTTTATCTCCTCGTCACTGCCAAATTCATTTGTGGCGGTCAGTGTCACGTTGTATCTTTCACGGTACATGTAGACATGATTCGGTGACTGGTGAGAGGACGAACGACCGTCACCAAAATCCCATTCCCACGAGGTCGGATCATGGGTAGACGTATCAGTAAAGTTCACAGTGAGCGGGTTGTCACCGGATCTGGGAACTGCGGTGAAATCAGCGGTGGGTGCATAACCAACACGGATGTAATTCTCAGTTGTTTTTGTATGTTCCCCGCCGGTATTTTCCACTGTTAGTGATATTGTGTAATTCCCGACAGAATCAAACGTATGCACAGGGTTTTTCTCACTAACCCCGCCACTCTCTTCAAAGTCCCAGGACCATGATTCCGGGTCTCCTGTGGATCTGTCTGAGAATTGCACGGTTAAAGGCGGTGTCCCTATAGTTACATTCGCTGTGAAATCAGCTGTGGGTGGGAGGACTGCAGAAGAGACAGTAATTGTTCTTGTGGCTGTAGTATTCCCACCCTCATTTGATGCAGTGAGTATTACGGTGTAGTTACCTGCATCAGAATATGTATACGACGGGTGTTGATCAGTTGATGTGCCTTCACTCCCACCAAAATCCCAGGAATATGTAATATTCTCTCCTGCCGAAGTATCAGTAAATTGGACAGATAACGGAGCTGTACCTGATGCAGGACTTGCACTGAAGGATGCAACAGGTTGAGTATCAGCCAGTACCGGCACCACAAGCAGAGATAACAGGGATACAATAAATAATAGACAGAATGCAGTCTTTTTGGTTAATCTCTTTTTATTCATCTTGCACATCTCACACTTCAATAGTTGCATTTGCTGTTCCTGTCCCGATAACTCCGATATCCACATGCCACACAATTCCCATAATAAGTAAAATCGCAATAATAATTATTACCGGGAACATCACTGCGAAAAACGCACGCCCGGTGGAGAGTTCCTGTTCTTCGCGAATACCGATAATCTGTAGTGCAAATACCCACACGGGGGCAATTAGCGGCCCAAAAACGGGTATAAGACCTGCAAAGGCAAGTGGTGTTCCCGCATACATGCATGTCTTTATTGTATCCAGAACACCATGTTTTCCGCCTGCGATCAGAACACCGAGATGGAGGAGCAGAGCCTCGGCCAGTATGATAATTAAAACCAGGATGAATGATTCTACAAAGATAATAAGTATTCCTGTTGCACTAAAAAAAGCACTGGTGATAACAGGATACTCTGCAGCATCCATCGACTGTGAAAGCATTGCAAATACCGCCATCTGTACAGTTACATAGATCAGCAGAACAAAAAGGAAATACAAAAGGGCATCCCTGGCTGAATTTACCTTAGAGAACCTGAATACTTTTTTCGGTACAAAGAGAAGACCAAAGAACCTGTCTGTTAAAGAGAGTTTCTCAATTTTTAGGGAGTTTTTCGAACCCTTACACAGGAACTTAAAAAACCCGCCATCATCGGTTTTTTCCTGCTTTAGTTCCAGTTTCTCCCTTTTTCTTTCCTCTTTCGCCCTCTTTTTTGACTCTTTTTCCGCAGCACCCGGGTAGAGGAGGGGTTCCTCAGGTATAGTAGCCGCTGCTGCCTTTTTACTCCTGTCAAGAGAGGCACCGCAGGCATGGCAGAAAGAGAAACCCGGGGGAAGTTCCTGCCCACAGGCGGGACAGGTTATAACCTCTCCCGGGGCTTTGAGAAGAGATACTTCAGAATCTGCTTTGCTCCTGTCACTCTCTCTGACAGTACTTCCATACAAAATTCCGGGAACGTGGCGAACGCTCCCTCCGCATGTGGCAAGGTCATTAATGGTATTTACCCAGCTATCCCTCTCACTTCCCCTGTTGCCTGTATACCATTCAGAAAAAGTAAGGATCATCTTCTTTACCGCTCCTCCCCCTGCTGATATGGAAAGAATCAGTGTTGGTTCACCGGTAAGCGTATTCTCAGGGTCAGCTGAAATCAGAGATTTCAGAGGAATTTCAACAGGTGCTGCGCCTGCGTCACCTTTCCCGTCAACTCCGAGCAGGAGGACATCATCTCTCAGGACAACACGGAATTCACGCGATTTAACAATAATATTCTCTGCGACCTTAAGTTCGGCACCGGATGTCTGCCTCACAGACGCAGAAGCGGGAGGAGAAACGGGAGCTGCAACAGAGATCGCTTCTTTTTTCGGCGGAGCTGCCTCTGTTATGGCAGCAGTGATCCGGTCCCTCTCACCAGTTCTGACCCCGCCGGCACCAGGGAGAAGGGAGATTATCATTTTACGCACCTTTCCTTCTGGTGACAAAAGAGAGATGATAATATCAGCAGAACCATCCGGTCCGTCACGCGGTGAAGCATCTCTGATTATATCCAGAGGAACTTCAACGGGCGAGGATGCGGGATTTTTGGTATCTGCCAGCAATATCCGGAAATTTGTTAAAAATAATCTGAATTTGTGGGATTTTACATGAATATCCGGCATCTCAAGAAGCAGAGCCTCGCCATCAGTCATGTGTGGGATATCCATTATATCAATACATTTTGGTTCTTTAGGTCTAAAATATTATGGACAGTGTCTGACACTTCACAGATCATGCACGGTCTTTACAAATGGATATATACAGGAGGGCTCTGGATTTCTCCTTATAATATTGAAGATTGCAGATAGTCACTTTCATCAGATACCACCTGAAGCGAAGCTGTCATGCACGTTTCGCCAAAAAAGTATTAAGATAACCCCTGCCAATTATGAAATGGTTAATCATGATTTCCCGTTTAATTAGTTATTCTGTACTGGTGGCCATTTTAGTTATGGCTGCACTGCCAGGCACAGTTACAGCCACAGATGGAAGCCAGGGCTGGTATACCATACACTGCAACCAGAATGATGCAAAGGCGTACTTTGATGGAAATTATATAGGGACTATAACAGCAGGTGAACTCTCGGTGTCTCTTCCTGCCACAGGCACTCACTATTCGTACCTGACCCTTGAAAAAGACGGATATTACACTGCCACACAACCCCTCTCAGAGCTTCCGGGAGCAGGGGAGACCGTTAACATATTCATCACATTAAATCCGAAACCGGATCAGACTTCATCATACCAGACGGGCTCACTGTATGTCACATCAACACCAACAGGTGCATCTATCCACTTAAACAATGTATATCAGGGAAAGTCCCCCGTCTTTATCTCCGGCCTGAGGGCCGGCACCTTCTCTGTTGATGCGGAGATGGAGGGGTACGACACAAAAAAAATAACAGTCACAGTCTATTCAGGACAGACTGAAAACGTACATCTCTCACTGGTCTCCCCGGGTTCACTCACAATAACATCAAACCCCTCAGGAGCGTTTGTCACCATAAATGGTGTTACAAAGGGTAAAACCCCGATCACAATCACCGGGCTTTCTTCTGATGAACATAATGTCGTCCTCGATCTGAACGGCTATTATAACTGGAGAAAGACGATTGCAATCCCGCAGGGGACGAGTCAGACGGTGTATGCTGTGATGAAACCAATTGACTCAGCAACAAAAATACTGGTGAGTTCAGTTCCTGCTGGCGCCGGTATTTACCTCGATGGTGTCTATAAGGGGGAGACGATGCCGTCACAGCCATTCCCGATAACTGACGTCTCAACAGGTTCCCACACCGTAGTCCTGTCTCTCTCCGGATACCAGGACTACACCACATCAGTAAAGGTAGAGGAGGGTGTAACAACAACAGTCTCAGCTGTACTTGGCGGCGGTTCATCCACACCTGTTCAGACAGGCGGGAATGTGTATATTACTTCCACACCAGTCGGTGCAGATATTATCATTGATGGTAAGACCACTGCTTATATTACACCATATACCGTACCCGGCCTTTCAGCGGGTACACACACAATTACACTTACACTCGCAGGTTATCAGGAGGCGTCCTCAACATTTGCAATAGGCGAAAGCGAGGGAAGAGTTACGGTCATACTGCCTCTTGCACCGGAAACAAAACCCGCAACAGAAATACCTGGATTTGTCTGGGGACTCGCGGTGTTAAGTCTGGTGATAGTGGCTCTGGGTACAGGAAAAAAGATATAATCTCTTTTTGTACCTGTTCTGGTTGACCTGTAGGTGATCCGGGGAAGGGACGGATTCCCCCGGAAGTTTTCATAAGGGAGGCCAGAACAGTTACAGAAAAATTTAGTTAAAGAGGCTGCAAAATATCTGTCATTATTTTGATTCTAAAAATATCCTCATTCAAGCCATTTTTTTATAATTTTTTCACACTCTTCCAGAGGAAGTCTCCCACCGGAATTTAATATTGAATTCAGAGCATCTGCCGCTTCATCCGGCAAAAGGCAACCTGCTTCTACAAACTCATCAAGAATCCACAAAGTCCCGTGAACCAGGATCCCTTTCTCTGATGCAAATTTACGAAGGGCGCCGTCTCCGGTTATAATAACCCAGCCTCTTTTATTGGCATGATAATAAACAGAAATATCGGTTATTGAAAGTCCGGGATGGTTATTTCGGATTTCAATAAGATCCAGTATTTCTTCAGAAGATGTTATTACAACATCAAAACCCTTTAAGGAGCTTTCATCAACTGAAATTAATTCATTAACAACAAAATCAGTGGTTTTAATTGTATAATCGAGGCTAAAGAGATGAGAAATGACTCCTGCACTAAAGAGATCAATTATCACACAGGAATCACTGATCCAGACATCTTTAGCATTATACATGAAGTATCCCAGGATTTATTCGTTAATCGTCCCTGACTCCTGCTTTTCAGCAAGAATATTTGGTAAAGGCTCTCCAAAAAGTTCAGTTGCACGTGATCTGGTAATCTTTTGTTCTGCAAGAGCATGCAGAATTAAAAGCTCCATATGAATTGGCCTTTCATTGGGCACCTCATCTCCCGGTTCTTTCTTATTCCATCCCCTTCTGGAAAATTCCCTGTAAAAGCGAATGGCAACTTTTTCAGGAATTATATCAAGATCAGATGCCCTGTATATAAGAGCCTTCATGCTAATGCCGTATTTGTGTTTCAGGCGATAAAGCTCGTTAATGTCAAGATCTTTTCTTTTGTCCAAAAGCTCATATTTCATCATTTCTTCCGGGATTAACAATGCTCCTGCAAAACGATGTGCTGCCTTTTCCTCATCTAAATGCTCATTTAAATCAAGAATTATATGGCCAAGTTCATGCGCCAGATTAAATCTCTGCCGATCTCCTGACATGTTTTTATTTACCGCAATTACAGGATAATTTTCATGCCGGAATGTAAGTGCATCAAATTTTGTATCTGCATCAATAAGGCCCACTTTTATCCCGTGCATCTCAAAAGTATCAACTAAATTTTCAATTGGATCTAATCCCAGATTCCAGTGTTTTCGGAACCTGACAGCAATTGATTCAATATCATTGAGAGAATCTGCATGGCAATCTTCCGGATTTGGTAGATCAATTTTGATCTTTTCATTGCTGATATGCTCTGTTTCAAGATATCTTTCAAGCCAGTCTGCAGTTCTGGCATGGATTATATTTTCTGCCTTTTTTCCATGGCTCTTTCTGCACCGGTAACTTGGTGCAGATAATTTAACAATATTTTTTCTAAAGAAATAATCCAGACCTGTATTGGTGGCATTACCTATTTTTATAAGCATATCTGATTTTGGAATTACCTTTTCGCCCTCATATTTTAATATGGCAGTTTGTGATACACCCACTATTTCTCCCAGTGCCCGAAGACTTAGCCCGGCACCTTTACGGGCAGCACGTATTCTCTCACCTATCTGATTCATCACAGATCACTCTCCACACAATAGTTTACAAAAACTAATTTTATTTACATTTTGTAAACTTATAACTCTTATGTTGGGTAACTTAATTACAGTAAAAATCCAGAAATGTGAAATATACAGATATTTTCATCACAATTAGCATAAAAGTGAGATTGTCACTTTCAGCAAACAGTGCGTGAACGCTTATGCATCATGCACGTTTTCATCTTTTTTTAATAAGGCTAAGAGTCCGGAGAACCACCTCTACACCATCCACGCCACAATCCAGGTAGACCGCACCGCAGACCGCCTCAATACACTCGGCAAGCACCCGTCCTGAAGTCCAGACATGCTGGATCTTCTCACCTCTCCCCCACCTGACGTACTCCCATAGCGATATCGATTCGGAAAGACGGCGGAGTTCTGACATGTTCACGAGGTTCATTTTTTTTGTTGAAATTATTCCTTTGTCATACTCCCCGTCCCTGAGGAGCGAAGAGATGACAACAACGTCTATGACCGCATCCCCGAGTGTTGCAAAGGCGTCCATGTGGGCTTCGTTTGGCAGGCCACGTTCTTTTGCATATGCAAGGCGGGTTATCGCCCTTACCAGTAAATCCTGATTTTTGAATCTGTATCCGATTGCAGTCTCAAGTTTTTCCAGGTTTTTCGAGTCGGTTGTATCCGGCAATGTATTTTCTCCTGTATGTACTCAGGGTACCGGATGTAATATAGTATGAACCTGTATTGCTACCCTTTGCAGAATTATATTAAATTTTGATTTTCAGAAATTTGGAAAAGAACTGTATAAGTAAATAATACTGCCGCAGGATTGAGATAAGTCTCAATCACCCCTGCAGTCATAAATACATGCCAGCCGTTTTCATACAGAGATTAACGCCCTGCACCCGGAATATGCCTATTTCTCCCCGCTATCTTCCATATCTTCCGTATCGTCAATTTCATGATGCTTCCTGAGATATTCCCTTATCTTTTCAGATTCAAGCCAGCCCTGATCAAGTTTCCTGATAAGTTTGTTGATCTCATCTGCCTGCTTAAGTATTATATCTGCAGAATTTTCCATCTCCATATCCACAGCTCCGATAATAACCGTTAAGGGATTTCTTATCTCGTCATTGAGGATTGCAAGCTGTGAGATATTTTCTTCAATCTGCTTTAGTGCATCCCCCTCACGCCTCCTGGATTCTTTCTCTTCAGAAATATCCCGTGCAAGCTGAAGAATATATTTACGATCGCCAAACTCAAGGATGCGTGCCTTGATATACACTGGAAACACTGACCCGTCTTTTCTTATATGCTCGGTATAAAATGAAAAGTGGTTGCCTTTTTCAATAATTTCAGCCTGTATTGAGTTATATTCTAAAATCTCCGGTCTGATTATATCTGAGATCTTCATCTGTAAGAGTTCATCACGGGTATATCCAAGGCGCCGGCATGCAGTCTCATTTACTTCTGTAAAATTGCTGCTTTTGTTATCCGGCAGAACTTCATGTAAAAACACAGCCTCATTTATACTGTCAAAAAGTTCATGATACTTGTTTTTGCTCTCTTTAAGGGCACCCTCTATCTTTTTCTGCTGTATTAGCTTCTCTTTTAGTTCGGCTGATTTTTTTGCAACCTGTTTTCTAAGCGAAAAGGACCAGACAAGTGCAACCGTCAGAAGGATAATGAAAGGGAGAAGGAGAAAGAGGATCAAGTTGAGAAGGGTTGAATAAAATTCATGCTCTTCATAGACGCCGAACCATTTATTATAAATCTCGTCATATCGCCCGTTTTTCTTTATAATGGCAAGGCCTTCGTTTAAAACAGGAAGAAATTCACTGCCCTCTGCTGAAGCTGCAAAGCATAACTTTTGTGGTTCAATTGGCGATCCGACAGTCTCAATGCCTGAAATACCGGTTTTGGTGATTAAAAATTCCCCATGCAGTTTTGAGAGAAGGGCACAGTCATGACTGCCAGATGCAAGCAACAAAAAAGCTTCGGATGCGTCGTCAACCGGGATTATACGATCGGAAATTTCGTTGCTCTTTACATAGTTATACATCATAGCGCCATTCTGGACAACAATCTCCTTTCCTGAGATATCTTTCAGGCTTCTGATATCAGAGCCCTCTCTGACGAATATTGCATTTGATACGATGATATAGTGATTTGAAAAATTTATTGTGCGGTCACGTTCTTCTGAGTAATACATGCCGGTGATCAGGTCAATCCGGCCGTTTTCGAGATCTTTACGGACTTTATGCCATGTTTCAAGTTCTATGCTGATATTGAGATTCATCTCTTCTGAGATGGCATTTAAAAGATCAATATTAAATCCGGCAGGCTGGCCTGAATCGTCAATATATTCATATGGGTAAAAGTTTTCATCACCACCTGCGAGGATTATCTGATTGGCGGTTCCAGCCGCATATACTGGTGATATTGTTAAAATAAGGATGCAAAACAGAATGAATAACAAAAAACCCGGGTGCCTCTGGTGATCTGCGCCGGGATTTAACCTTTCCGCGAGGGAAGACTTATTCCTGCTTTCATTTTTCACTTTCATAAGGTGCATAGTAATTCCCGGCATTCGTTTTTGTTATACTAGACTCGTATAAAATAAAAAGTACTGCATCTTAGAATACCAGAATACATAATTAAAGATTTGGGATCATGACGGGAAATGAACCAGGAAGTTTCGTCCTTTTGGGTGCGGTACTTCACTATCTGATATTTGTCTCCGGGATAATTCTGAATCTGAAAGGTATGAAGAAGAACCTGATATTATTCGGAATCTCTTTTTGTCATAACAGGGAGCCTGTCTGACCAGTGCTGATCTCACAGGACAGGGTTTAAGGTGTCACCTCCTAAAAAAGTGTTAATAGTAATCCTCTGCATATAATAGAGGATTAATATCTGCCATCCGGACATGGATATGGGTTGAGTGAGGTATGCCCTCTCACCCTCGCAGGATAAAATCAAAGGAGTGATTTTCGTATTGAGTAAGATTTCATTTGCTACAAAAATACCAAACGAGCCTGGTGCGCTGCACAGAGTGGCGGAGGTAATCACACGACATAACGGTGATATCAGCAGGATACACTATGACAATCAGATTGATCCCCTGATGGTATTTTTTGAAGTCACCTGTGATGAGAATGACTCTGAAAAAATGCATGAGGAACTCAGAGAGATGGGTTACCTGAGAAGGACGTTACCAGAATTTTCGTTCCTGAAATTAAATGTACAGTTACCTCACAGGCCGGGTGCCCTGCACAAGTTTTTAAATTTCACGACAAAGGCTGCTGCAAATATCACTTCCATTGACTTTGATGAGAGGGGGAGCCATCCTGATCGTGTGACAGTCAGTCTCAGTCTTGAGGAGGTGGGAGTTGTGGACGAGCTTTTAGATGACCTTAAGTCCCGCTACCCGCTTGAAGTTACTGAATATGATACTACGGGTGACCACCTTGATGATACGGTCTTTTATGTCAGATTTGCCCATAAGATCAGGCCGTTTCTCGAAGAAAATGATGAAAATTTTCTCTTTTCGTTCCTCCACGAGATCAATCACACAGTACAGGAGCTCAGTAACGCAGGCAGGAATCCGAAAGAGGTCTTTGAGAGAGTGTATGATATTGGAGTAACACTCAACACCACAAGAGGGTCTGGTTTCTATGCAGATGTACAGGAGTTTGAGATCACACAGGATCTGACAATGTACTCTTTCCAGTTGCCGGCTGGCGGGAATATCTTCCTATTTGACGCGCCAGAGGGTATATTCATGTTAGACACAGGCTACGGTATATACCAGCCGGATGCAGCCCGGATGTTTCGGGCGTACGGGCTTGATCTGCCTGCCAGGCTGAATATGATATTAACAACTCACGGGGATGCCGATCACTGTGGAGCAGGCGGTTTCTACAATGTCCCTGTAATTATGCATCCTGGCACGCTTGAAATAATCAGGTGCGAAAACCGTGCGTATGGCTCAAAGAATGAAGACTGGATACCTGAAGAGATCTACACCACCATGATTGCTCTCTTCTCACGCTGGAACCCGCCAAAAGAAGAGAATATTCGTCTGCTCCCGGCATCAGCAGATGAGATGCGTGGGATATTCCCTGTGCTTTCCCGGATTTTGATCGGCGGGGTCTGCTTCGAGATACTGGAGAGCCCTGGTGGCCATCAGTATGGACAGTTATTCCTCTTTGCCCCCGATGCCGGGATACTCTTCACTGCAGACAGCCTGATAAATTTCGCAAGTCTGACTGATGAGAGGAGAACCTACAATTCAATCGCAGATTTCCTCATTATGTCAGTGAACGTGGACAGTGAACTTGCACGAAAAGAGAGAAAGGCACTGGTTGCACTTGTTGAGGACTGGGAAGCGGAGACCGGCAGGAAATGCCTCATCTGCTGTGGCCACGGAGCGATCTCTGCTATCCGGGACGGGAGGCTTGAGGCAGAAGGGGATCTGGTGAGGTACAGGCATGAGGAGTCCACTGAGAAGAACTGATTCGAGGGTTTTTGCCCCGTTCTGCTTCATTAGCCCTCAGTCTACCTTTTTTGTATATCCTGCAGAAGAGTTTCAGTACTGAACTGTACACTTCTCCCCTGTAAAAAAGGAATTTTATCTTCTTATGAGACCATCACAGGTGTTGATACCGGTTCAGGCAGAGGTAATGGGGGATAATACCGATCGTTATCCTGGCTTGTTGGTAAATCTATCTCACCAATCCTGTTTTTGAGGTCTGTTAAATCACTCATCACAATCAGTTCTTTTGAGATCGTGTATAAGACGTCATCCATGTAGAGCGAGCGCTTAATAGCAGACGGCGAACCCCAAAATGAGTAATAACTGTCATCCTCGTTGTGCCGGACTGTGCCTTTCAGCGTAAAACCGTCAGCCGGGGAGAGACCGTAGACATAGGCACCCTGCCAGATTTTTCTGCTGTACGAGCCAGTGTACGTACTGCCGGAGACCGGCACTTTCTGCACTTCCCTGACCGGGATTACAAGAATATTCTTTGTTCTGTCAAAGAGGAATGCCTTGTGGTCATAAAGTGCCTCTGAGTCGGTACCCGCCTCGCCAATTTCCACCTTGTCGATGAGTTTCGGGTTATTTACATCTGTTACATCAAAAAGTGCAATCTTTACGCCTGCAATCGAAACCCCGCCCCATTCATTCTCTGCAGTCTCCTTCCCGACACCTATGATGTGGTTTTCGTCATATGGATGGAGGTAGTCTGAATAGCCCGGTATCTTGAGTTCACCCAGCACTCCCGGTTCACGAGGGTTTGAGAGATCAATCACAAAGAGCGGGTCAATCTGTTTGAAGGTGACCATATAGAGTTTATCGCCCATGAAACGGGTAGAATATATCCGCTCGTCTGGTGCAAGGAACTCAAGTTTTCCTATGATATTCAGATCGGGACTGAGCACATAGACGTTATTGTACCTGTATGAACCCTTGTCAGTCCATCCGTCCACAGTGGTTGCCACCCGGAGGTTTTCTTTGTATTCATCAAGAGAGAACTGGTTTAAGAGATGCCCGGGTACGGTGCCTGTCGCTTTGTACGTTATATCCCCTTTATCTATTGCAAACCTGTTAATTACGGTCTTTTCGCGATTGTCATCTTCAGTCTCATCACCTGCAGTCCCGTCATCTGCATCGGTTTCCATAATGCGGACAGGTCCACCGCCGCCATAGACGCCCTTTGCAGGATATGCAAGGTAGATGTTCTCCTGTGAGGCATAGAGGGTGTTTGAATACCCGAGCAGGAATGACTCTGCATCAGGTTCAGACGCAAAGCCTCCCCTGACATTAAAGGATGTAATGGTGTGAAAGACATAATTCCACGAGGGCACTATGGGGCACCAGACATCAGGCCGGAGAATAGTCTCTCCATTCTCACTCACTTCAGGCATTTCCACGTAATCGTCATACCACGAAGCCGGATCCTGTGTAAGCAGGTATACATAATCGCCGATCATCCGTGCGTCTTCGTAGTTGCCGGAGATCCGGAGATCTCTTACAGATTCTGGTTCAGACCTGTCAGTGATGTCATAGACATATGCGTGAGTCACCTGCCTGTGGTATGGCACAGGTGTGGCACTGTTCTTTGGGTGAACCCACGATTCCTCTCTCGCGGTTGCAAAGATTACAAGGCGGTTGCCATTCACAAAGAGATCTGATGGCCGCCCTTTAATTTCAGTTTTTGAGACAATTCTCGCGTTCTGTGCAGGGAATGCATCTACGATAGAGAGGACATTGTCTGTGACTATGTAGATGTACTTCCCGTCATTCTTCAGGAAGTCCGCCTCGTCTACCCCTTTCACCTGTATGTTTGTACCTGAGAATTCATCTGCAGATGAGGATGACTCTGATACCACCAGACTATCACCATACGCTGTTACCGGGGCAGCTGTTACTGCAGGCATGGGCACAGACATGGCCCCGCTATCTGCTGTCATCTCTGCAGACTGTACTTTTGAATCCCCCGTCGACATGAAACCATCAAAAGCTCCTTGTCCGCCGCTCACACGCTGGCGCTGGTTTTCCTCTTCCTGTGACTTTAAAAAGTTGAGAACTTCATCGGAAGTTGTAAATTTCTTCAGTTCAGTGGAGTCGGTCTCCCCACCAGCAGGCAACTGCACCAGTGATACGGCAATCATCACAACCACTGCAATGACACCGAGTGCAAGAAGTCCTGTTATCAGATTGTTATTATTTTTACTGCTTTTATCACTTTTATCGCTCTCATTACTCATCTGCAACACTCTCCAGATAATTTCGAGAATCTAAACAGGTTTATTGCAGTCCAACTTTAATTGAGTATCTTTGACTTCGATTTTTTTCGTTGTTATGTTATTGGAGGCTGTCATAAAAGTGAGAGAGAAGTTAGAGAAGGACGAAACTCAAAAACGAATTGATTATCGGGTCAATATACTTCTGCATTGAGTAAATGAACAGAGAGGGTACTATAATCATCAGCAGTAGGCAGTGCAATCACTGAAAGGGATGGAACTGGTATTCCTCGCCAGAGAGGAGATCGGGAAGCTGAAAGCCGCCGGGCTGATGCGGGACGGCCCGAACCTTGAGGTCTGCTTCTTGGGTGAAGGTATCAGGCTGGGGAAGAAACTGACAGCGAGGCGGGAGAATGGCAGGCATGTAAGTAAAGCATTGTTAATAGCAACGGGTGTAAGAGAAAAGGGATACCGTGAAATATTATACGCTAAATTTGGATAGCGTACCGATTTTTCAGTAAAATCGATCGAGGTTGTATCCGTACATGATCATTCCCGTCCATTGACAAATACCTTCTGCCAGTGATCCAGTTCCCATTTCCATCGATCAGGATTAGTATGGGCAATTCAACACTAATTATATGATCTCTAATGGGATCATTTCCCTGTATCTCTTATTCCAGACAAATCCTGGATAGGGAGTATCTTACCTTTGTAGAAAATTTTCGTCACATTGCCTTTATTAGTTCTCATAGTTTATGGAATCCTATAACAGTCTTAGGATCATCATAAAGTAACTTTATCCTACTGCACTATCCACACAATATCTCTTGTATTCCTCATTGCCCCTAACCACTATTGCAGATAGTCGAGAGCCTGCATATCCGCTTGAAGAAGATTGTGGAGCTCATCAGTAGGCCCTGTTTCGCCGACGCATACACCGCCCGCATCAATGCATTATCATTTCCCCACACACAAAAAACAAAGTATAAATCCATTCAGCATATATCATAATATATGCCACCTGCGTCGGGAACTTTTGAGACAAACGAACCAAATCTGGGAAATATTCTACAGGATATCCACCATAAAAAAATTCAGCTCCCTGATTTCCAGAGAGGCTGGGTATGGGACGATAATCGAATCCGGGCTTTAATTGCGAGCGTTTCTCAGTCATATCCGATAGGCGCAGTAATGACAATGGAAGTGACTGAAAGCATCCGCTTTTTGCCAAGAGTGTTTGAAGGCGTGGCAGAAGAACCGAATGTTACTCCAGATGTCCTTGTTCTCGATGGACAGCAGAGATTCACCTCTCTCTATCTCTCGCTCTTAAGTGACATCCCGGTCCCGACAACAACTGAAAAAAAGAAAGAGATCAAGCGGTATTACTATCTTGACATGGAAAAATGCCTCGATCCAGAGGCAGATCGTTTTGATGCAGTCGTATCTGTTCCTGAAACGCGGTTAATCACCAGTGATTTTGGCAGACACATTGAACTTGATCTCAGGACTCGTGAAAATGAATATAAAAACAAGATGTATCCCCTAACGCTTGTTTACAATCCGTCAGAGAATACAAAATGGAAAAACGGATTTCAAAAATATTACAATTATCATGAAAATCATATTACCTTCTTAGGGCTATTTGATGAAAAAATATGGCTCCCCTTCCAGCAATACAAAGTTCCCGTCATAAAACTGACAAAAGACACTCCCAAAGAAGCAGTGTGTCAGGTATTTGAAAATGTAAACACAGGTGGAGTATCTCTTTCTGTATTTGAACTATTAACAGCCACATTTGCCGCTGACAATTTTCAGTTAAGAAAAGACTGGCTAAAGAAAAAAACCCAGCTGGAAGAACAAAATGTCCTTGAAGATATCGACGAAAGTACATTTCTTACCGCAATAACTCTCCTCACCAGTTACCAAAAACACCTTCAGACCAGTTCTACAATCCGGTGTAAACGAAAAGACGTCCTGAATTTATCTCTGGAAGATTATCAGAAAAACGCTGGTAAAATCATTCAGGGATTGCAATCCGCATCCAAATTACTCGCCAGAGAGAAAATTTTTGATAAACGTAATATCCCTTACCAAACACAGTTCATTCCCTTATCTGCAATTTGTGCACACCTTGGAAACCGGCTTGAAAATGACGCGGTGAAAGAAAAAATAATACAATGGTTCTGGTGCGGTGTGTTCGGGGAACTCTATGGTGGAGCAAATGAATCCAGATTCAGCCTTGATATTCAGGATGTTCTTTCATGGATTGACGGAGGAGATATTCCAAAAACTATCCGTGATTCAAACTTCAGTCCGACACGTCTCTTAACGCTGCAGAGCAGGGTTAGCGCCGCATACAAAGGTCTTATGGAGTTACTCATGAAAAAGGGCAGCAAGGATTTCATAAATGGTGATCAAATCGAATTGACGACGTATTTTGACGATGCAATAGACATTCATCATATATTTCCAAAGGCCTATTGCGAAAAAAAGGGATACAAGCGCCAAAAATGGAACAGTGTTATAAATAAGGCAGCACTCTCCAGCAGAACAAACAGAATTCTTGGGGGGCATAAACCCACCACATATATCCAGACAATACAGACACAGGAAAACGTTGATCCTGCAAGACTCGATAAGATATTTGAGAGTCACCTGATTAATCCCCAACAGATCAGAGGTGATGATTTTGACGCATTTATCCGGTTCCGAGCAGGAAAACTCCTTGATCTCATCGAAAAGGCAACGGGGAAATCCATTGCAGGCAGGGATTCTGAAGAGGTAGTCAAAGAATTTGGTGGCGAACTATAAAATTGAGATAAACATGGCTGCTAACTCTCGGCAAACCCAATCGCGATATTTGGGTTGTATGCCCAGGGAGAGAGGCAGGGGCACATTCTGTTATCTGCCCGGAAGGCACCTGATGAGGGACGAAATATTCGGAGCAGGGGCAGTATGTTCGGTGCAGAGTTCCGAACATTTGGATACATTACTCCTCATTGCTGAACCAGTTAGATCAGTGGGGAAGGCCCCGAAAGAATTTTCTTATCTTTTTAATATTCTCAGCAGACATATCCCCAGATTGCATCCTTAAATCTTCAGGTGCGGATTTGCTCATAAGATTCTCCTTTAATTTTGCCAACACTTTTTTATCAATTATATTTTCATTTTAACTTTTTTAATCTTCATCAGGTCAAATATAGTAGTATATCTGACATCAAAAATCTCACATACATTTGGAATTTTAACCTTTTTCGTGCCCGGACCTGCTTTTGCTTCATGAGTTACAACAACATAATCTCCGGTCATCGCAGTAGCAATCAGCCAGGGATCAGCTCTGGCAAGAAAGTAATTCTTATTAGCAGGATTATATGTTTTATTATTCATTACAAAATTTGTAATATATCTCATTTTGTCTTGAATATCCAAATCGGCCTCAATAAAACAATTCAGTGGAAATCTCAAAAACCACTCCTTTAACTCATCATCATACTCAATGATCTCATTCCTGACTTCTCTAATAGTCAGAAAAGACTGTTCTTCTGTAAAATTTTCCAGCTAGTTCCAGAATCCGGGAGCAATTTCGAATGAATAATATCTGTTTTTTGCTTCAATGAAAATATTTGAATCCAGCAGATATCTCATTTTTAGTATCCCAGCCTGTCAGAAAATTTTTTAAGGTTTTCTGCACTTTTTACGCCAAGTAACCTGAAGGCATCACGATACAACATGCGATTGGAATTTACTTCCGAAATCACAGCAATAGCTAAATTTCTACCTGTTTTAAATCTACGGAGTAAATTGGGATCAGGACCACCATCCTTCTTCTTCTGTTTTTCCTTCAAAGCATCAATACGGGCAAACTCATCTGAAAATAACTTTTGCTTCTCATCATAATTTATACATTTCAGCTGATAAGCGCGATAAATACAGACCAGCCTGCTTACTTTAAGCTTCAACCGGAGATTATCCAGATTTTCATCAATACTTCCCTCCTCATTCCAGATGCTCAGAAACCGTCTTTTTGGTGTAAGAAACTCGGCGGCAACCTGATTGCACCATCTTTCCTGAGGAATGGAATGGTTATTGGCTAATGTATTATCCAAAACTCCGCTTTCTCCAATAAATAAATGGGCAATCTCATGAATCAGGGTAAACATCTGAGCGGCTTTTGGATCTTTCCCATTAATAAAAATCAATGGGGCATAATTGTCAGAAAGTACAAAACCACGGAATTCTTCCACATCCAAAGGTCGATGGGTATTATTTTTAAGTGAACTGTTGACAATTATTGTAATTCCTGCATCTTCAGCACAATTGATGAGATAACCAAATGCTCTTTCCCAGTCATGACACTTAAAGTATTCACCATCACTGATGCCGAGTGTATCTTTTATTTTATTTGCAACCGATTCAGGATCGGAATTTATGTCAGATTTTCCAATATAATTCAGAGGCTCAGACTCTTCTGAAATTAAATAATCACGATACCACTCCTGCTTAAGTCTGGCATAACTAATTGTTTCAAGAAGTTCAGGACTTGGTTTTGTGACGAACTCAGAACCCTGCGTCCTGAAATCTGCTATCGGGAGTTTTTCTTCAGGGGGGCTGTCTGCAAAAAGGAGTCCATAAGGAACCAGTGAAATTTTTGCAAGGGCTTTGGCTTTTGTTACTGTTATTGCAAGCTCTCCGGATTCCCATTTCTTAACTTTTTCAGAGCTTATTTTAAATTTCTCTGCCAGTTCTTCAGGGGATAATCGAGCTCTTTCTCTGGCCCACTGAATCATCTCACCCTTAATTATAGTCTCCATCCTCCTGTCCCTCCTGTTATAATTATATTATACGACTACCTCAAAAATCAATATTAGACATTTACTTTGGTATAATATTTATTGTCACTGATTATTGCCAGCAAAAAATGTAAACAGGCCAATTCCCGTCGATTAAACTGTCTCAGGATGTAACCGGAGGAGAAACCAAGGTAAAAACTTCGGTAAAAACTTCGGTGGTAATCCTGGATATGATCAGGCAACAACCAGAAATCATCATACCAGAAATAGCCAAACTAGTGAGCAGGATCCCCTCCACCAAATACTCACCTCACCAGAGTGATACAGGACTTAATCAGGGAGAGGAATGAACAGATCCAGATAAATTTATCCCATTAAAAACAGCTACAACCCTCACACAACTTTCATATTCTTTATCACAGCGAAGACTGTACACAAAGTTCAGTTCATGACCGATGATTTCTGAGAATGATTTGACAAGGTTCTCAGCATCCTTATTTGTAAATGCTTCCCCTGCAACAATATGGATTATTCCACCAGAGAATTTAGTAATATCCACATCTGATAACCAGTATCTGAAACATTTTTCTGCAACTTTTTCCGGGACGTCTTCAGCAAAGGCAAGTCCACCAAAACCCTCCGACTTCAGAAGGGAATAAAGATCAGAAAAAATGATCTCTTTACCTATGTGATCTTCATCAATCCGGAAGAGTGCCTTTGTAAGATATTTCAAAAATTCAGTAACAACCTCCTGAATAAATGACTGAATTGCTTCTTTTGAGAGATTAAAACCCTGAAATGCAGTTCTTGAATCAATTGTAACTGTTGCGTCAAAATTATCATAAAATGCACACACTTTTTCCAGATCATAAGTGAGCAGCTTTTCATTTGACTCTGGATTGATAATCATTGCAAGAACAGGAACGCCCCATCCCCGGAGCAACTCAGCCAGAACAGGTGCCGAACCAAATCCCACGGCATCCTCGATCGCTGCTACCAGAATTACCAGATCTTTACTGGCTAAAATACGGTGAAATGTCAGTTTAGATTTTTTTATGCCATTTTCGGCTATAGTGGGGTTTTTTCCAGGATCCTTTCCATTCGTAACGGAACTCGCTATGAGTAGCCGCCTGCCTGCTCTAAAAACCTCCAGACGCATCCTATCTGTATCTATAGCCATAGTTTCAAGAAATTTTATCTCCATCTGAAAAAGACGTGTAATTAGTGCATTTGAATATTCACCCATTCCAACTACAGTTATTCTCGGTCTTATTGCCTGACAGAGAATCAATTCATTTAATATCCTCCTTTCTTTTGCGTTGAGATTTTCATCATCCGGCAGATTGTACTGGATAACTGACTGACCATTCCTGTCAAGGATAGTAAGATGCGATGTAGGTGACTCATTCTGAAGCAAATCGTTATTTTCTGATTTTTTCATAGGATTCACTTTGAATTAAAGTATCGTGGATTACTATTAACTCTTTTTCTTATGAGACGTCCCCAATTGTCATCAGGGGCTATGGAAAGTGTGGACCTTAAGTGTGGACCTTAAGTGTGGACCTTATATCATCACTTAGAGTATTCCGGAATGTCCGGATAACTGCATATCCTGTTATAACTCTCCATCTGCAAAGATGTTTTTACAGGTATTTACTGATCATTTTGAGATCAACATCGAACAGTACAGCTATCATCTTCTGACTCAGCCAGGAATTGAAAAAAGCAAACAACTGCTCTTGCCCTGAATTCTCAGAAATTATCAGCCGAGAGGTATTTTTCCAATGGTTTTACCGTCCCATACCGTTCCATCCAAAAATGGCACAGTAACTGCCCTGCCGTTACATATTTGTATGGTGCGAGAGCAACAGTAATCATGGATTTAGAGGAACTGATTTATCTGATTCAATCCGGAGAATCTGAAGTCCTTGAATTTAAGGAAAGGACAGGAAAAAATATACATCATGAAGTTTGCGCCTTTGCAAATTCCGAAGGCGGAAATATTATTGTCGGAGTTACAGATCAAGGAAAAATTATCGGAACTGATGTAAAAGGGGCAATTGAAAAAATAACGAGTTCAATTCAGTCGATAATTCCCCCACCGGCAATAAAAACGCAGAAAATTTCAATAGATGATAAAGATCTCCTGATAATCACTGTCGCTAAAAGCACCTCCCTTTGTTCACTCGGCGGTGTTGTATATCTAAGAACAGGTACAGGAGTCAGACCGCTCTCCCTGCAGGATATAGTGATGCTCTCTTCTGAAATGGGAACTATCAACTGGGATGAGATTCCCATGCTTGCAATAGAAGATGCCCGGTCTGAATATATTAACTGGTTTTTTGAAAAAGTAACAGAAACGAGGGGGAAAACAATTTCAGAGGACAATAAGTCCAGGTATCTGAGGAGTACCGGTGCCATAAAAAATGACAGGCTGACAAATGCAGGAATACTATTCTTTACAGACGCAACCGAAAACATACCATATGCCAAAATAAGAAAGACAGGTATGGGAGAGGATGGCCCTTTATGGAGTGAGGAGTATGAAGGTCCGATATGGAAAGTTGTTGAGGAGGCATATTCAGGCCTGATTCGTGATATAAAGAAGATCGATGTTGTCGCAGGAACAAGAAGAATTAAAATTGAAGAATATCCACCAAGGGCAATTCGTGAGGCGCTGATAAATGCTGTTGCCCACCGCAATTATACCATCAGTGCTGATGTGAAGATACTGATTTATCCTGACAGATTTGAGATAAAAAACCCAGGAGGGCTTATGCCAGGGGTGGATATAAAAGATCCTGAACATATCCCGAGAAATCCATCAGTTTCAAATCTTCTGTATGACACAGGTTATATTGAACGGTATGGTTTTGGAATAAAAATGATTGAAAAAGAGGTAAAAAACCACCCGCTATGCTCGGTTGAATTCAGGGCGGCCCCTGCAACATTTACTGTCATTTTCAGAAAGGATGTCTCTTCGGCCATTGATGATACTGACAATAAAATCCTTAACCTTCTTAATATGCCTTTAAAAAGCAGTGATCTCGCATCAAGACTGGAAATCTCTAAGAATACAGTATTAAGACGGGTTAGAAAGCTTAAAAACCTTGGTCTTGTTGTAAAAAAGGGTTCTGGATCACACATATATTACACAATAAAGAAGTGATCGGATTTTTTCTCCAGATCTTTTGAGCGGTGAAGCCGGTGCCCTGTCCCGGGTTTCACGGTTTCCCTCCTGTTGAACTATCCGGAATTTCCGGATAGTTACTCACTCTCATCATAGATGTTCTTGATATGCCCGTTGATTTCTGGAAGCAACGTCTGATACAACTAAGAGATCAACCGCTGCCGTTCACCAGACCGTCCCCCCGAAAAGACGGACCTGTACATACGTCTCTTCCTCTTCTGTCGGGTAGAGAAGAAACTCAGACGACCCTTCGACCAGGAGTCACTTTTCATGAGTTATAGTAAATGGAAAGAGCATTCCTCCTGCAAAATTCCCGGTAATCACTGAACATGTATAGCTTCCTGAAAAGACATTGGCGGAAAATAAATTTTTGATTTATGGAAATCTTCAGAGATATTTTGGACTTCAATACTTCACATGAGGCCGCAGGCGCATTTAATTCACAGATACAACCAGAAACATCAGGTGCCACCCTGTTGAAAGAAAGAATTATCAACTTCCTTTTGCATGGTACCATATGATGATACCCGCAGAGACGCTGCTTTTTGACGCCATTGAATATGCATCATTCTTCCTGATGAGCGCCGGGGCAGCCCTGATCATGGTAGGAGGCGTAATCGCGGTTATCGAAATTATCCAGCGCGAAGCGTTGAAAAGGTCGATCTCCTACCAGGAGATCAGGCGCAATTTCACAGGAAAGATAATCTTCGGACTCGAATTCCTGATCGCCGCGGATGTACTATCCACAGTCATCAGACCGACACTCGATGAAATCGCCGTGCTCGGCTCAATCGTCGTAATCCGGACGTTGCTCGGGTATTTCCTTCAGAAAGAGCTGAAAGAATTTCCGCTGGAATGATTACCGGAGTTGAAGCGAGAGACTCCCCGGACATCTAATCCAGCCTTCAATCACCTTCAATCGGGTGCGGAGACCAAAAGGAATGATGAAACAATGAAAAGGAAAATGCTCACCGAAGATGGAGGCTATACCCTCCTTGAGAAATACGGCATTCAGGTCCCAAAATTCCAGCTCACACAGAGCGCTGATGAGGCAGCCCGGGCCGCAGGAGTGATCGGATACCCGGTCGTGATGAAGATCAGATCGCCCGATGTGGTCCATAAGACAGAGAGCGGAGGGATCATGACAGGGATTCAAAGTCCTGATGGTGTGAAGTCAGCGTTCGACACGATCCTCAAAAATGTCCGGACCCGCTTTTCTGGTGCACGGATCGATGGGATCATAGTAGAAACAGAGATGCCCCCGGGGCTTGAGGTGCTCATCGGGGGAAAGACAGATCCTTCGTTCGGGAAGGTGATCACCTTCGGGATCGGCGGTACTCTGGTCGAACTGATACGCGACGTATCGATCCGCGTGCTTCCTCTCCAGAAAGGCGATGCAGAGCGTCTGATCCGGGGAACCATCGCAGAGCGCCTGATTCAGGGCTACCGCGGGGAGCCACCGAAAGACATGGCAGCGCTCTCAGCAGCGATTGAGGGGCTCTCAAGGCTGTTTCTTGACCACCCTGAAATCTCGGAATTCGACGTCAACCCTCTCATCGTCTACAAACAGGGCGTATGCGCCGTAGATGCCCGTTTTATAACGGAAGGCACTGGCGAACCCGAATCAGACAACCGGAGAACAGCCTGGATCGAACCCGGCCTCCTCGCCCCAAAATCGATTGCGGTCGTTGGGGCGTCATCTGACCCGAAAAAAGTAGGGTATGCGATATTCAGGAACCTGCTCCAGTTTACGGGGAGACTCTACCCGGTGAACCCGAAGAGGGCGGAGATCCTCGGCAGGCAGGCTTACCTGACGCTGACCGATATACCAGACGCCGTCGACTGCATCGTCATCGCCGTGCCCTCATCGGCAGTTCCGGGAATCCTTGAGGAGGCTGGCAGGAAAGGCGTGAAACTCGCAGTGATCGTCTCATCGGGATTTGGGGAAGCCGGTATCGAAGGGCAGGCGCTGGAGGCTTCAATCCTGAAGATCGCCCGGAGATCGGGTATCAGGATCATGGGACCGAACTGCCTTGGGTTCATGAACCCTCATCTCGGCATCAACGCGACCTTTAACCCCATCACGCCTAAAAACGGACATATTGCCTTTATATCTCAGAGCGGTGCGGTCATCGCCACGGTGGTCGACTGGAGCCTTCCCGAGGACATCGGTTTTTCTGCGGTGATCAGCATCGGCAACCAGGCAGATCTCGGATTCGAACATTACCTCAGGGTGGTGGAGCAGGACCCGGAGACAAGGGCGATTATTCTCTATGTCGAAGAGATCAGGGATGGGAAGAGTTTTATGGACGTCGTAAACCAGATTTCCATCTCTAAACCGGTGGTGGTGATAAAGTCCGGGGCGTCAGTGAAAGGCAGACAGGCAGCGGCATCCCATACAGGATCCCTTGCAGGGAGTTATGAAGTCTATACCGCAGCACTCATCCAGGCGGGTGCCATTCCGGTGAATAGCATCAGGGACGCATTCAATCTCGCAGAACTCCTTGTCTCGGAGGGATACCCCCATGGCAACAGGGCGGTGATCATCACCAGTGCCGGCGGGTTTGCGGTGCTGGCATCCGATTATGCCGAACGGTTCGGGGTGGATCTCATCGAACTCCCCGATGGCATGCTTGACGAACTCGAATCGTTCCTCCCCGCCACCTGGAGCCATGCCAACCCGATGGACATCATCGGAGATGCCGGAGTTGACCGATTCGCCCATGTCTTTGACGTCATGATTAAAAACCAAGATAAATGGGATATCGCATTTATTATTGCCATACCCTCTGCGGTATCAGACCCGGTCCAGATCGCCCATGAAATCGTCAGATTTTCACGAAATACAGAAAAAATGATCGTCGGATGCATCATCGGGGGGGACAGTACAGGGAGTGCCATCCACATACTAAGGAAGCATTCCATCCCGAACTTCTCTGATCTCGAGGATGCCTTTAAGACGACCGGTATAATCCTTACACGCCAGAAGCGATATCTGGATCAGTAAATATGGCAGGGAAATATGCTTTCAGAAGATTGTTTCCTGTGGGGATATTTAGCCGTACACCTCTCTCCGCCACCTCTCCGCTGACTGGGCCAGAGAAGCACAGCGGTTCATCACAGGGGACGAAAAATCATGATCTACCTGCAGATGCAAAAGTATGATAACATAGATCTCCAAATACAGAACAAAATGAATCAGGTATAAACATGGACGGACAGCGAATAGAGCAGACAGTCAGGGATGCGATGAGTCCAATCTGTGCCGGGTCGATCAGGTACCCTTTACAGTCCCGTCAGGAGTTCGTCGCCCTCTATGAAAACTGGTGGAACAAGTATCCTACAGCCCGTGCAGATATAGGCGGAACGGGAGGGAGCGAAGGAGTGGTTGGAGACGCATCTGCGGAAGCCCGGGTATGGTGCGTGAGGTGATAACATGAATACTGCAGCCATCCCTATCCCTTCAACTACAGATCGTCCAGCGATCGCTGCCGTCCTATTCACCATCAACGAGGCGATTGAGAAGACGCGGGCGCTTATTACAAAGCTCCGGCAGGTGAAGGCAGGGCTCATGCAGAACCTGCTCACCGGGCGCGTGCGGGTGCCGATTGAAAGGGGTTGGGCTCGTGTCGCATGACATCCCAGCCACAATCCGACAAATCCTTGCACACCATGAAGGTCAAAGGATCGATTTCAGGGAAGAAGTAAGCGACGACCTCTTCAAGCACATCACCGCCTTTGCCAACTCTGACGGCGGGGTACATCAAAGAAGAATATCCATTACATCCTCACCCCTGTAAAAGCCACGGGAGAAAAGCAATGAGAAACAACCGCACGAAACCGATCGTGAATTGCACAAAAAATGGGGATAAATACGTGATCGATGCAGATAACTATTCAATGATTGCGCAGTAGTGCGTAGAAAATGCGGATAAATACGTAATAAATAATTATACAGGGTACTGCCACACGGATGACGACATACCAATGACACATGATGCCAGAGAACTCCCCGAAGTCGAACTGCCCAGTCCACCCAAAAAAAACACATAAAAACGGGGAAACACAACCCACCGTTCCTCTGACCGCCGACCCGTTCCTTTTCGTGGCGATGGAATAACTTGATGCCTCCATCCTCCTCTTCAACCGGCGCCACAATCCACTGGCAGTCTCTCTGCTACAGTAGTATTCCTGCAATTCTTGCAGACTGCAAAATAACCGGTAATTTCCTGACCCACTCTCTGAGATCAGGCTATATATTTCAGCTCCCTGATGATCTCCGTGATATTCCCTATAATATAAAAAATGAAAATGTAACAGCGTTTAATTATTATCCAGACGGAGTAAGCCGGCTAAATTATCACCCTGTTAACATCCTTCTTATGGCAATATCCCGGATATCATATATTGACTATCTGGAAATGAAGGATGCATGTCCGCTTTATATGATAAGTATATTCCAGTCATTAAAAGCCCTTTATATTAAGAATAACGAAGAGGAATTCTGCAATTTTTTTATGAATATGGATTTTCCTGATGAAACAATAATACAGCACTTGTGCCAGACAGGCCGGTACTGTAATATAATTACAGATTTTGAGACCGAAATTGCAGGGAAATGTACATTAATATCACTTGATACGAAAAAAAGCCTGAAATGATTAAATCCTCCCGGTAAAAGAATTAAGTCGCAGCGGATTTTCATTGTTTGTGCTTGCTCTTCGTAGAATGCATTATTGTTTCTGATAAATTGTATCCCTTTGATAAATAGTACCCAATGAGTTGAACCCGTTCCTGAACAAACTCAATAGCATTTCATTTTCCGGAACAAATGTATTTTTCATGAGATAACTTTATATGTAATCACTCCTTTTGTTCCATGAGGTCAATCAGATGCAAAAACATAACCTGAATAGAAATAAAAATGCGGAAAAAACATCAATAGCTGCAGAATTTTTTGAAACTCTGTTGATGAACGCAAATGTATGGATTACATTTATTGATCCAAAAGGTTGCATTGTTGTCTGGAATAAAGCGGCAGAAGATATCAGCGGGTATACAGCCGATGAGGTCATGGAAAGCAATGAAATCTGGAAAAAGCTATATCCGGACCCGGAATACAGAAAAGTAGTTACAAAAAAAATAAACGATACTCTTCAAAACAGGAAAAAACTGGAAAACTTTGAGACCATAATCCTTACAAAAGGAGCAATGAAAAAACAGATCTCATGGAATACAAGAGAGATCCTTGATCAAAACAGTGAAATTATAGGGCATATTGCAATGGGACGGGATATTACCGAGATAGTATCGCTTGGAAAACAGTTCAGAACCCTTCTGATGAACGCAAACATCTGGGTTGCGTTTCTGGACCCACAGTCCAGAATTGAGGTATGGAACAGGACTGCAGAAGAGATCAGCGGGTATACTGCTGATGAGGTCATGGGAAGCAATGAAGTCTGGAAAAAGCTATACCCGGACCCGGAATACAGAAAAGTAGTGACAGAGAAAATTATCGATATCATATCCAATAAAAAAAGTATCACAAATTTTGAGAGTAATATTGTCACAAAAAGTGGAGATAAGAGAGTAATCTCCTGGAATACACAGGAAATCCGTGATGATGAGAATAGAATTATGGGATTTGTGGTAACAGGGAGAGATATAACCAATATTATCGGCCTTCAGAGGAAATTCGGGACCCTTCTGATGAACGCAAATGTATGGATTGCATTTCTTGATCCACAGTCCAGAATTGAGATATGGAACAGGGCCGCAGAAGAGATCAGCGGGTATACAGCCGATGAGGTCATAGGAAACAATGAAATCTGGAAAAAGATATATCCGGACCAGGAATACAGGAAAGAAGTGACAGAGAAAATAATCGATATCATATCCAATAAAAAAACTCTTGAGAATTTTGAGAGCAGGATCATAACGAGGGTTGGTGACAAAAAAATAATTTCATGGAATACAAGAGAACTAGAGGATGATAAAGGGAACACACTTGGATATATCATGATTGGACTTGATATCACAAAAGAAAAAAAAATGCACAACGAGGTTTTCGAGTACATCGGAGAATCCGCAATGAGGCTTAAAAATCCTGTCGAAGTGGTCAGGAACAATATGGATGGACTTATCATGCGGTTAGAAAAAGGGGATTATCCAACAGAGGATTTAATTCTGCAGATGAGAATCCAGAGCAAAAATGCCGAAAAAATCATTGAAAACCTTTCTGAACTGAACGAAGCGGTAAGTATGGCTTTTGAAGATATGCCCCCTGCACTGAAAAAATTCTTATCAAGGTAGGTTGTCTTATGGATTTATCCTTTAATGAGATTAATGATGGCAGGATATATCTTGTTCTCTCAGAACCACTGGATATCAGAAAAAAAAATATTGAGATGATAAGGGAGATAACCGATAAAGATTTTACAATAATTATTATAACCACAAACGAGCCGTATATTGTGCTTCGAAAAGATTATGAAAAAATGGGCATAAACCTGGAAAAAGTCCATTTCATTGATGCCATAACAAAATATGCAGTCGGAAAAGAGTCAGAGGGCGCTGTTAACTGTACATTTATCAACAATCCCTCAAACCTGACTGAGATGGGTATAGCGGTTACAGAATTGTTAAAAAAAATTGATGGGGATAAGGTATGGATTCTTCTGGATTCAGTTAACAGCATGCTCATATATATTCCATCAATAAACCTGACCAAATTCATCCATTTTATAACCAGCAAATTAAGGATACTTGAGATGTCAGGAGTACTTCTTGCTGTGGAAAAAGGGATTGAACCATCCACCCTTACACAGCTTGAGAGCTTTGTGGATGGGGTTATTGAAGATGATGAATGAAAGGAAAAATTCAGGCCCTCATGAAATCTTCCTGATAGTTTTCTCCTTTCTCATCTCAAGTTTTCTGATATTCTTCTCAGTTACGGTTTTTTCCCCTGTTAAAGGATCAAAGCCGAGATAGTACATCGCAGTTGATCTTGTCCCGGGAGTGGGTGTAAATATCTGAAACTGTTTCCCCTTCAGATTATTTTCAAACAGGAATTCTGCAGTCTCTTCACTCTCTTTCTCACTCTCGCCCGGATGTCCGATGATAATATAGGGAATTACATATTTCCGGATACCTTCTTTCTTTTTTATCTGGTTAAAAAGAGACAAAAATTCAGAAAATATTGCTGTTACCGGTTTATTCATAAGTTTTAGCACTTTATCGCTCCCGGATTCAGGCGCAACTTTCATCTGGCCGGAGATATGGTTTTTTAAGATCGTCTCAAGGAAGTTTTTATCCATCAGACAGGGGTCAAACCTCAGACCGGAATTCACAAAAACGTGTCTGACACCTTTGATCTTCCCTGCGTTTTCAAGAAGTGAGATATATTCCCTGTTTCCGGATATCAGGTTTTTACAACCGTGGCCTCCCTTAAGGCAATCATGCCTGTCACACCCCTCTGCACTGCATCCTGCGGCATACATATTTGCAGACGGGCCCCCGATATCTGAGATCGTCCCCTTAAAATAATCCATATCTGCAACTGCTTTTACCTCATTTAATATTGAGTTACGGCTTCTTGAGATGACTTCGGGGCCCTGGTGCGTGGCAATTGAGCAGAATGAGCAGTTGCCGAAGCATCCACGATGTGAGGTGATGGAATTTTTAATCATCTCGAATGCAGGAATATCATGATAGTCCGGATGGGGTTTTCTCATAAACCGGCTCTCATATATGAAATCAAGTTCTTCCTGACTGATTCTGCGTGAAGGGTACTGAATCATATATCTAGAATCCTGCTTCTGAAAAAGTACCTTTCTATCGCGGTTTTTTTCAAAGAGAAGATGAGCTTTTGCAAAATCATCTTTTGAATTTTTTACATCCTCATAAGAAGGCAGAAGAATAAAATCGTCATAACCATCAGTACTTTTTACGGGAACTGCGGAATTTTTTATCCGCATCTCATCTATTGGAATTCCCGATTCAAAGGCTCTTACTGCATCAAGGAGAGGGTATTCACCCATTCCGTAAATGAGCATATCGGCTTTGGAGTCGAATAAAATGCTCCGCCTGACTTTTCCTGACCAGTAGTCATAATGGGCAGTTCTTCTGAGTGATGCCTCAATGCCGCCGATTATTACCGGTTTTTCTTTGCAGACCGATTTTATCTGGCTGCAGTAGACATTTAAAACCCTGTCAGGCCTTATCCGGTATTTCTTCCCCTCGCCTTTTTTTGAGAAGAATGGATTGCCGCCCTCACAGAATAAATCCTCTTTCCTTGGTTTCTTTGTTGCTGTGTAGTTTAACACCATCGAGTCCATCTGACCGCCGGAAATCGCAAAGGCAATACGGGGTACACCGAGTTTTAGAAATGATTCGGGGTCCTTCCATTTAGGCTGTGATAAAATTCCAACCCGATAGCCGTTTCTCTCAAGAAACCTTCCAAGAAGCGCCATGCCAAACGACGGATGGTCAACGTAGGCATCCGGAGTTACGATGATCACATCACACTCATCATAACCGGACTTTTTCATATCCTTTAAAGACGAAGGCAGAAACAAGAAATATACTCCTGATTTATCTGATAATTCCCGGGTTTTATGTAATATCCGGAAATTCAGGCGTTATGCCTGTTATATAAAGGCAGTTATCTGTAATAATGTTTATAGTCGAAAATCACACTTCCGGGAATGTTTGATTTACAACTATAATTCACACCATTCCTTTACAAAATCTATCAAAATCAAACAAATTGATAGATAATGATAGTGAACTACCACGCCCGGATGAAAAAACCAAAAAAAGTGAAAAAATTAAAGTATCGCGTTTAACACAGTAGTCAGGCAGCCACCATAATCACGCGACAGCAGAAGTAATGCAAATGAAACCACAATTAATACCCCGAATACTACAGGATTCCATGAAAGCACCTTTTTTCCGTCCAGCACACTCACAGGGAGCATATTAAAGAGTGCGATCATTGAGTTCACAGCCAGCCCGATTATACCCACCTGCAAAATCCAGAACGAAAGCATGTCACCGGATCCACCTGATCCCATTGCCGATCCAAGTAGTAACAGACCAAAAAACGGTATGCAGAGGATCAGATTCGTCACCGGACCTGCCGCGGATATTTTGCCATTCTCTTCCTTTGTAAGTCCCCGGTTTCCATAAATCATCGTCACACCGGGTGCTGCAAAAACCACACCCACGAGGGCAGCAAGCACCACTGCAACAAGGAGCATCTGGTTATCTTTATGGAACTCTGCCCAGAAACCAAATTTTATTGCCGTATATTTGTGGGCCAGTTCATGGAGAACAAACCCAATCCCTACTGTAAAAAGTGATATTGAAAAGAAAACAATAAAACCGACCGGATTTACGCCGCCCCTTATAAATATCAGCGTAAATGCAAGTGAAATTGCCAGCCAGGCTATAATGAGGTCATTTCGTTCCTGCTTTGTAATGCGTTTCGGCATAATTTATCCACATAAATATTGTACCTCTCCCTTCATATCTTTGTTGGATATTACCACATGAAGAAAATAACCAGACAGGGGAGAGAAAAAGGTACATTTATTATAAATGAAAAGCAGTATTCCGTACTATGAAACTTAAGGAACTCCGTTCTGAGATTACAGAGATTGACAGTAAAATCATTGAACTTATCGCAGAACGGCAACAACTCTCAGCAAAAATCGCAGCTGTAAAAAGACAACAAAATATTCCCATCGTAGATAACAAACAACGGGAAAAAGTACTTGAGCGGACCTTAAATGAGGCTGTCACACAGAATATCAACCCCGTAAGCATACAGGAGATTTTTGAGATCTTAATTTCAATGAACGAAGAAAAACAACGGGAATTTTCAGGAGAAGGAAACCTCCCATAATAATTGTCAGGTACACATAACTCAGGTTACGGGCTTCCTGTCACATTATAGTCAAAAACAATAATGCATAATATTTTTCTCAGGTGGATGAATTCAGATTGTCCGGCCCTGTTACTCTTCCGGTTACAACAGGATTATACATAACCGGGATGTATAACAGATATATCCTTTCGGTTTAAGGAGGAAAAAATATGACTGAAAAAATTGAAGGAACAATAATTCAGCGGGATCGGGAGACGTATGCAATCATCCCCAGAATCCCCGCAGGAGTAGTTACACCTGAAAATCTTGAAAACATCGCAAAGACCGCCAGAAAATATGAAATCCCGATTATAAAGATTACTTCTGGTCAGAGAGTGGTACTTGTTGGCATAAAGGAAGAGGATATTGAGAACGTCAAAAATGATCTCGGAATGTTAATCGGCGAGGCGACGGCCCCCTGCCTCCACTATGTGCAGGCCTGTCCAGGCACGGCCGTATGCAAATACGGAAACCAGGACTCCCTTTCACTTGGCATTGAAATCGAAGAGCTTTATAATGAGCTTGACCTTCATGCAAAACTAAAAATCGGCGTATCAGGTTGCCCGAGATGCTGCGGCGAAAGCTATGTCCGTGACATAGGGATCATTGGCACAGGTAAGGGATGGACTGTTACCTTTGGCGGAAACTCCGGAGGAAGACCCAGAATCGGGGATGTAATTGCAAAAGATCTCACAAAAGAGGAGGTTTTAGACCTGACAACGCGCCTGCTGGAATACTATCGTGCCAACGGAAAACCCGGCGAAAGGACCGCACGCTTCATGGAGAGGATCGGTTTTAAAACTCTTGAATCCGAACTCCTCAGCCTGGTGCCTTACATCTCGCTGAAAAAGGCTGATTAATCCTTTAACAAACCTTTTTATTATTTCGTGCATTTAATCATTCAAAGGTGATATGATGATCATAACCGATGTCTCAAAACAGCCGATAAGCAAAAATCCCCATAATGTCGACGCCAGAAAGGTGTATGACACTTAAAATGCAACAGTCGTTGTAATTACTCTGAATCCGGGAGAATCACTTAAACTGCACAAAACTCCTGTTGATGTCTTTTTTTATGTCCTTGAAGGGACAGGTACGATTGAGATCGGCGGCGAGCGGGAAACGGTCGGAAAGGACAATCTGGTTGAAAGTCCTGCAAAAATTCCGCACCGCTGGATAAACGAAAGTGATGCGGAATTTAAGGTGCTTGTCGCAAAGGTCCCGGGATCCGTTACAGGAACAAAAATCCTCTAAACACCTTTTTTGTAAATAAAAGATAACACCCCCTGGTCTTCAGCCAAGAGGATGTAAATCAACCCTTATACCCGGTACATTCCTGTCGGAACAGTGATCTCAAATCTGGCGCCTTCACCCGGAATGCCAGTCTCTTTTATTTCAATCCTGGTTATTGACAATATATTCCTTGATAAAAACATTCCAAGTCCTGTATTCCGGAAATATTTCCGGTTAAATATATTCTCCTTCTCGTTTTCCGAGATACCGATCCCGTCATCCTCCAGAATCAGAATCAGAAAATCATCACATTTCCCGGATGAAAGAGTAATTTTCGTTAATTTCTCCCCATAATTAAGAGCATTTTCAACAAGGTTGTAAAAAACCTTCTCCAAC
>JAYEIC010000008.1:0-26361 GCA_034659935.1 Methanobacteriota archaeon | reverse complement strand
GAGATACGAGAGTTCCCGGGAACCATATTACGCTGCTATTACTTTACTTAATGACTGATACCCGAGTGGGTTTTTAGTGACTGTTCTGTAATTTAATTAAGAAGAGCGATTAGCAATTTTAGTTTTATTTTTAGTTTTTTATTAGTTTATGCCAGGGTAGCGAAGCGGCCACGCGGTCGCCTGCAGAGCGACTATACTCCGGTTCAAATCCGGACCCTGGCTTATTTATTTATTTATTTATTTATTTCTCATGATTTATTTTCTGATTTTGAGTGGGGCGTATTTTTCGACTATAATGATTGGATTCATAGATTAGATTGGTCCCGTCCTCTGTCTGCAGGAGTTCACACTTGTCGTAACTGGATGGTATGGAATATAAAAATAGTTATATATAGCATCTGCTGCCCATAAGTATGAGAAATAATTGGGCATTTGCCAAAATATGTCCCAAATATGTTTGAGTTTAGGAATAATATGGTAATTTGCCCAAATATGGTATCATATCCAAAATCGGGGGTATCAATGTGAAAACGGCACTGTCGGAAATTTCAGTGATTTTGTAATTTTTATGAGGGATCCAATGATATCGTTTCTATATTTTATTAAACGTTTCCCACTATAAATAAAATATCTACAAATCCTTCTCTTCTGAAGATACGGAATGAAGAGAAAGCACCTTTCTGCATGTGCAGTGATTACCCAGATGACAGAGAGCAATATTAAAAGATCTGAAAGAGTCAGGCACTTTTATGCATTCCCCCGCTTTTTTAACTTCCCCATAACCCAGGGTAATATGGGGAGAGTAATAATCATATGAGGACTGGCTCGCAAAGTTATCAATATAATTCAGGGTGAAATCAGAAATTTCTTCCCCTGAGTCTAGGTAAATCATCTCAGGCAAAACTTCTGAAACAGCATAATCACTGACAAGATTCATTATTTCTTTATGCAGTGCCAGGAGAGCTGGTGTTCTGATAATATCAATACCAGAGACCCTCTCACCTGAAGATGTGGTAACTGTGGCAACTCCTTTTACAGGAAGATCTATAGGGAGATACTTTTGTGCAATCTTTTCAGTCAGCAGAGCCAGTTCTTTCATATCTGAAAAACGGATACATCCCATCGAAAGTGATATGTGTGGTATGGAGGTTTCCCTGCCAAGAATGATTGAATTATCACCTGATGCGGAGATCAGGGCTTCATTTATCTTAATCGCCAAATCTGTTACCAGAGCAGGTGGAAGAAGGACAATATCAACTGCTATGGTATCAGTTTCTCTTTTATTTTCAGTTAAGTCTGACATGCAATTCAGTATCCTCTATCCTGTCTGCTTTTATTTAGATATATGAGATGAAATTACTTTTGAAAAAGTGTTTCCTGAAAAAAGAGATATTCAGGTTGTGTATGTTAATTAAATGTGAGAAATCTCTGATTGTGGCATAGTCTGAATTTTCTGTTAATATAATAATTCAATCCACCGGCTTTGTCATACCTGCACATTTCCAGAAGAGTCTAAAGATCAGTCAGTTCTTCTTTCTTTATACCAGCCTGTTTCAATATCTCCATCAGAGTACCTTTTGGCAGGTCTTTTTTATGAACCGGGATGATCACTCTCTGTCTCGTCTCAGGATGGATGTATATATGATGACTCCCTTTGACCCTGTCGAGAACAAACCCTCTTTTTTAATAACCTTTATGACCTTTTCAGGGCTTAAGGCAGGAAGCTTCATGCGTGTGCTGTAATCTGAAGATTGTATTCAACGACTTCTTCTTCTGATGGTACCGGTTCATTGTGGTCAATGAGACTCTCTATGTACAGTTCAACCGCTTCTTTGGTCATCTCAATAGCTTCATCAATTGTCTCTCCATATGTAACACAGCCGGGCAGCGAAGGTACAAAAGCCGTATACCCGCCTTCAGGTTCTTTCCTGAGCATAATGCGGAAATTATAGGTCTTTTCCATGACAAATCCCTGATTTCTTTATTTGTACTAACTTATTTAATGAGTCGTCATCCATACCTGGTGCATAAAATATTCGGATTAATCCAGCGGCTTCTTTTTGCAAACCGTCTCAGGAATTTTTAGGAGATGAGGGAATGAAAACCGGCTATGTTTTTTCCATAGTCGTATGCAATTTAATCTTTTTCACTGGAATTTCCGACAGTGCCCTTTTCACTTAGAACTGATCCGTTGTTGTAAACTTGTAGTATACTATAAGTTTATTCCGGTTTTTGTTGTACTATACCAGAAGTTAGTGAGAGATCTAATCAAAATTGCAACATTTACCAGTTCTCAGGCAAGATTGCCTGTATTTATAATGAGGATGGGGACGCACTTGCCAGCCGCAGCAGCTGAGATCATGGCGAACCTCGCTACTTGCCACTATAAAAATAAAATGCCATTGGAAAGGCCGGAAGTATTCATTCTTCTTTTTCTTCTTCTTCCTCAATAAACAGCCTGATAATATCCGCCACCTTCTCCGGATACTGGAAGATCAGCCCGTGCCCTCCTCCATTCAGGATGACTGAGCGTGCGTCTTCTATCTGTGAAATCAGGATGAAGCTGTTTGAGGGCGGTGTTACAATGTCTCTCTCTCTCTCCTGAGATGACAAGGACCGGGGTCGTTATCTGATGAAGCAAAGAGAAAGTCCCCTCCCATGATGACATGGCATCAAACTGGTCTTTTATCGCCTCCTGATTTGAAGGCTCACCGAAGTCCGGGAACCAGCTCATCGGGTCGGGATGTTTTTTCCGCCATTTTTCAGGAAGCAGCAGTCTTCCTGCCCGCATGATGTACTCCTCCATAGTGGCCGGTGTGGAAGCCATCTCCTCAATAACCCATTGTCTGGGAGGGATCGCCTTTATTCCCCCGCAATGGGTGTTGATCAGCACCAGTCGGTCAGTCAGCTCCGGATGCCGTATGGCGAATTCCTGTGCGATCATGCCGCCCATCGAAAATCCCACAATTGTAACCGGCCCCTCTGTAATCTCCGCAATTCCCGCAATCCCTGTAACCAGTTCATTAACCAGTTCATACAGGTCTTCGGCTGCAAGAGGTATCGTAAACGGATTATCTGTATTCGCGTTCCCGGCGACCCCGCGAAGGTTGAATCTCACCACCGTGAACGAGGATGCAAGCATGGAGATCATACGTGAGGGCCATTCTTCCATGGTCATCCCGTAGCCGTGGACGAAAACAATTACGGGCCCTTCCCCGCAGATGATGTACTGCAGCGGGCTGCCGTCCCCTGTCTGAAAAACACCGGTCCTTTCCATGGCAGTAGTTTCGTATTGAGGAGGATATAGGTTGGTGTCCTGTCCGGCACTGTAATATACCACCGTAATATATGTGGCGTTTATCAGACATTTATCAGACATATCGGACATATCAGACATATAAGACATACTATAAAAAACAGGAATGGAAGTTCTCAGGACTTTAGCAGACAGAAGTAATCACTTTGGTTTTCAGAAATCTGGAGAAGAACCTTAAAAATGAGTTTTAATGTCTCAATTACCTGACTCCGGCCATCTGACAGAATGAATCTCTTTACGAAGTATCGACACTGAATCTACAAAATTTTCAAAACCCACCTCCCCATTAGCATATCTTTCATGCCACCTCTCCGGGACCGGGATTTTCTCGTAGAGTTCATTCCTCCCTGCCTCAAGAAGGAGCGGTTCTTTTCCCATAAAAGCGGCACCAGAGAGTACGGTTCCCTCTGCCTCTGCTGAGAGTTCTTCAATCCACTGGCACCCTTCATGTGATCTCAGCAGGTGATGATCCAGTATCAGTGTCTGTACAGAGTTGGCGAGGGTGAGGGCATTTTTCCATGCAGATGTACGTTTTTTTGCAGAAATCCGGTTGAGATATAGAGGAGGCCCTGATGCAATCACGATATCCGGTTGCCATGCCATGATGATTTCTATTGCCTCTGAGTTGAGCATCTGTATATCTGATGCGTGGACAAAGACCTCGTCCCCGTCACTGATGCGTGTCATCATCACAGAACCGAGATGTGATTTAGCTGTCCCGTGGGGCACCGGTCTGGAAAAACTCAGTGACAGGTTCTCTTTTGAGTTCTGCGATGGGGTTTGTGATGAGGTTTCTTTTGAGGCCTGCGTTGCGTTCTGCGTTGGATTCAGTGATTGGTGATATGACTGGGCATATGTATTACATGTATCAGATATGTCATACATCCCTTCAACTTCCGGGAGTTCTCTTCCGGTCTCTTCTATAATATCCTGCCTTCGTTTTAGTGAATGTGAGGATATCTCTGCAGTGCCCTTGCACCAGAGACTGATGCCATCCAGTGGTGGGACCTGGCCGAGTGGGATCTGATATGGGTTTGCATCTAAAAGAGGAATATGGTCTCCATGATAATGGCTGATAATTATATCTGTTGCTTTGGAAAATTCAGATAAAATCCTCTTTCTCACTGCATCGCCGACTGCCACCTGGCAGGGGTGTGGGAGATGACCGTGACGCAGGTAACCGAGTGCAACGCCCGGATCTATAAGAAATCGCCTCCCCGGTGTTTTTACCACACAGGAGAGGCCCCTGACCCCCAGTGATTCGGTGCCTATGATCGAAATCTCCATATACCCGGATATGGCGGGAAGGATTATAAAAAGAGATGTAGTAGCAAACGTTTTTTTGAACCGGAGAGAACACCGGAGAGAACTGTACCGGAAATTCACCTGAGATTAGATTTCTTTTTTATATCAGAAAACGGGATGCAACATCTTTATTATCAGCAGGTTCAGGTTCAGATTGTTTCATGACATGTATATGATCGTATAACTGCCGATGGAACGTGAGATCCTCACGATTCCTGCTCCCTGTCTTTCTTAGGATACAGAGGAGACGCATTCCGGGTCGAAGTTCCTGTAGGACACACCAGTAATGATAAGAGTTGCAGTAGAGGGAGGAATTGGCCTCTACTGAACTGCCACATAGATGGACGAAGACCGGGACGCCGGGACCGGGATCCCATCCTCTTTCAGGCCCTCGATATGGAGTTCGATCGCTTCGTGCATCCGCTCTTCTGTCTCTTCCCTGGTCGCTCCGGTGGCCACGCACCCCGGAAGATCCGGGGAGTATGCCGAATAGTTACCGTCAGTCTTCTCGACGATGACAAGAAATCGATACATCATATATTCCTCCCTTTGAGCCCTGCCTGCTTCAGGATGCTATTTCGCGTTCCCGGGGACAGATCGTCTGCCAGGTGCCCGGCAATGGTAATTCTGCCCGGTTTTCCCAAGTGTTTATACTGTCTGTGGCTACCCCGGGTCACCACCAGATACCACCCATCTGCTTCGATCATCTTTATGCAGTCCTTCACTTTCATTCTTTCCTTCCCATCCCATTTCTGCGATGATCCCGAACTATCAGAGATCCTGATGCTCCGGCTGGCATCCCCCTTAATCACTCCGTACGAAATCCTGCAAAGACCTAAACATAATTTTTCTGAACCACGTGCAGGAGATCCTGAAAGGGCATTTTACCAGGAACAGAAAACAGCATCGGTTGACACCATACAGGCTGTGCCAGAATACCTTTTGACAATTTGTGATATATAACACTTACTTTAAACAAAACCAAACTTCCGTAGTAACTATTCACGCCATCGGTTTGTTCCTGAAAAAATAGTGGGTGAATAGTCACAAAAAAATTAAATTAACGGTGAAAAGATTATTGTGTTGTGACCCGTACTCACACCCTCACACTTCCCCGAAACGTGACTCTGTCTCTTTTGTGAGAAACATAAGAATAAAGCATATTCCTATGACAATAGCAGCAAGGAAGAAGGTGCCGTCAAAACCGTGGATGAGGACTTCCAGTTTAAGATCTGCGGGTGATGCCTGCGTAATGGCATGTTTTGTCGCGAATTTTGTCATTGAAGTGACAAACGCGAGCTGGAAGAGTGCAACGCCGATTGTCATACCCGGGTTCCGTTCTGCGGAGAGTATACTTGATACGATACCCTGACTCTCTCTTTTTGTCATATTCATAATATCATTTGAATTAGGGGAGATACTGAATCCAGGACCGAACCCGAAGAGGCCGAGTGTGATTATAATGAAGATCTGCGTTGTGTCAGCACCGAACTGTGCAAGCATCAGGTACCCGGGAAGTGAAATTGCGATTGCATAGAGACAGAGTTTTTTACCACCTGCTTTGTTGTACAGGTTACCTGCAAGAATACCCGAAATCATCATCGTGACAGAAGGCACCGTCATAAAGAGACCGGCAAGAGACGTCTCAAGGCCCTGTACCAGTTCAGGATAGAACGGCAGGGTAAAATTTGCACCGCCAAATGCGAGCATCATTAAGAGTGCGACACTGTTTTTGAATGTGAAATCACGGTCTTTAAAGAGGCTCGTGTCAGGCAGCGGATCTGCCACCCGTTTCTCGTGCCGGATAAATACAGGAATTGCTAAGAGACAGAGGACTGCTGCACCTATAACCTCTGGTGAATTAAAGCCTGACTGGACCCCCATGGATAGTGCGAATATACCTGATGCAAAGATCAAAAAGATCAGAAATGAACCCAGCCTGTCAAATGGCAGATTTTTTGTTGAAATTATCCGGGTATCAGGGATCACTTTTATCCCAGGAAAAACTGCAAAAACAGCCACAGGCACGTTTATGAAGAATATCCAGTGCCACGATGCGTACTGTGTAAGAAAACCTCCAGGTGTCGGCCCGAGGGCAACACCCAGTGAGCCAACAATCGTTATATAACCCATCGCCTTCCCACGCATCTCAGCCGGGAAACAGGCAGATACCATCGCCGGTGCAATTGCACTGATCATCGCACCACCCACCGCCTGAAGCATTCTCGAAAAAATCAGAATAGTAAGGGTTGACGAAAGTCCGCAGAGGAATGATCCAAGAGCAAAAACAAAAAACCCTGTCAGAAATATCTTTTTATAACCAAATTTATCAGAGAGTTTTCCGAATATCAGCAGACAACCGGCCAGAACAATGAGATATGCAGTTGCAACTCATGACACCATACCTGCACTTGCATTGAAATACTGAGAAATTGTTGGAATTGCAATATTTACGATAGTCACGTCCAGAGATGCCATAAATGCTGCGAGTGATATCGCAAGCAGCAAAATGGTATATTCGGGTTTTACTGGATTATGAGAGATATCATCACCGGATTAATGTATTCTTCTGAATATTATATATTTGTTACAAAAATGATACCCGCATTCTCAGGTTCACTTCACTCCCCTGAAAGGATCTTCTCAAGATTCCTGACAACCTCTTCTCCCTTCTCGTATGCCTTATCGAGTGCGTCCGGATGGCCGTGTATGCCGCCGTATCTGTCCATGTTGTTTGCAATGATATTATCATAATATTCAAACCCGCAGTCATTGAAAAAAGCGGTCACAACCGGGTATGCACCATCAAAAACATAGTCCCAGTCCTGTCCTGCGGTTGAAAGGAACAGTCCTTTATGGCGTTTAATAAAGTCATAGTCATGGTACAGGTTTTTTAATATGAATTTCCTTGCCCAGAGGTACTGCCCCCTGTCGATAAGTGCCTTTAGTTCCGCTGTTATTCCCATAGAATATATCGGAGATGCGAGTGCGAGAATATCTGTCTCTGTGATCTCTTCAAAAAGGGGTGTAAAATCATCCCTTAGTACACATATTCCGGTCTTGTGACACTTATTACAGCCAGTACAACTCTGGTGTCTCAGTTTCTTTAGTATGACTTTATCACAGACCCCGCCTGCGGATTCTGCCCCATCAAGGAAATAGTCAAGGAGTGTCTCTGTATTGCCGTGCCTGTTTGGGCTGCCTGATATACCAAGAACTTTTATTGTCATTTTACTCACCTTTCATCTCCCGCATCCGTGCAATAACTTTTTTTCCAAGAGTCTCTGCATCATCTTTTGCTGTCGGGTGCTTCTGAATTTCGCCTTTATGGTCAACATTATTAATCATCAGGTACTCAATGTCTTTCTCCTTTATGTCAGAAACGTGGAAAAAGCATTTGACGGGAGGGATTGCGGCGTCAAAAACATAATCCCAGTCCTGTCCTGCGGTTGAGATAAATATGCCAATCCTCTTCCCTTTACGCTCAGGAGGAACAACAGGGAGATGGAGAACGTATTTTCTTGACCGGAATACCTGTGCACGATCAACAAGCGCCTTTGCCTGGGCACAGATACCCATACAGTATATCGGAGCTGCGAGGATGACAATGTCTGCCTCAATAATTTTCTCCAGCACGAAATTGAGGTCATCATTCTGGACGCACCGGTTCAGTTTCTCGCAGGCATTACACCCCCTGCACGGGTTGATAGTAATCTCAGTCAGGGCAAGTTTTTCTATACCTGTCCCATCCTCTTCTGCCATTGATTCGAGCAGATAATCGAGGAGAGTTTCGGAATTCCCGTGGCGGCGGGGACTGCAGGCAAAAGCAAGGACTCTGATAGTCATTGTATCTGATATTCTGACATCTGTAGCTAAAAAAGTGTGTATGCTCTGGTCCAAAAAGACAGTTCGCTGCTATAACTATTCAGTCTGCCAGCCACCAGCAGGGAGGGTGAGCTCAAAGCGTGCTCCGCGACCCTCTTTGCCGGTTTCAGTTATCGAAATATCTGTGATCTCCAGTATATCTTTTGTCAGGAAGAGTCCGTAACCGGTATTACTCCCAACGCCACGGTCGAAGATATATGGTTTTATTTTATCTGCGACACCATCCCCGTCATCTTCAAAGAGAAGGACTCCCCTGTCATTATCCTTATAAAATGAGACTGCTATCTCTGTTACATCCCCGCCATGCCTGATCGTGTTATCAGAGAGATTAGAAAATACCTTCTCAAGCATAGGATCTGCAAAGATTTTCAGACCTCCTGTATCAATATTAAGGTTTACTTTACCAGAACAGGCGATTGATGAAACTCTGGCAGCCACTTCACTGACATTCTGCCATTCTGCGGCATGAATCCCTATATCCTGATACTCACGGGTGAAGAGGATCTGACGCTGTATTGTTGTTCCTGCTTTTCTGATTGCAGAAATATATTTAGTTTCCATTGAATTCTCTCCTGTTCTCTCCAGTATCGCCTCCTGTAATAGTTCTCCGTATCCCTCAAGAGCAGTTACCTGGTTGTTTATGTCATGTCTTGTGATGCTGGAGAGCAGACTGAGTTTTTTATTTGCCTCTTTTATTGCGTCATGGGACTGTTGTTTCTCTGTTATGTCCATGTGGATGCCGGTCATCCTGAGTGGTTTTCCGTCACTCTCCTGTTCCACAAGTTTCCCGCAGTCAAGGAACCACTTCCACTGACCATCTCTTGTTTTTATCCTGTACTTTACCTCAGAATATGGTGTTTTACCCTCAGTATGCTCCTGAAAACTCTTCATCATGTGTATGCGGTCATCGGGATGCACCAGTTTTGTATAAGCAGCAAATGTTCCTTTGGGTCCATATCTCTGATAACCGAGTGACTCTGTACAGAATGCATTTAAAACGAGTTCTCCTGTGATCAGGTTATAGTCCCACACACCCAGTGACGCCCCTTCGGCGGCGAGTTCAAGACGCTCTTTCTCTTCGGCAAGTCTGGTTTCACTTCTTTTTCTCTCTGTAATATCGCGTACTGTTTCTATCGCTCCGGCAACTTTTCCGTCCTGATCATATAGCAGTGATGCCTTTGCCCAGAGGTATCCGCCCTTTCCGCCATAGATCTCTGAAACACAGGTCTCGGTATAGAGCGCATCCCCGTTCTTTTTTATAAAATCATACGCGTATTTGCCTCCGGCATCCGGGTTTCTGATGAAATCAAGCAGTAATGGCCTTCTCTCACCGTAAAAAGCCATAGAGTATGCATAATTGCCTTTTCCGAGAATATCCTCTTTTAGCACTCCTGTCATCTCTTCTATTGCCCGGTTCCATGAGGTCACTACACCGTTATTGTCAACAACAAAAGTGGCATCAGGCAGGAATTCTATTGTCTTCTCAAGTCTCTCTCTGGCAGCGAGTATGTTTTTCTCTGCCTCTTTACGCCTGCTGATCTCACGGAAGACTAATACTGCACCGGTAATCTCACCTTTTTTGTTCCGGATTGGAGCACCACTGTCATCAATAGGCCATACTGTCCCGTCTCTGGCAAAGAGAAGTGTGTGGTTTGCAAGGCCGATAATCAGCCCTTCCTGAAGTACTCTCTGGACAGGATTCTGTACAGTCTCTGACGTGTATTCATTTTTAATATCAAAGATCTCCGCAAGCGGTCTGCCTCTGGCTTCTTTTGAGCTCCATCCTGTCAGGTTCTCTGCAACAGGGTTAAGATAAGTAACAATGCCGGCAGTGTCAGTAGCAATCACACCATCGCCGATGCTGTTAAGTGTTGTTGAAAGCCACTCTCTCTGCCCTTCAAGTTCTTTCTCAGCGAGTCTTCGCTTCTCATCGTTCTCCATGCTGTACAGGGCAAATGAGATATCACCTGCGATCTCCTCAAAGAGGGCCTGTTCGTCCGGGTCGCCTGCATATTCCTCAGGAACTGAAACAGAGATGAGGCCGTAGACCTTTTCACCATATTCCAGACGTATTGTGAGGATTCCTCCACCTCTGCAACCGGATGGGAAAGGACAGTCTGCACAGGTCTTTTTCGGATCAACTGTTGTGAAAACACCTTTATTTTCAAGTGCCGATTTAGCACATTCTGTCATCTGTCCGTTTCTGAGCTGTTCAATTGTCTCTCTGAACTGGTCCCCGATCCCTGCTTCTGCCCTTACAATGAGTTTTTCTGAGTCGTCAAAAAGTGCTATCCAGACATTATGGTATCCGCGTGTCTCAATTAAGGTATTGCAGCTTTCCTTTAGCAATACATCACAGTCTTTCTCTTTTGTGATTAGCTTGTTTACATTCCGGATAGCGAGCAGCACGCTGTTTAAGTGTGCAATTCTTCTCTCACTCTCTTTTTTTTCTGTGATGTCACGTCCGATTGTTGATGTCCCGATAATGTCTCCGTCTTCGTTAACAATTGGTGAGACTGTCAGAGAGAGATCAACTAAGGTGCCGTCTTTTTTTGACCTGAGAGTTTCAAAGTGGTCAATCTTCTCTCCGGAGAGAATTCTTTCATGTATCTCCTCTGTCTCATTTTGTCGGTCGGGCGGTATCATAACCGAGTCAAACTGTCCGGTCGCCTCCTGTGCAGAGAAACCTGTGATCTTCTCTGCTCCCCTGTTCCAGCTTACAATATTGTCATCAGAATCCCTGCTTATGATCATATCATCTGATGACTCTACAAGTGCTGCGAGTCTTAGTTTAATCTCCTGTGCCCTTTTCTCTCTGGTCTGGTCTCTGAATACCAGTACCACACCGAGGATATCACCTGTTTTATCCAGTATTGGTGCTGCACTATCTGCAATTATAATTTTTGAACCGTCACGTGTGATAAGTGCCGTGTGGTTTGCAAGGCCTACAACTGTCCCTGTTTTTAACACTCTGTCTACCGGATTTTCACATCTTGCCCTTGTCTTCTCGTTTATGATATTGAATACTTCAGTGAGTGGCTTTCCTCTTGCGGATTCTTCATCCCATTTAGTGAGTGCCTCTGCAACCTGATTCATGATGACAATCCTGCCATCTGCATCAGTGACAATAACTCCGTCACCGATTGATCTCAGACTGACCTCTAAGCGTTCTCTTTCTTCAGCAAGTTCACGCTTTGATCTCTTCTGTTCAGTGATATCAATGAGTGATGAGACGATCTCTCCTGTCCCCGGGATGGATTTGTTTGTTATAAAAACATCCCTGTATATCCCGCCTTTTGCAATAAATTTCAGCTCGGTTTTTTCAGGAAGAGAATCCGGGTTTCTCATCTGATTTACTGCTATTTCAGACATTCTGATTAGAGATTCTTCAGTGACAAAATCAGTCCATTTTAGTTTTCCTTCGATTTCATCCTTTGAGTAGCCGGATAGTTTTTCGAATTCTGCATTGACAAGAGAGATTGTATGATCTTCTTTCAGGATGGTCATCGCTGTCCCTGTTGAATCAAAAATTGCCCGGTGTTTCTCTTCATACTGCCTGCTTTTCACAGACTGTTTTATTTTATGCATGAGTTCTGCAAACTGGGCCGTTGGATTGCCCCCTTTCTGCAGATAAAAATCCGCTCCACTGTTTATGGCATCAATAACAATATCCTCGCGTCCTTTCCCTGTAAAAATTATAAACGGGATATCACAACCCCCGGCACGGAGTTCTTTTAAGAATTCAATGCCATCCATTTCAGGCATTTCATAATCAGATATGATTGCGTCAAATGATCTGTTTTTGATCTCATCAAACGCTTCTTCTGCCGATAAAGCGGTTGCTACATTAAAGTGACTCTTTTTTTCAAGAAATAATTTTGTGATGTTTAACAGTTCGGGTTCGTCATCTACATATAGTACATTTATCAATGGAGTACCTCCGGGGATGAATTATTTTATATAAATAGATATAATTGGTGTATTGTATTATATTATATTATGCCTTTCTTTTGTTTTCCCCTAAATAAGGCCCAGGTTTTTCAGGCTTACGTGCCCCCGTTTGGCCACTATCAGGTGGTCGAGTACATGTATGCCGAGAATCTCACCCGCCTCAATTAAGTTTTTTGTAATATCAATATCTGCCCGGCTTGGTTCGGGGTTGCCTGACGGATGATTGTGGATAAATATTACAGATGCCGCCCGATCAGTGATCGCATCGGCGTATATTTCACGTGGGTGAATCGGGCTGTGGTTTAAGAGGCCTTTTGTGATGATCCTCTTCTCGATCACCTCGTTTGCACCGTTTAAGGTGATGCATATAAAATATTCCTGTTTTTTCCAGATAAGATCCGAAACAAGCGGGAGGATATCCTCAGGTTTTGAGATTTTTATATCCCCGTTATCTCTGATAATGAGGTGTCTGCGGGCCAGTTCAAATGCAGCGAGAATCTGGCAGGCCTTTGTCATCCCGACACCTTCAATTCCTGTTAAGTCTTTAAAAGTAAGATTATTCTTTTTATCTTTAATCTCTCTGAAGATGTCGTCTGCGACCCTGTATACATCCCTGCCTGGAATACCCTTTCCAATGATTGCTGCAACCAGTTCCCTGTCAATAAGATTTTCTGCCCCGCTCCGCTCAAGTTTCTCTCTGGGTCTGTCTTCTGTTCTTGTGTCCCTGATACTCCTCATATCTGCCTACCTGTGCAATTGTGGCTGATTTGCTTTAGATGTAGTGGTTTGGCTCTGTTGGGTGCAGACCCGGGAGATCTCTTTACACTGGAAGACTAAACACCTTTCTGTTCTTCCGGTTTTTGGAAAAAGCCTATCAAATCAGGCATTTCCCGGCAAATTAACTTTTTGTATCCGGTCTGCAAATCAGGATAATTATACATGGCTCTTTGATTGCAATCGCTCGTCATACTCCCAAAATATGGGGTAACCAGTCCCTCATATCTGACTGTCTGCGTGAATAAGAGATACACTTTTTAAGTAGAGGCTATAATAAGCTCATTTGCCATCGGAGCGTTAATTATGTCAACAGAAGATAATGCAAAAGGAGCGTTTGCCGGGGAATCTCAGGCAAACCGTAAGTACAGTGCATTCTCAGAGAAGGCTGGTGCAGAAGGTTTTTTAAATGTGGCAAAACTTTTCAAAGCAGCATCAGAGGCTGAGGCGATTCACGCCAAACGTCTGCTCTTTGCCCTCCAGGGAGTCGGGAGTACAGAAGAGAACCTCGCAGGTGCTGTGGAAGGTGAGGTCTATGAATATACTGAGATGTACCCCAAATTCATAGAAGAGGCGCAGGAAGAAGCGAAGACAGAGACTGAAATTGTATTTACCCATGCGATGAAGGCAGAGAAGGTGCATGCATCACATTATTCTGACGCACTAAAAGCTGTGAAGGGTGGAGGGGACCTTGAGGTGGATAAAATATTTCTCTGTCCTGTCTGTGGAAATATCGAACTTGACGAAGCGCCTGAGAAGTGCCCGATATGTGGCGTTCCACAACGCATGTTCCGTCTGATCGAATAATGTGACTATAATTTCATCTTTTTTTACCCGGATACCTATATATTATCTGCCGTATAACTGGCAGTCATGGTATCTGTAAAGGTTTATTCAACACAAAACTGCCCGTACTGTCGCCTTGCAAAGGCATATCTGGAGAAACTGGGTGTAGTATACGAGAATATTGACGTAGGGACTGACAGGCTGGCAGCAAAAGAGATGATAGAACTCTCCGGGCAGTATGGTGTCCCGGTGATTGTTGTTGATGATGAGGTGATTTCCGGTTTTAATACAGATCGTCTGAATGAACTCTTTGGTGGTGGCAGAAGAGAGGGCGATTATGATGTTATTATCCTTGGCGGCGGGCCTGCGGGTATGACCGCTGCCACGTATGCTGCAAGAAAAGCGCTTAAAAATATCATAATTACGGAAAATATTGGTGGGCAGGCTCTTGAATCGTGGGCTATTGAGAATTATATGGGCTTTCGCATGGTAACCGGGAACGAACTTATGGAGAAGTTTGAGGAAAAGATCCGGGAAGAGGGTATACAGATTGAGTTTGACAGCGTAATTACCATTGAACCCGCTAAAAACAGGTTTGTTGTCGGAACCCTCTCAGGGCAGACGTTCTCCGGAAAGAGTCTGATTATCACAACAGGTGTCAGACCCAGGTGGCTCGGTCTGACAGACGAACAGAAGTTTATCGGGCATGGAGAGAGTGTCTGTTCGACCTGTGACGGTCCGCTTTTTAAGGATAAGGTAGTGGGGATTGTCGGGGGGGGCAATTATGCATTAACAACGGCAATTGAGATGAGTTCTATCGCAAAGAGTGTTTACCTGATTGTAAGAAGTAAGATCCGTGCAGATGATGTCTATGTAAGACAGTACAGGGATAAGGAGAATATCCATACACTGGTAAATTATGTAGTCTCCGGACTCCATGGTGATGCGTTCCTTAGCGGGATTACAGTAAAAGAACGTGATACAGGTGAGGAAGAGAAAATTACACTTGACGGTCTCTTTCTTGCAATCGGGCATGATGCAAATACGGATTTCCTGGACGGCTTTGTTGACGTCAATGAGATTGGCGAGATCCTCGTAGACGAGAACTGCCATACAAGCAGAGATGGAGTCTTTGCTGCAGGGGATGTCACCTCTGTCAATGGCAAACAGGTGATTATCGCCGCAGGTGAGGGAGCAAAGGCGGCGCTTGAGGTATATGGATACCTGATTGGAAAGTGAAGGTATATTTTTATCCCATTCTCTCATATATTCTTATCAATGGCACGGGATAGTCTGCATATATGTATGGGAACCGCGTTTCTTCTCTTATTTCTCCTCAGTATTCTCTCTGGGTGTACCGGGCAGGAGTCAGCACAGGATCTGCTTATTAATGACCTTTATTCCGGCGATGCGGCACAACAGCGTGTTGCAGCAGAATCTCTCTCCAAAATGGGAGAACCTGCCGTACAGCCTCTGACTGGAGTTCTGTCATCAGGTGATAAGGCAGCCTCCACCTGGGCGGCTGTGGCACTCTGTCAGATTGGTGAACCTGCAGTCGGACCATTAACCGGTCTTTTAGGTTCGGATGATAGTGACACACGTAAGTGGGCAATAAACTGTCTTGCCTGCATTGGCCTGCCTGCGATAACACCGCTTATTGAAGAACTCGGGTCATCAGACGAGGTCTCTTCCCAGTCGGCAGGTGTGGCGCTTATTAAGATCGGTACGCCTGCGATTCCGTTTTTGAAGATGCAGGTGGATACTGGTGATACAAATATGAAGGCAAAGGCAAATGCGATAATACTCTCAATCTCAGCAACTGAGGGTTTACATGAACGTTTAAATAATGAAACTGCGGGTAATGTGAGCACGGTCTGATATTAAGGGGAGTTTTCGGGAGTGAATTACTCTTCCTGTATCAGGCGGGGCTGAGAGTCTGTTAAAGATGGCTGATGTGGGATTTCAGGATGTGTTTTTTAGCATCAGACAAAATCCTCATAAGGTCCTTTATTACCACAGTGTTCACATGGCAGGGTTACTCCATATGTACATTTATTGCATTTTTCGCAATGCCATTCCCTCCAGTCTTTACATTCTCCGCATATATTACAATGCCATGTGCAGTCGTCCTGAACCACCTCATCCCAACAGAATGAAAACCAGTACACTCCCCCGCATTCTGTGCATTCATATTCATTGAGTAAGTCTTTCAGTCTGACGCTCTCACATCCACATGGTAATTCATATTCCTCTTCTAATTGTTCCTGTGTGAGATTTTTTACAATATTGATATTCTGAAGAGCACAGACTGAATACTCTTCAGTGTTTATCCCGTTAAGCGGATTTTTGCAATCAACACATCCACATTTTTCATCGCATGGTTCCTGATTTCTGAAACAGGAACAGCGATTATTTTCACATCCTGATTTACAGTTACAATGATATTGCTTTTCCATTTATATGGCTCCTTAATCGTTGTTTTTATAGTCATTAAGATTATTTCAGAAAGTGTCCTGATTTTTCTGTGTAAATCACTTCGTGATTTGCCATCAAAACCTGTGAGGCTGACGCCTCATACGGATTTAGCATGAACTCCGGATATTTCTATATCCTGCCGGAGATGTGTCCCCTCTGTCCGTAGTTATACGACCTTAAACGCCCTGCCTGTCTTTTTGATCAGTTTTGCTTTCTGCATATCTGAAAGGGCCTCTTTCACATACTCAAGGTCGGTTGCTATAGTGATTTCGGCACCAAACTCTCTGGTGCAGATGGGGCTCTTTGACACCACCTCAAGGATCTGCATCGCCGTGGCGGTGCCGTGATCGCTTATACAGTCTAAGATCCATTCCAGAATAATTTTTTTGGTGGTGTAGTTCTCCCTGAAGGTTTCATAAGTGTCTATATCAGGATTCAGGTATTCCACGAGGTCGTTGATCTCATCAGGATCCAGTTTGGCAATTGCATCGGCGCCAAAGGTCACATGACAGACCGGTATTGTGGTGATCGCTATCTTAGTCCAGATGCCATGCTCTATGTAACATTCTTCCCCGATTTCATCGACCAGTTCTACCGGGAGGATGATGAGTAGTTCGTCCGGGTCTGCATGGCGCTGCATGACCATGGCTCCGTCATCAGTCATCTCACCCAGGTCATTCAGGCAGAGCAGTGAATAAATCCGGAGCCATTCGCTTATTTCTTTAGCGGTTTTAGTTATGATGGTGTCAATGTCTTCACCCTTCCTGATCCCCTTCTCAAACTGCTGTAAAAACCTCTCTTCACGGCTCTGTTCAAGCACTTCTCCGGGTGGGTATTTGTCCATGATTGCGGTGATGATCTCTGCCGTCTCCTCTATTGTGGTGAGGGCCTGCTCATACATCTCCTGCAGGTCTGGTTCCACGCCATCCTCGATCTCCCCGGTGAATAAAGCCCGGAAGTCCTGAATTTTGCCGGTCAGGATGGCTGTATTGTCCACATCCATCGCCTGCCTGATGCGCACCTTTATTCCGGCGTCGCGGAAGGTTTGGGTGAGATCCTGCACATCGTCAATGCCATTAAGGATTAGCGTCTCTTCGAGCACCATTATTATTCTATCAGTTTTTGATCGTATATATTATCTGCTTCCCTCCTGTTTTTTGGCCTTATGATCAGTCTTCTTCCGTTTTCTGTCCTGAACAATCTGCCTGATTGTCCGGACTTCATCCGGATGTGTCTTTCCAAAGCGTCTGAAATACAATTCTTCGATAAACAGGTGGAGAGGAGCCTTCCAGGGTTCCTGATTCTGATTCGCCTTGTTGCCGAGCTTTTTTGGATTCATGCCAAGCTCCCGTGCCATCTGTATGTGCATATGAGAGAGCTGAAAGCGCTTTTGCGCATCAATCCATGGCTGATAACCCGATGAAAGTTTCTTCCTGTGTTTTGTCATGAGATCCGGATGATTTTATAGCGTGCCGAAGATGTATCCCCCTCCGTCCGCAGTTATATTATCTTATACGCCCCGCCGGTCTTTTTGATCAGTTTTGCTTTCTGCATATCCAAAAGGGCCTCTTTCACATATTTAAGGTCAGTTTCAATGGTGATTTCGGTATCAGCCTCTGTGACGCAGATGGTGTTAATGACAATATCAATTAGTGCTTCAATTAGTGCTTCAATTGCCGTATGAATTGCATACAGAATTGCCATCTGTGTGGTCTCATCAGTTTTGAATTCTGCCAAATCTGATGGCTTATTTTCCAGTAAATAAGTAACTTTTTTTTATAATGAAATCTGTTTTCCTGAATATTTTTTCATAGGGCATTTACAACAGACCTCAGCTCATTAAGTAATTCCTCTCTTTTTTTTTCAGCAGGTTTATATTCCGGATGTGGCTTTAAATAATTCTCAAGTTCTTTAAGATTTCTGCAATAGACAGGAATGTGGTTTTTTGAGATATCAGATTTAATATTTTCACTGCATGCTTCAAAGATAACAACATCATATATGTCCATTCTGACATTAGAATAAATATCTTCATACAGTATTCTGCTGTAATTTCTTTGATCCTTTAGAACAATGCAGACATCAATGTCAGAATAATATTCCTCTTCTCCGCGGGCATACGAACCAAAAATCAGAATTGCAAAGCATTTATCCTCAAAAAATGCAAAATCCTCCATTACTTTCTGAATTATCCCGTTCCTTTTATCCACCTCATCTCCTCCATTATTCTTATTCCTGTTCCGTCTCTTCCCTTCTGTCAGTCTTATCCATGATACCGGATGAACTTGTCAGACCATCAGCCAGAGCCGTATGTTTGTTCCCTGATCTATTCCTTTGCCACGGGCATATAATAATCTGACTCTCCTTTTATTTCATCAGATTCTGTTGAAGTATTATACAGGTTGTGCCAGAACCAAATTTGTATGTAACAAAACTCCGATCCACTACAAACTAACACTGAAAGCTCCTGTGGTAAGACGAATTTAGCAGTAAATTTGGGAAAAGTCCTTTCAGGAAAAGTTCACATACATGTAGTTATGCGAAATGTCTTTAATATACGAGACTTGTACACCTAATGAAGGTATCAAAAATGGGAAAATTACATCTACCCATAATCGTTGAGATGGACGAGGACGGATATTACATAGTAAGTTGTCCACAGTTTAAAGGTTGCCATTCTTACGGCGAAACTATAGATGAAGCACTTGAGAATATAAGGGAAGTTATAGATATGTGCCTCGATGAGACAAAGGTTGAAGATCTCAACAGGTTTGTGGGATTTAGAGAACTGGAAGTAGTTCAAAATGCCTAAGCTTCCCGTAATCAAAGGTAGGGAGCTTGTAATGTTTTTGGAATCTTTGGGCTTTAGGGTTACCAGAACTAAAGGTTCTCATGTAAGATTGAGATCAGAAGGTGGAAAGGCAACCACTGTTCCTGTGCATGGAAACAAGGACATACCTAAGGGGCTTTTGCGTAACATAATCAGAGAAGACCTGGAAATGAGCTTAGATGAATTTTTGAAGCTATACTCAGGGTACAAAGGAAAGTAAAAAAAGCTTTATTTTCTAACTGAGGGGTCATTTTTCAAGCCATTCTTCCCTCGTAATTTTAGCATGTTTCAGAATTCGTGAGAGGAGGGGGATAGTAATATCTTTCTGATGTGGATTTGGAATAGTCAGAACCAGATCGCCTTTTATCATATAGGGGTCTTTTCCACCCTGATAAGGTCCATCGAAACTAAGCTGGCGAAGTCACTTCATGATTTGTCATCAAAACGTGTGATGGTGATGCCTCATACACATTTAGCATAAAAGTGATTGCCACTTTTAGCATCAACAGTGTCATGTTCGCTTATGCATCACGATACAACTCCCATACCCCGTCCTGTCCACAGATCCCAAATGCAAAAATCACTGGCAAAACAGGTTGTTTTCACTTACGCACCGCACGCCTCTTTCGTATATATCAGAGATGCAAAAAGAGGATGTAGTATAAAAAGCGAAGATGGTGAAAAATGGAAACAGGAAAAAAATCAGCGATAATCAGCAGATCCATACAGGATAACAAACCAAAAGAGAGTACATCAGCAGATATCAGAGCACTCAAAATCATTCCCGGCCCGGATATCAGTGCCCCAATACAGAGTTCCTCCCGAAAGATCGCCCGTCAGGCACTCCGCGAAACTCCTGAACTGACCCGGGACCAGTCGCTCTTTGTGGATCCGGATGTATTTGACCCGGGTCACATGCCCGAACAGTTCATGTGCCGGGAAGCACAGATACGTGAACTCGCCATGCAGGTCAGACCTGCACTCAGGCAGGTGCATATGCGCCCGTCTTCTGGTACAGGAGCCGGAATAACTGTGGTGGCAGAAGAAAGACGGGGGTATGATCCGGGATACTGGAATAAACTGAGAAGTACCGGACCAGGAAAACCATACAACTGCGTCTGCAGGGGCCTTCCCGGCACAGGAAAGACGAGCAGCATAAAAGCACTCTTCTCTGAGATTGATGTTCTCACAAACAGAGTTCTGCCGGTGTACGTGAGTTGTGAGGCAGACAAAACGCCTTTTTCTGTCTGTTCGAGAATCTTTCAGGAGGCTGGTGGTCATCAGCTGCCGTCATCGGGCACCTCGTTTGCTGACCTGTATAATGCAACTCTGGAAAAAGTGAAAAAAGAAGGGAAGGCGCTCCTTGTATGCCTCGATGATGCGCAACTCCTCTGCAGCAGCGGCCAGATAAACCCGGTGCTCTCAATGCTTCTTCGGGCACATGAGACAGAACCCACAGTAAAGGCAGGCGTAATTATTGTTATCAGCGATCCCGGCCTGGACCTGCGAAGGATACTGACACCATCTGTCACGTCAATTTTTCAGCCAAAAGAGGTCTTCTTCCCGCTGTACACAGGAGAAGAGATTAGTTTCATTCTTGAGGCAAGAGTACGGCAGGGTCTTGCACCGGGCACTTACCCGGACAGGATGCTGGAACTGGTAACAGAAAAGACAGAAGAAGCAGGAGATCTGAGGACTGGTATCGCTCTGTTAAAAACAGCAGCAGAGAATGCGGAAACTGCAGGCCGGCGCCATGTGACAGAAGAGGATATTGAAACGGCATTTCAGGCAGAGAAGGACCGTCATCTCAGAGACCTGATACGTTCTCTTACTTCTCTGGAAACTGAATTATTAAGAGGGATTGCAGTGATGAACAAAGTTTTGGGCTGCGAAGTCTCTGTAGCAGATATTGTTAAAGAAGCAGTGGCAACTGTCGGCACAGGTACCTCAACAGTGTACAGGATACTGAAACTCTTAGACAGTATGAGACTCATAAGCCTGCATGACCACATTGAAGATGGTGTACGGAAACAGTTTGTCTCAGTCAGGTTTGAGCCTGAGGTGATTGAGGGGATGGTGGGGTAGTGGCATTGTATCGGGGGGTACCTGCCAGGGAGCAACAGAGATCCGGAGAGCCCGTGATTCAGGCTGGTTCTCTCTGATCGAACCTGCCAGCACGGCCTTAGTTACATCTGTTCAAACAGGAGCTCCACTGGAGTGAAAGCTACGAGTATCGTCCCTGCCGTGTTCTCTGGTGCCGGAGGATCTTTCGGTGTCATATGTGTCTGATCTCCACCTGATCTCTGCCTGTCGGAGAGTGTTCTGATGGGGGCATCTGTTTGCCCACCCAAACACCTATATCGGATCGTATAGAAAATCAGACATATGTCTAAAAAAATAGACATCAATGAAAACGGTCTCATGGCACTCGCCTTATTTTCCAACGGGTATGATCGCGAATATTATATCAGGGAGATCTGCACTTATCTCCCTCTCAGCCACGGAACTGCGCAGACAATTCTTGTGCAATTTGAACAGAAGCGTGTGCTTGCATCGTCGCAACGTGGAAAAACCAGACTTTTCAGGATAAAACCCGGTGAAATATCCATTCAGTATTTTGTTCTGGCTGAGATCTATAAAAAGATCCGTTTTATGGAAAAAACCCCATATATATCAGAGGTTATGAACAAAATCTCCTCGTTTTCAGAGGGCACCGTCCTTCTTTTCGGGAGTTATGCAAAAGGCACCGATACGGAGGATTCTGATATCGACATCTTCGTTGCAGGAACCATCAATGAGCGGGAAGTAACAAAAATCGAAAAAACGTATGATGTCGAGGTCAACGCGGTGGCGTATTCAGAGACAGCGTTCACCGGAAAAGATCAATCTGATCCTCTCGTTATTGAAGTGAAAAGAAACCATATCGTCTGGAAGAACACGGAATCGTTTGTCCGGGAGGTGATGGAATGAGAGACCGACTATCCTGGTGTGCCGGAATCAAAAATGGCATTGTGCTTGTTGAACCGAATGACAATCTTGCATCTGCGTACCTGAAAAAGGCTGAAGATGCCATGGACGCCATGCATTCCGTTGTCTCATTTGACTGGAAGATTTCAACAGGGTATTATTCCATGTATTTTTCCCTGTACTCTGTACTTATGAAGATCGGAATCAAGTCTGAAAACCACATATGTACCATTGAAATTATGCAGCGTCTTCTCAACGGATTTTTCACGTCTGATGAGTGCGAGATGCCCGGGAAAGTGCGACGGGCACGTGTGGAAACACAGTATTATGTCGCCAGCAACGTTTCTGAGATCTTTTCGGTACGCTTTCAAAACGGGTACCCCGTTTTCTCGTTAAGTGCAGGTCAATTGTTGATGGGCTTGATGAAAAGCAGGTAGAAAGGTTGCGGGGGATATTGACTGAATTGATCGATGAGAACCGGAACTCTCAGTGAAGTAACTATCTCCAATATTACTATCATGGTGCCTTTTGATATCGTCTCAGCACTTAACTCTTCCTCCTGACACAATCCAGGCCGGGCTGCAACAGGAGCCCGTCCTGGCGCTCTGTTAGCGGGTCATCCTCTCTTCCGGGAAGGCGTGTGAGATCCTGCAGGGGTAAAAACCGGTGGGAGTGGGAGGGTGCTACCTGGAGCAGGAAAGATTCCACGGCATTATGCAGATGAGAAACGCGATTCTGACATTGCATATGCCGCGGGCGGTCAGTAACCCGCAGCCGCTCATCCATCTCCCGCCAATTTGGCGTTTAAACCGCTCCGCCGGTTTTCATCAGTATGCATACCTCCTGACGTGGAAGAGGGGGGGTACCCGCCCGGGAGCAACAGAGATCCGGAAAGCCCGTTATTCAGGCTGGTTCTCTGTGATCGAACCTGCCAGCACGGCCTTAGTACACCTGCTTAAACAGGAGCTCCACGCGGCTGAAAGTTACGGGTAAAATCCTATATAGTGCCAGACACTTTATTCATAAAGAGGGATTTTATCATGTGGTATATATATAATATCCTGCTAAAATACTCACATGGAACGCTACTGGCAGGGCCTTTCTTCCAAAAGCTTCGGTCCGGACGGTCGGGGATATGAAATGCTTGCTTGCTTGCTGATCCGGAATTTGGGGTGAAGGGTGTACGGGTATGAGATCTTTTGTCTGGCAGGGACGGGATTTAGAGATTTGGTGTGAGGGCTTTTGAGGATGAGAAGATGGATGGGGGAAGAGGTTTTATTACAGGAGACTGTAAAATCTACTGAGAAAAAAATATAAAGTCAGGACAAAAGGAGGCAGGATATATGGGAGTACAGTATGTGTATGATGTGAGAGGTAAGAAAACAGGCGTTATAATCCCTATCGAGCTGTGGAATAAAAAAGGTTTTAAGATAGAGGAGGTGGAAAAGACGGAGAAGGAAGGAGTTTTCAATCCTTCAGATTACAGGCGGATTTATAAAAACCTGAGGGTTGATCTCGAAGAGGAGATTAGAAATATCAGAGATGAATGGGTAAGAGTATGAAGAAATATCTGATAGATACAAATATCCTCATTTACTATTTTGCTGATACAATACCAAAGCAGGCGGTAAGCAAAATAGAAGAGATTTTCAGAGCTTCTTTTAATATCTCCATCATTACGAAGATTGAGTTTTTAGGGTGGGAAAAAGCATACCGATGAGGGATTTGAGAAAGCACGGGAATTCATTAGTTTTGCAAATATAATCCCTCTGACCGATGAAATAGCGAATTTAAGTATAGATAAAAGAAGACAATCTAATATAAAACTGCCTGATGCTGTAATTGCCGCAACAACCCTGCATAATAATTTAATTCTCGTAACAAGAAACGATAAGGATTTCACTGCTATCAAAGGCTTAGAAATATATAATCCGTTCAGTGAACAGATATGAGGAAAAGTTCCGGATTTTGCCGGTTGCGATGACTGAACGGTTCAGCTCCATTGTCTGGTTGATGCGCACCGCAATCCCGGCGTCCCGGAGGGTCCGGGTCTGAGTGAGGCGTTTCTCCTGCAGATTGTCAGTGTCATTAAGTGTCAGGGTCTCTTTTGGCAGCATTGTGCTGTTAGAATGGACTGATCGTGTATATTATGTACTTCCCTCCTGTTTTTGGGCACTATATTGTTGTTCCGGTTGCAACAAAAAAGATTAATAAAATTTGAGTTTTGAAATCAGGAGAAGAATCAGTTTTATATAATTGCCACCCAATCCCTAGTATCAGTGAAGCCGCGATGTCTTTTCTGGACTCTCTGGCAGGGGAATAGGAGCGAAATTTGAACGATTTTGATAGAGAACGGATTATCAAAGAGATCAGCCGACACCTCTCTGGTGTTGAGGATCTTCTGCTTGGCTATCTCTACGGTTCGTTCCTCGTGCGGAGTGACTTTCATGACATCGACATAGGGTTGCTTGTTTCCGGAGAAAGGAAGCCCTATGAACTCTTTAAGTATGGCATGAAGATAGCATCCGACATTGAGCGATGTATCTCGCCGAGGTACGAGGTGGATCTCCGGATTCTCAATGGAGCGCCAGTAGAGTTTCAGTACGAAGTGGTGAAGACGGGACGGGTTATCTTTGTCCGTGATGAGAACGTGCGGATTGCATTTGAAGCTGATGTACTGGCAAAGTACCTCGATCTCAGGTACCTCTACGACAGGATGGACAGATCGCTTCTTACACCGGTGAAACAATGAGACATCTTTACCATATGCGGGAGTTGCAGGACGCAATGGAAGACTGGGAGCGGTATCAATGTATCTCCCGTGAGCAGTTCTTTTCTGATCGGGATACCCGAAATATGGTTTTTCATGCTATGATGGTTGGGATCCAGTCGGCAATTGATATTGCGACTGATCTGATTGCAGAAGAGCGGCTCCGAAGGCCTGCAAGTTACCGGGAAACTTTTGAGATCCTCTGCGAAAATGGAATTCTCCCCGAACCGCTTGCCAGCGAGCTCTCGGCTCTGGCTGGGTTTCGGAATGTCCTGGTCCATATCTACTGGGATCTGGATCTTGAGCAGGTCTATGCGATTCTGCAGCAGGATCTCGTTTTTCTTAAAGCATTCCTCGATGCCATACGGGAGCATTTCCGTGAGCGGAGTGCAGTCGACTCATAGGGTGCCCTTCTTCTCATGAATGAACTGACTCTCCCCGCCTGTTTCTTCCCTGTGTTTGGTGGACAGACGCCATACCGGACGGGGATTTTCAAAAAGAAATCCTGAGTATATGCGCAGGTTTTTATTATATCCTAAAATTCAAACTCATACAGTGGACTTACAATTATTCTAAGGCCTTTTATCTCAAATTCATCTTCCTGATTAAATGTGAGAATTACTCCTTCACTCAGATCATATTCTTTCATGGCCTCAATAAGGCCATCTGTTTCTCTTGCAAAGTTATCATCATTCAGCTCATAGCAGACCTGAAATGCCTTTGTGATCTCTATTCCCTCTTTTACCAGAAAATCACATTCATGCTGATCCTTATGGAAATATAACTCATAGCCTCTTCTCCGAAGTTCAATAAATGTGAGGTTTTCAAGTAAAACTCCCTTGTTTTTTGTGAACTGAAATGATGTATGTGTAATCAGCCCATTGTCAACGCAATATATCTTTCTCTGGTTTCTCTGTTGTTTCCTGAGTGAATAATCAAACTTATTCAGTACAAATACGAGATATGCATCCTCAAGAGCATTGACAATTGAGATAACTGTGTTTGGTGCAACCCCGAATAATTTTCCTATCCTGTTAAAAGAGGTTTCCTTTCCGGTGTTGGAGAGCAGATATATGACAATATTTTTTGCTACCGCTACATCACGGAGTTTATGCCTTACCAGCAGATCGCGATATATTATATCATTTACAAGGGCCTGCAAAATCCTCTCATCCTCCTGGAGCACATACTCAGCAAGCCCTCCACTATAAAGATATTTTTCAAATGCCTCAATATTTTTCTCAGTTCCTTTAGCACGGGAAAATTCATCAAAATCAAAAGGAAATAGTTCGTACCTGATAT
>JAYEIC010000007.1:21845-26479 GCA_034659935.1 Methanobacteriota archaeon | reverse complement strand
TTATAATCCTGAAAGTATAGCACAAAGTACTTCTGAAAAAACAGGATGTGGTGTGTATATGGTAATTCAGCACTGAAACAAGGTTTATGTGCAAAGTGCCATTGTAAAACCCCTTAAAAAGAGATCCGGAATAATATGAACGAAATTACAGGTGAATTCACCAGTGGAAAAATATTTCTTGCCTTAAGCGAGGCTACCCACCTGAGTGAAACAAACTACACACTTGTAAAACAGCTCTCTGATTTGCAGATGCGCACAATAGTGATCACTGTAAATCAGCCATCTCCAACACTCAAGACTATTTACAGAAAGAAGGGGATTGATATCAGCAGAGTGTTATTTATCGATGCTATCACAAAATACGCACTTGGCGGTCTGCCAACAGATATTGATAATGCAATTTTTATCGGCAGCCCGGGTAACCTGACTGAAATAGGCATTGGAATTACTGAGATGCTTAAGGAAAACCCCGATGAAAAGACCTGTGTAATTATTGATTCAGTTAATACTATGCTGGTATATCTGCCAGATGCAAGTGTATTGAAATTTATCCACTTTCTCTCCAGTAAACTGAGGCTTATGGACTCAATAGGTGTATTTCTCGCTGTTGAGGCTGGTATTGATTCAGTCCTGATGACTCAGTTAACGACTTTTGCCGATGAAGTACTTGAGGTCCCGACTTTGCCAATTGAAATAAGTAAGGATGTTTTTAATTATTGTGACACTCCTCCATTTTTCTGATATCTGATTACCATAAAAATGAAACTTACATTTGCTATAAAAATCAAAATTCCAGATTGACTTTTATTATTTTTTGTGTGAGGCTAACGCCTCATCTGTGTTTAGCATGAAAGTGGCATTTGTCACTTTCAGCAAACAGTGCCTGGACACTTACGTGTCATGCACGTTTTGAACATCCTTTGTTACAGTGCAGACAACAACCGGAACAGGAGGGATGCCTGTCCATCCCTCCACCTTTCTCACTCTTCTTTTTCCGAAGCCTTCCTGAAACACTCAGCCGCGTCTTTATACCTGCCAAGAGCAGTGAGTGAACGGCCTTTCTGGTATAATGCGCCTGTGTTGTCAGGCCTGGTTTTGAGTGCCTGATCAAAACTTTCAAGTGCGCTTTCGTGCTTGCCCATATGGCTCAGTGTGATACCCTTGCCGTACCAGGCACTAAACTCGTCACTGCCAAGAGAAATGGCATGTTCAAAGGACTTCCCTGCATCATTATATCTGCAGAGCTCGTCAAGAAGCATACCTCTTGCGATCCATAATGCCATGTTCTTCTGATCTTTCTGAAGAGCTGCCTCATAACTTTTCAGTGCAGGTTCAAATTTCCCTGTTTTTGCAAGCAGCGAACCTTTCATGAAATAAGCACTGGTGTCATCAGAGTTGAGTGTGAGTATGGAATCAGCACACCTGAGTGCTCCCTTATAATCGCCCATGACTGAAAGGGCGTATGCTTTTTCATATAATGTATCGATATTTTCCGGATTCTGTTCGAGAACTGCCGAGTACTGTTTGACTGCCTCACCCAGTCTTCCGGATTTCACCAGTACAAAGCCAAGTGCAAGGCGTGCTGTAATGTCATCCGGACTGGCTGATATGCACTTTTCATAGGCAGAAACTGCATCATCATATTTTCCGATCCGCGTGAGTATCTCGCCGCGTTTCTGCCATGCCGCTATATTGCCGGGATCGAGTCTGGTTATGTTATCCGAACATTCGATTGCATCATCATATCTGCCCATATGCAGCATTGTGGTTCCGAGTTTCTGCCAGGTATCAAGATCATCGTCATTCTTCTTCAGCGCCTCTGCGTAACATTCAACTGCCTTCTCGAAATTGCCTGTTTTCTCAAGAGCACCGCCTATGGCAATTCTCACACTCTCATCCTCAGGGGACAGTGAGAGGTACATCTCAAATCCTTTTAGTGCCTCTTCAAACCTCCCTGTCTCTTCCAGTGCAGTTGCCCGTGCCTTCATTGCAGGTGCATGGTCAGCTTTGCCCTCAAGCAGCCTGTCAAACACTTTGATTGCCTTTGCATACTTTCCAAGCCTGTTTAGCACAATTCCTGTTTCATAGAGAATTCCGGTATCTTTGGGACGTTTTTCAAGAGCACTGGTAAGACAGTTAAATGCCTCATCAAACTGACCCATGGCAAAAAATGCTCTTCCCATTCCGGCCCATGCATCTGCATCATCAGGGTTGGCTCTGACTATTGCTTCAAAGGCTTCGATTGCCTCATCTGACCTGCCAAGCAATGTGAGAGTATGACCCAGTTTAACTGAGATGCCCGGTCTCTCCGGCTGCAACTTCAGAATATCCCGATAGCACGCAGCAGCGCCCCTTATGTTTCCGGTTTTTTCAAGAATAACTGCTTTATCTGCAAGCAGGTCTGCGTCATCCGGTATTGCTGCAATGAGCGAGTCTAAACATTCAAGAGCTTCTTTGTAGCGCGAAAGTTCTTTGAGAATTTCTGCTGCTGTTCTGTATGCATTGATATCATCTGGTTTTTTCTTAATGACACCCGTAATGCAGTCCAGTGCCTTCTCCGGTTCGCCCAGACGAATCAGAATCGCAGCTTTCCTCGTGAGGGTGCCGACATCGCCACCGTTTATCCCGATTACCCTTTCATAACAGCTGAGTGCTTCTTTGTAATCTCCGAGGCGTTCCATCGCTTCACCCCGTGACTGCCATGAAACTGCGTTATATGGATCCGCGATAACCAGTTTACTGTAGTATTCGGCTGCCTTCTCATACTCTCCCAGCTGCATGTGGGCATCGGCTTTCTGCTCCATGCATCTCCAGTCCTCAGGGACCGCTTCGATTACATGTTTTAGGGAATCTATGGCGTTTTTGTAATCTCCCTGATGCATGAGCACTTCTGCACGGTTTCTCCATGCATTGATCATTTCTCTGTCTGTATCGATGACATGAGTAAAACATGAGAGTGCCTCATCAAACTTCCCGAGGTGCATGAGGGCAGTACCCTCCATCTCCTTTAATGCTGTCTCTTTGACATCTATATCCATTGTTTTTGCAGTCTTTGGCACATTCGTCTGTCTGCCAAAGAGGCTCAGATCAACGTCATCATTAATCCAGGCAACTGATCTGTCATTATTCCCCTGTGTTGCACGGCGGAAACTTTCAAGAGCCTCGTTGTATCTCCCGGCATATACCATACAGGAAGCCCTGTGGTACCATGCTGTTGTATTGTTCTGGTCTGTCCGCAGGATGTTATCATAGCACTCTGCTGCACGGTCATATATCCCCTGCTGTTCAAGAGCGATTCCCATGACATACCAGGCGTTAATATCTTCAGGTCTCTTTTTGACAACTGTTTTGAGTGCTGATACCGTCTCATCGAATGCCCCTTTCCTTAGAAGACTCACAGCACGGTTGTAACCTGCAACTGCGTCATCGGGGTTTACCGTAACAATATGTTTGTATGTCATGGCGGCATCGCCAAATCTGCCGAGTATTTCGTACACGTTTGCAAGTCTGTAATATGTCGGATATACCAGCATATTTTCCTGACTGGTTTCTGTCACCTCTCTGTAACAGTCTATTGCATCTGTGTATTTCCCTGTTCCCTCAAGGGCGATTCCTTTTCTGACCATGGCATAGGTATCATCAGGATTTACTTTCAGGACTCTCTCAAAACAACCGGATGCGTCAGCAAATTTTCCTGACCTGAGGTAGAGATCCCCTATTTTTCTCCAGATGACCAGGTCGTCCGGATTTTTTTCGAGCACTTTTTCATAGCAGTCAACTGCTTCTGTTAACTCTCCTGCATTCTCTCTGCACTCGCCGATCTGATACCAGACCTGGGTGAGATCCGGGTCAAGTTTCAGTGCCTGTTCATAGGCAGATATGGCATCTCCATTTTTTCCGTTGTGTCTGAGCATATCTGCAAGGGAGAACCATGCGGCGGCATCATCCGGGTCTGCCTCTGTTGCGCGTTTTAAAAATATCTCTGCTTCGCGATTTCTGCCCAGATATTTGAGAGCGCTGCCCATCTGATAGTAGATTCCTGATCCTTCCGGGTCAATATCAAGCGCTTTTTCAAAATTGTTTACAGCTTCTTCATACCTGCCTTGCTCAAGCAGGCTTCTCCCTTTTTCTATAAGGGGGTTGGGATTCTTCCCCTGTCCAAAGATGTTGTCAAATATTGCCATGGGAATTTGAGAGCTCCTGTTTTCTGATCTGTTATATTAGTGCAATTACCAAAATATGTTTTGAACATGTTTGTGAAAGGAGAAAAACCTGTGAGACAGGTTTACCATTAGTTCAAAAAGAAACGTTTGCCACTATAATATGAATGGTATAGATGCAATCCTGTTGATATTAAGTGATATTAAGTGATATTAGTGATAGGTGTAAAAGTACAATGACCGGATGCAGTGGAAAGAACTTTGAAGAAATTCTTGAGATGACAGGTGAGATGGGGCATCTTGCTGAACTGATCAGGCACCTTTCGAAGGGCAGAGAAGGAGCATCCCCTGACTGGATAATGGAAAATGTAATCCATCCTGTTCTTGATGAACTTGAGAGTCATATTTCATCTCATCTGTCAGGAGAGTTCTCTGTTACAGAACTAAAATCCTTTATTCATGGGTGGATTGAAG
>JAYEIC010000007.1:1433-21745 GCA_034659935.1 Methanobacteriota archaeon | reverse complement strand
TATGCCAGGATTTGACAGAAGAGGTCCGGAAGGAAGAGGGCCTATGACAGGAAGAAGACTGGGGTACTGTGTAACAGACAGACAAGCCCCGGTAACAGAACAGGGTGATGAGGAAACACCACAGCAGACAGGAACTGCCGGCCAGCCGCCAGTATATGGACTCGGACGTGGGGGACTGCCTATGGGCCGTGGACGTGGCCGCAGAGGACGTTTCTTCTAACCCCAAAATTATTTAGGAAAAATTATAATCAGAATCCCAGACTCCGGAGATGTCTGATTTTCTTCTCCACATGTAAAATTCGTGGCTGAATACGGGTTTAACTTCAATAGGGGGTCGGGCTTAGTGGTATACGTCTGTTTTTCAGATTTTAGTGGCGAACATTTTGTTTTGGACTATAAATCATAGCAAAGTCTGATTATATTCAGCATTATTGAAAAAAAGAATATTTGTGGCTCTGTTATTTGAGATCTGCCTTTTTCAGAGTGAAACGGATTGCAAGACCCTCTGTTGGTTTATCTGAAACTCTGTCTTCAGCACGAATACTGCCCCCGTACAATTCAACGAGCATCCTGCAGATTGGAAGCCCCAGACCTTTCCCGTGCCTGCTTATTTCACCCTCGCAAAACCGGTTAAAGAGACCTTTCTTTCGTATGTCTGTGAGTCCCGGGCCTGTATCTTCGACTGAGACAAGGACTGTGTCTTTGTCAGCTTCTTCTGCTTTAATGACAATTTTTACGTCTTCTCCGCCAAATGAAACACTGTTTGTGATCAGGTTATTAAAGACATCTGACAGCATATTGTCGGCAGTTACTTTAAATCCGGTTGGTCTGTAACTGATTTTAGTTTCAGGGAACATCCTGATTTCATTTTGTATGGCAGTATCGAGGTCTGTTGAAACCAATGGTGAGGATTTTTCATGAACTTTCCTGATTAATGATACCTGTGTGATTATCCTGACACTATATTTTATCCCGGTGATCAGCTTGGTCACGAATAACTGTGCTTTATCATCAACAAATCCATCCAGTAATTCTGCATACCCGAGAGATACAGTGTTTGCATTGTTGATGTCATGCGCCATGATGTCGATATACAGGTTTGCCTCTCTGCCTGATTTTTCTGCTTTCTGATGGAGTATGTTGCGGAATATAACACTGCCAAGCTCTTTTCCTATTGATTCGAGCATCTTCTTTTCTCCGGGTGTAATCTCTTTTTGGGGTACGGATGCCAGAATCAATCCTCCTACAATTTTTGTGCCTGCTATAAGCGGAATGATGGAAAGTGAAGATAATAAATCCTGCTCCTGCTCCCCCGGTTGCTGCGGTGTTTTATCACTGATTTTAACAGAATGAAGATATTTCGGGATACCATCCGTAAAAACGTCTGAATATGGTGGAGTGGTTATATCAAGGTTTTTGATGGCATTTTCCAGTATTGGGATATTCTGTTTGTCCCTGCTTTTCAATATCACATGTTTTGGTTTTTGGAGTCTGCCGTCAGTGAGGAATATCGCTCCCATCTCGTAATTCGGAAGTTGTGTGATCATCTTCAGTGATCTTTCCATGCAGTCATTAACACTTTCTGACGAATTTGCTGCTGCAATGACTCCATTTATGGTCACAAGCTTGTTGTTCTGGCGTTTCAGACGTTTCTCGTTCTCCTTTCTCTCTGTGATGTCGGTTATTGTAAACACTATTTTGTTGTCAGGCAGGGGACCTGCGGATATGAGAACTTCATGCTTCTGGTGGCTGTTGACCAGCTGCATCTCATAATCTGAAACAGTGCCATCTGTTTTGAGTTTTTTAAGGAAGTCTTTTCGGGTCTCCTCATCCGGCCAGAGATCATTTAGTGTTGCGGAACTGGTGGTGAGGCCTATTTTGCTGAATATGAGGTCGCAGGGATGGTTTGATTCAGTTAGTTCCCATGTTTTGCCGTTTACCAGGCAGATACCGCTGCCTGAATGTTCAAAAAGATTCTGGTATTTTATCTGGTTTGTTTTAATATGTCCTGAGAGGAGTGAGATTGCAACACCTACACTGACATATACATAAAACTGCATGGTAGCGAGGAGAAGGTCAATGTTATGTGGGAATGCCATAACGTATATTATCAGGAGGTAGAAGAGTCCAAAAAATGTGGAAATCAGTATCCCACGCCGTGGAAACAGAAAAACAGAGAAAATGATCGGAAAATAAAAGAAATGGGAAATTACCATTGTGGTATTCTGGGTTACCATGTTAAATGTAACTTCCATTATGAAAAACGTGAGGATTACAGTGCCTAATATTAAAACCAGATTGAGTTCCTCAGGTTTTGTATGTTTAAATATACCCATATTTTTCCCATTATTTATATGTGCTATATTATTACACCTTGCGATATATATGTCTTTTGTCCTGAATTCGTCCGGCTGCTTCGGTTAGTCTTAGTTATTGTTAATTTCAGTTCTTTTCTGTATTATGTGTATGTATGGACTTCAGAACTGTGGTACCTGACCCGATAATTTTGTGACTCAGACCACAGATATATTGGGTATGAAGATCACATTTACAATTAGTGATTGAAGATGGTTCATTTAACTGAAGAAATAAAAACAGCAATGGCTACCATGAATGTGTTCCCTGTTGCAACAGCATCTGCCGACGGCTGGCCGAATGTAGTGCCTATTGGTTTTGTGGAACTTGTTGATGACGGGACTATCTGGCTTGCTGACAATTTTATGCTTAAAACTCTTGCAAATGTGAAGGAAAACCCGAAGATGTCAATCTATGTCTGGGGTCCGGATACAAAAGGCTGTTTCCAGATAAAAGGGTTTGTTGAAGTGAAGACCAGCGGTCCTGAATTTGAGAAGATGCAGGAGACCGTATTTGAAAAGAATTCCAGTCTGCCGGCAAAAGGACTTCTTGTCATGACGATAACTGAGATCTTTGAGTGTGCGCCGGGTGCAAAAGCCGGTGCAAAAATCATCTGATTTTGTGAAATGAGGGTTTATCCCGTTTATCAGCACTCCCTTCATGTGAGGGTGGCTGAGACTATTTTTTGCAGGCCTGAAAAATGTATTTTACAGGGGTGGTATTTGCGCGTGTCAGGTACGCGTGTCAGGAAATGCCTCAATTTCTATCCTTCTATACTTCTATATATGATCAGAGAGAAGAACTCCGGATAGTGGTGTTAATTATGAAGAGATTATCATGGAAACTGCTCTTAATATTAATTGCAGTGATATGTGCCGCGGTCGTTGCGCCCGCCCTGGCCCGCGGGTCGCAGATAAACGATATTTTGCCCGAAGATACCATCTTTGTGTATGAGAATAACTTAGATCTCACCGGACTGCAGAATCAGATTACCCACAATAATATCACCGTTCTGAGAGAGTATACTGATGGCGACCCAAATAAAGGTATAATAAATGAGATCCCGGTTTCCAGTGATGCTGATTTTGACCTGCCGGATTTTCTGGTGACAGATACCCCTGCAACGTACTATGCGTATAACCCGACAGACGGTGTAACAGACTGGATTCGCATAGATATGCCAGAACTTAGTATCAGTACAACTCTGGCAGCGCCGTACCATGTGGATTCTGTTGAGGGTTTAAGTCTTCCATGGGACACTGATATCGCATTTAAAGTTGTTTCTGCGAACGTCGGAAACTACTACCATGTGGGCAGTACATACCCCGCAAGTGTTGATATAATTCTCACAACTCCCGGCGGTGCTGAAACAACAGTTATCGGCGGGATCAGCTTTACTGACCTTACTGTCTCGTCCTCTCAGTTTTACACAGATGATCCGGGCAGACCCGGTCCTGTGTCACTGGATTTTAAGGAATCGGGTCTTTATAAAGTCAGGGCAGAGTGGAATTCCCCAAAGACTTTTGCAGATTATGCACCGGCTTCAAATGTTGTGACTTTTTCAGTAAGTGACAGGGTTGGTGTGGATACAACAGTTCCTACAACTGTCCCTGCGACCATACCTGCTACAGAACCTACAGTGGTTGTGACTACTGTGAAACCAACTCCGCTCCCGACAACTGTTGAGACACCCCTGACAACCACCGTGCCTGTTACGGCTGAAACAACCGCACCTACACAGGCCCCTGCAGGCCTCTTTACCGTGGTTGTCGGTTGTATTGGTGGTATCTGTATCATATCCATGCTGAAGAAGAGATAAAAAGACAAGAGGTGGGGAAACCAGAGCCGGAAATTATTGAAAACAACAGGAAACCCGCGGCAGCACTCAGGCAGGATCTCAAAAGAGAGTGTCTGTGGAGGTCATTGTATAGGTTCTTCTGTTAGTACCCACTATCACAGATTGCCTGGTTGCATATATTCATGGATAAATGCTGTTGCAGTGAACGTGAATGGCGGCACAATCACTTCACCCCCTCCCGGTAACCGGAAAGGCCCTTCCTGATCACGCTGCACTATTCATATCTCAGCGCTTCTGTTGGATTTAAGTTCGCTGCCTTCCAGGCAGGATACAGTCCGGCAAGAATACTTGTCAGTGTGCCAAAGAGAATTGCAAATATAATATAACTCAGCACTGTGGTGGATATTAACGGTGTTGCAGCCGAAACACCTGCCATCCCAAAGAGGGCTTCATTTGCTGATTTGCTTATATAATAGCCTGTAAATAAGCTCACTGTGCCCCCCATAATACTTCCTCCCACTCCTATTATAAGAGCTTCATAGAGAAACATCCTTATGACCTCTGATCTTTTTGTGCCGATTCCACGCATAACTCCTATCTCTTTAGTCCTCTCTGTCACAGAGATGATCATGACATTTAAAATACTCACTGCTGAGACAAAGAGTGCTACAGCACCTATTCCCAGCAGGAAGACGTTCATCGCGTTGTATGTGTCATAAAAGATCTGGAGCAGTTCGTGTGAATCAGTGATATCCACAACCTCCTTCTTCCTGTTGAGCCTGTCATCAATTGCGGATTCAATGCTGTCAATTTCGGAGGTATCCTGCACCCTGATTATTACCTTACTAAACTCCTCCTGACTGTACTGGCGGGAGTACCACTCGTGGGTGACAATCACGGCATAATCCGGGTTGATATCAACCCCCATTCCCCTTTCCTCAAGTATGCCGAGGACACGCAGGTCTGTACCGTCAACTGAGATCCTGTTCCCTACGTTTAAGTCATGGTCATCTGCAAGCAGTCTGCCAACCAGACAGCCGGATGAGGTTGTTCCCGGGTACCGGCCTGATTCGAGCACCATAAGGTACGGGATATCCTCGCTTTTTAAGACATACATGATTACAAACCCGGTTTTGTCACCTGATTTAACCTTTGCAGTGGCCTGTATCATGGGAACTGCCCTGTTCTGCCCTGCTGCTTTGATTATCTCTGCAATATTTTTCTTTGAAATGGTGGATGCCAGCTGATTTCGCGGGTCAAAGGGATCACCGCTTGATATGGCAATATGCGGGGTAATGAGTATCGTATCACTGACATCAGAGACCATGCCTGTCATAAGGGTGGTGAGACTGCTGCCAAGGATGCCCAGTGATGCAACCGCAATTACACCTATGATGATACCTACAGCAGCAAGGGATGATCTCATCTTATGCCTTTTTACGTTTCTCAGTGCAATTCTGAAAAAAACCATTCAATCTCACCTCCAAAAAGTCCCGTCATTCATGTCTCAGTGCCTCTATTGGTGAGAGGCGTGATGCTTTCCAGGCCGGATGGAGGCCTGAGAGAATACTTGTCAGTATACCAAAAACCATTGCAAAGATGACGTATGCGACTGCTGTTTCATTTAAAACGGACACATTCTCTCCAAATGTTGTGCCTGCAGTAAATATCTGAATGGCGAATACACTGACTACGTACCCGCCTGCTATACTGAACATCCCGCCTATAATGCTCCCGATTACTCCCAGAATGATAGCTTCATAGAGAAACACCTGCATGACCTCATTTCTGCGCATACCCAGACTTCTGAGGATGCCTATCTCCCTGATCCGTTCTGAGACTGAGATGTACATGACATTTAGGATGTTTATTGCAGCAACAACAAGTGAAATGGCGCCTATGGCCAGAAGGAAGGTGGTAATCTGGTCATATATCTCCTCATACTGGTTTAACAGATCCTGTGAGTCAAAAACGTCCACCTCGTCCTCATGCCTGTTAAGATAGTCATCCACCGAGTTCACCACCATCTTGATTTCGTCCATATCTGTGACTTTAATAACCGCCATTGCATACTGTTTATCAATTCCAAAATGAGCGGAGTACCATTTTTTTGTAACAACAACAGCGTAATCCGGGTTGATATCAATGGCAAAACCGCGTTCCTTTAAGATTCCTGCAATCCTCACCTTCTCATCGCCGATTTGAATCCGCATCCCCGGTCTGAGGTCATATTCCTTTGCAAGAAAAGTACCGACAAGACAGGCGTCCATGTTCCGGCGCAGATACTGGCCGTCCTCAAGTTCAAGGAGATATGCGATATCATCTGCCTGAAGACCAATTATCTGCGCCAGACCGTTTTTTTTACTCCCGAAAGTAACTTCATCAGACCCCTGCATGATGGGGATGGTTCTGTGGGGGGATGCGACTTTTATGATATCATCAAGCTGGTCCTGTGTGAGAAAAGCACTTACTGTTGCCGTACGGGGGTCACCTGCCATAGCGCTCTCTGAAGAGGTGTGTGGTATAACAACTATTGTATCACCCACATCAGTGATCAGGTTTGCAACCAGCAGATTGATGCTGTTCCCCATGATCCCGAGTGAGGCAATAGCAATTACGCCGACAATGATGCCGATTATTGAAAGAAATGACCTGATCCAGTGTTTTTTCAGGTTTTTTACGGCAAGGTTAAAGAAGAACATTGGTCCCGGCTCCAGTCTCATCTTCTCTTTTCTTCTCTTCTCTCAGTGCCTGTGCATACCTGATCAGGCCATAGATGCCGTCTGCAGCAGGATGAACTTCAGGAAACTGCTTCAGTTCTTCCGTGGTTGTTCTCCTCTCCATTAAGTATGCCATATAAGGGGTGAACAATGAAGAGCCAGGGGAGCCTGCATACATCCGGACAATTTTCCCGCTCTTTGTATCCAGCTCAATCTTTGAGTAACCGGTGTACCTCTCAGGCACCGACCAGAATGAACCTGCTCCTGCAGGTGATGGCAGAATATACGCCTTGTCGGGTTTTATTCCGGGCACTGAACAGAAAGAATGATCAAACCTGAGTTTGACTGACTGCGGTATACAGGATGGCATGCCCGGATTTTCACGCCCAAGAATGGAACCGGCAGCGATCAGTCCCTCTCTTCTGGCCACGGGTGTCAGGTACGGAGGCCCTGTGACATCACCTGCTGCATATATGCCGGCAATTCCCGTCTGCATATCTCTGTTCACTATGATTTCGCCCTGTTTACCCTTCTCAAACCCGGATATCATATCAGTATTCGGGACCAGTCCTGTTGCGATAAGGACTGCATCTGTCCGGCTCTCTGTATGCCCTGCGTGGAGTGTGAGTCCCTCCGCACCCTGCCGGTTTTCAGTTATTTTATCTACTGGTGTATTTTCCCTGACTGAAACTTTTTCTAACTCTTTACGGGCGGATTTTACAAATGTTTCATCCATGGAGCCAAAGAGTTCTCTCCTGCAGAGCATTTCCACTTCAGAACCCAGAGCTGAGAAGATATAGGCAAATTCAGATGCGATCACCCCTCCTCCGATAACAGAGATCTTCTCTGGCAGTTCTGTGAGATTATGGATATTATGTGGTGTATAGACGCCGGCGAGCCCTGTTCCCTGGATGTCAGGGATATATGGCCGCGAACCGGTTGAGATTATCAGTTTATCATAACTGACCTTTTCACCATCCAGAGTCACGTCCTGCCCGTTAATACACGCTTCCTTTCCTGTGCACAGGGTCACACCGGTGCCTGTGGTTTCCTCATCAAGTATGTCAGAAATTGTCTTCTGTATCTCTCTTATCTCTCTCCAGATATTTTTAAGAGAGACTTTGGGTGAGGCATCAAAAATCTCATAAGTGGTCAGTTTTTCCGAATGGGCAAGAGTCCTTGCTATATCATTTAAGGCACAGATGACCATACAGCCATGATGCAGGCACTGGCCACCGGTTGCACCCTTTCTGTCAATCAGAAGAACATCCTCACCTGCCGTTCCAAGGTGTACTGCAGCGATTCTGCCTGCAGGTCCGCCTCCGATGATGACTACTCTGTTCATATCAGATGATTTCGACACCATCGTCCATCGGTTCGCTGAGGAGTTCGCCGGTTACCGCGTTTATCTCAATAATCTTATTCCCGCGGATCTGCCAGATTGGTACATATACAAGATTCATATCAAAAGTAATGTCTTTTCTGTCTGGTTTGGCTACTTTGGTTTCATAGGAGATGGTGTCTCCTTCACTCTGGCTTGTACGGACTGTTTTTGTGAGTCTGGTAATAATTTCAGAAATAAATTTTTCCTTAACCTCTTCACCGTCTGTTTTTGGAGCAACTACATCCGAATCAGGAGGCACGTGATCTGTATCATATATCGAAGTCCCGAGGTCTGCTTTCAGGCCGTTAACTGCATTAACTGCCCCCTTCTCGTCTGATTCAAAGTTGATTATATGTTTGTTGATTACTTTTTCCCCTGTAATTTTGCACTCATACACCCAGTACGGGAGGAAACGACATTTTATTGTTCCCTTAATGCCCGCGATCTTTTTTGCCCCTTCTTCTGTTACTGTTATGGGGAAATGGGGGATTTTTGGACCGGGAACCAGTTCAGGTTCAGGTTCTGCTTTTGGCTGAATACTCCTGAACCTCGACGTCTGAGTTAGGTTTAGTTCCAGTTCATAGTCTGACACATCGGCAACGGTCGCCCGTCCTGCATATTTTTCAAGTTCCTGCTCTCTCCAGCATATGCAGTTACCCGGATCTGCACTTCTGTTTGTGGTAAAGAGAAGTTTTGTACACTCTTCCGGCCCTGAGTCCAGTTGTATGACATAGCGGCGTTTGTTATATGCTTCAATCTCCCTCTCGTCATTGGAACAGAGTACGACTATACCTTCACCGCCTCTGGTGGCAGAGAGATCTATCTGTTCATTGTCGTCCACATCAAATGACGCTGATTCCAGTATATGCCGGATAGCTTCCCTGGCCCTGTCCCTGTTCATTATGATTAACTGTGAGATAAAAGTATAGAACTACTTTTCTATCTGATCCGCAACCGGAAATGTGGTTTCTTCTTTGTTGTAAGAGATTGACGTCGGACTTTGGCCTATGGTGATATCGGCTCTCTCCCTCAGCGGTTTCTTCTCCCACCCCCCGGTATGTCATCTATGATTCCGATATATTCATGGTCGGGGAAGCAAGGGGTCGACGAACCATTCCCTGTAGAGCACCCGGGCCGCGTGTTCCGGCAACTGAATCTGCCGCCGATCGCATCGCCACGACATTGAGATATTCCAACTCGCCATAAAAAGCCTGACTCACTCAGTATCGCTTAGTTCTGCCTCAAATTCTTCAATGGTGGGCAGGCTGCCTTTCAGCTCTTCCGGCAGGCTTTCGGTTAATTCTGTTTCCCACTCTGCCACCCCCATCGGACTCTTAAATCCACGCAGGGCATACTCCACAACCAGCTCATTCTTGCTCCTGCACAGCAGCAGTCCAATGGTTTTATTGTCATCCGGATGCTGCAACAGGTCGTCAGCGGCAGAGAGATACAAATTAAGTTGTCCGACGAACGCAGGATCAAACGGCACGGCTTTCAGTTCGACTACCACAAAACAGCGCAGTTTGAGATGGTAAAACAGCAGGTCAATATAGAAGTCACGATTCCCGACCTCAAGTAAAACCTGCCTGCCGACAAAGGCAAATCCGGTTCCCATTTCGAGAAGAAAACTCTGGACATGGTCCACCAAGGCCTGTTCAACCTCCCGTTCTTTCCGGGGATCTGCAGTTCCCAGAAAATCGAAGAGATATGGATCTTTGAATACCTGCGCAGCCATATCTGAATCAGCAGGCGGCAGCGCCTGGTCAAAATTGTTCACTGCCCTTCCCTGACGTTCGTGCAGGCGGTTTTCAATCTGAATATCGAGTATATTGCGACTCCAGCCGTTCTCAATGGTTTTGTAGGCATACCATATGCGTATTTCCGGATCTTTCAGTTTGTCGAGCAGGGCAATATTGCTGCGCCATGGAATTAGTGCAACGGTGCGTTGCACTAATTCACGGTCCGGCCAGGACTCGGAGAACGTGCGCATATATTTCAGATTGCGGGGAGATAAGCCGGTCATATCAGGGAAGGCGCTTTTCAGGTCATGAGATAGACGATCAATAACCTTCGCCCCCCAGCCCTCTTTTTTTTGGCGATCCAGGATCACCTTTCCAATGTCCCAATACAAAAGCACCATGGCTGCATTGGCTGCAAGAGTGATCCGCAGCCGCTCTGACTGAATTCGTTCTTTGATATCTCCGAGTACTTCCACATAGTCTGCCGGCAGGGCATTTCGGGCTACAGGGGTAGGAAAAGAAGCTTCGTCCCTGCTGCGTCCTCTTGACCTCTTCTGTCCATCAGAGTCCTGTGCATTTAGATCCCTCTTCATACTCTCAGCTCCTTGAAGTTCTTCTTAATAGTCTCGTCCTCTTCCTCAGGGGCAACACCGACATAACGCCAGGGTGTGAGCGACCAGTCGTTTTTCGATTGCTTCAATATGTTCCAGTTGAGCCATTTCTTTGTTCTTTTAGTTATGTATAGGTAACAAGGTTATATGATCCACATAAGATGCATAATTCGTCTTTCCTGCCCGAATAAGATGCCTTCAGATTAACAGATGAAGACCCTTAATCGCTTTATTTAAGTTTATCATGTAAGATCTGCCCTTAATATTAACTATTTGTAACTATTCACCCCATCAGTGTTTGAGACAATTGCTTACGGAGCAACCATTCGTCCCTCAGGAATTAATCGGCTGAGCAGTTACATCTGGTTTTGGTTTTGAGGAAATATTATATGTTATAAATTGTTGGAAGATATTCTCGCACAGCCTGTATACTTCAGAATTATTCTTTTATCCCGGAGGGGTGAAGGGAGCAGAGTGGGAAGATCCCGGTCTTCAGGGCGAGGTACTTCACTCCAGGCCGTGATATATCCCGAGGTGAGTCTGTATAAACTCCCAGTAACGGTTAAAGAACCTGACAAATCCGGGAGATTCGGAGTACAGGGCTGTAGGTGTGAGTTCGGTTGTGCCCATAATGACCAGAACACGTTTTGAGTCAATAATAAAAACCCCGGCAAGGTCTCCTTTTCCCATTGGTTCCGGTGCATTCTCCGGGATAACTATTTCCATCTCCTCATATGTCTGAAAAACTGTGTTATCCGGAGAATTTGTAATGATTACTGCTTTGATCTTCTTTTCTTCGAGTGTATCTGCGATATACGGGCCGAAGAACTGCCAGTTACAGAGTGCTCTCAGATCACTCTCCATATCCAGGGTAAGGTCTGATAGTTTGTGTAAGATGTTTTCCCTGCCATAAACACTCCAGATAAGTACCTGTTTCTCCCTTCCGGTCTCTGTCTTTTTCTGATATATTTTATTTAGTGCCTCTTTTGAGAGTTCTGCGTCATTCTCAATGCCCTTCATCAGTCTGGTGATGCCCTCATCCGGGGGAGTTGCACGAAACTGTTTGGGGGTGGTGTTAGAGATGTTTACCAGATTTTTCTGTGCCAGGCGATCCAGAACCGGGTATACGGATGCGCGTGGCACTCCTGAGATTTCATGTATCTCTGTTGCGGCAGAAGCACCATCCACTCTTAGCAGTGCAATATATACCAGCGCCTCGTATTTGGTTAAACCAAGGGATTTGAGGTACTCACTTATAGCTGATATATCTTCAGAATTTTGTGACATTGACATACTATTATATATACTTCAGAGAGATAAGTGTTGTTATAGAAAAAACAACAGGTACTGATAAATGAATAATCATAAGTTTTTGATACTTGCAGTTCTCCTTGCTATCTGTATAGCAGTACCGGTCTCTGCAGGTGAAAAATATCTATACGGAAAACCCGAACTCACCGGAGTCATCTCAGGAACAAACGAGTTTTCGCCGGGTGATGAAGTTGACCTTACAGTAAAAGTGGAAAATCAGGGCTTAAATACTGTCAAGATTGTCCAGTCCGGGATAATTGACCGTGATACGCAGCCGAATACCGCAAAAATGGTTACACTCCTGCTTGAGCAGGGGGACGCACCGATGGGAGTTAAGAGTGATGCCCAGATGGTCGGTGATATTACCGGTGGTTCAGACAAAACTGTGACCTTCAGGGTAAGATTTGACAAAGATGCCACACCTGGTGTATACACAGTACCTTTGCATGCCGAATATACCTGGCTGTATGACGGTGAGCAGTTCGGCACTGACACGATGAAATATACATACTATAAAAAAGATGTAATCATCCCGCTCAATATCCGTATTAAGTCTGATTTCATAGTTGATGTAGTTGAATCATCTACTGAATATGTAAATGCCGGCACTGAGGGTTATCTGAACCTGAAAGTTAAAAATTCCGGTCATGATAATGCCAAAAAGGCAGTTATTGTAATCACACGTAACGGGAACAGCGTGGTAATCCCGACTGATGCACGCGTGTATCTCGGTGATTTCCCTGCAGGCAGCGCAAAGGAATGCCAGTTTAAGATATCTGTCTCAAACGATGCTGAGGCACAGGTATACCCTCTTGACGTTTTTGTGGAATATGAAGACAGTGAGGGTGATATAACCACAAGTGACAGCGAGACGATAGGTGTTCCTGTCGGAGGCAAAATTGACTTTGAAGTGATCTCCGCCCCGTCAACAATTGCTCCCGGTTCAAAAAAGGTTATTGAGGTGGAATTTAAAAACACAGGTGCTGCCAAAGTCTACAATGCACAGGCCCGCCTCAGTGCCACAGACCCGTTCACGAGCAATGACGACACTGCATTCCTTGGAGATCTGGCACCAGGGGAATCCTCAGTTGCCCGCTTTGAAGTGAGTGCAGATTCGGATGCAACAGTCAAAGAGTATGGTCTTGATTCTGAGATACGGTACCGTGATACACTCGACAACAGCCAGATCTCTGACACCATGAAAATTAAGGTAAATCTGGTAAAAATTGGTGGTATTGCAGGCATTGTCACAAACCCGATAGTTCTGACGGTTTTAATCTTCGCGTTCGCAGGTATAGGGTATTATCTATGGTCAGGGCGTAAACAAGAGTAATGGAAGAATACTGGGACGGCCCGGTCCCCAATCCTGATCTCAGAACAGTTGAGGGGATGCGTGCAGTGCTCGCGGAGCCTGACTGCACGGCATCTGCTCCTCTCTATTTTATGTACCGAAATCTTGCACGAAACAAAGATGATCTGATCTGGCTTTCCGGGCACAAACTAAGGTATGATATCACTGTGATACCATCCTGTACGCTTTGTGGTGAATATGTCAAGACAAAGGGTCATTATCATCCTGATGCACCCGGGGGTTATGGTTATCCTGAACTCTACCAGGTACTTGCAGGGAGGGCTCATTTTCTTCTTCAGAAGAAGGATCTGAGTGATATTGTTGTTATTAGTGCGAATCCGGGAGATGTTGTGCCCGTGCCTCCGGGGTACGGGCATGTTACAATCAACCCGTCAGACAAAAAACTGGTAATGGCAAATCTCGTTTCTCAGGCATTTTTTAGTGAGTACACTTTTTATGAAAAGATGCATGGGGCTGCATATTATGAGATGGAAGGCGAAAACTGGGTGAAAAATGCAAATTATCCCTCCGTGCCTGCTTTGAGATTCGTTGCAGCAGATAATATCCCAAATCTCAGGATAGAACACGGGAAACCGATATATGATTTAATTGGTACAGAAGGAAAACTCAATTTCCTGAATTACCCGGAAAAGTTCACAGAGATATCAGGTCTCCCCTAAAGCAGGTTTGTTAAAGCAGGTTTGGTGCTGGCATGCGTTTGTGCATGCTGTTTTTCACTTTTTTGAGAATTGCCTGCTCTGTCTCTGTTTTTGCTCTCTGCTTATTCTTTTCAAGGCTGATTAAGGCGTTGTCAATTTCCCCGTATGTGAAACCTATCTCCTTTTCATCGCTCTGCCCCGGGTAGAGGCCTGCGGATGGTTCTTTTGCAATAATATTTTTTGGAATTCCAAGTTCCCGGGCGAGTTTGTAGACTTCGGTCTTGTACAGATGAATGATGGGCTGTATGTCTGCTGCTGAGTCGCCGAATTTAGTGGAGTACCCCAGCATGTACTCGCTTTTGTTGGATGTTCCGCAGACAAGTGAACCTGTCTGGTTTGCATGATAGTAAAGGGTGGCCATACGTATTCTTGCCATTAAGTTGCCAACAAGAAACGGTGTCTGGTCAAAGTCAGGGACTGTACATTCAAATGCTTTTAAGATTGGGGAAATTGAGATGGTTCTCTCTTCCATGCCCAGTTCTTCACAAAGTTGAGTGCCGTCTGTAATGTCATCATTTGACGTAACATCTGAAGGCAGGAGTATACCGGTTACATGATCCGCGCCCACTGCACCACAACAGAGGGCTGCTGCAACTGCCGAATCAATGCCACCCGAAATGCCCAGAACAATCCCTTCTGCACCTGCCGACCGGAATGTATGACAGATCATCTCTTCTATTCTCTCTATTTCACACCCGGTTTTACATACCATAATTCTCACTAACTCTCACTCACAACAGGTTTATAAATTGTTTTAATGTTGATATTTCCCCGACAGCGATAAGCAAATCCCCTTCATTTAATGATTCGTCAGGACCCGGTCTGATTATAGTATGTGCTTCACCCTCAATCCCCAGAATCTTTGTGCCGCTTTTTTTTTCAATCCATCCTGCAGTTGTCGGCGTATTCTTCATGATATGCTTCATTACAACTTTCTGCCCGTTTGGGAGGTCCAGAAGCACCTGGACTATATCTGAGAGCACAATACTTGCAATGATCTGACCGCCGAGGGTTGGGAGAAGAGCTACATAGTCCGCACCGGCACGATATAGCTTGTCAACAGATGAGGCTTCGTTTGCACGTGCGAGTATCCGCAATGACGGATTTAAGTTGCGTGCCATGAGTGTGGTGAAGATGTTTACAATGTCATCATTGACTGCAACGATGCAGACCTGTGCATCTTCAATATGTGCCTCTTTTAAGACATCTTCATATTCGGCATTGCCACTGATCACGCCTTTTAAATCTGCATGCGGGTCAATGACAACGCAGCTTATGCCTAAAGATTTCAGGTCATTAGAGGCAATCCTGCCAACATCCCCGTAACCTGCGATGATTGCCATCTTTTCACCTGTTTTATCGAGACCAAATTCGTTTTCCAGAACAGAGGAGAGAGGTTCTGCCCGGCCAAGGAGAAAGAGCATCGTCGAACTGTCAATTTCGTCATCGGGATCTGGTTTCATGACAAATTTGCCGTTTTTCCAGAAGAAAAGGATGTCCACGTCATATTTTTTGAGCAGGTTTAAATCACTGAGAGTTTTGCCGAGGGATATACATCCGTCTATTATGGGAACTTTAATGAGTTTTAGTGCATTGTCGGAGGTTTCTCTCCCGTTTTTTATGTGAATCTGACTGACTGTCTCATATATTGTGTCCACATCAGGCGTCAGGAAGGCATGTTTTGCAAGTATCTTTCCTGTGAAGTTCTTTGCTGAAAGGATGTATTCTGCCCCGGAATATCTCAGGTACCTGTCATAGGAGAGGTCATCCACAACGGCGATAATTCGCCCTGAGGTACTCTCGCTGATGCCGAGTATTATTGTTGCTGTGAGCCTCTCGTCTTTGCATATTATAATATCTGCTGCCGTGTCAGTGAAGGCATGTTTCCACGTGGCGGGTTTGTTGTAGTCACCCCAGATGACCCATACGTCTTTGTGGAATTTTCTGAGAATCTTTTTTGCCTCTTCTTCGTCCTCTTCCACGATGACGATCTCAAGGTCTGAGATCATAAGGCTCTCAATGAGTGCCTTTGCCAGTTCCCCGTAACCCACTATCACGACATGACCGTCCGGTTTAACAGGAAGTTTCTTTGGTGGGGTGGTCTCAAGCAGGTCCTGGAGAAATGGTGCCAGAACTGCAGGGATCAGCATAAGGACTGTAAATGTCCCTGTTGACATGATTATGATGATCAGGTATATTGTCATCTGGTTTGTGGCAGGGAAGAATGTGACCAGATCATAGCCTACGGTGGTCATGGTCTGTATTACAAAGAATAGTGATTCTCCCCATGTCAGTCCTGTATTTTCCAGGATTGGGATTGCAGTGTGTATTAAGATGGTATAAAAGAGGATTTCAAGAAAAAAGAGTATGAAGTAGAGACGCAGGCGTTTAGCTGGTGAGTGGAAGCCGAGCAGTTTCTTTAATGTCGGTTTAATCATCCCGTCTTACCTCATCTAAAATCTGACATGCCCGGCAGACGCCCATGCATGGTTCACTGCATCTCCCGCATATCGTCATCTCCTTTTTGACTCTGTGTCCCGTTGCTGAAAGTTCCTCCCCCAGGTTGACAAGAGCGTACTTTGTCTGAGGGTGCCAATAACTGTATTCGTTGAGGTGCGTCCGTACATCTCCCCTGAGTGCATTGTGTGAGTAGGGACAGCCGGAGTCTTCCCGTACCTGTACATGGAGCCGTGAGTAGAGCGCCACTTCCCGTTCGGGCAGGTTGATAAAAGGGCGTATACGTGGTACCATCATCTCTCTTTTCACTGGTCTGCGTGTCAGACTGTTTACATCGCCCCGAAATACATTCATGAGAACTGACTGTGCCTCATCATCCAGATTGAACCCGAAAGCAATTTTTGTTGCTCCAAGTTCACGTGCGGTTTTGTTGAGGAGACGCCTCCTGAGAACACCGCAAAAAGAGCATGAACGGGTATCTCCTTTTTTCCTGACAATTTCATCCATTGTAACTGCGTATTCTTCGGCAAATGAGGCCGTGTGCCAGTCTATGCCCATTTTGTCTGCGAATTTCTCTGAGTCTTTGGGGATGCGGTAACCGGCAATTCCTTCGTCAATTGTGATCGCGAATATCTCAAGGTCTCTTCTCATGCCAAATGTTTTTTTCAGGAAATAGAGAAGGGCGCTGCTGTCTTTTCCGCCGCTAAAAGCGACAGCAATCCGATCTCCTGATTCAATCCACCTGTGTTTTCGTATCGCTTTTTTGACACGCGCCTCAAAGTCACTGACAAAGTGCTCTCTGCAGAGATGCATCCCTGAATAACGCTGGAATATAATTGCATCTGTACGGCATTTTGTACATTTTATTGAATGTGTCATCGATTCTGATCAAAGTTATATCATCTGTAAGGATAAAATATGTACAGTAAAATGTCACTGTCTGCCGAAGATGTACGTTCGCTGCATAAATATGATATCAGGATCCTGCTTGCACTTGAACGGCTGATGAAGAAATACAGGTGGGTGCCGCAGGACATCTTAAAGCAGAGTACAGCACTCTCTCTCTCAGAACTTGAGTACAGGCTGGGCCATCTGATGGGGCTTGATATGGTGAAAAGCAGTTCAGTGCCATACAAAGGTTATCAGATCGTCTTTGCCGGTTATGATGCCCTTGCTCTTCACAGTCTGACTAAGAGAGGGTCTGTACAGGCACTGGGGAGTTTCCTGGGTATAGGGAAAGAAGCGCTTGTGTACGAGGCTCTTGGTATGGGACTGCTTGCGCTGAAATTTCACCGTGTCGGTCAGCGCTCGTTTCAGTCTGTACGGAAAAACCGTGGGTATATGCCGGAGTATAAGCATTTCCCGTGGATATTTGCATCTGTATATTCGGCGAAGCAGGAATACGATGCACTAAAGATTTTGTATGAAAACGGTGTGTCGGTGCCCATCCCTGTGGATATTAACCGGAATGTTGTAGTGATGTCTTTAATTCAGGGAGTAAATCTCAACCAGTGTACACTGGGCAATCCTGAGGAAACGCTTGATCTGATCCTTGACAATGTGGCAAAGGCATATCATCTTGGCTTTATTCACGGGGATCTCTCAGAGTTCAATGTAATGGTGGATGAGGACTGTGTCTGGATTATCGACTGGCCGCAGTGGATAGAACCCGGTCACCCGAATGCGGATAATATTTTAATGAGGGATCTGAGGAATATCATTACTTACTTTGAGAGAAAATACGGGATTGTGTATCTGCCTGAAGATGCACTATCCCGGGTGGTCGGTTGAAAGTATTTGGTATAGATATAATCAAAGGCTCGGTGCGGTCACGGACACGCCGGCCCCGGTACGCACTGGTCCGGAGGGAGAGCGGGACAATTGTTTCAGAAAGTCAGGTCTCTCTGTACCGTCTCCTCAGGCAGGTTGCCTCAGAGGAACCTGATATTCTTGCAGTGGACAGTCTGCAGGAGGTAGCGGCAGATCAGTCCGCTCTTTTTGAGTTTATCGGAGCTCTGCCATCAAAAACCCGGCTTGTGCAGGTGACGGGTGGGGAGAAGCAGGAGTCTCTTCAGGTTGTTTCAGGCCGTTTTAATATTAAATTTGATAAATTCGATCCTTTTGCAGAAGCCCGGGCGATCGCCCATGTGGCAGAACTCGGTGCAGGTTTTGAGGTCATTGCTTTTGAGAATGCCTCTGATATAGTTGTCTCGCGCCACAGGTCGATGGGCAAGGGCGGGTGGAGCCAGAACAGGTATGTACGCAAGGTGCATGGTGCGGTCCGGCAGAAAGCACGTGATATTGAGGATGCCTTAAATGAGGCCGGGCTGAAATACGAAAGGTCTGAGGTGAAGGCATTTGGTGGCCTTGGAAGGGTGAATTTTTCTGTCTCTGCCGCCCGCAATCTTGTGCCCGTACGTTCATACAGGGGACTTGATGTACAGGTGAAGGTTACGGGCAGGCGGCTTGACCGTATCCGCTTTAAGCCTGTAGAAAGGAAGCAAAAATATCTTATTGTCGGTCTGGATCCCGGGACAACAATCGGGATTGCCGCCCTGGATCTCGATGGGCAGCTTGTACACCTGAAGAGTTCACGCCAGATGTCTATGGCAGATGTGGTGGAGGAACTGTACAATATCGGAAAACCTCTTGTCATTGCTTCGGATGTTTCTCAGATGCCTGCTTCGGTAGAGAAGATCCGCCGTGCATTTAATGCAGTGGCATACTCGCCGCGTGAGGATCGGTCACAGGAAGAAAAAGTCTCAGTATGTTCCGGGTTTTCGTATATAAACGACCATGAGCGTGATTCTCTTTCGGCTGCCATTGAGGCGTGGCGTCACTACAAAAACAAGTTTACGAGCATTGCAAAACGTGTACCTGCAGGTTATAATCTTGATGAGGTTCGCGCCGGTGTTGTACGGGGTCTTTCAATTGAACAGGTGCTTGGCGGGATTTCTGCGGGTGTCCCGACAGGAGCTGAAGAGAAACAGGATGAAAAATCCGGGGAGAAACCGGATGAGGCTGTAATTACGCGTCGTGATGAGACTGTTGCAAGGCTTGACGGGATGATAAAGAGCCTTCGCGGGCATATCTCAGATCTGCAGGCAGAGGCTGAAAAAAAGGATTCTGAAATTCGTCGTCTTACCGGTATTCTCATGCATGAGAGAACTAAAAAAGCTGAATTGTTAAAGACGAATACAGAGATTGTCAGGCGTGAAGCGATTATTAAAAGCCAGAAAAAAAGGCTGAGAAGGGAGGAGCGCAGGAGTAAGAAGTTCCTCGGGCAGATAAAACGGCTTAAGAAATTTGCAGACCTCCAGATGGGGAACGAACATATCCCTGTGAAGGTGCTTGAATCACTGACACGCGATGATATCCGGTTTCTTGATGATGATTTGGGGATTTCTGCGGGTGATATAATTTATGTCCGCAAAACATCCGGCTGGGGTAGGAGTGGTGTTGATTTTTTCTCAACAGAGAATATTTATGTGCTTATTGCAGGGAGTACGCCTGATGAGAGTCTGGTCACTCTTTTCAGGGAGAAGAAGATCCCCCTGATTTTATCGTCAGAAGTGAAGATGGATCTGAGAGGGCGGACCGGCACCCTGCACCGGGCGGACCTAAATGAGGCTCTTTCTAAGTGGAGATCTGATCAGGAGTTATATGAACGCCACAAGAGGGAACAGATGCTTGAGTCTATTGTCAGTGAGTACAGGAGCGAGCGTGAAGTGGAGGTGAGGCGGCGTGAATGATTGTGATTGTGACTATGAATGTGACTGTGAATGTGTTGTAATGCCTGTGGTTGATCGATGGATGATGCCTGTGGTTGATCGATGGATGATGCCTGTGGTTGATCGATGGATGATG
>JAYEIC010000007.1:0-1333 GCA_034659935.1 Methanobacteriota archaeon | reverse complement strand
ATGCCTGTGGTTGATCGATGGATGATGCCTGTGGTTGATCGATGGATGATGCCTGTGGTTGATCGATGGATGATGTCTGTGGGTGAGAGAAGCAGCGTAAGAGTAAGAGTTGTAAGAGTTGCGGAGGTGAACTGGTGTGGATGATCGGCGACTTGTGAAACTTGTGGGGGAGATTATCGGGAGTGAGAGGATTGAGGATGACTGTGCAGTCCTGCCGTTTGGTGAGATCTGTCTTGTCGTAAGTACAGATATGCTCCATGAAACAACGGATTTCCCGGAGGGGATGACAGACTGGCAGGCCGGGTGGATGTCAGTTGCGGTTACCCTCTCTGATATTGCTTCCACGGGTGCAGAACCACGATATCTTCTCCTTGCTGTCGGACTGGATGATGCAGACCGTCTTTCTGGTATCATGCAGGGTGCCCGTGACTGCTGTGTAAAATATGGTGCCGAACTTGTGGGTGGTGATGTGGACTCACATAGTGAACTGACTATTGTGAGTACCGGGATTGGCAGTGCGGCACCTGAAAATATTGTGCGGAGGAAGGGTTCGGTGCCCGGGGATTTAATCTGCATTACGGGCACTCCCGGTTGTGCAGAGGCAGGTCTTAGCGGGTACGCTGAACACAGAGAAGCACTTCCTGAACCAAAACCGCACGTCAGGGAGGGTGTACTGCTCGGGCAGGCAGGTGTGTCTGCGATGATGGATGTCTCAGACGGGCTTGTGATTTCGCTCTATGATCTTATGGATGTAAATGACTGTGGTTTTTCGATAGAATCTGAAAAAATACCGCTGCCAGAGGGAGTGCCCGCGGTTCCGGCACATTCCATGGCTCTCTATGGCGGGGGGGACTTTTACCTGCTGTTTACCTGTTCTCCTTCACAATATCCGGTTTTGGGTGTTTCTGCAGTTGTTATCGGTGAAGTGACTGCAAAGAGTGGTGTACTGGTTGACGGGGTACCTGTTGAGAAGAGAGGGTATCTGCATACGTGGGAGTGAGAACTCCCGGGGGGCGGAGTTGTTATGTGAGATCTTGTTGCACCTGACTTGTGCACCGGACTTGCACTTGCCACTCTCACCCATATTCTCACTTGTATTCTCACTCGCACTCTGGCGGTAAAAGTGGTTTTCAGGGTGATTCAGCGGTGTTGCGTAGCAGGAAGTGTAAGATAAATAAAATTAATTTTATTGTCCACAGTGAGCTGTTTATGCACGAATGGACCTGGCGGGAATTGAACCCGCGGCCTCTACGTTGCGAACGTAGCGATCTTCCCCTGATCTACAGGCCCGCCTCGAACTAAGATTTATGAAAAAAATATTGTTAAAAATGTC
>JAYEIC010000006.1:0-6654 GCA_034659935.1 Methanobacteriota archaeon | reverse complement strand
CTGGGTGTAGTATATCGAAGAGTATACACGCTGCGCCAGAACCGGATTTGTGTGAATAACTTAACAATCAACTGGCGTAAACAGGAACAATTAATAATATTTTATTCCCAATTTGCGCGAATTATTTGATTTACGGCTGGTACAGGTGCACGATTCCGGCATAGCCTGTATGGTGCCAATAAACGCTCACCACTATAATTGTGCATGAAATCCAGAGGTTTTTAATTCTTTTTCACCGCCGGGTTGAGTGCCCGGGAAAATTTTTATATTCGGCAAAGCCATCTCCAGAGAGGATAATACTCTATTGTAACTCCCTCTCTTAAAACAGTCTCACAGAGATCCTCTGTAAGAATCATGCCACTTTTAAGTTTAAACTCTTTGCATGCCCTGATGAGTGAATTCTCTTCTCTTTTTCGGGTTTTTTCGTTATCTGCATTCCAGCAGACCTGTATCAGTGTCTGAATATTCTGACCATTTTTTATCACGAAATCAACTTCAAATCCACCTTTGTCCTTCCAGTAATAGATTTCATCATAACGTCTGTTTAATTCCAGAAAAACTGCATTCTCAGCAAGTTTGCCTATATCCAAAGAAAACCTGAATGATACTTCATTTCTCAGTCCGGTATCAATGGCGTATGTTTTTTTATTATGTCTAAACTGGCTTTTTAATTTATAGGAAAATAGAGGAAGATCCATTATCAACAAAGATTCTTTGAGATAAGCTATGTATTTCTCTGCTGTTTCAACTGTTACACCGGAATTTTTTGCAATACTATTAAAGGAATATTCGCCGGTTGTATTTGTCAGCATGAACTGGCAGATTCTCCCTGTGATATCATAGGATGCACCAAATCCTGAGGCGACATCCCTTGCAATTATATCATTGTACAGTGCTGTGAGTATTTTTTTGTGGTTGAATTCATCCAGGCCTGTTGATTCGGGAAATCCACCCTCTTCAAGATATGCACTCAGGTAGTGCAGAAGTTTCTCCCTGTTGTAGATAAGATAATCTGGTCTGATATTTTCAAATCCTCTCATCCTGAGATATTCTGCAAATGACAGGGGCATGACTTCGAATGTGACATGCCTCCCGGTTAACACCCGGCCAGTATCATATGAGAGCAGGCTTGCAGAAGATCCGGAAAGGAATATACAGTCAAATCTTTTTGTATCATAGAGCATCCTTACCCATTGTTCCCATCCTTTCTTTTGCTGTATCTCATCAAGGAAGAGATGTGATATGTCAGGATTTAATTTGTAGATATCAGTCAGGATTGTATCAAAGGGTGTAGCGTTTATGGCAGGATCGTCAAAATTTAAGAGCATTATGTTTTTTGGGTGTATCCCGCTTTTTATGAGATGATCTGCCACCTGATAGAGCACTGTGGTCTTACCTGAACGTCTGACTCCGATTACATCTTTTATATACCGGGTTTTGAGTGTCTTTATTATGGACTCTGTAATATCCCGTCTGATTCCGGTAAGTTCCTCAGGCACCATTTTTTCTGCCCACCACGGGTTCCATCTCCATATGGCCTGCTCAATCATATTATCTGATCTCTCTGACTTAGTATATATATATGGTTCTACTGCAGCAGACATTATATCATCTTTATTATCGGGAGTTGCCGAGGGAAAGTTATGGTTTATATCTTTTCACACCGAAATTCCGGTATTATACCTGAAAATCGAACTTCCGGGAATGTGTGGTCTTTGACTATACTTTATGTTAGAGGGATTGTACTCCACTGTTGAGAGAGCGGATATTGGTTCTGGCTTGATCCTGAAAGTAATTTATTTATATTCTGCATTTGTATTATGTAATAATATTTAAGAAGGTTCACAGGAGGTGATCAGATGATAACAGTTGAAGGTATCAGCCAGATTACAGGATTGTCCAGAGAGGAAGTAGTCCATAGAAGTTTAATATCATTTATTGAAATTGAGATCCGCCTTGCAGAAGAGGATATTGCAGATATCAGGGAGAGATATAATGTTGTATCAAAAGAAGGGCTCTATGGGGGAATAAAATCCGGAAAGATAATGAGTCATCCTGCATGGGAAGACTACATTGTATGGAAAAATAAAGAGAGATATATAGAAGATTTAAAAGGGCAAAGACAAATTTCGGGTGATGATATTTAATATTTATGAAGAAATTGAGAGGATTGCAAAAACTGAATTTGAAGATATAATTGTTTCAATAAGTCCGGTTGGAGGTAAAGCCAGACTTCCAAACAAATGAAGAATATTTTTTTATGATGATACTTTTTTGGATATCTGGCTTTCGATAGATGGAGATTATTCTTATCACTGGGAAAGAAGAGCACAAAGAGGAGAGATCTATAGATGGGACAATGCTCCTGACCATCCTGAAATTAGTACATTTCCAAAGCATTTTCACGATGGTTCACAGAAAAATATTATTGCAAGTGATCTTTCCGGAGATTATTGTGTTGCAATCCGGGAAATGTGATTGATTACAATTCATCAGGTCGGTATTGCTCAAAAAGAACTAATGTTTATGAGTCTTCTCCGTTTTTTTCTTCTCTGATTGGTATAAAAATAACCCGGATTTGAGTTTTGTTTTGAGGAAGTGCTGTATATCGCATTATGAGTGTAAAAAAGGCATTCTGGCACCACCCCTATATTTGCTGACTTTTCTCCAGTATCCCAAATAAACAAAACTGATATACGATAACAATATAATATTTTTTCATTCATGCGAAGATATTACCTGAACCCTTTTTCCCTGATTCTGATAATCATATTTGTACTGCTCTTACTGTTTATGATCCCATTTTTATTTCTGGGGATTATCGGGGGTGCGTTTACAAAACTTGGATTTAGCTGGTATCAGGCAGTTTTAATTCTGTTTGTGACTCTTGTCGGGAGTCTCATTAATATCCCTGTGACCACAGTGGAGAGGAAAGGTCCGATTGTTATGGATCGCCCTGCCCCCGTCGGGATTGGGATGTACAGGCGTTTTTACAATGTACCTGAGCCCTCATTTACAACAACTGTTGCAGTAAATGTGGGTGGTTGCCTGGTCCCGGTGTTTGTGTCTGCATACCTGATGTACAGGATGATGGCATTTCCCGGTGGTTTTTCAATATTAATATCTGCCCTGATTGGTGTATGTGTGGTTACAGTAGTTACTCACAGGGCGGCCAGACCTGTCAGGGATCTTGGGATTGCGACCCCGTTTTTCATACCGCCTGCCTGTGCACTGATATGCGGGATTGTTCTCTCCTGGGGCATTCCCGTTGCGGCACCTGTCATTGCATATGTCAGCGGGACGTTAGGGACACTGATTGGTGCTGATCTCTTAAACTTAAAGAGACTCGGTGAACTGGGTGCGCCTGTGGCGAGTATCGGGGGTGCCGGGACTTTTGACGGTGTGTTTCTGAGTGGGATTATTGCTGCACTGCTTGCGTGAGTTCTTACTCAGAGTCTCTCTTACTTTTTCTCACGGTGTTTCACAGTGTCTCACAGTGTCCATGAGTTCTCTCTTACTCACTCACACTGACTTATATTTACACTCTCTCTCTCCGGTTCTCACTCAGTTTCTCACTTAGTGTCTGTGGTACAGATTGTCAAAGACTTTCAGTTGTTCAACGTAAATTTCAGCGTTATTGTGTTTGTATTCCAGGCTTGTCTGGATATCCGGGTGTTTCTTTATGTAGCCTATTACGAGGTCAAAGTCAAGGCCGCCGTTTTTGTGATTCAGTTCCAGATGTTCATCAGTGATACTGCCTTTGATGCTGTTTGAGAGGTGGTGCAGTTTAACCGGGTGGCTGTCAGAGAGTTCTCCAAATTTGCTGAGTTCTCCGGCATATGAGAGGTGTAGGTAGTTTGTGGTACAATACAGGTGTGCGAAATCCAGGCAGTAGCCGTTAACAAGGCCGTCACTGATCTGTACAAGTTCGTCAGCGGTGCTTCCGAGCAGGTGGAAGTTTGCATAGACTTCAGGCAGATTTTCGAGGATGATTCTGGGATCACGATATACTGAGAGGAACTCCTGCAGTGTGGATATGGCGGTATCTTTTGTATCTGTTATATCTTTTATATTTTTTATATTCTGTGTGTTTTTCGTATTTTGTGTATCTGCGGAATCTATGGTATCTTTTTTGCCACTCTCATACCTGCCTGCGTGCATGACGATTGACGGGGTGTCAAGCAGATCTGCCGCTTCAAAGGTCTGTGACATTGCGGATTCTATCCATGCGGAAATTTTGGCAGGAGACCTGGTTTCAAATGCGGTTGGGGCGCACGGGTTTACTCCCTGTCCGTGGTGTGGAGCATGCACTATAATATATGCACCTGAAGAGGAGATCACTTCAAGGTGTTTTCTGAACAATTTCTCCTCCTGCGGGATGAGCATAACCTGTATGTGGTCTATTGACCCGGCGTGATACATTGTGGAGAGGGTGTTAAAAGTCTCCATATCGTCTGAACGGACGCCTGCACCTATGAGGTAGTTTCGTGTCATTTCTGAATCCTCTGAATTCTCTCTATTTTCTCTATTTTCTCTATTCTCTGAATTCTTAAAATCTCTGAATTATCCCTATTACCGCTATTATCTCTATTACCTGTATTTTCTGTATTCGTTTTTTCTGACTTTTGCAATTCCCGTAACTTCTGTAATCTCTGTACGTTCTGTAATTTTTCTGAGGTTATTGATATTCCTGTCATTTATGGAATTTATGCGCTACATAAATTTCATTATACTTGTTGTGCTAAAAAAGAAGTAATAGTTAATAGTCCGGAGCAGATTCGAACTGCTGTCGCAAGATCCAGAGTCTCACATGATTGACCGCTACACTACCGGACTGTTTGTGCCTCTTAAAGTGGTCTCTATATCTTAATAAGGTTGACGGAATTTTTCTGTGGTGGTGGATGGTGATGGTAGTAATACTAAGAGTGATAGATATAAGTGACAGACAATGATGCTGGATAATCATGAGTTGTAGTAAATTATATGCCGATGAATGACTGTCTGTAAATTACTGACAATGAAATTAAATTATACCGGGTGACTGTGAATTTCAGTGAAGTTTTTTTTACCTCCTGAATCTGTTTGCTTCTGTTATTTTATTTTCATCGGATGAGCGCGGGTGTGGTCCGGGCAGGTCATAGCGGGGGCATAGATGTTATATCTGATTATATCTGATTAATGTCCACAAAATACGTGCAAACGACATACAACCGGCGTGCAGGGTTAAATTATACCGGGGGTTCCTGTTTTGTAACAGTGTACGGGTCGGGTATGTTTTCCGGATGGCCTATAGATAGTTCGTGGGTAATTGATGGATTGTTCATGGGGGATTCTCTAAATCCTGTTTGTGATTACTCTCATACCTCCTCCATTATCCGGGATTCTCTTCTGTCAGGTGTGGGTTGAGGACTTTAACCGACCACAAAGGATATAATAAGTGTTCCCCAAATATTGGAGTATATTCCGTCGTTCGGAGTATGGGCTATGATGAAAGGTTATTCGACAACTGTCGAATATTCGTGGTGGCCCTATATCTTATAATTGGAGGTTAATATGAAAAGTACGACAAAGATAATGGTTGTCGCCATTGCTGTCCTTATGGCAGTGTCCATGATTGTTGCTCCGGCAGCAGCAAGGGCTCCGGGCATTAGTGACATTGCTGATGGTGACACCATATATGTATGGGAAAAAGATTTAAATTTGACTGGGCTACGTTACCCACCCGTAACTGGTTTGGATGTTACAAAGTTACAGTATTATCAGGATGATGACACCGACAAGGCAGTGTTAAACACAATTAATGTGCCTAATGACATCGATTTTGAAGAGATACTGTCTGTTGATGTTGGAACATACACTGGTACATACCGTGCAGTTAACGATACAGGCCTTACCGGTAAAACTGTAAACATTGAAAAACCGGCACTTGCAATGGATGTTGTTCTGGCCTCAGATCATACAAGTTCTGTGGATGGTGACAGTATTTCCGATACAGATGACATTGCATTCAAGCTGATGTCCAAGGTAGGTAACAACTACATGTATACTAATACACCCGGCGATGATGTACATCCTGCACAAGTTAAAGTAGAGTACACTACCCCCAGTGGTGGTGTAACCACAAACGTTGGTGAAGTGGATCTTATTGATATAAATCTGACATCAAACCAGATTTTCACAGATGATATTGATAAACCAACTCCTCTTACCGATGCTGAGTCCGGTGCATGGAGTGCAGTGGCAAAGTGGCTTAAACCAGCAGGTTTCAATGACTATGCTCCCTCTTCCAACGCTGTGACATTCACAGTAGAGAGCCGCACACTTACAGTTACCTCAGAAAAGACCGAAGTTATTCGTGGTAACAACTTCGTTACATCAGTCTCTGGTAAGGCAAATACAAACTATGTCCTTTACATCAAGGAAGCTTCACTTGAAGCACAGGACGAGTATCCAACTGTAATGGCAGGTCAGCCTGGTGTAACCCGTGGTGATGTCTTGCTTGTTACACCACCTCTACCCCCTGCACCACTTAGCCCGTATGTATTAGCAACTGATGTAATGGGAACCGAAACTCCAACCGCCGGCGGTGTTAATGCAAATGAGTCCTTTGCAAATGTTAAAACCAAAGCAGACGGAACCCGCCCTGTTGAGTGG
>JAYEIC010000005.1:0-6901 GCA_034659935.1 Methanobacteriota archaeon | reverse complement strand
AATTATCAGGAATTGTCAGTGAATACTGGAATTTCTGAGAATATTTTCAGTTCAGAACAATATTTGCAGTATAAAATCATCACTCCACCCACCCATCCACCCCATATTTACTGATGCTGGTTAACCTAATCAAATATTTATCAAAGGGGAACATATTCCGGCAGAGAGCGGAAAATAATCAGTTTATGCCATAATAACACACAGGCAAAGATACTTGCACTTATTATGAAGTACCCGGGTATAAAAATGTCGACCTGAAAAAAGAACTGAATGTCTCAAAAAGCACTGTAACATGGCACATAAATAAAATAGAGGGTGCAGGAATATTGTCGGCACTGTCGGAAAATCCAGTGATAATTGATCATCCTTATGCATCAATTACCTTTTCAGTTGATTTGAACTGAGATAATCTATTACATACTTCCCTGTCACTGAAAAATCAGACAGTGCCATATTGTCCAAAAGGATATGCGGGAAATGTAAATATTATTATATAAAATCCGGACTTGAACCGGTTATCATTGAAAACCTTCCTGATGAAATCAGGGAAAAATATGATTTTTTCACAGATAATTCAACTACATAACAGGATGACTGGTGAACCTGCAAAAAGTTATAACAATGCATAATAAATTAAAGCGCGAGGATTATTTCAGGTGCAAAATTCCTTTTATTTAACGCATATATGTAAAATTTCGTTTTAAAATCTTTTCCAATAACAGATGGGACTACCAATCAAATAATCAATTTAATTATTCTGCTGACAGTTCGGGAACATGGTGAGAGAAAATATATAAAGTCAGTTTGTATCTTTAAACGGGGGCAGTCTAAGGCATAATCCTCTGATTAAACCCTTTTTAAAAAACTAATCCGGTGAAATATTTAGGGAAGAAGAAGGAATTAATTCGACTAAATCCTGTTTCCTTCCTTTCCCTGATTGTCTGCCGACTGATGAAACCGGCATCTGACTGATCAGCACTATCGCAGATTAAGGTTTGCATGCCGGCTTTAATCAAAAAAAACTTGGAGGTAAAAAATGAAATCGAAGAAAGGAATGCGGGTTTTGAGCCTGCTGATAGCATTTGCATTTGTCGGGGTAATCTTTGTTCCGGCAGTTAGTGCTGGTAGTTCTGTGAATGAACAAATAGATAAAACTCTTGTGACATTGGAATATGCCACGAAAGTGACGCAATTGTATCTCAATGACTTGGCTGCAGGTCTGCCCGGATTTTCGGAATGGACCGGCGCAGCTGTAGAACATGATCTGACATTTTATGATACCAATGGAGATATTTCAGCCTATTCATTCTCTGTTACAAAAACTGGGAAAAAACTGGGATTTATCTTAGTTTCTGGAATTAAAGAGAATTATCCTATCCTGGAATTTGGAAAAGGAGATATACTACCAGAAAATGCAAAAGAACAGGCAAATCTCATTGCTGCAAAAAATGTGAAAAGTAGCTCTTATAAACTGGGTTCCGTAAAATATCTCTATATGGGATCAACATTCTATTACGCTCAATATACGCTCATTGATTCGCTTCAAAATGTAAAAGGGGATGTGACTGTCGATCTCTTTAATGAAAACATTGTAGATCTAAAAGACGATATCTCTGTCTTGACATCCCCTAAGGACAACTCTGAATCAGATGTAATTTCTGTTAACGATGCATGGACAATCTTCGATGAAAATATTGGACTTTTGGACAGGGGAGTAACAGTTTCGTCGTCACTTCGTGGAGCAGATACGATATACTGGGTCTCCCTCTATGATCAACCTTCAGGGTATCCTAATTCCTGTGCCCCAACTGCATCAGGTATGATTCTGTCCTATTGGCGAAGTAATGGATATCCAAATTTCCCGTCAGATGGAGATACGTTGATCCTTGAGTTGTATTCTGCCATGGAAACAGATCCTGAAATTGGAACATATGATTCCAATATTGAACCGGGTATCGAAAGTGTATGTCAGGACCATGGATATTATAACATCAATGCTGTACCGGATACTGGAAGCTTTTTGTTTTCAGAGGTTCAATCCGAAGTTACCGCAGACCATCCAATGCATCTTGCTATGCATGGAGCAGGTACAGCGATAGGTGGTTCAACATCATATGGCGATCATTCCGTTGCTGTTGTTGGGTGGGCCGATGGGGCATTTGATGCAATTGAGATCAATGACGGCTGGTCAACAACAGATACACGATATATCACCTTTGGTAATTGGGACTATACATTCCCTGTGTACGTTCGGCCCTGAAGCCGAAGGATTAAATTACATTTTTTCATATGTTGAAATCTTACTATAAAATAAAACCTTGCGGAGACAGAGTAATATGTATTCATTAATAGACCGGCTGAATCTCATTCGTATCCCCATAGAAATGTATATTTTTCTGGCAGGTGCACTGCTTGTAGTGGGACTATTCATTCTTATCTCACATATGCGATCGCAGAAACTGCAGGCATTGATCCTAATTATATTGGGACTGTCGTTTTCCGTGGCTGCCTATCTTGTCCAAAATTATATGTGCATCTGGTTTCCGGAGCTTTTCATACCCGGAGGACCTTACGGGACCTGGTATGTATTCAGAAATGATCTGTCAGCTGGTTTGAGATATATCGCTGTACTCATTGGAGTACTGATCCCGGCCGGTTTTCTTCTCCCCCGCATGAACCTCATTTCACGGTGGAGATATCCGCTTCTTTTTAGTACATTGATCGCGACAGCAACCCTCTATTATGCATACATATTCTCGGTAACGATAACTCCGGGCAGTAGCATTAGCATACCCGGATGGCTTCCTGCAACCTCACCCTTCTTTGCATCGGTTGCAATTGCAACGGCACTTTTGGGGTATTTTCTTCTTCTTTCGGAGTTTTTCGACCAGATTGCATCGTGGCCTTTTCGTGTCATTTTTGTTGCTTCTGTAACTGCTTTGGCAATTTTCCTCACATACCAGACAGCAGTTGCAGTGTACGCTGTGATAGCATGGCTCCTGATCACAAAATGCATGAATAAGATCACCCCAGTCGTGCTGGCTGCATGTATGTCGGTTCTGGGGATAGCATGTGAATTTGTCGGTTCATTTTTTGCTGCAATGGGGGCGGATGTTGGCCGGTTTATCCCAATCTGGGTTTTTCCGCTTCTCTTCATGACACTGATGACGCTTGCTCCTGCACCATATTTCCTGACAAAGATTAATTCGAAATTGCATAATTTTGTAATTTTTGGAGTTACGTGGGGAACAGGAATATTGGTTGCCATTGCAAGTGTTATCCTCTCTGCAGGAGTCTACATGCAACCTGATCTCCTTCCACAGACTCCATTGTCTATAGCAACAAATGTCGTGCCGGGTATAGCAGTTGCGGCAGTATTGTATTATATTCTCTCGGTGAAGCTGCATACGGCAAACTAAGGAGAAAGTACAATTCATAATTTTCAGGGAGTGATATACTCACGAAGAAAAATTATTTAATCGGTGTGCTGATTGGGCTGGCAATAATTCCCTTTTTTTTCGTAACTATTCACGCCATCAATTCCTGAAGCGTGTAGGGTTCTCCCCTTGCCAATTTATTTAGGGCATCAAATACGGATTTTCCGTTTTTCCTTACAGTTGAAATATAACTCCTGATTCTACAAAATCTCTTGGCACCTTCAGTGGATCTAAAAGTACCTGAAATTTTCTGCTGGACTTTCATCATACGGACATCTCTTTCTGCCAGATTGTTTGTAAATGGGACCATCGAATTGTACATAAACCTCAGTATGTCATCAGAATAATCCTTCAGCCTCAGAAGTAAGTTCAGGGGGTTTGGATCTCTTTATGCGCCCCCTTTTCCCTGTTTTTTTGTTTTCGTCCGGAGGGGGGTTTTCTTCAAGTCCCTCTTCAATTATTTCCATATACCTTTCCCGAAATTTCTCAATTTCCTGTGGATCATTTTTATCCTTGATGAAAAGATAATGGTGTATGTCCTCATAGAACAACTTCATCTCTTCTGCCCATTTTTGCTTATAGCCATCAATAATTCCCTGCAATTCTCTCATTATATGGGCATTGCAAAAAGAATGATCACAATTGTAATTTGAATAAGCAGACCAAAAATCATGAACAAGTATTCCTCCATATCGCGGAAGAACACCCATTTCATCAGTTGCAATAGAACCTCTTTTTGGATGGGCAGCGTATAATGTTAGAGAATCATTGCTGATAGTGTGAAGCCACCATCTATTACCTTCGACTTTGAAGCCGGTTTCATCAGCATTTAAGACTGGAGATTTAACCAATTCTTCCCTGATGTCTTCTTCAAATTGTTTGAGATTGGAAGATGCCCTGCCCTCAAATTTAATCATGGTCGCAGGACTTAGACGGTAACCATAGAAATCGAAGAATTTAGTCTCTAATTTCTTGTAGGAACCAAAAAACTGATTTTTTAAGTAGATCACATGGGTTTTGAGGTTTTCTCCAAACTGGACATTTTGAGTTACATTTTCCGGGAATTCAGCAGTTATTTTACGTCCGCAGTGAGGACAATGTTTTACCTCCCCACGATATTCTATAATGTTAAACATTATTTTGGGAAGCTCAAAAACCTGTCTGTCAATGTATTTTTCAGGCTTGACGTTGCTAAGATCTTTGCCACAAGTACAGGTTTTAACCTCTATATTATGAATTTCATCGGGATTTAGAGATTTTACAAGAGTTTTTCCGGGGTGATTTTTTTGACCACCAGGTTTCTTTCCGCTCTTTTTCCTAAGACTTTCTGTACGGATTTTTGGTTCGGTTTTTGTACCAGATTTAGGGTTATATATGTCACGTGAAGGTGGAAAGCTGCTATTACAGCTGTTTTTGTTTAACTGGGCTTTAAACTCTTTAACTTGTGTTTCAAGATCTTTAACTTGTGCTCAAAGTTTGTTTATTTGCTTGTTCTTCAATTCTATGGTTTTGTGTAGCTCTATGTTTTGTTTTGTTGCACCTTTTGGATCAGTTAAAATGAAAGATAATATTTTGTCATGATCAAGGTGATTTATCATTACACATTACTATATTACCCATCATATAAAGATCAATTGGTTTATTCCGAAAACAGGGGGGTGAATAGTTACTTTTTTTCAACATTTAATCACTCAGGTATAATAACCAGAAAGATATGTATAAAAAAGACGCTATTTAGATTTTATGTCCAAATCGTCCGACTAAACGGGAACAGTTGGAGGATATGGAGATAAAACATTAATAAAACGAAGCCAAAAGTCTGGTGTGTGACATCGAAAAGGTGTTGCACGGGGTCCACCTGAATCGATCAGGAACGGATGAACCCCACGGTGCCCGGAGGCAAGACTGTGTTAGCCTTAGAACTATTTGAAAGCTTTGCCTTTTTGCCTCCGGGGCCATGAAAAACCGTAGAAAAAACATGAAACTGAAAAAAGGAATGCGAGCACTTTCCGTGCTCCTGGTATTGCTGCTGATTGTAATTCTTCTAACGGCAGGCTGTAGTGTACACCAGGATGCTAAGGATTTTCAGACCCCGGAGGAAACGCTTCTTTCCGGACACGAGATTGCCGGACGTGTTGTTGAAACATATGATTCCATGCAGGATTTTTCCGCGACAGTAACACTGATATCGGAATACGGAAAGGAACGAGAACGGATATTGTATCAACCACCTGACAAATACCGAGTTGAATATCTGGAATATCGAAATGAGCGTCTGGAATTTCCTGAAAAAAAGGGAGATCTCGTCGTATTTGACAGTGAGACGAAATGGCACTCTGTTAACTCCACCAATGAGGTTCTCTGGGTTTCTGCCGGATATGTAAATTTTACCTTTCCGGAAGAGTATTCAACGGCTGCAATCGATTATCTCGAATTGCTCATAGACATTTTTGCTGATTATGGATGGACATTAACAGAGACATCTTCAGAGAATGGGAAAACGCTGTATATCATCGAGATCACCAATGCAACCCGAATCGCAGATACTCCGGATCCGATGCATTATCCGGTATATTCCGTTCGTGCCAGGATAGAAAAAGATTTGTGGATTATCACGAAAGCGGAGTTCTTCAACGAAAGCGGCAACCGTCTTCTTACCGTGGAGTATTCGGACGTCGTAATCAATGGAGGGATTCCGGAAAGTGTATTTGTGTTCCACCCCCCGAAAGAAGCAGTAATAAAACCAATGGAGACGGTGCTTATCACTCCACCAATTGATCTAATCCCAGATGCGACGATTATGTACTAGCCATTACGATGTGTGATCTGCAGGTGGCGGTGTGGCACGAGTCACGGCAAACCCGATTTGTGAATACATCCCTCAGGGGTTTGATCCATTCGGAACACACGTCATCAAGTGGATACTCGGTCTTCCAATTTCCATCTAATAAAAACATTTCGTTGCCGTTCGGTTTTGACCGAACAACGGCTGTGGATTTTATCTATTCTCACGTACCAGGATTGTATTGAGGCATACCTCATCTTACAAGGTCAGATGAACCCCTTGCTGCCCGGAGGCAAGAGTGCGTTGGTGTTGAGATCACTTGAAGCTTTTCTGGTTTTGCCTCAGGGGACATGAAAAAATGGAGGGAAAAGTATGAAAATGAAAAAAGGAATACGGGCATTTTCCGTGCTCCTGACATTGTTGCTGGAGACAATTTGTCATAAAAATTTTAAAATGACTTCAGTTTCCATCGACAGCAAAAAAAGGCAGAAAATTCTTGAGTATATAGATACATCCCCGGGAAAATCCATAGAATAACTATCTAATGAGACAAATATTAATCGCGAAACTCTCCGTCATCATCTCAGGCTTCTTAGGGAGAACAATTACATAAGTATTGAAAAAGAAGGTCATTCAAACAGGATCTTTCCTAACAGGGGGGCATATTCCGTCAGAGAGC
>JAYEIC010000004.1:0-6918 GCA_034659935.1 Methanobacteriota archaeon | reverse complement strand
CCGGTTTTATCTGTCGGCAGACAATCAGGGAAAGGAAGGAAACAGGATTTGGTCGAATTGATTTCTTCTTCTTCTCTGGATATTTCACCGGATTAGTTTTTTAAAAAGGGTTTAATCAGAGGATTATACCTTAGACTGCCCCCAGTTTAAAGATACGAACTGACTTTATATATATTCTCTCACCATGTTCCCGAACTGTCAGCATGGTTATATAATTCCTGACATTCCAACTCATTTTAATCCCTGGATCCTGTCACAACTAAAAGGGTCATGTGAGGTGATCCACTGGATTGATGCTATCGGAGATGAGATTGAAGGGATCGTCAGGTATCCTCCTGATTACATGGAAGGAACCCATTACCCCCTTGTACTTGTAGTGCACGGCGGACCCACATATACCGACTTTGACAGCTGGAGAGATACCTGGGAGTTCCCGTATCACCTTATTACAGATATGGGTGCTGTGGCATTTTCGGTAAACTATCACGGCAGTATGAATTACGGATTTGATTTTGCAGAGTCTATTGAGAACGGGCATTATTATGACCTGCCCATCCGGGATCTGATATCAGGAAAGGAGTATCCTGCAGAGAATGGTATCATCAACCCTGCACAGACTGGTGCGACAGGATGGTCAAACGGGGCATTCCCTATTCTTGATCTGATAACGAAGGATATCTCTCTCAAAGCAGCGGTTGCAGGAGCCCTATAATGAAGGGCCAAGAACCAGTACCGGTGGAGAGGTGAATGCTGTGAACTTCACCGGAATATTCTCAATTCCCATGTCCATTGCCCGCTCATCAAGCATCGCATACAGTGTCTCAATTGAAGAAACTTCCATCGGTGGAGGTGGCCCGTTCCAGAGACTCACCCGAAGATATCCGTCAACATCGTAACCGAAACCGATGACGGACCCGTTGGGGTAGAGGTAGTGTTCCCGTATCAGATCTCCTGTAGTGGTGGTGAAGTTATCCAGGTCCGAAAGCGATGCGCTTTTTCCGCCCTTCGAGAAGGGAAGCCCTCCGAGCGTGATGATAACAGGTTCTCGCTTGTTCAGGCTGGCTTTGAGAATTTTGACATCTGGTTTGGTTAATACTGATTGAGATGATTGGAATTTCCCGGCAGACGCTGCCGGTCCCTGATCACGGACGTCTTCGGAAAGGTACAATCCTGTGAAGAGGCTAAAGACAAGGACGAAAAATAAAATTGGGACTGAGAATTTACTCATGATTACGCACGCTCAGCCTGTCAGTGGAAGAACAGCCAGTTCACTCTGTACGCCCGACACAGGTGAAAAGTAGTTTTCGCCGTTAAAACTACCAGAGTGAATCCCTACAACAATCCTGTCATGATCAGGTTCAACATGGTAAACTGGTGATCCACTATCTCCGTTTGCGGCACTGTAAGAAGCAAAATACTGATCATATAGATACTTTCCTGTATCGCCATTAAACACAATATCTTTCATTATGGTTGCTCCTGATGTTGTACCTGTAATAACGCCTGATTTGTAAATGGGCAACCCTACTCCGCAATCAGCATAGTAGCCTTTCACAGTTTGTTGTACTCCTCCACTGCCGTAGATCTTTGCCACAACATTACTGTATGGAACCCAGGCTGCATCTGCATAGGAACTCTGACCTGGCCACTGAGTATCAGCAGCCACTGTACCAACAGCATTTGACGCACTTACACCTGGCTGGTATATTGTTTCCCCAATACCGTCAGAACAGTGTCCGGCAATAACGTATCCAAGGGTTCCAGCAGTGTTTCGCGCAGCCCAACCAATTGTTGCGGCCCCGGTTGAACTGCCTAAAACTGCCTGCATCTGCACTCCTCCGATCACGGGACGGAATCTGTCACTTGCGCTGTGAAGTATTAGGCTATCAGGGTCGACAGATCTAACCTTGACTGGGATATCTTCTACTTCCAGTTTTCTTGCTCTTTCATTCAGCATTGTGTAGATCTCATTCACTGGAATACTGGCTTTTTCTTGAGAGTATCCCTTCACAACACCGATTCCTATATACCCTTCAATATCATACCCGAAACCGATAATGGGGCCATCCGGGTAAAGGTAGGGCTTTACAGAGTCAGACATGCCACTCGTGAGATTGTCCAGGGCGTTATACCATGCACGTCGATGCCGTGCGTCCTTGAATTCCGGTAGAGAGCCACGCTTTTCAATGACATTTTCTCCCGATTTGAGAGACTCAACGGCCACCCTGTACTCATCATCTGTAAGTTCTCCACATTCAACGCCTATGTTACACTCATCAGCAACCGGGTTTGCAGAAGCAAATCCCAGACAGACCGATACCACCAACACACTTATCAGGAGCACAGAAAGTGCTCGCATTCCTTTTTTCAGTTTCATACTTTTCCCTCCATTTTTTAATTAAAGCCGGCATGCAAACCTTAATCTGCGATAGTGCTAATCAGTCAGATGCCGGTTTCATCAGTCGGCAGACAACCAGGGAAAAGAAGGAAACAGGATTTGGTTGAATTAATTCCTTCTTCTTCCCTAAATATTTCACCGAATTGGTTCTTTTAAAACGGGTTTAATCAGAGTATTAGGCCTTATACTGCGCCCTGTTTAAAGATATGAACTGACTTTATATATTTTCTCTCACCATGTTCCCGAACTGTCAGCAGAATGATTAAAGTGATTATTTGATTGGTAGTCCCATCTTTTATTGGAACAGATTTTAAAACGAAATCTTACATATATGCGTTGAATAAAAGGAATTTTGCACCTGAAATAATCCCTGCGCTTTAATCTGTTATAGATTGTTATAATTTTTGCAGGTTCACCAGTCATCCTTTCATGTAGTTGAATCTCTATTATAATTTGGCGATGAGTATTCCCACTCAGTGAAACTGCTGTCATAATAACCACTCCTCACCTCATGCATCACGCCGAAAATCCGCCTCACCAGATGTCCGGGCGATGGCTACCTGACTACGCCAGCACTGGAGGGCGAGCAGGGGAAGCCCGGCGTAGACGTAGACCGTTCCGGCGAACTCGTAAAGAGACGGCGAGTCTACCCTGGCATTTCCGGGAAGAGGCGGTGCGATGAAGAGGCCGTACACCCAGAGGAGATCGATGAGGCTGATGAACCCGGTCTCAATAGCCCCGAACCATGCCAGTAACCCCTGCCGGAGCGGGAACACCCCGAGCAGGAGGAGGGTTGCGAGCGGCACTGCCGCCCACCACCTACCACCTTCCTGCCGCACGATTATGACAAAAAACATCGCTCCTGCGAGAGAAACGATGCAGAAGACGAGTAGCACCAGTGAAAAATCTGCAATTCTAAACACAAACTGGCCCGCATAGGCAAGCCTGATGTATTCGCTAATCACGGGCAGGGCAATGAAGTACGCCACGATGAGAGCGAGTGAAAACGATGTTCTGTGCTTTGTTATTTTGATTCAACTCCGATCAGAGTAAACATAGTAATGAATCAGGGTCTCCGGCAACAATGTCAGGAGCACAGAAAGTGCCCGTATTCCTTTTTTCAGTTTCATACATTTTTTTCCGATTTTTATACCCCTGAGGCAAAAACAGGATTTAATATCCGGGATCCCGACTTTTCTGCCAAAGGCCCTATCCTCTGTTTGAGAGAGAACAACACATCATACCCTGTAAAAATTTTCAATCCAATTCCATCAAAACGAAAAAGTGGGATGGATACTCGTTACAACTTACCGTTTCGCAGAACTGGCAACAAGGTATCCACCGTCTGATGTCGGGTTCACTGAATAAATTCGTGATAACTTCTCCAGGTTCACCGGATAATCAATAATAAAAACTATCTCGGATCCATCCATGTTCCGTACATTCACCTGAGTCCTGTTTCCGGCAAGAGGTTCTGTGTCATATGTCATATAAAGAGCGATTTCATGGCTGAATGAATCAGGTCGGGGGGGAAGCAACTCCTCTTTGAGGATATCCCCCTGGTGATCAAGCGTATATTTTTGCTCACCTTCTCCGCGTAAATACACCTCAACGGTTCCATTATCAAGGGTTTTCATCGAATACACTATTCCGTCGTCCTTCTCTACGAATTTTTTTTTCCAGAGATAATTTCCCTGAAGATCAAGAGCCACAATTACGTTCCCGCTCTCGTCGGGATCAGAGCATGACACATCGGGATCATAGCATCCTGCATAACAGCTCACCAGCAGATTTCCCTCCGGGGATAGTATTCCTCTCCTGCAACTCGTGAAGTCCTTCTCTTTTTTCTCCCACACGGTATTCCCCTCCCGGTCTGCATTGAGTAGCCATCCATCAAATTTCTTCCAGCCTTCAGGACCCCATTCGTTTACTTCTCCGATTAGAATGTATCCGCCGTCGGTCAGAGATATGCTACTAATAATATGATTGTCATTAGGATAATAACGGTGCCATAATTCATTTCCCTGTTCATCCAGCCTGATAACAATTCCATTGATTATCACGGTATACCCTCCTGCCGTTGGAAGGAGCATCCTGATTGTGTGAAGATCTGTTTCAGGATAAGCAGAAATTCCCCGGTGAATATCCCAGACCGGAGTACCGTTACGGTCGAGTTTCATCACCCACAGACTGCGATCTGTTTGCCCGGAAAGCCAGAACATTCCGGCTATGATAAAACCCCCGTCATGTGACGGACATACATCGAGAGGGAATTCACTATATCCATTCACAAGGGTCTGCCATTCCGTGATTCCGTTTGCATTGACTTTTGATATAAGGGAATCACCGACTGGAACCGGAACTGATGGAGAAACAATGGAATGCAGACTGGATAAAAACATGAAAAACAGAGATATTACCACTGGTCCAAGTAAAATAACCACGATAAATGCCGTCAACGCCAGTATCAGTAGATGTCCTGTTGTATAATTCTCTGCTTTTTTGGTCCCGGCTATCTGGAGAGTCGAATCGGTTACAGTGTTACTCCTTACCGTATCATCATCCTTTTTACAGGGTCTGACAGCAAGGAAAAGACCAATCAGAATACCCACAGGGATCAGTACCAGCGGTCCAAATAAAATAACCACAACAATTACCACCAGCGCCAGCATCAATATTTGCCCTGTTGTATACTCCTCTGCTTTTTTGGTCCCGGCTGTCTTGAAAGTCGAATCGGTTCCAGGGTCACTCCTTGCCGTATCATCACCCTTTTTACAGAGCCTTACAGCAAGGAAATGGCCAATTAAAATACCCGCAGGGATCAGTACCAGCATTGCAGGAAAGATGCTGAATAATTCCTGCCCGCCACTCAGTTTCTGAACCGTGACTGTAGAATCTATAAATAAAAACCCAAAAAAGAAAATTGACAGCCCGGTAATAACCGCAATCTTCTGAGGATATCTGATAAGAAGATATGTGAGGGAGGATGCAATCAGACAATAGGTGAATAATAAAACACCTGCATAAAAACCATCCATCTTCATACCGAAAAACCAGGCTTCCCAGTTAATGACAAACACAATAAAATAGGTGACCGAGATAAAAAGGAAAATTCCCAGAAGGCAATAATGAAATACCTGATCAAGACTCTCTGCAACCCGCTTTACATTCATTACCAGTTATCTCCTTTTCACGCTATTAAAAAAATCAGGAATAATAGTGGGTTATTGTAGCCATGTTTGAATTCCGGTTATCCAGGCTCATGGCATGGTTCCATACGTTACTGATATAGATCCGGTAACCTATATTCCATTTTATCTTTAGGTAGCCATGCTGCCCAATAACCGTACCATAGGAATTTCCATTATCATAGTCATTGCCAAATTCAATATACCGATGTCCATGATCATCCGGCTCAGTGATAAAGAAACCCTGGAGATCCTGAAGTGTACCGTATATCTGCATCCTGAGTGCATCATAGGAAGCATCAAGGGCAGTATTGGGGGCATCTTCATCCCTAAAAAGACATTCATAAAGATCCTTTCCAGAGTATACGGTATCGACAGATACAGATAAAAGGTCGTTTTCGCCATTAACAATGTAGGGTATTCCAGCTCCATCAATACCCGCACCTCCGTATACATCATCTGAAACCTGAACAAGGATAAGGGAAAGTGGTAGTCGGCTATTCCCGATCTGGGTTAAGGTTTCACCATGACTGGAAAGCATGGGTTTAAAATCTTCATCTTTCACGCCCAATTTTTTCTTGAATTCTGCCCAGGATACTTTTTCCATATGTTCCTGAACAATGATCCATTTGAGATCTTCCCGTTCGCTTGCCGATAGTTTTTGTCCGGTTTCTATTTCAAGAGAATCAAGGATCTGATCCAGGTTTTTCTGATACTTCTTTACCAGATTTTCTGAAAAGTCCCTGGAATTGAAGTTTGTCTTGCCAAATCCATCGCTTGTAACAATAGCTGCCATTGTGCTTTCAATTTCAACATTTATAGGTTCAAATAAGCCGACAATGTCTTGATTATTACCGATTACTTGCATATTTTCCGCTGCACTCACTAGAGGTACCATCGCCGATACCACTACAACACTCACCAGCAACATCACCAGGAGCACAAAGAGTGATCGCATTCCTTTTTTCATTTTCATACTTTTTCCTCCGTTTTTTGATTAAAGCCGGCATGCAAACCTTAATCTGCGATAGTGCTGATCAGTCAGATGCCGGTTTCATCAGTCGGTAGACAATCAGGGAAAGGAAGGAAACAGGATTTAGTCGAATTGATTCCTTCTTCTTCCCGGGATATTTCACCGGATTGGTTCTTTTAAAAGGGTTTAATCAGAGGATTATGCCTTAGACTGCCCCCGTTTAAAGATATGGACTGACTTTATATATTTTCTCTCACCATGTTCTCGAACTGTCAGCAGAATGATTAAATTGATTATTTGATTGGTAGTCCCATCTTTTATTGGAACAGATTTTAAAACGAAATTTTACATATATGCGT
>JAYEIC010000003.1:0-7081 GCA_034659935.1 Methanobacteriota archaeon | reverse complement strand
TACTCAGGTTCTGATTAAGTTCAATACTATCATCTTCGTTCTCATTTTCTGAGAGTATGGATTTTTTCAGAAGGAAATAATGGACCTTAATTTCATCATCATAATATGAGTGTACAGCCTGTTTAAGTTGAGAATGAGAACCGTCTGTTTTAATTTTACCGACTAAATACGGAACACCGCAATATCGGCATACCCCTAGTTCAAAGACAGGAGGATTGCCATCAGACTCATTTCTGGTAATAGGTTCAAGAAAAATCTTCAAATTGGGATAGAACTGGACATAAGCTCCTTCAGCACTTCGCACGAAAAGATGATACCGTGCCGGGAGGAGAGGATCGGATCCTTCTACTTTGGCTTTTCCCGCAATATCAACAAGTGCCACAAGTAACTCTCTGTTTAGGTTATGTTCAGGAAACAGCTGTTCTGCCGCATTATTCAATGTGGCAGGAGAGGAAGAGAAGAGAGATTTCGCTCTCATTACACACGTATCGCCGGAGAATATATAATAGAGAAACGGACCTGACTCACCGCCAGATTTGTTTAAAGCCTCTAAGAGAATATCATCAGGAATGCCAAATTCTTTTCCAGAAGCAATTAATCTCTGAATAGTGTTCTCTTCTTTTGAAGACAGAATTTCCTGCCATGCAGGATAACACATAGGATCTGGCTCGCCCCAGAGATCATCATAAATCAGGTCCTTTCGCTCAGCAGTGACAGTATTTTGTGTACCAAACGTTTCACCAAAGATATTTGTCGCGAATTTTGCAACTGCAGGGAAATCCTGTGATCCACCACCAAGTGTTGCACTGGTTGCGATGCACTGGAGCACACCTTCCTGGCTTTGAACAACCCGCTCTTTCAGGCGACGCAGAAGCATTGCCATCTCAATGCCCTTTGCTCCATTATAGGTGTGAGCTTCATCCAGTATAATGAATTTCCATGAATCAGCGTATCTCCCATCAAAAAAGACGTTGTCTGTAGGTCTTAACAGTAAATACTCAAGCATGGCATAATTGGTGAGAAGAATATGAGGAGGGGATTCCCACATTTCCTCACGGGAAATTAACTCATTGGGAAGTGGATCAGCACCATAGAGTTTTTTGTAATTTTCAACAGCTTTTTTCCGTGATTTTTGTGTTTCACCGGTATACCTGCCAAAGGTAATGTCCGGCGTTGTTGCAAGAAGTGAACGCATCCGTTTGAGTTGATCATTAACGAGAGCATTCATTGGATAGAGAAGAAGTGCCCTGACACCGGGATTTAGTGTTCCTGCCTCTTTTTGCCTGAACAATTCGTTTAGGATTGTCAGCATAAATATCTCGGTTTTTCCACTCCCGGTACCGGTTGCAACAATAACATTCTGCCCGTCCACAATTGATTTTCTCAAAGCACGTTCCTGATGAAGGTAGAGAGGACGATTTACTGGTACTTCCTTTTGATTCAGTTCACTAAAATGGGGGGAAAACACCCCTTCATGAATTAAATCCTGTATAGAAGAGCTTGTTTTATATGGAGGTGTTATCTCCAGAATCGGACCTTTGATAAATTCTTTAGTATTTATTTTGTCCAGAAATAGAGAATCAATCTCTGGATCATCAATATGAAAGGTTGTCCTGAGATATCCCAAATAGCGCTTATGTATTTCTTCTGTTATCAAGATCGGATTTAATGACATATTTTACCTCTGTTTTAGATTCAATAGATTTTTTGTCCTTTTTCCGGACTTTTAGTCCTTTTTACCCACTAAATGTTTTACACCTTTAATCCACTCATTAATACGTGCAATCTGATCATCTTCGAGATTAGGACAAGCATTCATTGCATTTTCAAAATCCTGAAGATGATTGAGAATAATTGATTTTGATGTTTTATCGTTCATTTTTAATAAAATCGTGACAACCTGAAACAGATATAAAAAGGTATTATAGGTAAACTCTTCAGGTTTTTTCAGACTTGCAACAACCCTGAAAGTGATATATGGATAATCAATAGCTTTTAAATAATGGGTAGTAAGCATTAATTCTTTAAAGAGATTCAGCACTTCATCATACCGGTACGTGTACATGAATGTATTCTGAATTTTTTGTTTCCACAAACTTCCCAGCTGGCTGTTGAGGTGCTCAAGTTCTTTATACTGTTCAATTGCTGCAATATACTGACCTGAAGATAGCAGTTCATCTCCTTCATTTAACAGTTCAGACCCTTTAAGTTCAACTGAGAACTGAAAGAAATTTGGTGTCTGTTCTCCCGGGAATAGCACAGGGGTAGAGCTCCATTCATCCTGTATTCGAATAAACTGAGCATAATATACTCCCGGAGGAATTAGATTTCTGGCTTTGGAGATGGATAGTGACCTGGCATCATCCGGGATCGAAATCTCAGTATTTTTTTGAGGTTGACTATCTCCCAAACCTGCTTTCCAGATTATTAACGATCTCTTCTGCACATCTCCTGTTTCCTGCCAGGAAAATGTCATTGTCCTATTTTCATCTTCAGTTGTGACCTGGCACTTAAATGCAGATATACGCCATTTTTTTAGGGTGAAGAGTGGTATTTCAAATCGTTCCTTCTGAGATTCAAAAGAAAGACGAAATGATATTTTGGTATCCTGAATCTCTCTCAATGTATCGTTAAACCTGGAAAGAGAGAATATTGCCTTTCCGTTCTGGATATTCTTTATAATGTAATTGTCACTGGGTTTGAGAGTGATAGTTCCTATGCCATTGTATTCTTCCGGCATGAATACTGTCACAGTTTTCCCGTCTCCCAGCTCGTCATATTTGTCATCTGATACGGTAACTTTTGTCCGGTGAATGGGGCCGATTATTTCTTTTTCAGGATTTTCAAAGCGCCATGACAAATGAGGAACCGGCACAGAAAATATTCCACTGAATGGTTCTTTTCCCGGGATATGCACTTTGAGGGTTCCGGTTATATTCTGTACTACAGGCCCCGAAAGAATCCATGAGTCGTTTTTTCTTTTAACGATAACCGGTTCCTCTGCTGAGCAGTTCACCAATTCTGCTGAGGTCATCGTTAATAGTACCGGACCGTTGTCATTTCCGGGTAAATAAAGTGGTTTTGAAAATGAAACCGATAATTCAGGAATGATAGAGAATTCAAATATTTGGTCGAGATTTTTCTGCTCATTTCTTAACCGAACAGCAAATGTGCCGACAGGTTTTTCCCCAAAGAATACTTCATCTGCAAGATTAAATCTACAGACTGAATCAGTTTTATCCAGTACACAATGATCTTTAAACTCGTTATACGAATAGACCCGGGTTTCACTGATTGTTCCCGGCGAAAGAGGATGAATTGAAAGACGATAGCTGGATAACTCTTCCTGAGATGGTAGTGATAGTACTAAGCTGGGTGGAGACCCGGAGATAACGGTTTTATTATTGATACGTATTTTGTCAAGTGACTGATAATTTTCGAGTGTGACAGATGGATACCTTTGAGAGACGTTTTCACCGATTTCAGTTGCAGATCCAATGGTAACAATACCTCTGTCACTATATTGTGGATCAACAAAATAATAGAAATATCCATACCATGAACCATAGAATCGACCCGATTCGATTATGGCACTATCCGGATGTATTGCTATGGGTTCTGAAAAAACGACACAAGCACTTCTGTCAAGAGTATCTGGACTATTACTCATTAATCGGCCTGTTTCATAATCAAAGCAGGCATATTTCTTTTGTTCTGAAAATACCTCAATTGGCGGGAAACGTTTTGATGAATCCACACTTATCATTTCAACATGATACGTATCAGAAGGTACTGAGATCGGAAGTATGATTTCTTCACTGACATAACCATCATCCTCATGATATAGAGGATGTATTGATTCATAGATAATTTCTGAAGAGCTTTGAACGACGAAAACTACTTCATCAAGCGGACGTTTGCTCTGAATATGCTGTGCGGGAATTATCAGGGTGATTTCACGATGACCATAATCAATTATTAATGTGGGGTTTCGTGAAGCTGTCCCTCCGCCTGTTCTTCTCTTGTGAAGGGCATTCTCTTTTTCTTCCCACCATGTTTCAAAAGCTGAAACGAACCATTCAGGAAGTGTGTTAGTTGTTTCATTTTCATAACAGGGCTCTTTTTTTGCCAGAAACAAATTTATCGACTTAAGTAAGAATTCCGAGGCAATATCGTCACAGTGCGTAAAGAATCTCTTTATTGGTTTTCCCACATGTCCAAATGCGGATGGCCTCCCAATTAGACGCTTTTCACTAGCGTTTTTTTCTTCATTTAACTGGATTATCTCTAAGTGCTTTTTTTCGATTTCCGCGACTTTTTGATATTGTAATTCTCGTGAATATTCCAATATTTTTATTTCTTTCCTTAATTTTTCATTTTTTTGAACAAGATCTCTCTTTTTTTGCTCGTTTTCAGAAAAACTGGCAGAAATCTCATGATTTGCTTCATTTTTCTGATTTTTTAAATAATTAAGAAATATGTCTCTGGGTGGATTATTCAAACCGTATTGTCCATATAATATTTGAAATTCTTTTTCAGCCCTCTCTGTCTCAGATTCTATAATTTTAAATTCTTTTTCTGCTTCAATACGTTCTGCTTCCGCATTCATCAGTTTTTTATGTGATCTTTCGGTTGATTCCCGCAAAGAAAGCATAACCTCTTCAGCAGAATGTGAAAGAATGTGGCAGTCATTATCATCAGTCTCTTTTGATAGAGAATGGTTTATTATTTGTATAATTTGTGATAATTGTAACTCTGAACAAACGTTATCTCCTGTATATCCCTGTAGTCTGGAGTTTTCCGGGTTGGATTCAGACAATATTTTCATAAATTGTTCGGATGATATATCAGATCCATCAACAAGAGATATTGAAAAAGAGCACCATCGTCTGTGTATTTTTTCAATCAAATTTGTAGAATCTGAAATATCTTGAAATATTTCATGAAATGTGAAAGGAAAAGAAAAAAAACTTCCATTAATGGAACATGTCGGAAAATCTTCAAAAACATCATCAATTGGAAAATCAGATTCAGATTTAAAAACTGAATACAGAGATTTTCGATTTTTCCGCCCAAAATATTTCATTGGTTGGTATAATATAGTATCATGAACTTTTCGACACAGATTTTTCCATTCATCCTGAATTAACGAAGGAATTGTGTCATTTTTTATGTCATCCCAGAGTACATTAAAACCACCATGATCCGAATAATAGCCAATTATAGTATCAAATTCCCCTCGAAATGCCGATTGAGAAGAACAGCTATTTTTTTGAGATTCTGAGTTTAACTGAGGGATAAACGAGGAATATCCAAATATAGGATAATAATATCGGATGAAATATGCAATCATATATGAAAAAGGAAAAATTACTCTGTTTGTATCATAACTCAAAAATGCTTTTTCGGCATGGTTGCGGGATATTTCAATTGCACCTTTACAGAGAGCAAACTTATAAGTTGAATTTACAGTATCATTGTCGATAATAAATTCAATCTCTTTCAATGCTTCATTTTCCTTAGTCATGTAACAATTGCACCTTCTCTCCAAACTCTCGACGGTCCATAATTAATCATACTCACCTAAAAACAATCATTTAGCCTCAGGCGTCATTTACTGAATTGAGTCTATTCAATTGTTCATCTAAGAAGTTCAGTCTCAATTGTTTTTTTTATTCTTAATTGATTGTATAACTTCAAGACAAAAAAGGTTTTTTATACTGACTTATTCATGATACTATCAATGCTGCCCAAAATTCCCAACTATGGCAAAATAAATTATGCATTTATAATACAATTAAAATGGATATGAGATGTGCGGAAAGTAAGATCACACCTTTCGGTAATTCTGCAAAAATTGACACACCTAAGAAATACAGGGGTTGGAGAGCATACGTCATTATTGTAAAGGAATAATCCGAGCTGTGACACAATAGCACATCCATGAAAAATAACCCATATTTGGATTTTGTTTTGAGGAAGCACTGTATATCACAAATTCTCAAAAGATAACCTGGCACAACGTGAATCAGTTTATTTTGTCATACAGCCGGGAAATAAGTTTGATTTAAATACGATTAAAACGGTTTTGAGATGTGCGGAAAGTAAGTTAAAGCTGCATGACCCCAACTTAGAGGTGAAAAAGGCTGTAAAGAATGCTCTGGAAAAACTGAAGGATTAATTTTGACTTTAAAATGCAGGTGAATTCAATTAATGTGAATTTAATTGGTACTCATCTCCCCTTCGCCAGATGGAAGAACAACGATCTCTGGAACCTGCTGCCGGCCATCAGTACAGTTAACAGCAAAAAGAGAGATAAAATTCCTGAACCGAGCCTGCTCTACAAGCGGGAGGATGTAATTCTGGATTACTGGCAGATACTCCACGCCACCTACCCGGAACAGTTCGGCCAGGAGGTGGCACGATCGCTGATCGGTACTCAGGCAGGACCGCACTGGCAGGAGGAGGCATTCCAAAGCCTTATTGAGAAGGCGGATTACCTGATTAACATACGGGGGTATGAGGCATTCACACTCTGAAAGAATACAATAAAGCGATCCGCGACCGCATTCCTGAGATTATTCGCTCTCAGGGAATGGAATGCAAAGTACAGGAATATGACGACCCGAAGTACCTCAGGTATATCGAATACAAGCTCATCGAGGAGCTGGAAGAGTACCTTGAATCAAAAGAGCCGGAAGAGCTCGCCGACCTCTTAGAGGTCATCTACCGGGTTTCTGAACTCAGAGGTGTTTCACCAGGAGATCTGGAAATAATCCGGCAGAAGAAGGCAGCCGAACGGGGCGGGTTTGCGAAGAATCTGGTGCTGATCTCTGTTGAGGAGGAGGAGGAGGAGGAAGAGGAGGAGGAGGCAGAAGAAGCAGAGACGGAACCTGAGAGCAGGATACTTCTGTGTACCTGTGAACGGGGCGATCACATCTTTGAGGAGGAATAAGACTCAGACCTTTCTTTCCCCTGAGTGGTGCGACAGGATGGTCAAACGGGGCATTCCTCATCCTTGATCTGATAACAAAGGATACCTCTCTCAAAGCAGCGGTTGCAGGAGCCGGAACTGCTGAAG
>JAYEIC010000002.1:0-7136 GCA_034659935.1 Methanobacteriota archaeon | reverse complement strand
TTCAACCGCAAGATCAAAGGTAAGTGGGCTTCTTGACTTAATATGCAAACAAAGAACAAGGAGCCAGTATACGCATCAACGAATAAGTAGATCAGTTTTATTGAAATTGCATTTGATGTCATCAGGGCATCCGGACGACTCCTGTACAACCCATGATAATACCAGAGTTGCTTATAAGGCACTTGTATAGACGTGAAACTGAAAGAAAGGGGTTTTAGTTGTCCCTCATAATATATTCCAAATCTCTGCTATATCCATACCATTCTTCCCTCCATATTTGATGATATAGATGAAATTAGAACTAATAATTGCATTAGATAATTCACTGCTTATGATTATGGCATTGACAAGTGGGGGAAACATTGGTGTGGGGAATATTTCCACGTTCAATAAGAAATCAGGCGAGCGTTATTTCGAATCTATTGCTGCACCTGTGTTGGGTTCGAATCTCAACCTCCACAACAACACCGGCACCTTACTCACACTCACTCTCCCTCTCCCTCATCACCTCATTATAGATAGACACCACTGAGAGACTGATCAGGTTCATGGTGGTGGCAGCAAACCAGAGGCAGGCCTCAACTGTGGAAAGCTCAGTAATCCACCCGGACCAGAGCATGAAGCAGATGATAGCAAAGGAGAGGAGCGTGTCGACTGCAAGAAAGACAAGTGGGCGCCCGACAATGTGACCTGCCTGCGCAATCGTGCAGTATTCGAAAGGTGCCGGGAGTCCAAAAAGGTCAAGGACACTTCTTCCGGTGTTCATTAAAAGGTCCGCGGCTGCCCATACGATGACGAACCAGCCAAACCAGACGAGGGCAGGCGAGCTGTCCATCCCAATGCGGACAGCGGTGAGACCAAAGAGGAGTTTAAAAATGCAGAATGGGATGCCTATGGTGAAGCTCAAAAAGAAGGGCCTGACAAAAAACCGCTGGATGCGGTCGGCTTCCTCTTTGCAGTGGTCTGTCTTCGGGACGTCGGCGGTTCTCTTCATTCCTAAAATAGTATTGACGCGATAGTACATAACATGGCATTCCCGGATGTGACCCGATGTCGTGCTATGCTTTGCGGATTTCTCCAGAGCCGGGAAGAGCAAAAAGGTGATCTCTGACTACAGGCATTTGCACCGGGGACAATCTCGTCTGACAGACCCCGGCTGATTACCTTAAGCGAGCAGCGTGGGTGGGAATCTGTGTATGCCTGCAACAACGAGGATTTCTGGCCGGAGAGCCTGCCGGGCCGGACATCAGACAGGGAAGTCGTCCTGTCACGGTATCTACGGAGCAAGCTGATCGAGCTGAATCCGGTTCAATGATGAATGGTGGTTTTGTGTCTCCGATGTCGTTGAAGCACTTAGCGATAGCGCCGATGTTAAGCAAATATATCTAAAAAATGCGCTCACACAATGTCGAACTAAATTCCGTACTGGGGTACAATCTGTACCCCCCTGAAATTTTTTGTCGTTTAAATCCAGAAAACCCTGTTTTCACTTCACACCCTTCACCCTTCACCCTTCACCCTTCACCCTTCACCCTTCACTTTTCACACTGCCAGCCCCCACTACAGATCCAGTGCCGCCGGACCTTCACTTCTCCAACCGATAGTCTCTGCGAACCAGGGTCTTCTTTAATGTCTTATTTCAATCGTTTCGGCGAACTCATTAATTCATTAATGGGGTCCACTCTTCTCTTTTTGAATCAAAAGAGGTATATACTTTCATTTAAATATCCATTTTATGGCATCACCAGTACTGGCATTAATAATGTCATTTTTTATTCCCGGTCTCGGACAGTTATACACAGGACAGTTTTTAAAGGCGCTTGCACTATTCCTTCTTGCAGTGGTATTCGCAGCACTTTCGAGTATTCTTATAGGAATCCCTCTTTATCTGGTTGTATGGATTTACAGCATGTATGATGCCTATACATCTGCGCAAAATTAAGAGAATAGAGTAAGTGTTTATGTTTCTCCACCCTATTTTTAGAGAAATAACACCAAACTACAACCCCCAAACCGCAAATGTAAGCCAGATATAGGTCTGTTCACACAGCTCACTCTTCCCGATGGTTTATCCTCAACGCAATTATCTGAAAAAGCACTGGAGAAAAATGTCGCTCTTCTTCCGGATCATCTTTTCTGTTTCAACGGTGGCGGAGATAAACACTGCAGGAATAAACTATTCAGATGCCGATGAGGAAAGCATCAGAAAAGGAATAGAAATATGGAGAAGAGTCTGATAGTCTGAAATATTTCAGTCAGACATCTTCAGAATCGCATATTTAAGGTTTTCAAGTTTTATTTTGAATAATGTCCCACAAAATTTCATCATCAATCCGGAAATATGCATGCACGAGGACATCACGCAGTCCTGCTATATTTTTCCAGTCTGTGGAAGTATCTTCTGATTTTATTTCACCCGGAATTTTTTTTACCGCCTCACCGATTATCAGAAATTTTTTGATAACTGCATCAACACACATACGATTGGAAGTGAAATCATCATATGTAAATTCTGATGTATACTCCTGTATATTCTTTATTGCGTCAGGAATGTCGCAAAGATACAGATCAATTTCACGAGGCATATACCACCCCGTTTAAAACACTCTCTCTTATATGGGGATTTAACCCGTCATATATTACGAGATCAACCCGTCTTTTAAAGAGAGACTCAAGAAAATAGTTAAGACCCATATAATTGTCAAATGTCTTCTTTCCTGGTGAAAACTCCACAAATATATCTATATCACTGTTGGATTTTTCTTCTCCTCTTGCAAAAGATCCAAAAATACCAATTTTTGAAACTCCAAAATTTTTGAATATTTCATTTTCATGCTCATTTAGCAGTTCAATATGAGAAGAATTTATATTACTGCTGATTTATGTCATAAAATGTTATATAACCTGCTGAAGATCACAGGCTCTCGTTATGAAGATAAAATCTTATACGCAATACAGTGGTCGTTTGCTGAGCCTGCCTGTGTCATTTTAAAGAAGAGAAGAGGCCGGGGGGCTACGAATCGCTGAGCACACGGTCGGTGATTACCTTATCCCTGAAAAATATACGTCAGAGTTTTCATCTTTAAAAAGCAGAGACGCGGTTCTTAAATTCGCAAAAAAAATAAATCTCCATCCGGGAATTGTTGTTGGGCGTTTACAACATGAAGAAATAATCCAATATTCATGGCTTAATGATCTAAAAGATAAATTTGAATTTGTCGAAGCTGAAGAGGCTGTTGCATGAACAGTTTGCTGTAGACAATGAGGGCAATCACATTGCAAAACAACCCCAATTTAGGGTTTAGTTATCACCGAAGTATGGCTGTTTGTCCTTATGAGCCAATAAAATTTATTCGTGCAACAGCCTCTGAAGATATAAACAACTGATTTGAATACCACTTTCTCAGATGACCGACACGTAGTTCCACGATCTCATCAGGAACTCCAGAGATCTTTCAGCTGTGAGATGAAAAACTTCCTCAGAGTGTGCGGGGTTGATTTATGCCGCCCGTGGTGGTTCGCAGGTGATGAATAAAACAAATATGCACTCTTTTAAAGTCCCGTTCATGAAGAGGAATTTCAATCCCCACGCCACACATCATTCGGCACAATGATCTCAAAGCATGCGCCTTTCCCTTCCTCGCTGGTCTCCTGAATCGAGATCCCGGTGATTGCAAGGATCTCCTGTACCAGAAATAGGCCATAACCGGTATGTCTCCCGAAACCGTCCCCAAATATCCTCTCCTTCATCTTCGCAGGGATGCCGACGCCATCGTCTTCGACGGCAATAACCACGCTCCCGTCCCCGTCCCCCTTGCGGCAGGTAACACTGATCTCTGTCATGTGCTCACCGTGCCTGATGGTATTGTCAAAGAGGTTAAAAAAGACCTTCTCCAGCATCGGGTCGGCAAAGACCTCCAGCGTGCCGGTACCAATGCTGACATTAACACTGCGATCAGCGCACCCGGATGCCGCCCGCTCTGCCGTATCAGCCACACGCTGCCACCTGGATGGGTCCACACCAAGGTGCTCGTAGTCGCGGGTGAATGTGATCTGCCTCTCAATGGCAGAGGTCGCTTTTGTGATCCTGTCAATATATTTCCGTATCTCAGGCTCGTCAGGCAACACACCATTGAGGAGGTCGGTGTAGCCTGCCAGAGCAGCAACCTGATTGAGGATGTCGTGTCGCGTGATACTGGAAAGTAACTGGAGTTTTTTGTTTGTGACATCCAGTGCACGCTCAGCCGCCTTCCGGTCGGTGATATCCCGTACAAAACCGCACCCATACTCATGACCCTTAAAACTCAGGTGTACCACGCTGACCTCAACAGAGATGACTGCCCCGTCTTTTTGAGTAACTTCGGCCTCAAAAACCATCGCCCCCTCTTCTTTTATTTTATCCCAAAACTTCTTATAGCGTTCGGGAGGGAAATCAGGAGACAGGTCCGTGAGAGACATTTTGAGGAGTTCTTCTCTGGAATAGCCGTATAAACTGCAGGCGATATCGTTGACTAAAATGAACCTGCCATTATCATCTGCCCAGTAGATGGCATCAGCAGCATTATCAATCGTAAACTGCGCGAATTTCAGTCGTCTTTCTGCTTTCTTCCGGTCTGTTACGTCACGTGAGATAACTATTACAGATTCTACCTCTCCTGACCCGGACATTACAGGGATGACCCGGCTGTCGTACCACATTTCCTGACCGGCAAACGGAAGTTTGTCTTCATGGTGGGAGGATTTCTTTGAACGAACCACTCCCATTAAGTTGTCTGTCAGGTTTTTTGCCGCCTCAGGCGGGAAGTCAGGCGGGAAGAGATCTGCCGGGCTCTTTCCGATCATTTCTTCCTGCTTCATTTTCATGGTGTTGGCACCGACGGGGTTGATATAAGTGACCAATCCACGGGGGTCGAACCTGATGATCGTATCGGTTGCGGATTCTGCCAGTGTGCGGTAGTGCTCTTCACTCTGCTGCAGCGCCTCTTCCGCCCGCTTCTCGCCGGTCACATCCCTGAATACCAGCACCACACCGATAGTCCTGTTCTCTTTATCGCGGACTGGCGCACCGCTGTCGGCGATCGATCGCTCTGTACCGTCACGGGCGATAAGAGCCGTGTGGTTGGCAAGCCCGATTACCAGTCCGGTCTCCAGCACCTTTTCGACAGGGTTATCGCATACTTCGCGGGTCTTCTCATTGATGATGTGGAATACCTCAGAAAGCGGTCTGCCAAAAGCCTCCTGTTCACTCCACCCGGTGAGATCTTCTGCCACTTTGTTGAGCATGGTCACGTTGTCATCTGTATTGGTGACGATGACGCCGTCGCCGATCGAGCGCAACGTCACAGCGAGCTGCTCTCTCTCTTCATAAAGTGCTGTCTCTGCCTGTTTCCTCTCTGAAATATCTCTGACCGACTCAATGGCGCCGGTGACGTTTCCCTCTGCATCATAGAGGAGCGATGCCTTTGCCCAGACATGTCCGCCCCTGCCACCATAGATTAGGGGGAGGTACACTTCGCTGTAGATATTTTCTCCGTTTCTTTTGACCAGATCATATCTCGCCTCAGTCACCTCATCCTGGCCTGGAATGATATCAATCAGTACCGGTCTGCGCTCACCGTAAAACGCCTCGGCATATGCGTAATCACCTTTGCCCACAATATCCTCTTTTAGAACCCCTGTCATCTCTGCAATCGCCCTGTTCCATGCGATCACCCGCGCGTTGCGGTCAATGACAAACGTTGCATCTGGCAGGAACTCAATGATATCAGCCTGTTTCTGATTGAGTTTCCTGATCTCTTCCTCTGCCAGTACCCGGCCGATCCCATTGCCTATCTGTGCTGTTATGGTCTCCAGTGTACTGATGTGTGAGGGAGATATTTCATCAGAGGTATGAGACGCAAGATACATGCACCCAATCACTTTTCCCCTGAAGAAAACAGGGAGTGTGCAGATGCAGGTCAACCCCTCATTTTGTGCCTTGTCATAAAACCCATGTCTGAATTCATCTTTGGTTGTGTAGATCTGTTCACCGCTCATTATGCGGCGTGTGATCTCCAGGTCGCTGGAGTAACGGGAGGCAGCATGTCTGAAAGAGTCTGACACTCCGACTCCGTAATGCAGAATCAGATCGCCGGTCCCCTGCTCAACGAGATAAAGTGCCCCTGAATCCATCCCTGATATGCGCATAGCGGTCTCAACACAGAGCGGAAACATCTCTTCAAGTGAACTTAATGCGGTCAGCTTAATACCGAGGTCATGCTGTGCAGCCATCTGCATCTCCGTATCCTTTTGTTCAGTGATGTCTATTAAGGATATGATACTCTTCTTTGTCCCCGGTATCATGCCGGCGACCAGAGAGGCGTCGCGGATCTCTCCATGTTTTTTGATAAATCGAAATTCATAACTATTTGGTGCGGTATCGGGATCAATCCGTCGCAGGCGGTGATACTCCATCATCCTCCCGACGTCATCTTCTGAAACCAGTTCAGGCCATTTCAGCCGCCCTTCGAGTTTTTCTTTGGAATAACCCCAGAGACTCTCCATCTCTGCGTTGACATGCGAAATGATTGTATCATCTTCTAAAATCATCATTGCAGTCCCGGTATTTTCAAAGATGGTCTGGTAGAGTTCTTTCGCCTCTTTTAATTCTGTGATATCAACTACAGCTGCGATGACCCCGTCTTCAACTGATGCCGGGTTGAGAGGTGACATGCGGAGGATGCATGGAAAGAGAGTGCCATCCTTTCGCACCCACTCTGTTTCGACCTCACCTGTCTCATAAAGCAGCTGCCCGGCCCGTCTGAATTCCCCGTCATCAGGATAGAGCATTCTGGCACTCTGTCCCAAAAATTCCTCCTGTGAATAGCCGGTCATACTGCACATGGTGTCATTTGTCCAGTCCAGTATCCTGTTCCTGACAAGACTAATACCGATTGGAGAAGACGACAGGACGGCTCTCTGAAACTGTTCAGAAGCAGAAAGTGCCTCTTGTGCCTGCTTATGTGATATGGCCTGCCTGATCTTGTGTGACAGCTCAGCGAACTGCGCCTTTGGCTGTCCGCCTTTCTGGAGATAGAAATTGGCCCCCTCGTTTATCGCCTCAATGACTACATCCTCCCTGCCCTTCCCGGTGAAGA
>JAYEIC010000001.1:18114-27955 GCA_034659935.1 Methanobacteriota archaeon | reverse complement strand
GGTTGCGTCTCTCTTTGAGCAGAGGCAGATAAGAGGAAGGTTCACTGATGTCTGATATGTCCATCCCTGCAAGGGCAGCGATGATGCCAGGGTTTACGTATGGTAGGCCGCTTTCGACCGCGTATCCACCATCCGGAACATAGTAAGACTGATAACGTCTGCCCAAAAAAATATGAAATATTGTGTTATACCTGTGATTCATCACAGGACCGGATCTCCTCAGAAAATCAATCTTTTCCAAAATAAATCCTGGCAGCATTTGATACCACAAAGACCGAACTTATGTGGTGAAGAATGGCGGCAAGTATTGGATTTAATAACCCGAGTGTTACCAGTAACAGCCCGATAACATTGAATGAGATCGCCCATGCATAATTCTCTCTGATAATCCTCCCCATTTTTCCGGCAGTTTTGAGAATAGTCAGTACATCTCCTGCATCATCTCCGAGTATGATCACATCAGACGATTTTATGGCGAGATTTACGTTTTTGTGCCCGCTAATTGCGATACCCACATGTGCTGCTGCAAGAGAGGGTGCGTCATTGGCTCCATCACCAACCATTACAACACACTTCTCTGCCCCGAGTTTTTGTATGAGTGCTGTCTTATCATCCGGTTTGCAGTTGTAATAATACTCATCTGCTCCTATAATCCCGGCAATCCGTTTTGCTTCACGTTCTTCACCATCACCGGTTGCAAGGATGACGTCTGATATGCCATATGACCGGACATTATCTGCAAGGTGCTCCATCTCAGCACTGGTGGTGTCCCGGATGATGATGGCGCCCATCAGTTCATCATTGACCGCCACCCATACTGCACGGCCTTCATATACGACGTTGGGGATTATGAGCCCCTTTGATTCCATCGTCTCCTGACTACCGATTATTACCTCTTCTCCATCAACCAAAGATTGTACCCCAAAACCCGGGATGTCTATGGTTTCTGAAACTGTTTTCTCTTTCTCTGTTAAGGTACCCTGATCTCTTGCATACTGCACGATCGATTGAGCGATCGGGTGGTTAAACCGCGATTCCACTGATGCGGCAATCTCAAGCAGATCCTGTTCTGGCATTGCAAGCGGAATAATTCTCTTTACTTCTGGTTCTCCCTTTGTGATAGTGCCTGTCTTGTCAAAAACCATAACATCTGCCTGATTCAGTGTTTCAAGCGGTTCACCGTTACGGACAAGGATCTGTTTTGAGGCCAGACGTCCGATAGCAGAGGCAAAGGCGGTCGGTGTTGCCAGTGCCCATGCACATGGACAGACAATAGTGAGGGCTGTTGCCATCAGGTTCAGACTGCCTGTGACTGCATAAAGAAGGAATGAATAGGCGGTCACACCGATGAGGAGGACCTGTACCGCGGTGTCTGCCTGTTTCTGAAGTCCTGACTTGTTTTTCAGACTCTCTTCTATCTCAGATGTGATTAAGGAAATAAACGAACAATCCCCGTCCGCCACTGCCCTGAGATATGTGGGGTTGCCCAGGTTGATTGAGCCTGATGTAACTTCATCACCTGCCTGTTTTACAACAGGGAATGGTTCGCCTGTTATAATAGATTCATCAAAGGAACTCTTTCCTTCAGTGATTATACCATCAACCGGTACTATCTCACCTTTTGGGACAAGTACAATATCTCCGGCCCTGACATATTCTATCCTGACATCTTTGATTGTATTTTCTTCCAGCACCCGGGCAGTTCTCTTTTCTTCCCTGATGAGAGCCTCAATTTTCTCCCGGTTCTTTCTTATTATTGTAAATGATATGAATAAACCAAGACCGATAAACCAGGCAACAAGCGCACCGCTGAGTGGTTCGCCGTCAAGCAGGGTAACAACCATAACCAGGACAATCAGAAGTTCTGCCGAGACTTTATGCATGAGAAAGAGCGCCTTTCCAAGCCCTTCTGCATACAGGAGGAGGCAGAAGAGGTATGTGATAATCCCGGCCGCATATATTACGGCAAAATCAGTAAAAATATCCAGTATGAAGAATATCACTGCACCAAAGGCAACAAGTGTCCTTAGCAGGAGCGGATCCTTCTTTGGACTGATAGTCAGAATTGCAGAGTCTGCTACTCTGAAAAATTTGTTTAGGAATGGTTCCTGTGTGCTGTTCATTATGCTCCTGCCATTATAGTTTTCCTGACCTCTCTTCTCTCCAGATGGCCTTTTGCTTCTTCCGGATACCCATATATATACCTGCCCTTATAGTTTTCCTGACCTCTCTTCTCTCCTCCTACATCTGTGAGAGAATGGAAAACCCCACAATGCTGTTATATGTGTCTGTACATGTCTGCACACCAGTTCTCATATAAGTCTGATGAATCCGGATGCACAGGACTACAAACTCTTATGTCCTGTAGGTCTTTTATGGAGTGAGTAATGGCAGGCGACGGATATGAAGTGGTAGCAAACCTGATCCTTCCGTCTCTCTCCTGCCGGGTATTATACTGTAATTTATTGCAGAATACAGCGATATAGATGAGCATATCATAATCTGCCACAAAAATCAAAAACGAGAAGCTCTGGCCTCTATTTGATTTCTTCTTCGTCTACTTCTTCTATTAAATGATGCAGGTGTTCATCAAGATTTTTCAGATGTGCCTTGAGGGTATCCATATCTCTGTCTGCATGTTCAATGTCATCATGAGCATGTTCCAGTTCACCTTTTATACATACAATAAGTTCTTTCAGATCTCTCAGATTAATCACCTCTGTATTTGTGCAGGAATTCCCAAACTGCTGAACTCTCTGGCTGTCTGTTCAACTGCCGGTTTCTGCCTGTCAATAATAGGCTGTTAGGTAGTATTATATCCTGGCCCAAATAGATTCGGAAAATTTTTTAAATCCAAAAAAAGAGGAATATTGTACACATTCCCGGGTTTCAGATGTCATTGGGGTACCTGTGCATCAGGATTCACTCAGAATATCTGCTTCTCAACAGAAAAATCCGGGTGAACTACCCATGAACCAAAGACTCATGGCCTTCCTGCTTCATTGCCCGGCCCATACTCACATATTCCGGTTCAGGACGCCATTCTTCTTCCAGGTGCTTTTATGAGACTTATCCGGATCAGGGCTCCACCAGTGATATCACCCGGAATACGATCTTCTGCCTCTATACTCCCCCTGTACTGGTCGAGAAGTTTTTTTGTTATAAAAAGTCCGAGCCCCTGTCCTGCGGCAGTGGTCTGCCCCCGCTGGAAACGTGAAAACATAGTTCCCTTCAGTCTGTCCGGGATACCCGGTCCGTCATCAGCAACCGTAATTATAACATTATTACCCATATCCTCAGCAGATATTGTGATGCTTACATCATCTCCGCCGTGTTTGATACTGTTTCCTATGAGGTTTGTAAATACTTCAGACAGGAGATCGTTTGCCATCACCTCCAGTCCGCAGGGTTCATAATGGAGGTTGGAATGAGCAAACACCTGTAACTCTGTCTTAATTACAGCATCAAGAGAGACCGGTCTGAGACGATCCTGATTTTCATTGATCTTTCGTATGGTAGATACATTCCTGATAATTGAATGGCTCTTTCCTACACCCTCATATGCCTTTTGCACCATCTCTTTTGGTGTTCCGTCAAGCATATCTTTCACGAATTCAAGGTATCCGAGTGCAACTGTATTGGTATTATTGATGTCATGGGACATAATATCGAGATAGAGATTTGCCTCATCACATGCAGCTGTGATCTCCTCTCTGGAACGGACTTCACTGGTAATATCTGTTGCAAAGCCCTCAATACCTGCATATCCGTCCTGGCCGGGATGCACTCCCCTGCCCTGTTCCCAGACCCATCTCTCCTCGTTTGCGGCGGTATAAATACGGTATGTATGTCTGTATGCCCTCTCTTCCTCCAGTGCACAGGAGATCTCATCTCTCCATCTCTCACGGTCCTCCGGATGTATGATCTCCTGATACCTGCTCATCGGCATTGCGATCATCTCTTCTGCATTATAGCCGATGAGTGGCAAAACGCCGTCGCTCACAAACTCTATCCACCACTGGTTCCCTTTTCTTGTATAATTGTATGCCATACCGGGAATATTGCTCATCAGGGTTGCAATAGCACGCTGGCTCTCATGTAGTGCCTCCTCTGCTGCTTTCTGTTCAGTGATATCCACCATGATCAGGGCGATACCTTCACGCGGCAGATGTGCATCTGAAAGATGCACCTGGATTTCTCTGTCCAGTTTACAGAAAAACCGGGCTTCGCAACTCCCAATGGTTCCGCTTTCACGTAGAGATCTCTGGAACCCGTCTATGTCCATATCCCGCCAGAAGGAACTGAGTTTCATCCCGATGAGATTCTCATGATGATATCCAAGAATTCCGGCAGCAGATGGGTTTAGCTCTTCAATAGTCATCTTTTCAGGGTCAAGCACGATCACGCCTGCGTCCTCTCTGTGGAACGTGTTATAATACCTCTGTTCCTGACGCTTCAGACTCATTGAGAGTGCAGATACAACAGCTCCCACCATGATGAAAATAACTGAGTGCAGTACTGCTATAATTAAGGCCCGGATATCAGGTCCGGGCACAAGACCCGGCATGGAGGTGCCTGCCAGGAGTGTGCGGGTGGTGATATCAAAATTGTGTAATGAAATAATATCATGGTGAAACCAGAGCACTGTGATAATGAGAAACAGAGAGATTACAACTGCAAAAGCAACCCCATTTTCGGGGTACTGATATGATACAAGGATGAGAGATATAAAGAAAAGTGCCGGACCTGTAAAAACCCCTCCTGTACCTGTAAAATATAGAGTCGCACCCGCTGCCGGCAGCATTGCGGCATATATTAACAGGCTCCAGTATACCGGATTCCAGTCACGCGCCGGGAAAAAGTCCATTACTCTGTCTAATTTATTTCCTGTCATAGGTATACCTGAAAAAACGATACGAATGTCATATTTCTGCCATTATAATTACTATAGCAATATGCAGTTAGGTTGACAAAAAGGGTCCTCAAACATATTTCGGATGTTTTCACAAATCCAAATCAGGCACGAAGAGAGACTATACCAATGCGGGTTATCACACCACCGGAATATATCGCTTTTTTTCAGTTCCCGGGCAATATCCGAACAAAATTAGAGGTAGGTAAATATTTCCCTAACATAAGAACTGTATTTTATGATTATGAACATTATGGCGTCATATTCCGGTGGTGTGGTATGATACACACACTGCTGGTTGATGATGAACCTATGTTGCTTGATATTGCAAAACTGTTTATTGAACGGACAGGGGAAGTGACAGTTGAAACAGCAGGGTCTGCCGAAGAAGGATATGGTAAAATAAAGACCGGAGATTATGATATAGTTGTCTCTGATTACGAAATGCCTGGTATGAACGGCATAGAATTCTTAAGAACGCTGCGTAAAGAGGCCAATTCCATTCCGTTTATCATCTTCACAGGCAGGGGGAGGGAGGATGTGGTGATAGAAGCGCTCAATTATGGCGTGGATTATTATATCCAGAAAGGAGGCGATCCAGGATCCCAGTTTACAGAACTCATCCATATGATTATCCGGGCAGTGGAGGAACAAAGAATCAGAATTAATCTGGAAAAATCTGAAAAACGCTTTTCCGGTATATTCAACCACCTTCCTGACCCAACAATGGTTATAAACCATGCAGGGGTTGTGATTGCATGGAACAAAGGGATGAAGGAGATAACAGGAGTGGACGCAGTGGATATAGTCGGGTGCGGTGATTATGCCTATACTCAGGCAATATACGGGATACGGGAACCCACCCTGATCGATCTCATTCTTGACCCCCATGCAGATATTGCCGGTGTTCATACAATTACACACAAAGAGCATGATTGCATCATCGCTGAAACCGATGTGTGGGTGAGAGATGCGGAGTTTTGTACATACTGGATAAAGGCTACACCGATCTATGATAACAACAACTCAGTGAATGGTGCGATCTGTTCAATCAGGGACATTACGGAGAAAAAAAGAGCAGAAGAAGCGCTCAGAACGGCAAATGAGTATAGTAGAAGTCTGATTGAAGCCCATATTGATCCGCTGGTTACCATTGATGCAGGCGGCCTGATCAGTGATGTCAATTCAGCGATGGAAGAACTCACCGGGTTTTCGCGTGATCTCCTGGTTGGGACTGCATTCTCCGGGTACTTCACAGAACCAAAAGAGGCGCAACGAGGGTATATGCAGGTTATGGAAGGCGATATATTACAGGAACTCCCACTCACAGTAGTGACCTCAAAAAGGGAGACGATGCCTGTCTGGTTCTTTGCATCACCATACAGGGACCCGGACGGAGATGTGAAAGGGGCATTTGCAGAGGTGCACCGGCAGTTTCCGTCTATGTGCAGAGAGGAGAGTCTCCTGTATGAGGCAAACAGAACTGAACCATCTCCGGCAGAAGAAAAGACTGCCAGCCAGTAAGAAACCCCGGGCTGGATCAGAAGGCGCTGTTTAAGAAAATTTTTGAAAAAACTTTTGTTTACTATTAGAGCCTGTTGCATGAACAGTCTGCTGTAGACAAGAAAGGCACTTAAACTGCAGAACAACCCGTATTTTGTGTTTCGTTGTCACCGAAGTATAACTGATTACCCTTATGAGCCAATAAAATTCATTCGTGCAACAGTCTCATTAGTTCAAAAAAGACATTCGCCACCATAATATGAAAAGATATAAGAGATGTGAAGAATATAAATGCTGTAATTGATATGTACAAACCTTTTCTGACTTCTGTGGTTATTGCTCTTCTTCTCTTGTCTGCAGTATCATCCGGATGCACCGGTTCATTTAAGGATATGGGAGAGAGTTTTGACCCGACAGATCCTCCTGAAAATGCACAGGTGAAAGCGGTATTTAATACTTACATGGATTATTTCAATGCTAATGATGCTCAGGGGCTATCAGGGCTTCTCTCTGAACATGCACGTCTGGAATACTCTCCGGGTACCATTGAGGAAAAACTCGAATACTGTCGCATCGGCAATATAAAAATGAAAGAGATCACAGTTGATGCCATCTCATTTGTCTCTCCTCAGGAAAAGTGTGAAGTGACGTTTTCTGTACAGTGGGTAGTCACGAATGGAACTGTTATGTCTGACAAGTACCTCTGGGCTCTTAAATACGAAGACGGCAGCTGGCGACTGCCGGATATTATCAAACCATAATACATTCTCAAAGAGAGTTCTTCATCTATCCGGTCAGGGAGAAAACCCACATTTCAGGAGATGGTACCTGAGACCTTTACAAACGTCGCGTTGATCACTGAGCGGGTGTGATCTTTTCCCATTACTCTCATCTTCCATGAGTGCAGAGTAACTGATTCCGGTATGAGATCTGAAAAGAGATTTTCAGTCTCAGTTTTTGTAAAATAATGCGTTATAACACCGGTTCCCTTACGGTAGGTTGCATCTTCAGTCTCAACGCCATTTCCGTACCGCATATCATCTCTCGAAAAGACCTGCAGGTACAGTTTTCCACCGGGTTTTAACACCTGTACAATCTCAGATGATACTTTCACTCTCTCATCTGCTGTCATATGCCCGATGAGATGGATGGCAAAAACTGCGTCAAATGTATCTGCCCTGAAAGGAAGATACCCTGCATCGGCGATATGGAACCAGACATTCCCGTTTTTACCTGCAGCCTGTATACCAAGCAGAACCGCACCGGGGGCAAAGTCAACTGCATGAATTTCCCAGGGTTTTTGTAACATGGCAGAGAGTGTTTTCCCGTTCCCGCACCCGAGTTCAAGTACACGGGAACCTTTTGGGAGTAGTGGGAGTTCTTCAGGCGCACCTCTCCACATCTTTCCCATTCGGCGGTACCCACGATCCCATGCAGTCTTCTGGCTCTTCATTTATGGAATAAAATTGGCAGGCAATAAGGAATATTATTCCTGTTAGATTCCCCCCCTGCCAGGATATTCTCTTCACTATTCTGCCGTCACCATCATTGTGTCAGGCCAGATCGTTGTCTGGAGGTGTGATGGTTTTTTATATGACTTTTTCCGGGGATTGTCACTCGTGATTCTGGAGATGGTGGCGTAAAATCGTGGATTTACGAGTACGGTTTTAAGCCCCTTTACTGATATGGTATAATACTCCCCTGAGTTCATCTCAAGGTTGAGAGCTTTCTTTGATTTTGAAAGTATCGCCCGTCCGGCAAAACCTGTGAGGTGTTGTCCCCAGTTCTGACGGAGGTGTTCCACTCTGGCAGGGAGAGGACCTGAAAGTGCACGCCTGAGTTCGCCGACACGGATGCCAAACCTCTTTCCACCTATGTTAAATTCAATAATCCAGCAGGGAGTACCTTCACTATCAGTCACTTCGTAGCGGTTCCTCTGGACATATCCGGATTTTTTCAGCATTATCTTCACCTTTTTATTGATATTTTAAGATTGGAATATTGGGTCTTAAAGGATCACCGTGCAGTGTGAAAGTGAATTTTTTTGTGTCTTTTGTGTCACTTCAGGTAACATCTGCTGGATGTGAAAATGCGGGAAGATAAAAAATATCCTGAAGCAAAGGAACAGGTGAAAAAACAGGTGAAGGCTCTAAGAGGACTCCACGAGCACCCTGCTGTTTATCGTCAAATCAACATCATACCTGCCGCGGTCAGAAACAGGCAGGCAGAGCAGCCGGCAGTCACTCACCAAACTCATCAATTGTAGCCTGCCTGGTCTCTCCACTCTCAAAATTAGAAAGCTTAACACCGATCAGGCGTACACTTTTCTCCTCTAACACCTCACTGAGCAGTCTGGCTGCACATCTCCGGATCACAGCCGGATCGTCTGTAAAATGCTCCAGTGTCTGTGCCTTTGTTTTTGTGACAAAACCTGTATAGCGGATTTTGACTGTCACAGTCCTGCAACAGAACCCCCGTTCGGAAAGCCTCATGCAGTCATCCTCTGCGAGCGACTCTCCTGTCTTAAAGATTAGATCACGATCAGAGGTGTCCTTTAAAAACGTCACTTCCCGGGCAATTGATTTCCTCTCTCCCCTGTCCTCCACCTCCCCTTCATCAGTTCCGCATGCAAGTTCATGCATCCTGATACCAGACTTCCCAAAAATGGAGATTAACTCCTGTATATCAGCGGCAGCAAGATCACTGATGGTGGAGATCCCGATTGATCTTAACCTCTCTTTAGTTTTCTTCCCGATCCCGGGTATTTTTGTAACAGGCATGGGGTCAAGGAAGGCCTGCACCTCTCCGGGCGTAACAACAGTAAGACCCTCAGGCTTCTTAAAATCAGATGCAATCTTTGCAACAACTTTATTTGGAGCAATACCGACTGAGCAGGTGATATACTCACCTTCTCTGATCTCATCCATGATTTCTCTGGCAATTGCCTCTGCCGCCTCAAAACTCCCCGCACTGCTGATATCAAGATATGCCTCGTCAACGCTCACCTGCTGTATTTTTTCAGCATATCTGCCCATGATTTCCATTACATGTGCAGAGACCTCATGGTAGAGCGTAAGATTCACCGGGAGAAAGGCAGCCTGCGGGCAGAGCTGGAATGCCTGGCTGATGGGCATGCCTGACCGGACTCCATACTCCCGGGCCTCATAAGAGCACGTGCTGACCACCCCCCTGCCAGCACCCCCTTTCGGATCGGCACCCACAACAACAGGTTTCCCTCTGAGTTTTGGGCGTTCTCTCACTTCGACTGAGGCAAAGAAACTGTCCATATCAACGTGGAGGATGATTCTGTTTTTGTACGGGGTGTGCATGGCTGTCTTTCTCTGTCTTCTCTTTTACAGTAAACTCTTATAAAATTCGCCGCCGGGTTGTGAAAATGTGGGAAAACGTGCATGACTCACGTTCTGT
>JAYEIC010000001.1:16656-18014 GCA_034659935.1 Methanobacteriota archaeon | reverse complement strand
ATTCACACATTCACACATTCACAGATACAACGCCTGTATCTCCACCACTTCTGCGCTGTCCTTCGCTTCCGCATACTCATCCAGTGGTTCCTGATTCACCTCAATAAACCTGAGACCCCACCCGAATTTTGCCAGAATATCCTGTGCCTGTTCCTGTTCACCGAGGATATATAACGCCGCGGCAAGCGCTTCAACCGAATTGAGCATAAACGCCCTCCCAAAGTGACCCGGATTTGCGGCAACGAGAAACGGCAGTGCCCGCCGGACCGGCCACTTCTGCACTGCCCCTGTGTCTAACACTTCCCACGAACAGTCAAGGGCGGTGATGAAAGGGACACCCCTGTCTGCCGGTGAGAGTGCCTGCGCTGCGGTCGGGTCAAGTATCAGCGAACTCTTTGGCACCTCTTTTAATTTCGTGTAAATTTTAATCATGCCTGCCCGTTCCAGTCTCTTAACAGAACACTTTTTCGGATCACAGGTATTGTCACGAAAGGCTAAGAGTGGTATCATCTATCAAGTGTGAGTGCCAAAAAATAATCAATGTACGTTCTCATGTGCCCATGTATTTCAGATCCTGCCTGCCGTGCTCAGGGTATCACCACAATATCAGACATTGAGCTTTTTACGCGATGTATTGACCGCTGCAGGCATTTTGGGATTGAAATCGTTCCCCTCCCCTGCCCGGAGACCGAATATTCAGGATCCGTCCGTAAACCAACAAACTTCCTTGAAAGTTTAAACACACCGGAGTTTTCTGCCCTTCTCGATGAAAAAGAGGCTGAAGTCAGGAGGATCATTAAAGAAAAAGGCGCACCCATTGCGATAATCGGAGTAGACTCGTCACCGTCCTGCGGGGTGAATCAAACGTATTATTCAGAGAAGAAACGTCCCGGGCGCGGGGCATTCCTCGCCCGTTTCCCGGAGATTTTAGCGATGGATGTAAAAGATTTTGCGGCGTTTCGCATTTACCTTGCCGGACCTCTCTTTACAGAGGCAGAAACAGATTATAATCTCGTCCTCCACAAAATGCTCACAGAACATCTCTTTGATGTATACCTCCCGCAGGAAGTAGGGGATACGAGCCAGTCGCGTGGAAAAGACGAGCACAGAGAGATCTTTAATATGCACGTCAGAGCACTGGAAAATAGTGATGTTATTGTTGCGGTTGTTGATGGAGCAGATGCAGACTCCGGCACATCGTGGGAGATGGGTTATGCAACCGCTCTGGGAAAGAGGGTGATATCTCTCAGGACAGACTTCCGGCACGCCGGGCATCACGAACTCGTAAACTTAATGCTTGAGCAGTCATCTGAAATTGTAAGAAAAAAAGAGGATTTGCCGGTTATCTTAGACTCTCC
>JAYEIC010000001.1:10187-16556 GCA_034659935.1 Methanobacteriota archaeon | reverse complement strand
AGAGGGTGATATCTCTCAGGACAGACTTCCGGCACGCCGGGCATCACGAACTCGTAAACTTAATGCTTGAGCAGTCATCTGAAATTGTAAGAAAAAAAGAGGATTTGCCGGTTATCTTAGACTCTCCACTGGTTTTACGCTAGTTTCCACACAGGTGTGGTTTCATCACCAAGGTTCGCCTGCACATAAGCTCTATCAAGTGTCAGGCTCTCCGGCACTTCATAGATTAACAACCCTTCTCTTCTTTCATATACGCGGAGAATACCCCCGTAGTAATCCGCTGTTGTCCACTGGGTGTTAACAAGTGATTTATCAGAGTGTGCTCTCTCATCCCTGCAGGGATATGGATGGCCTTCAAAGAAGACAAAGACAGAGCCCGGGTATGGTGCACCGATCTCCTTTTTAGTGCCTTTATGCGCAACAATAAGATCAATGATCAGGAACCTGTTGCCATCTGCCGGGTCGACCTGCGCGTCTCTGCCCCAGTCCTTGTCGTGGTACTCGTAATATTCATAAATGTAAGCCCCTCTGACAGTCATCTCGATTTTAGTTTCATCACTGCCGTACAGAAACTTTTCACCCGGGGAAAGAGCGTCAGGGAACAGTTCGGGTTCAGATGTGGCGGTTGGAACCGCTGTCGCAACTGTGGTCTCAACGGCTGTCGGTTCAGTGGTTGGTGCAGGCTGATCCGGTAATGTTGCACACCCTGCAGTGAGCAGGATGCAGATTACTGCAACTATTATTAGAGCAGAAACAGTTCTCATTCTCATAGTGAATCCAATGTACGTCCCATAATATATATTGATCTTTGCACATCTTAGATCTGGCAAAATATAGTCGAAAACCAGACTTTTAGTAAAAAGTCTGGTTTTCTTCATTATAGTTCAAAAAGTGACATTCGTAACTATAATATATCCGGATGGATGAAAAGTTCAGTCAGGGAAGAGATGAGAGAAAAAGAACGGTGGAGTTCGGGAACAACATTTGTGCTTGCTGCGGTCGGGGCTGCAATCGGTATCGGCAATGTCTGGAGATTCCCGTATATCTGCTATTCAAACGGTGGCGGTGCGTTTCTGATACCATATATAATTGCCCTCATAACTGTAGGTCTCCCACTTCTTATTCTGGAGTTCGGGATTGGGCGTAAAGCACGCGGGGGGGCCCCTTTCTCTTTTCGTAAACTTATAGGCAGACGTTTTGCATGGATCGGCTGGCTTTCAGTGCTGGTCGGGTTTGCAATAATAACCTACTACTGTGTGATCATGGCATGGGCGGTGAACTACACATTCTTTTCTGCTTCCCTTGCATGGGGATCAGACCCGGAAACTTTTTTCTTTAACAATTTCCTGCATATCTCTGAGAGTGTCCTCTCGTTTGGCAGTATTAACCTGCTTGTGGTCGCGGGAGCTCTTATCAGCTGGTTCTGGGTCTATATCTCAATATTTAAAGGTGTGAAGAGTGTGGAAAAAATGATCTGGATAACGGTGCTTGCGCCGTGGTTTTTAATCATCATCTTTGTTATCCGTGGCATCACACTCCCCGGCGCAATGGACGGTCTCGCGTATTACCTGACACCGGATTTCAGCGTTCTCTTAAAGCCCGACGTCTGGATTGCCGCATACGGACAGATATTCTTCACACTCTCACTGGGCTGGGGTGTGATGATTGCCTATGCAAGTCTTCTTCCTGAAAAGACTGATGTCACAAGAAACGCGATAATTATCGTGGTCAGTAACAGTCTGACCTCGTTTGTTGCGGGTCTCGCGGTATTTTCAACACTCGGATACCTGGCTCAGAAAGCCGGTGTACCTGTAAGTGATGTGGTAAAAGGCGGGATAGAACTTGCGTTTATTACATATCCGGCTGTAATCAGCCTGCTGCCCTTTGCTCCGGAGGTTTTCGGGGTGATGTTCTTCTTCATGATCGTCGTCTTAGGAGTAGACTCGGCGTTTGCCACAGTTGAGGCCACGAGTATCGCTCTCTCTGACTACATCAATGCACCGAAATGGCTGTTGGCCACCATTCTCTGTATAACTGGTTTTACCATCGGTCTTTTGTTTACAACTGACGCCGGTTATTACTGGCTGGATATATTCGACTACTACCTGAGCGTCTTTCTCCTTGTGGTAGTCGGACTTCTCGAAGCCGTGGCAATCGGATATTTCTATGACCTCTCTATCCTCAGGAAGTTCATAAACGAGAGATCAGAGATTAACACCGGACGCTGGTGGGATATCTGCATAAAAGTAATCGTACCTGGTTTTCTCTCAGTAATACTGATAACAGGTCTTTTAGAAAGATTGTGGTCCCCGTACGGTGGCTACCCGTTTGCTGCAAACGCTGTTGGCTGGGGACTTGTTGTAGCAATACCTCTGCTTTCAGTACTGCTGGCAGTTCTTATATCCGGAAAGTATGGGAGAAAGGAGAGTCAGACGTAATCCTGTCATATTTTGAGATGGTTCTAAACTGTAGTAAAACTGAGAGGAAAAACGGAGAGGAAAAATGGAATGTGTGTTGCCTGTTTAAGATTAAATTAATACTGTGTGTTGGTACGTGTGTTTTTGAGAGGTGAACATGTTAGTCTAATCGTTGTACCAGGCATTTTGAGGTAGATTTTTGCTTATAATTCCCTGAGCTATGGATTTTTAACAGGATTACTTGCGTTTATTCTTATTTTTGATTTCTCTTTTCCTCAGGAAACAGATTATCTCTGTTTCGCTACATACTATATTACCACCCGTACTATTTAAATATTTGGTCTATTGCCATGCATTAGACCTATGCATTACCCCTTTGCATTACATCAGGCAACAACGAAATCCATAAGTATTGCAATGAGACTAATTCATACTCAATGAATGCCTATACCGGTGAACTATCAAAAATCCTTGATATTCTGAAGGCAAATCCGCGGGGTATGTCTGTTTCTGATATTGCAGGTGAGATCGGGGTGAACAGGAACACTGTCTCACGATATCTCGATATGCTCCTGATTTCAGGGCAGGTGGACCTGAAAACCTATGGGAAAGCCAAGGTTTACTTCATCTCACAAAGAATTCCGGTTTCGGCAATGCTTGACTTCTCTTCTGACCTTATGTTTGTCATAGACCATGAGATGTACATTATTCAGGTCAATGACGCTCTCTGCAGATTTATCATGGCCGAACGTGAGGGTCTCATCGGTAAAAAACTACGGGATTCCAGACTCACTGCCTTTGATCACCCGCTTATCATAGAAAAGATAAAAGAGGCTTTTTCGGGTACTGAAACATCTGATGAACTCCGCTTTGTCAGGGTTGATGAGGTAATGTATTACCGTGTCAGAATCATCCCTGCGGTTTTCAATGACGGATCACCCGCTGTTACTGTTATGCTCGAGGATATTACAGAGCATAAAAATGCAGAAGAAGCACTAAGAGAGAGCGAAAATACATACCGCAGCCTTGTTGAGGAGATCAATGATGCCATCTGGATCTTAAATGATGAGATGATCTTTACATATGTAAGTCCGCGGACAACGGATATTTTAGGCTATACACCGGATGAGATGACAGGGAACTCTATCTTTGATTACATGGAAAAGAAAACAGCCGGAAAAGTAAAAGACGCCTTTTTCTCAGGCAAAGAGAATTCCGGTGCAGACTGTCTCGTTGAGATTGCAATGCACCACAGTGACGGTTCCTGTGTAATCCTTGAATCAAGCGGATGCCCGCAGTTTGATGAACTGAATGACCTCATCGGTTACCGTCTTGTCTGCCGTGATATATCAGAACGCAGAAATGCGATACGGAGGGTCTCGCAGTGGAAGTCCTTTCTCCATTCAATTGTCAGAAACATCCCTGCAATGGTGCTTGTCAAAGAACTGGAGACAAATACTTTTGTCTTTTTTAACAGGCAGGCTGAAGAGGTGCTCGGCGGTGGAGAGGAGTTGCCTGTGGGAAAACGCAGTGACGAACTGTTTCCGGACACACTCTCAGATCTGCTCATCGCAGGTGATAACGAGGTGGTACAGACCGGTCTGCCTGTTGAACTCCCGGAAGAAGCCGTCACCATTCCGGGCGGGGGGATACGGGTACTGATAGCCAGAAAGGTGCCGATTTACAACTCAAAGTCCTCTCCAAAGTATATTCTCACAATTGTTGAGGATATCACAAAAAGAAAGGAAGCAGAAGACCTCCTTAAAAGGCAGCGTGATCAGGCACAGAGTTATCTTGATCTCGCAGGTGTGATGATCGCTGTTGTGGACAGGAACGGAGAGATTACCAGCATTAACAGGAAGGGATGTCAGATCCTTGGTTATGAGAAAGAGGCCGATCTTATAGGTCAGGACTGGTTTAGTACAGTTGTCCCTCTCAGGATGAGGGATAAGATCAGGCAGAATTTTTCATGCATAACCTCAGGTGAACTCTCTCCTCCGGACTCTGAGAGGGGTAACCTCCTCAAAAAGACCGGTGAAGAGAGGAGAGTTGTCTGGCATAATACACTGATCCGGGATAATGACGGTACAATTTCAGCGATGGTCTGTTCTGCTGAGGAAGTTGGTGAAAAGGGTTGTGAGGAGGTATAGTTAAGAACCAGACATTCCTGCAATGTCTGGTTTTCTGCCTCTTCTGTTCGTGAACTGTTACGCACTATAATTATAGATCTCCGGAAGATCTGTTATTCCAGGCATAATACGCAATTCCGGAAATTACTAAAAATATCAGAATAATCCAGATCCAGGAAATAACACCACCGCCTGTATCTCCATCCGAATTAAGCGAAGAATTCACTGAATCATCTGAATCATCTGAATCCTCCAAAACAGTCTGTGTCGGATTAATCAGTGTTGCAGATTTACTGTTTTTACCGGAATCCAGTGAATTTTCTTCTGGCAGATCACAGGCATTATCTTCATCACCCACTTTGTTACTGATAAAAACATTTTCATCAGAAAAAACTCCTCCAACTACAATATAATCCACCTTTTCTGTGATATTAGAGGCGCCATAATAGTTGGTAACTTTAAGTGAAACGCTGTATTTGCCAGGAGAATCATATGTATGATAAGGATCACACTGATTTGACAGTTTCCCGTCACCGAAATCCCAGAGCCATAATGAGGGTTCGGGAACAGACATATCAGTAAAACGCACCTTTAACGGATAATCACCAAAAAGAGGTTCAGCAGAAAAATTGACATAAGGACGCGGAGTATCAACATCAGGGTTTCTGAAACCCGGATTCCGGACAGGATCATCAGAGTACATATTAACCTGTATCAATGCATCTTTTCTTTTGTAGGCTGTACCCCTGTCATTTTCAAAACTCAGTGATACGGTATATGTACCAGATTCTGTGTACGTATGTTCAGGGTTTTTTTCGGTTGAAATTTCACCATCACCAAAATCCCATAACCATGATTCAGGACTGCTTGTTGACAAATCAGTAAAGTATACTCTGAGAGGAACTGTCCCTTTTAGTGGTGATGCAGAAAAATCAGCATTTAAAGAGCCGGAAATACCTATCACAACAATATAATCAGTCTTTGAGTTTTGCCCTGTACCTTTGCTGTTTGTTGCACTCAGTGACACCGTATATGAACCGACATCAGAATAAACATGTTTTGGATTTTTTTCGGCTGAAGTCTCACCATCACCAAAATCCCACAACCATGAGACCGGATCACCTGTTGACTCATCAGTATACTGAACAGTAAGGGGTGACGTGCCTGTTCTTACCAGAGAAAAAAATTCAGCAGTTGGAGAAACCCCACCACTTATTACTACAATATAATCAGACCTTGTCAGAGAACTTGACCCATAACTATTGCTGACCTGTAGTAATACCGAATATGTACCTGTGTCAGTGTACGTATGTGACGGATTTTTCAGAGAAGAAGTCTCACCATCACCAAAATTCCATAACCATGAGACCGGATCACCGGTTGAGTCATCAGTGAAGTCTACAGTTAGTGGTACCTGACCTGATCGAAGTGTTGACGAAAAATTAACAGATGGCTCAAACTGGGCACATACCGGAGAAGCAGCACATAACAGAAGAAAAATACAGAGCACAATTTTAAAGTGGTTATAGTGCATAATTCCAAAACCTCATAACCTCATACTATCAGTTCCTTTAAAATCTCATCTGCCATATCAAATAAGATACGGTGAAATGTATATTTGTCTAAAGCATACACTCAAATGGTGATTTTAACTCCCATGATGCATAAACTTTCCGGATTTGTTCTTAAGTTTCAAACCCATTTCAGACCCATTTCAGACCCATTTCAGACCCATTTCAGACCCATTTCGGACCCTCTGGTAAAAAAACATTACAATGTTTTTGAAATTGCGCCCTTTTTCCGGTAATTTTTCTCCGGATTAT
>JAYEIC010000001.1:0-10087 GCA_034659935.1 Methanobacteriota archaeon | reverse complement strand
ACCCATTTCAGACCCATTTCAGACCCATTTCAGACCCATTTCAGACCCATTTCGGACCCTCTGGTAAAAAAACATTACAATGTTTTTGAAATTGCGCCCTTTTTCCGGTAATTTTTCTCCGGATTATATAAGGGCCTGAGTTGTCTGTGGAGAATTTCCGCTCTGAGTATGAAGAGAGGGATTATATGGTGCCGGGTTTGTGTATAAGTGGATTGGGAGAAATGGGGATAGGAATGGCCATGCTATGAAATAACAAGCGATTGCCAGTGAGAACATATTTAATTACAGGGGTTATAAATAGCATAAATGAAGTGAAATAATGAAAACTATAAATTATACTGCAAAAATTTTACCTGATGGACATATACCGCTACCCGAAAAAATTAAAAAGGAAATGGGTCTGGCAGTTAATAGTGTGGTGAGAATCACATTGGAAAGGGATACACCAAGAGAGAATGCAATAAAAGCATTTGGTGCCTGGTCCGAAAAAAGCGAGATTAAAGGCGGGGTAGAATATGTTGATGATATAAGGAGTGGATGGGATAAGAGAACAAAGAGGATTGATAATGTATAAAACCCGGTTCCTTGTGGATACGGATGTTATTATCAACTACCTGAAAGGCAGGGAAATCGCCAGAGATTTCCTTATGAAGATCTTTGACGAGAGTGTATCGGGCTTCGAGCAATATTTTCTACCAATACAGTTACGAACGTCACTTTTTAAACTAATTTAAATCGCGTTCTTCTCCGGCATCTCAGGGATCTGCATCAGCGTAAACACTTACACAGTCTATAGAACATTCCGAAACATTTTTTGTAACCATACACGCTTCAGGAAGTGATAGCGTGAACAGTTACCATTCCTGCAATGTCTGATTTCCCCCTTATTTTCTCCTTATAATGAAAGAATCCGCACCGCGAGGTGGGCCGCGTTTGCACCGTTGTCAATACCCACACATGCGACAGGCACCCCTCTGGGCATCTGCGCAATTGAGAGGAGTGCATCCAGACCGCCGAGTGTGCCCGAGACCGGCACCCCGATTACAGGTTTCTCTGTCCTTGAGGCGACAACGCCCGGGAGAGCAGCAGAGAGGCCTGCAATTGTAATAAATACCTTTGCAGTGCTTGATTTTATATAGGTATCCAGTTCATCCGGGTTACGATGCGCCGAGAGTATACGGTAGTCGTATTCTATTCCTTTCTCTTTCAGAACTGTGGTTGCTTTGTCCACAATTGCCTGATCTGAAGCAGAACCTGCGATGATAGCAATGTCTGGCATTACTTACCTGTTTCTCATTAGAGAGGATTAAATGTTAAGGGCGTATCCTCATCCTGAGATCGGCAGATCGCATTTTGGTATCTCCATTTGTACCGGGGTGAGAGGTAAGACTCTGTAAGACATGCTAACCCTCGGTACGACTCTGTAATATCTCCCATATACGGCAAAAGGATAAGGAAGAATAGAAGGATAGAGGAGGACGCTGGCATATACCGGTAACAGCGTACCCCACCTTCTCTTCCCTTCGTAATTCTCTATCCCAAAATCCCTTTTATAAAAATGAGATGAAGCCTCAGATCAGTCCCAAGTTCCGGGTGAAATGAGAGTGCCATGTGCTTCCCCTGCACAACAGCAACGCCGCCTTCTCCGACATCTGCATCCTGCCCGGTTGCATCCTGCCCGGTTGCATCCTGTATTATATTTTCCCTGACAGAACTGATAACAGTTGCACCCGGCCCGATGCCCGTGGCAACCGGTGCCCGGATGAATACTGCATGGAAGGATTCACTTAACCCTTCAATATTAAGATCAGCCTCAAAAGATTCACGCTGACGCCCAAAGGCGTTCCTGCTCACCGTCATATCCATCAGACCAAGTGGTTCAACCCGCGGATCATCCACCCCGGTTCCCATCAGGACCATTCCGGCACACGTCGCAAAAATACCGCCGTCAAAGGATTGTATTGCTTCCCTCATCCCGTTTTTATCAATAAGACGGCTGATTGTGGTCGACTCCCCACCGGGGATTGCAAGTGCAGAGAGACCTTTCAGATCAGAGAGTGACCGGACCGGGATCACATCCCCTGAAAGGCCCATCGAGTCAAGAGCCGCAAAAAACGCGTCAATATGCTCGCTTACATTGCCCTGAAGGGCAAGCACACCAATCTTAATTCCCACGGAAGCGGAGCACCTCTTCGTCTTTTAACAGGTGCACATCAAGACCAGGCATTACCTTCCCGAGACCACGGCTCACACTGGCGATAACATCCGGATTATTGTAGTTGTTCACAGCCTCAACGATCGCTTTTGCCATTATCTCCGGGAATTCTGACTTGAAAATACCTGAGCCGACAAAGACACCGTCACAACCGAGCTGCATCATGAGTGCTGCATCAGACGGAGTTGCAATACCACCTGCAGAGAAGTTCACAACCGGCAGGCGCCCACGCTCAGCGCAGTCCTTAACAATTGCAAACGGTGCCTCGATCACACGTGCACGTGCTGCAAGCTCCTTGTCATCCATATTCCTCAACTCTCTGATCTCGCCCATAATTGCCCGCATGTGACGGACCGCCTCGACAACATTTCCTGTGCCTGCCTCTCCTTTTGTACGGATCATCGCTGCACCCTCGTCAATACGACGGCAGGCCTCACCGAGGTTTCTTGCACCACAGACAAACGGCACGGTAAACGCCTTCTTGTCGATGTGATATTCCTCATCTGCGGGTGTCAGCACTTCACTCTCATCGATCATGTCAACACCAAGGCTCTGGAGCACCTGTGCCTCGACAAAGTGACCGATCCTCGTCTTTCCCATTACAGGGATAGAGACTGCGTCCATAATTTCTGTGACTATTTCCGGATCTGCCATGCGGGCAACACCACCTGCCTTGCGGATATCAGAAGGAACACGCTCAAGTGACATAACAGCGACAGCACCAGCCTGTTCTGCTATTACAGCCTGTTCTGCGTTCACGACATCCATAATAACGCCTCCCTTCTGCATGGCGGCAAATCCACGCTTAATTAATTCGGTTCCAAACCTGAGCTCTTCAAGTTGCATTGTCTTTATATATTGTTGCAAACCTGTAATAAAGACCAGTGTTGTAGTATAGAAATCAGGCTGTCAAACCCTCAGTCAGTCAATGGCACCTGCTGTTATCCAGAGATATTACAATCTTAAATCTGGCTTTTTTCCGATTCCGGTTCACAGAGCCGGTAAAAATATCATCAGGGAGCTGCCGGGACCAGACCACCAGATGCAGAAGATGATCAGAGTAAAGAGCAGCGCTGACAGCACAGTTGCCGCACGAACCGCTGCCACAATCAGATGGCCAGAATCCTTAAGAGAGTGCTCCCCTTCGCCAATCTCATATGAACCGGGTTTAGTGAACCTGATGCCTGTACCACCGGCAATAACTGACATGGGAATACCGCCATTGAAACCCGGACGTCTTTTCCTGTCACTGCAAAAGACCTTCCATGCAGGGGAAAAACGGCCCTTTGCCGCAAAATACAACAGCAGAATGAGGCCTGCCAGCCTAGCCGGGATATAATTCAGGAGATCATCCAGTCGCGCAGGAAACCAACCAAGCCTGAGACGTTCGTCTCTGTACCCCAGCATCGCATCCATTGTGTTTACTGCCCGGAAAAAGGCCGCACCAGCAAAACCAAAAAATGTGAAGAAGAAGAGCGGAGAGATAATACTGTCCACAAGGTTTTCTGCCATTGATTCATATGCTGCAGAGAGCACCTCCTCATCACCGAGCAGAGATGTATCACGGGAAACAAGCATTCTGACACTCTTTTGCCCCTCTTCTGTCCCGCTCCCAAGAGCAGTGATTACAGACTCCACATGCTCCTCAAGACACCGCCAGGAAAGGCAGATCTTCAGTAAAAAAGGACCTGCAATGATAATGAGTATTAACGGTGCATAAGATTCAGACAGCCAGAAAGGGAGTGCAAAAAGAACTGCAGTAATGATAGTGAAGAGAACTCCCGCAGTCCGCTGAAGAGAGGGCGGATATAATTCAGGTCTCCCCCACCAGCTTATAAACCGTCCAAGGTATGCTACCGGGTGCAGAAAATTTGGGGGATCCCCAAAGAGCCGGTCAACAGTCAGCGAAAGCCAGATGACTAACGCTGATACAACCATCCGACTATTACCCCGGCTACCAGAAATACAAATGTGGCAATATTAAGATATATATTTTGGTACACAATATTGGCACCGAATCCAAGGCTGGCAATAATCAGTATAACAGCAATAAGCCATGGGAATTCTGATTCTTCACCAGATTTATTCTTAGGTTTTGTTTCAGGCTCAAACTCCTCATCTGTAGAGACAAATGTCTCCTCCGGCATTACGACAACTACGTTGAGCGATTTTTTATTTACCCCGTATCCTGTAATTATATCCACGCTAAAACTGCCGGCAGGAGCAATATCCAGAATTGGTATCCTGTATTCTACAATATCGGGAAGATAGAGATTGTCATGGAAAAAATCTGTATATTTCATGGAATTTGATGAAGAAAGGGTCAGATGTATGGCAGATCCGTGATTGATCAACTTCAGTACAAGATCGTCACCCGGCGCCACTTCGATTGAGGGCACCACATCCACTGAATTAATTCCCCTCCTGTTTATATTAACTTCACAGTTTTTCACATCCATTAACACTATCCCCCTTCTTATACCCGGATTTCTTTTTTTTACTTAAATTACTTTTTTTCTAAACGTGGTGACTGCTCCGGCCATTAAAATGACAGGGATTAGCCCTGTCCAGGATCCTGAATTTTTTTATCCGGGTTATTTCACTCAGGTTCCTTTGGGAGAAGATTTGGGATGCCTTCTGATATGGGATATTCCACATTGCACTTTGCGCACCTGAGGCTGCCCTCAATAATATCCTCTTCTCCGCTTGTTAGTTCTGTCTTCTCAAGTACCGTAAGTTCAAGGTCACCCTTGCAGACCGGGCAGCAGAGTATATCAAGTGTAGATACTTTCATTTTAATCCCCTCAGTTATCTGATGTCAATAATCTGGGTCATCTCGGGTCCGGTTGAAATCAGTTTAACCGGCACTCCGATATCCTCTTCTGCCTGCTTTAGGAAGGCTAAGGCCTTATCAGTAAGCTGACTATACTCTGTAGCTCCATAGCAGGCAGGATCAACATGGTCTATCCCGGTGATGGCAGCGATAGTGCAGCCGTTTATCATTGCAGAATAGCGCGCCATTTTTCCATCCCAGCCACCGATACGCCGTTCACGATGGGTAACTGTACCGAACTCCTTAATACCTAAGGCTTCTGACTCATTGCGTGTCATTTCTGTGCCAAACGGTCCTTCACCGACACGGGTCGGATATGCCTTAAAGACCACGATAACATCATTAATTCTTGTTGGCCCAACACCGTTATCTGCTGCAATCTGTGAAGCAGAGGTGTCCTTGCTCGTAACAAAGGGGTACGTTCCGAAAAAGAGGGATATGCCAAAACCCTGTGTGCCCTCAAGGAGCACGTTTTCGCCCCTGTCCAGTGCGCTGTTAATCTCAAGAGGAACATCTATGAGATAATCTGCCAGTTCAGGGATCTCTTTTGCCTGCCTGCCAACACGGTTCACCCTGTCCATATTGGCTGGTCCGCAACCGCTACCGGTTGAACCTATAGTCTTTGAGAGGTATGCATCCCCTTTATCCCTTGCAATATGATCTTGCTCAATAATGCCGCAACGCTTATCGACAAAGATACGGTCACCCACATTGACCATTTCAATTTCACTCTTTAAGACGTCAGGATTAACAAGCACACCTGCCCCTATCATGAGTTTTGCGTCGGGATATACAAAACCCGAGGGAATCATCCTTACGCCGTATTCCTTATCTCCAACCTGTACTGTGTGACCTGCATTCGGACCGACTCCTCCGCGTGAGATAATAGAGGGACGATCCTTGTGCGCAACATGCGCAACGATTTTGCCCTTCCCTTCATCACCAAAGAACCCACCAACAATTATTATACAACTCATTATTCAATCATCTACGTTTAGGGTAATATAGGTGATAAAAGTTAACATCCGATCCCGTCGGCAGAAGGTGTCAGTCTGATGTACTATTTTAGTAATTCTTCAGGGAAACGTGCATGGTACCTCAGCATCAGGCACTGTTTGCTGAAAATGGAAGTCGTATCACATTTTCATGCCAGCTAATAAGGATACCAGGTCTATCAACTCAGGCAAAAATCAAATCCGGGTCTCTGATTGAATAATACCAAACAGCAACACCAAAAATTATATTACAATCAGAAATTTCCATCATCAGAGTTCCAGTGGAAATAATGGGGTTTATAATATCTCAAAATAAGAAAAAAACTCAGTTGCCTGTTCTCAATAATATCCATGATTTGAAGATATAATTTGAAATTACCTTCGGATTTTAGTTTTTCATACAAAATAAAAAAACAGGAACATTAGAAATCCCGGCCTTTCCAATATAGATTAATCTGCAGACTAAAGATGAAATTACTTCAGGATGAGATAATTATTCAGAAGAGGCAGATACACACATTTCAGGTCTGGTCTTAGAAATTATATCAGGATCTCCAGTGGAAATAAAGGGGTTTGTCATACTGACTGAAATTATACTTGAAAAATCAAATTTCCAGGAATATCTGGTCTTCTCCTTATACAGGCACAGGCTGTGACAGAACCAAATTTGTGTGGACAACACAACAATAAATTGACCTGAATAGGAAAAATTAATAATATTTTATTTCTTACCAGGTTAAATATTTGAATTCCTTTTAATACAAATGCTAATTCTGACAGAGCCTGTATAGTACAAAAATTAAACGGAAAAATGTAAAAATGTAAAAATGTAAAAATATGAAAATATAAGAGATTTTTACTTCTTTAAGTCTGAGATGAACTCCTCAATACATTCAAGCGCAGTTTTTAAATTCTCACGTGAGACTGCATACGAACAGCGGATATGATTCACACCTGAAGGACCGAAAGCGCGGCCGGGAACGACTGCCACATGGTGTTTTGTTAAGAGACTCTCAGCAAACTTATCATCTGAAAGTCCCGTGTGAGCAATAGACGGGAACGCATAGAACGCCCCTTTGGGCATGTGGCAGTCAAGACCTATCCTGTTCAGACCACGCACAAAGAGATTTCTCCTGATTTTGTATTCTCTTATCATCTCATCGCGTGCATCACCGGCATTCCTGAGAGCCTCAATTGCCGCAAACTGCCCCATGGTAGGTGCTGAAAGCATTACATACTGATGGATTTTCAGTATTGCTTCACAGAGTTCTTTTGGTGCGCACAGATAACCGACACGCCATCCGGTCATCGAATATGCCTTTGAAAAACCGTTGATTGTTATTGTCCTCTCCCGGAGTTCATCAAGAGATGCAGCAGCGGTCGGTTCACCGTCATAGGTCATCTCCGTATATATCTCGTCACTGATCAAGAGAAGGTCATGATCAACAATGACATCAGCAATTTCCCTGTAGTCATCCCTGTTCATCACCGCACCGGTTGGATTGTTCGGGAAATTGCAGAGTACCACCCTGGATTTCGGGGTAATCTTTTCCATAAGCGCGTCTGCCGTAAGCCGGAACTGTTCCTTTTCAAGGCACGGCACCTGGACAGGCACACCGTCAGAGAGCATGACACCTGAAGTGTATGCGACATATGAGGGATCACCAATCAGCACCTCATCACCCGGGTTAACAACCGCACGCAGGGCAATATCAACTGCTTCAGACGCCCCGGTTGTCACAACCATCTCATCCTCTATATCATAGTGAAGATTAAAGCGCCGGTCAAGATATTTTCCAATCTCTTCACGCAGAACGTGTATACCTTTGTTTGAAGTGTATGCTGTCAGCCCCTCTTCTATTGAACGGATGGCCGCTTTCCTTGCAATCCACGGGGTATTATAATCCGGTTCACCCACTCCAAGTGAAATAACATCTTCCATCTCCTGTGCAATGTCAAAAAATTTCCTGATGCCTGATGGTGGTATATCACGGGCTCGTTTTGACCTAAAATCCCTCATATTTATCCCTCAAAATGAGAAAGGAAGTCTTTTTCCTTCTTTTCTCTCAAAAAATTCCTGTCCGTTTGCTTTGTATGTCTTCATAATAAGTATTGTAGCAGTCTCATTTACCTGTTCAATCGGAGCTACATGTTCGGCAATAAAACGGGCTATATCATGTATATTATTTCCAATGATGAGAAGCTGGAAGTCATATATTCCACTGATCAACCGGATTGATCTGACTTCTCTGAAACGGGCGAGCTGCTCTGCCACCCTGTCATAACCATAGACTGGTTCAGGGGTAACTTTGAGTTCAAGGAGTACTGCAACAGCCCCGTTATCGGCACGTTCCCAGTCTACAACTGCTGTATACCTGATTATTATGCCAGATGTCTCAAATGCTTTAATTCTCGCTTTGGCTTCATCTGTTGTGAGATCAACCATATCTGCAATCTCACTTACCGCGAGGTTACAGTCATCCTCAATTATTGTCAGTATCAACCGATCTTTTTCATCCATAATTTCACCTGAATGACGTTTTGAAACGATTCAGGTCAAGATTTTTAAATTTATCATTCTCAAACCGTGAATCTTTCAGGAGTGTTTCTTTGATCCTTTCTGTAGTAGTTCCAAACCACATCTCTTTTGTGCGTCCGTATCTTCCACGTGAAACCACACGGGTGTTGATCACACCAAGCATGTTAAGTTCTGAAATTAAGTCTGTGATACGCCGGTGAGTAAGGACATCAATATCAAGAATTTGTGCTACCTCACGGTATACCTGTGAAACCTCCCCGGTTGTGAATACCTGAGTTTTCAGATCAGAGAAAATAATCATGGAGTACAGGACAATCTTACTCTGGGTTGGCAATGTAGAAACACATTCGATGAGACTGTCAGTCTCAATCTTCTGCTGTGCTCTCTTTACATGCTTTTCAAGAACATTTTTCTCGTTTGCACGTTCGGCAAGTTCCCCTGAGACACGGAGCAGATCAAGCGCTCGACGTGCATCGCCGTGTTCCTGAGCTGCAAGCGCAGCACACAGGGGAATTACACCTTCTCCAAGCGTTTCTTCAATAAACGCATTTTCAGCCCGCTGCTGAAGAATATCACAGAGTTGTGGAGCATTATAAGGTGGAAAGACAAGTTCTTCCTCTGAGAGGGAGGAGAGGACACGTGGGTCTAAGAAGTGAGTGAAACGGAGATCATTTGAAATTCCGATTATGCTGATTCTGGAATTTTTGAGATCTGAATTAATCCTTGTCAGATTATAGAGAATTTCATCGCCACTTTTTTTAACGAGTTTATCAATTTCGTCCAGTACAACAACATGGACACCTCCAATAAGTTCAACCTGATTTTTAAGTTCCATGTACACCTGGTCAGTAGGCCAGCCGGTCATTGGAACTGTGTTGCGTGGACGGTCACTTGAACGTGAATCTGTGTCTTCAAGATGATTGGTAATCTGTGCAAGTACTCTGTATTGTGTATCAATGACTTCACAATTCAGGTGAATAACATGGCATGATTTACCCATTTCAACACATGCATTCTCAAGTTCTGTACCGACATATCCCACTGATGCGGTTTTTCCTGTACCTGTTTTTCCATATATCAGAATATTAGATGGGGTTTCATTTCTAATTGCCGGAGCCAGAATAGAAGCAATATGATCTATCTGGGGGCGTCTGTGTGGCAATATATGAGGACGGTAAGAATGTCTCAATACCTCCCTGTTTTTAAATATGCTCTGGTTATTCAGATATTTATCAAATAACCGTAATGAGCCCCTTTTTTCTTCTGGCATAAAATCACCGAAATTAACAGAAAACGTAAATTATGAAAGTCTGAATTTAAGTTTAAGTTTAGGTTTTTGATCTACTAAATCTTGGTGCCTGATTATATAACCCCTTTGTTTCCAGTGGAAAAAAGAGATGTGAAATAAAAAAAAAAGATAAAAAAATTTTGTGAAGCATACATCTATATTTTTTTATATTTTTTTATACTTTTTATATTTTTTATTTTTTTTATTTTTTTTATTT